>PHDT01000010.1:3050-65990 GCA_002842695.1 Bacteroidetes bacterium HGW-Bacteroidetes-10 | reverse complement strand
ATTATTAACCGACTTGTTATACAGTCTGTTATTGAATGATTTGACACTTTACCTCTGAGGCAAGTGCGGCCAACAACATTTTTTGTTACATTTGGGTATTCATCAAAATCCCTAAACATGAAATCATTATCATTCCCTAAGGTCGCAAGATTAGTTGTAGCCGGATGCGCTGTTGTTTTAATGGCCGTGACGTTTCAGAACTGTACAAAAGCACCAATGCCTGCCGAGACTGACATCCAGCTGCGCAGCTCTGTAATGCCTCCAATGTCGGGGACAGGGCCATACGAAGCTCAGATTTTGGTATGGAGAGTATACACAAATTCATTCGAAGAGTTCTACGTTCAGCACAGGAGTGCAGAGTCGCTAACAATGGATCTTGCGAAAGGAGTGTCATCTATACAGAATATAGTGATGATGAAATTTGGAAGTGCTGCAAAAGCACTTTTCAAACTGGACTCACTGTTTGTTGAAAACATCTGGACAATGACAAGCGGAAATCGGCCTGCAGCAATGCTTACAGAAATAGTTCCGGTAGAATTTCCAACCTATAAAGGCTCCGGAATCTTTTTAAACTATATGAATTCGTGGGGAGCCTTTAAGCCACAGATAAATGCCATTATCAAGAAGGCCGACACTCAAACTCCTGAAGGAAAGGAGCTGAGAGCGGCCGCAGAAGATTTTGTGACTAAAGTGAGTTCTTGCACAACAACAATGTTACAGCTAAGATGAAAAACTCAGGAATCCGCAAAAGCATCAGAATGGCAGTCAGCATAGCCATTGGCCTGACTATGGGCCTTGCCATGGTGACTGCAGTAACCCAGCCGGCGCAGGCGCAAACAAGAGGGATTGTCCTCACGCATTACATTTTCCCTGAATTTACCGAGGGGGATATTTTTCTTAAGGGTGGGCCGATAAACAAGGGCTCGCTTAATTTAAACGCCCTTACAGAGGAGGTGGTTTTTATGAGCAAGGGGAAGGTTCTGGCCATTGGCGAAAACGAAATTGGCAGGGTCGATTCTGTTGTGATTGCCGGAAGGAGGTTCGTTGTTTTCAATAAAAAGTTTGTTGAGGAGCTCTGGCTGAGCCCTTCGTCAGATGACGCACATCCCGCAAAGAGCCTGTGTGCCGAATACAAATGCTCAGTAATTGCCCCGGGGAAACCCGGCCCTTACGGAACCACATCTCAGACCTCATCGACGGTAACAATGTCCACATTAGTTGGAGGCGGAGCGGTCTACAACCTCTCCCTGCCCGAAGGCTACAAAACCAAGCCCTATATTAACTACTGGATAAACAAAGGCAGCCAGCCAGAGAAATTCAGCACCATAAATCAGCTCCGGAAGCTCTATCCGCACAGGGCAGATTTTATGAAAAAGTACCTGAAGGAGCATAAGGTGAAGATTGAGGATATTGATGCGGTTCGGGATTTTGTGATTTTGCTCGAAGAGTAATTTTTTGGTGACAAAATCTCACCGGCCGGCCAGCTAACAACTAACACATCAGAACAATATGCAACAGCTCAGAGACCCAAACACCAACCCCGACCCGCATACAATTGCATCTGCAATAGGCAGCTCATGGCCGGCTTACGAAAAGCTCGCCGGAGATATCTCCGGCCCGCCATTTAAAATTACATTCGAGTGGCGCTGGTATAATGACGGCAAAGCCTGGCTTTGCAAAGCGACCGCCAAAGGCAAAACCGTCTTTTGGCTGAGCGCCTGGGATGGCTATTTCAAAACCAGTTTCTACTTCACTGAAAAAACCGGTGCCGGCATTGCCACCCTTGAGATTGACCCTTCGCACAAATCCGCCTTCGCCTCAGCAAAACCCATAGGCAAACTCATTCCACTTACGCTGGATATAAGGGAAGAGCAAGATCTTAAGGATTTACTTGAGCTGATAACCTTCAAGCAAAAAGGATCTGCCGGAAAAAGCTGACCGGAAAATCTAGAGATTAATAGCTGCTCTTTTTGGGAGAAACAGGTCTCTCAGACCTAGCCCGCTTTTAATAGCAAAGAAGATATACAGGATTGTGAAAGTGCCATCAATAACTCCCGTAAACCAAAATGTAGAAGGGAAACCTTCTGCAAAAATCATAAATATGTAAAGCTGTATTATATAAAACAGCCTGCCAATAATCAGACATCCCACATTGAACGCATATCTTTTAATATTAAATGATGATAAAAACTGAAGATATGCAAAGCAGATAAAAAACGATCCGAGGAATATTGCAAAGAATGGATCTATTGGCGGATTATCAATTTGGCGGCCTGTGCCTATGAAAAAGATGTATAATATTCCTGCAATTGTATCCCAAATTCCGCTGGCAAAAAATGTGAAAGCCAAAAGTCGCAAATACTTATTTTTCATGGCCAAATTTATTATGATTATTAATTTGTAAATATACCTGTAAAAGTTTCTGAGTCTCAAATATATTAGCCCGAAAGGGTTTAAACAGACGCTGAATGTGAAAACATAAAAATACAAATTCTCGAAATGAAAACAGCAAAGGAATATATCGCCTCCCTGCCGCAAGAGCGCAGAGAAGCTATGCTGACACTCCTGAACTGCCTCAGGGATAACCTGCCGGCGGGCTTTGAGGAGGGTATCAGCTACGGGATGATCACATTCTCCGTTCCGCTCTCCACCTACCCCAAAGGGTACCACGCCACCCCCGGCCAGCCGCTGCCGTTCATGAGCCTTGCTTCGCAAAAGGGGCACATTGCCCTCTACCATTTTGGGATTTATATGAGTACGCCAATGCTTGAATGGCTTAAGGCCGAATACCCTCTCCATTCTTCCACCCGCCTCGATATGGGCAAAAGCTGCATCCGCTTCAAACAGCCCGGCCAGATTCCCCTCACCCTAATCGCCGCCCTCGCCAAAAAGATGACACCAGAGGAATATGTGGGGGTTTATGAGGGGGTGACTAAATTTTTAAGTTGATTAATTCAATTTGATACAATAAATATTCAAAAATTATAAATGCATAACTGGGCTAAATATTTAAAAAGTTATTTTTAGCTAAACTTGTTTTGTATTAATATTTAAAACCAGTTTTCCATATTCCAACGTTGCATTATTGAATTCCAGAATCAGTTAGCATATTAAATCCAAGCTCATTTGATTGTTTCAATATTTTTGATGCAAATTTTGCCTGTTTAAATGAAAGTTGTTGATTCCTATTTAATATTGCACCAAAGTTATATGCTGCCTTTCTTTCAAGAGGCGAAAGTAGACTGTTTTCCTTTGCCCATTTTGAAATTGAAAACCAAGTTATTGGAGGAATATTTGAAATATCTTCAATAAATTTTTTCTCAGCGTCAGAATATTCTACAGACACTTCACTGCGATCATCTGAATTTGCTATTAATTCATCTTTAAGTTTTTCAATAACATAGAATTTATCAGAGAGTGAATTCCAACATTCAATTTTTTTACACCATTCTCCAATATTCATTCCTTGTTTTAACGGATTATTAATATGTTCCCAAACTATAGGAATTAATTCATCAATAACTTGATATAGATTTTCAGATAACGTCTGATTATCCCAGATCTTATCTAAGTCTAGTTTACGATTTGTCTTGTATGATATCATTGCCATTATGTATGATACCATGTTTGCTTTATATCCTCCTAACTGTTTTTTTAATACTTGTTTATCAATTTCATTGAACAAAATTGCTTTTGCAATAATTCGATGGTAATAATCTTTTGTGACTTCAACGGGTCTTTTTTTTAGTTCAGATTCAAATATCCTATAATTATTTTCTGCACCCTTACTTACATCATAAGGGCGTTGTTGCCAGCTTAATTCGTATTTAGCTAAGTCTGTTTTTGAAAACTTTTTATTTTTTGGATATTCAATTTTAAATCGTCTAAGGTCAGAAGCAGCAAGTTTTTGAGATTGTTCATCAAGATATTGGCCCCTTGTTCTTTCATAGAACCATTTACTTGTTGCCTTACCACCGGTATTGGTTGGAATCCATTCTTGTCTTGAAAATATCTCTAAATGTACATGATATGGATCATTAGAACTGAAGTCAGAGTCTTTTATTGCCGTTTGGCTATTAGCATACCTAGAAATTGAAGGAATTATAAGTTCTACAGGGACTTCTTGCTTAATAACAGAAAGTTTCATTTGTACGAATACCTTTGATAAATCAGTATTTTTATCTAATGAAGTTGAGTATAAAGAAGCAGTTGTTTGTCCACCATTTACGATTTGCCAATTATTTATTTTAGTAATATATAATGTGTTGTCTTCATAATCAATCTCGACACTATCAGCCGTAGTTGATATACCATTGTTATATGCAAAAAACATATCAGGTTCTTCCATTATGGATTTCTTAATTCCACGATTAACTTTTGCTTTGAATTGAAGGAAGGTTCGTACATTTTTTTCAAGTAAACCTTGTTGATAATTGCTATATATGTTAGCAAGAATAGATCCGGGAACAATTGCAATATAAACATCGACTTTATCGCTTACGTCTTCCATTTTAAGACATTTTAGTCGGTGGTTATAATCTGTTGAAAAGTCAATTTCAATTTTCTGTTTTCCGGATTTAATTGTATAATGCTGGTATACTCTGCCTATATCCCATAGATAATAATCGTAAGTAATTTCATTTTCAACATAATTATTTGGAATATTATCAGGAGATGCAAGTCCATTTGTCAATACAAAAAAACGAACATGTTCTAAAGTTTCTTTTGAATCTTGAATAATCTGAATGAGCTCATAAGCCATTTCATTAGATTCATCTACTTTTTGTATTAATTTTCCTGAAATTGCCTCTAGAAATAATTTTTTTAATTTTTCATATGCTTCAGATATATCATTATCTGACACATTTTGAAGCCCAATAGATGGCTTTACTACTGTAATAAAAAGATCTAAAGTATTACCTTCTTGATCATAATCAAACGCATTAATTTTTAAACCTCGCTGTTTAAAGTGGCATAGCTCAGGTTCAATAACATCGCCAGTATCTTTTATATATTCAATTATATCGCTTGTAATTTCATCTTCTTGACTACTTTCCCCGATTTCTGTAGAAATTAAGATGTTCTCTGTGAAGTCTATTGCAAATTCTTTAAGGTTCATAGTTAAATGTATTTTACAAAATCTGATTCTGATATCTCAAAATGTACACAAGCAGAGACCATTATTGTATATTTTAGGTCTCCGATCCCGTTTGGAATTGTTTGTGTTGTTATTGAAGGAAAGTCTTCACAAACTTCAAAAATATTACATTTTGAAGATGAAAACCCCAATGTGTATAGCTTGCTGAAATCATCGTAGTAACCGCATCTGATCAATTGAGTATTGAATGCATCAAGTGCAATTAAGTCATCTGATAACAAACTTCTAATTCGACTAACTGTAGACGAAAGTGATGTTTCAGTATCATTTTCATGAGTGTTTATGTGATATAAAATTAGAAATAATTTATTAAGCCCTGTTTTGTCTAATTGTCTTTCTGAACTTATGTGAATTTTCGTATGTTCCTTACTAGCGGTTGTTTTGATTTCAACAGCAATGTTGTTGAATTGAAAATCATGATTTGTTCGCTTTGCTCCAGTCCAATATTGAATTGATTCATAAAAAGGATATCGTGGGAAAAGAATTTTCTCTAAAAAAGTTAATTCACCATATAATCCCATTTGAGATGAGATGGATAAGAACTCTGTTGGATATCTTTCAAAAAATAATTTCCACTCACTTAGACTTCTAAAAATTGTTTTTTCTAGTAGTGAAAAGGTCTGAAGGTCAATAATATCTTTACAAATATCTGAAATAAAAAGCTCAAAAATATTTTCAGTATTTGGAATCGTTTGAGAGATTCTAAGAAAACGGCGCTGCTTACAATCCCCAATTGTAAGTTCCATTTCGTTAATCTCAAGGCCTTTAAATAACGGTAACTTCCCCGTATTTAAATACTTAACAGATGAAAGATCAATAAAAAGACAGCGAATATTATTGTTAAAATCGGATGCAATAAACACAGACTCTTTACTGATTGATGGGATTTTTCTTGCAATTAGAGAATTTGGACTTTGGCGAGACTCGTCATTAATTTTATCCCAAATATTTGAAAAATTAATTTTCCTCATAGTAATTTAAGTCAAGTTCTTGATATACAGTGTTAACATAATATTGTAAATCAACAGAGTTCCCGTTTCCAGGCCAACTTATTGCAAATCCAATTATATTTTTATCAAACTTTAAGATATTTCCAGTCTCAAAATCTAAGATGTTTAAAACATATATCATTAGTAATGGACGAGAAAATCTATTTGGAGATAATCTGATCTGTTTTCTAGTCAAGGATTCTGGATTTATATCCAAGTCGACAGCTTCATCAATTTTATCAGTCATCATTTTTATGAACAATTTATCCGATGCTTTTTCCTTGATCGAACGGTTAATAGGCTTTATTTCATGTCCAGCAAATGAAATCAGATTTTCTTTCTTTTGAGATCGGTCTAAAGTCACAAGGGAAACATTCCAATAATTAAAATCTGTTATAGATTCAGAAATTTGTGCTTCAATGTATTGTTTTATCCTTTTAGAGTTTGCAGCTGGTAAACCTTTATAAGTTTGATAGTTGTTTAAAAATCCGAGAATTATCTCCAATGGTACTTTTTGCCAAATTATTTTGTTGGGATTTTCAATATCTGGTTTACCTAATTTGTAAATCAGATCTTGCGTACATAAATAATTAGATTCGATAACTTTCTCATTATTTGGAAACGTTGTTGTCTCAGTGCATGTCCCCTTGTAATTTAATTTTAAAGGTGTTGAATCTCTCATTTTCATTGAATTTGTTATCATCATATCAGGATGAGAGATTATTCTTAATCCAAATTCTTTTGGAGTTAGCCTTAGTCGTTCCATTTCAATCAGTTCAGATCGTAGAGTTTCAAATGCAATTGAAATATTTCTATACCAATCATAAAGCATTTTTGTTGTATAAATTCTACATAGATCTTCAAAGTCGTGTCTATACCCAAACCATCTTCCCATTTGCATAAGTGTGTCATACAAAGTTGTTGCTCGAGTAAAATAACTCACTGTTAATCCATCAAGTGTAAGGCCTCTTGAAAGCTTATCGCCACCTATTGCAATTACCCATAAACCGGTATCTTTTTTATTTTTATAGTCTAAAATATCACCAACGGTTCCATTAATAATTAAACAATTATTTTCTAGTTTTTTTACAACTTTGGGCAAGCTCGCTTTTATATCTTTCCAATTATGTTCTGAGCCCTTCATTTTTAATGTTGTGATTGAATGATCTCTTTTGTAGAGGTTCTCAAGTCTGCTTATTGTATTAATATTTTTACCAACTATTTCGCGAGTTAGAACTTTCACATATTCTTTAACTAATACTCCGATTTCATTTTGTGTATTAGTAAATCTGGTACAATGGATTAGCATTGTATTATGTTTCTTAGAATGACCTCGTAACCATCTAATTGCGGAAGAAATGATGAAGGAGTCAATTGCTTCTTTAAGGCTGTTTGGGATGTATTTTGGGATGTAATCAGATTTGTGTTTAATGGGTACAAAATCAGAGTCTTTCATTCCGGCATCTTCAATAATTCTGTCTATTGGCAACCCCGGCTCACTAGTCTCATTTAATCCGAACACTTTCCTTGGACCGAAATAATTTGTGGGAGATTCCAGTGTCTTAATAAACGACTCTGGAAATAGATCCTTACCTAAAATTGAATGTGGAAAATCATGATGAATAAAAATATTTGCAAAAGGCGTTGCGGTGTAGGCAAGGTAAATTTTTTGTCTAAAAAGTTGCATCAATTCTCTAATACACTCATTGATTGCAGTTGGGTCGACTTCATCACCATCGCTATCTATGTGTGTTTTTGTATTTACTGATGCTTGATCTGCTTCGTCATCAACAATTAATAGGGGAATGTTATTAAATTGTTTGATTGAATCTTCTTCAAAAACAAGATCTTCATCAAAAGTGTCGATCCAGCCTTTAAAGTATTTTATTAGGTTCTTAAGAATTGATTTATTTTTTTTCACAACAAACAAAATACATCTGTCTGAGGTTGGAGGAGTCCCGTGAGATTTTTTTAAATTAAAATCTCCATTTTTTCGAGCATCATAATTTGATTCTGTAAAAATGTCAATTGGGTAATATGATTCCCCAGGTAACGTTGATACGCCAATCCTTTTTATTTCAGCTTTTATACTAGTGTCTCTTCCAAGTATTTCTTCATCAATTCTTTCTTGAGTTTGTTGTCTTAGGTTTTCATGCATCCCGGCTAAAACTATGATAATTTTATAACCTGAATCGATAGCCTTATTAATAACCCCCATAAAGCTTGCTGTTTTACCAGATTGAACATATCCAACAACTAAGCCTCTTCTGTCAAAAGGTCTATTCTTTATCGTAGGATCCTCAAATAATTCAATTATGCTATCAGTTGTTTGGTCAAGATTTTCAACTGTTGTAGTTGCCCAGCCTTTTATGTAATTTAAATATTTTTTGTATCGAGGCCAGAACTTGAAGCTAATTTCACCTTCAGCTATCTTTTGTATATACCATTCAATATGATCTTTGTTATCAAAAATTGTATGCTGATCACCTATATCTACAACTAAATTAACCTCTTCAATGAGCTCTTCACTTAGAAAGGCTGAGATTTCTGTAATTGAAGAAAAAGTTATATTTGGATGAAAAATTTCTTCAATTGGGATTTGTGATACTACAAGCGTAGTTGCATCATTTATCGCATCTGAAAAGGGCTTGATTTTTTTAAATGTCTCATATATGCTCCTAACATTAGCTTTTATCTCATTGTAGTGTATCATAATAAGTCAGAATATTTACAAAATAAATCAGTTGTTTTAAGCTCGTCTATTGCTTGTTCCTCTTTAACTCCGCTTTTAACCATGCAATCGACAAATTCTTTAAAGACCATTTTAATTAACTCTTTATTATTTTCAATTGGTTGAATAAGAGTTACATTTTCATCACATGAATCATTTAAAATTAGTTGTATGGGAATTGTAGATTCAATGGTGGTAATAAAAGATTTGAAAATATGTTGATTATCCCCAAGAAGATCACTAATTAATGTGTAAAGTGGGTGTTGGTTGTTAATTTGATATGATTTTTCACCCTTTTTGGTTTTGCATATCCATGTATATGTTATGTTTTTTTTCTCACCTTTTCTACGAATATATGCACCTCTGTGAGTATAGACCTTAATTCCCTGATTAATCGCAGATATGCATATTTGAAGGATGTTTTTTCTTATAGAATCAGGAACTTTTGCAGAGGCCTTTTTAACATCTACTTGCCATTCTTTGTCATGTTTATTCGTAATTTCAATGCAAATTCTTACTAAACGCTGACTTTCTCTTTGTTTAATTTTTAAATCCATCCAAGAACCATCAATAATGAGCCGCTCATTGCGATATAAGTAAATCCCTTGATGCTCTATCCATCCTCTTGTTAAATCATAGTTTTTTTGATTAGAATTTGATAAATATGATTCGTGAGGTAAAATATATGGCTTAATTGAGATTGTTGAGCCATTAATAATGAAAAAACTTTCTTGAAGCTCTTGTGAAGGCTTATTATTAGATATAATGAAAGGATTAGTCGATGGAATTTCCTCTCCATTAATAAATATCTTAAGCCTGTTATCATCAATAAATCTGTGAAAAACTAGACTTAAATATTTTGTGACATTTTCAAATTTTCTATAAAAATTTTCTCGATCTGTTTCGCTATTTCCTGTTTCTGCCAGTCTGTCAAGTTTTTCCCATAAAATTATTGTTCCAGTTTCACTTTTGAGACAATTAATTTTACATTGTGACGATTTATCTAAGCAGGTTTTAAATAAAATCCATTCCTTTTTATCCTGGATTACATCTAGGTCCCAAACTCGAATGCTTTCTGATTTTCCATTATTTGATAATACACTTAGACGCTTGCATTGAGAAAAAGAAGCGGTCTTTAGACCTAATCCAAAACGCCCTAAATCATCACTATTTCTTTCGTCTACTGCATTAAAACTACCCATTTTCATAGCATTTGTAAGTTCCTCTGATGACATTCCCTTACCATTGTCCTCAATTCTTACAAAAGAGCCAAAAGAGCCAATATCATAAGAAACTTGAATTTCATTAGCTCTAGCTGAAATTGAATTATCGATAATATCAGCAATAGCAGTTTCAATTGAGTAACCAAAAGCTCTAAGCGAATTAACCTCCTTGTCGGGATCAGGCCTTACTATATCAAATTCAGAATTCATTATTCATTTTTTATTATGGCTTTTAGGTCATTATAATCCAATTTGCCATAAAATTTGTCTAAAATTTTATGACACGAAGGGCAAACTTGTATATAATCTCCAATGCTTACTTCAACATTATATGAATTATTTATAAAATTCTTTTTAATGCAATGGTATTCTATAGCGTCTTCTCCCAGTTTCCCATATATTTTATTTAAGTCAATGTTACATATAGAACATGAGATAGACTTTCTCGAATAATAATTTTTTACTTTGTTTAAAAAGGTACTACTGGTCTCTTTGTTTTTATGAATTTGAAAATTTGACATGATAGGCTGTTGTTCTAGAGAAATATTGTTTAAAACGAAGTCTCTGGAAATTATTTTACTTAAGTCAATCTTGTATTTTTTGACTATACAAGAAAGCATGCTATAGAATTGTTCATCGTTATTTGAGTACTTAGTAAAGATTTCCTTAAACAAACCTTTCCCAGAACTTCTTAAACCATTTGAATTGCATTTAGGATCGCAACTTCTGTAGTTGCTTAGCCTAAGTGATATAGATGCTGCGCTCCTGAAATTATTATAATGTAATTTGATATCATGAATAGGAAGGCTTCTTAGAAGATTACTCATTGCAATTACTTTTGCATTTCTACCATGCATTTGTCCATATGTAAGCTCTTTATAGAGCGCTAAAACAAGAATTAACTCTTCTTCTGTCCACTGAAGTTTCGCGGGGCTAATAGATAAATTTGTATTTTCAATTGAATTAACTGCTTTAATTAACTCGATTTGATTTTCGAAATATCTCATAAAAATCTCTTTATCAAGCTTTGAATATGAGAAAAGACCTTTGCCTTGATTATTAGGATCAATTGCGGCGAAATTTCCAAGCTTTCTTGAAATACCATTTTTATTGCGAAAAACAGGATCATCAACAAAGTCCTTGTTAATAATAAGATTTCTAAGCTTTTTACTCATTTCATTAAGAATGGCGGATGATTGAGTCTGTTCACCTCTCTTGATTTTAAAATATAGATCAAGAGTTAGGATTAATTCATTTTCAGTCCAATTAGGTAGTTTCATAGTAATCTTGAATGTGTTGATCTATAAATAAGTAATGAAGTAGAGCATATGCGGTATTAACACTTAATCCATTTCCAGCTTGTTTATATAGTTGATGATCACTAACGTTCATTTTTTTTGCAAGATTATAGAATTCCTCGTCAAATCCCTGTAACATAAGTGCTTCTCGTGGAGTTAACTTCCTAATCTGCATACTGAATAGCATTTCTTTTGGCGTTTCTTTATGGCTTATCCCAAAATTTATAAAGTCATCAGAGTAATAGTTGTCTTGGCAAGCCCTATGCATTTTAACCATTGTAGCGGTCAAGGTTCTTGCGATATTTAGGTCAATCTGAGACTTTGATTTAAAATTTTTTGATCCGTCTGCAAGGATTGTTTGTTTAATTTTTTCAGATAGATAATATTTATTGTTAACTTCTTTCTCAAGTATTTCTAAAACATTACGATAAGTTCTAAGAGAATGAGATGTTATTTTTTTGAAGTTTTGAACTATTTTCTCCTGGTTTAGCTCAAGGTTCATGTTCTTCTTACTGCATACAATAAATAATCTAGATCGCCTTTGAGGTAGCCCAAATTCTTTGCTATCCAGAATTACAGTGTCAACATATTCGTATCCATTTTTCTTAAAAAAACTCAGAATAAATTGAAGCGTTTCCCCATTATTGTGTTTTTGCAAATGTTTAACATTTTCCAAAATTATAAATTTTGGATGCTTAATTTTTAGTATTTTCTTTATACTAAAGAGAATAGATCCTCTTTTATCATTAAACCCAAGTTGTTTTCCCATTATGCTAAATGCTTGACATGGAAACCCCCCCATTACAATATCGAAATCTAATAAGGATTTAATATTATTTTCATTAGCAGTAAATGAAATAATATCATTCATTTCGGTTTCAGACGATATTTGATAGTTCGCGTAATATGTATTTAAAGCATATTTATCTATTTCAGAAAACCCAACGCATTGCAAAGGAATACCTGTATCTTTATTAATTAATTCAGATGCCATTCGAAAACCGCCTATACCGGCAAATAATTCAATATAATTCATGCGTAAAAACTTTTGATTGTAGATGCAATAATTTTTGCTAATTTCACAGGTACCGCATTACCAATCTGGTAATACCAATCATTAAGATTGCCTCTGAAATAATAATCATCAGGAAACGATTGAATTCTTGCGGCTTCTCTTGGGCTTAAGCCTCTTACCTGAGTAGGATGAATATACATATGGCAATCATATTTCATGTGAGATGTGATTGTCTTGCAAACATCATTTTCGTTAAGTTTTTTATACTTATCCTTAAAAATATCTTTTCTATTCTTGTATTTTAGGATGTCTTGTATACTTTCAGCTGTTGAATCTTCCCCTTGTTTAAGACGTTTATAAATCTCAAGATCATTTTCGTTATTGAATCTTGATTTATGATTTAGAAGATAGTGTATTTCTCTTTGTTGATTTATCTCAGAAATGTAATCATTCAATGCGGGAGTAAATTTACGTATTCTGAAACCGTGATTTTCATCATCTATAGATGAGCTTCGCGAGCTTCTATTTGTAGATATATTTGGCAAACCAAATAATGAATCACTTAGTACATATTGTTTATTACATTTGCTTACATAATCGAATTTCATTTTCATTTCTAACATCGAAATGCCAATTCTATTTCCAATTAGAAAATATCTCTCTCTGTTCTGAGGCACTCCAAAATCCTTTGCATTTAAAACGAGAGGAAGAAAATTATATTCACTACCTGCTATTATTCGGATGTCCTTTTCAATTTCGGATTCTTTATTCCTCATTCCTCGAACATTTTCCATAATAAACCAGTCCGGTTTTATGTATGAAATCATGTTTAAGAAAAATTTATATAAAGAATTTCTAGGATCATCGCACAAAGGTTGTCTATTTGCCATAGAAAATCCCTGGCATGGTGGGCCACCAGCAACAAGTTTTATGTTTTTGAACAGATGCTTAATACTATCTATTTCTTTTTCAAGAACCTCTATGTCAACACCATAAAAATTGCGAATTGATAAATTGTGATTAAAGTAGTGCGTTTCTAGAGATGATATATTATGATCATTTACAAACACAGGATCAAACCCAGCCTGAATTATACCCTCACTTAGGCCCCCCGCACCGCAGAAAAAATCAGCAAATTGGTAATCGGAATACGGCTCAACTTTAACAGAATCAAAATATTTTAATAAAAAAGGGTCGGTGTCAGATAATAATTTAATAGAATAATAAAGGTCGTTTAATTCAGAGAATAAGTCTTGACCTAGTATTTTTTCATATCTACAATCAATTAGAATTTCTGAAGAGGAAGATGGCTTAACCTTGTTTATGGTTAGTATGAGTTTTAATTCATTTGAGAGTTCTCGACTCTTTTTTAAAAAGTTCTTATTGTGAAATTTATAGTAGAAATCTAACATTATATGGAATTGAGTTAGGCAATGAATATAAGTTGATGTGTTTTTTTACTTCAAATAAATACCTACACTAAAAGCTAATCTGGAATCTCTTTATTGTAAATTTTATGTATTTTGAACTCGTGTAATTTATTTGATAGGATCATAATTAAGTAGTTAAAGTTTGGTAATTATGATACTTTCTTATCAATATTTCAGATGTTGTGTAATTATTTTTAAATCGTAAAGTATATTAATTGGATTAAGTAATTTATTTAGAAAATGAGATTAACTTTTAATTTATTAAATTACCGAAATGGAGTTTGTAGATTGAATGCTTTGTTTTCTCTGGAAGTAATTTATTCACAAAAAATGGATAAGTAATTGATATAATGTTTTGTTGACGGCTGTAAATTTACTGATAATAAGTTTTTAAAACAATAACTTATGTTGAAATTAAATCCTCTTAAAAATGGAATTATTATAGAATAGCTAATATTATAATTTGTAAAGTCGTAAATAATCAATTAATATTTTTATAGATATGACCATCACCCCTCTCCCCCTCACTCATACTATCGACGGTGTGGTTTACACTGTCCACCCGGTGCTTGTTGGCACTGAGACGGGCAATTTTCTTGTGGATTGCGGCTATGAGGAGACGGTGGGTCAGCTTATTGAGAAATTGCGGGAGGCGGGCGTTGAAGAATCGGCCTTGACGGGCCTCATAATTACCCACGACGACCACGACCATATGGGCGGAGTCCCAGCTTGTATCTTAGCCTGAACAGTGCAAATAGAGCCATTATAATTCGTAAATTTGAGGTGCATCATTGCAAATTACTTCAAATATTTAATGTTCAGGAACTAATGAAAAAATTCCCATTAATCTTATTCTCATTTTGTCTGATCTCACTTACAGTGTGGGGCCAGAAGAGGCCATTGGACCATAGTGTCTATGATAACTGGAAAAATATTGGCGGATTCAGCATGACTGATGATGCCCGGTATACACTGTTCTATATCAGTGCCCAGGAGGGAGATGGCTCTATGGTTATCCATAATCTTAAAACAAACGAACAAAACATAATTCCAAGAGGGACTTCCTATAAATTGTCAAAGGATGGAAAATTTGCTGCCTTCACAATAAAACCAAAGTTTGAAGAGAGCAAAAGCGCCAGACTTAAGAAGGTTAAGGCAGATAAAATGCCTAAGGATACTTTAGGTATTTATAATCTCAATACAAAGGAGCTTAAGAAGTTTCCATATCTGAAAGGTTTCAAAACAGGCAGAGAGGGTGGGCTTTCACTGGCTTTCCAGACGACACCTCCTGCAGATACTTCTAAAACAAAAAAGGCTCCCAAAAAGGAGAAAGACGAGGGGGCTGACCTGATGGTTTATAACTATTCATCCGGAGTCGTTGATACTATCAAATATGTTGCTGAGTATGATTACAGCAGGGGGGGAGATACACTCTTTTTCGTTAGGAAGCCAAATTCCAAAGATTCTTTATATAGACCGGGCCTCTATTCATACCTTCCGGCAAACAAATCGCTTAACCCAATAATTGAAATAAATCCCAAGCAGAGTGTTAAGCTTCCGGTAGTCAGTGAGGACAACAAGGCTCTTGCATTTTATGCTAAGCTTGACACAACAAAAGCTGGAGCAAAGAGCATCTCAATTCTTATCTACAGAGATGGCTTTGAAAAGGCGAAGGTTACCGTTGATAACAACACCAAAGGTCTGCCTGAAAAATGGGTCGTGAGTGAAAACAGATCTCTCCAGTTTAATAAATCTGCCAACAGATTGTTTTTTGGAATTTCAAAGGTAATGCCTGAGAAGGATACAACTATTGCAGAGTCAGAGGTTGCCAAGCTTGATTTGTGGCATTATGCTGAGCCTTATATACAGCCTTATCAGCTTCTTAATCTTCAGCGAATGTTAAAAAAATCATACCTGAGCACCATTGAGCTTGATGGTGACCAGAGCCTGGTTCAGCTTGCAAAAGAAGATTACGAACTTGTACATGTTCCGGAATGGTCATCAGAATGGGGATATAGTGTGTCTGACAAGAGATATGAGATGGAGAGCCAGTGGTCTGCAGATCCGCATAGTGATCTGTACATTGTCTCGGTAAAAGATGGAAAGAGTAAACTTATTCTTGAAGATGTATATATAAGTAGTGTAAGCCCTTCTTCTGACGGTAAATACCTGATATGGTACAATAATCTTGAGAAAAAATGGTATTCATACAACTCATCAGATGGATCATTCAGAAGCATTGCAAATGATGTGAGCTTCTCTTTTGCTAACGAACTTCACGATTCACCTCAGATGGCACCATCATACGGCCATGGAGGGTGGAGTGAGGGGGATAGAAATTTGTTTCTATATGACAGATTTGATGTTTGGATGGTCGATCCAGATGGTGTGCGTCCTTCAGTTAACCTTACAGATGGAACAGGCAGATTGGAGAATAAGACTTTCAGAATAGTCCGCCTTGATAAGATGCTGCTGCCTCCGGGAACTCCAGGTGTAAAACTAACCCAAATAAAACCAGGTGAGACTATTTACTTCTCAGTATTTGATAACTCTACAAAGGAGAATGGGTACTATTACAAGGAGATGGGAAAACGCAAACCGGTTTTAAGAAAGTGGATTTTAGAGCCTTTTACATTTAATTATCTCACAAAAGCAAAGGATGGGTCTGTAATTACCTACATTAAACATAACTTCACGACCTCTCCTGAGCTTTGGATTACAAGGGACAACTTTAAGACTCAGCAAAAATATACAGATATAAATCCTCAGCAAAGGGATTATATATGGGGAACCAATGAGCTGGTTAAATGGAAATCGGCGACAGGACTTGATGTGGATGGAATTCTGCATAAACCGGAGAATTTTGATCCAGCCAAGAAGTATCCTATGATTGTATATTTCTATGAGAGGACCAGTGATTACCTGCACTATTACAGAGCTCCGGCTCCAAGTCGTTCAACAATCAATATAACCTTCTTCACAAGTAATGGTTATCTTGTTTTTGTTCCGGATATCTACTATCAGGTTGGTTATCCGGGCAAAAGTGCACTTGACTGTATTGTACCGGGTGTTGAGAAACTTTGTGAAAATCCTTGGGTAGACAGGGACAATATTGCAATTCAGGGACAGAGCTGGGGAGGCTATCAGGTTGCCTATATGATTACTCAGCCACAGGTGTTTAAATGGAAAGCGGCTGGTGCAGGTGCACCGGTTGCAAATATGACAAGTGCATACGGCGGAATCCGCTGGGGCTCAGGAATGGTTCGCCAGTTTCAATACGAGCATACACAGAGCAGGATAGGAAAAACTTTATGGGAGGCTCCTAATCTCTATATTGAGAACTCTCCTCTGTTCTACGCAGATAAAATTCAGACTCCTGTCCTGATTATGGCTAATGATGCCGATGAGGCTGTTCCTTGGTACCAGGGTATTGAGTACTTTACTGCTTTGCGCAGGCTTGGCAAGCCGGCCTGGATGCTGCAGTACAACAAGGAGACTCACAACCTTTCCGGCAGGGTAAATGCAAAAGACCTGAGCGTAAGATTATCTCAGTTCTTTGATCATTATCTTAAAGGGGAGCCAATGCCTCTCTGGATGAAGAGAGGCATTCCGGCTACCCTAAAAGGGATTGAATGGGGTTTGGAGATTGAATAGACTATTTCAATCTTTCAAGACTTTGTAAAGTCTCCAATTTGAGTTGCTCTGAAGAGGAACTATCTCTGTTAACGGTTTGAAGAATTTCGTATATCGCATCTCTGTGAATACTCAGCTTAAACCAGCCCAGAGCCTCTGCAAGGGCAACTCTAATTTTATTGTCATCTGAGTTGTCTTTAAGTACCTCAAGAAGGGACGAAACCTGTTTGTGGTTGTTGTAATTGCGGAGACCTCTTACTGCCGACATTCTTGTGTCAAATTTTTCCTTTTTGTCCTTAATTGATTTCAAAGCTCTCTCCTGTGAGCTTTCCTGACGGATATAATATTGACTGAAGCTCTTAATAGTACTCTCTTTATCTGTTATATTGGAAGCATTAACCTGTCTCATAATTTCATTCACCACTTTGGGTGCATCAAACATCTGAAGAGAACTCTGTGCAGCATACTGAACTCTCTGACTTTCGTTGGAAAAGAGAATAGTATGGACCAGAGGAGCAATAAAAAGATCGTCTCCGTAGTAAGCGGCATATCTGGCGGCAAACCTTCTTATAAGTTCGTACGAATCGTCCAGGCCAAGTCTTACTGCTTCAATAGCGTTGTTATCCCTTGTCTCAATAAGCCTTTTGAAGGCCTCCATTCTTACGCTGTAATGGCGGCTCTCTTTGAAAATCGTAAGTAACTCTGCAGAAAGGTTCTTATCATCTGATTTTGAGATTTGTTTAATGGCTAATGCCTGTCTGTTAATATTATCTGAATTAAGATAGTCTCTCCATTTAGCCGTGTCTCCGGGATACTTTGCAAGCCTGTGGTTTAGCTCTTTTGCCCCTTCTGAGTAAAAGTAGTATGTAGGGTCTCCAATCATGTGAGACTCCAGATACTGGAACTCTTTTTGCCAGAATCCTGCTCTTGCGCCCTCTGCAAGCATTCCAACCAACTCGAGCGACCATTTGTCCTGCAGTACATTAACAGTATTACCCTGTGCTACAATTGTGTTTCCATTTCCAAAAACATGATAGCCGGCAATATAACCCGGTTGATGGAAAGATCCGTTATAACAGGCATCAAAAATTGAAATTTTTGGCTGCATCTTGACTTTTGGAAGATCTTTAAGAACGATATTGAAGCTTGCTGCAAAAAGTGAATCTGAAACTCTTAATGAATCAAGCCTCTCTTTATTAAAGAACTCCTCTGTAAATCCATACTCCTTTATGACATCTGCTTTGAACCTCACTGCCCTCTCTCCTTTATACCTCCTGTAGGTATTTCTGAGAGAGATTGACATAACATTTAGCGGTCCGCTCTTTTCCAACTCATTAGGTGCAGGGTACTCTCCATTAATATACTGGGTGTCAAAGGCACCATGTTCGTGAAATACAAACAGATCTGTCTCGTTTTGCTGCATCTTTTCAAAAAGCCTGAACTTCATAAACGGGTCCTGCCTGAAATTATAAAAACCGTTTCCTTTAGAGTTCTTAAATGCGAGAGGAATCTGTTCTTTGATGGCAAACTGCTCGTTCTGCCATGCTGTCAGACAGTCTGAGTTATATCCGTGGCCATTAAAAATTACCAGGCGGTCAAGTGGATTATTCTCTTTGTGAGCGGCAATTACCTTCTGAAGATACCTCTTAAGTAGGATGTTTGGGTCTTCTCCCATATCAGTTGGGGGAAGCATCCTGGCAGAGTAAAAGTCGCTTGAGATTACCTGAGGGGAGCTCTCTTTTATTTTGTAATAAAAGATATGTGGAGCGTTCTCATCTTGTTTAATTAGTTCAAATACCAGATCAAGGTCATCGTAAAACCTGTCTGAAGTTACAGATGCCTCCTCAATAGGAAACTTCTCCTCATCCATCTTAAATGCAGTAGTTGAGTGTTGGAAGTTTTGTACTCTAACAACAGGAATATTTCCTACAAATACAGCCCCCTCCATAACAGGCTTTTTCATATAAAGCTCTCTTATCTCGCTTCTTAATACATCTGGATTACTCCACTTACCAATAAGGATATTAACACCAAGTCCTTCGTTTTCCAGAACTTTTTTGTATTCGGTAATTTCACGTTTTGACGCGTTATATGTGTCATTATCCACAACTATCAAAAAGCGAGATGCGAAGTCTCCTCTTGAAGCTATTACTTTATTTTTTGCACTGACATTTATGCACAAAATCATCGCGATAATAAACAGTGCCCCTTTTATAATTTTTTTATTCATCATCTTATTTATTTGCGCGTAAATACCTCAAGCCTGTTAGCGGTTTTAAGAAGTTCCCCCCTTAATCGCACGTCTGTATTCTCACTGGCTGCAATCTCTCTGCACTTGGTAATAATGTCTGCCCTTCTGTGAGAAAGGGTGAACCATCCCAGAGCCTCAGCCAGTTTAATTCTCAAAGAGAGATCTTCATCCGGATCAGATAATATCTTTAATAGATCTCCTACAATAGAGTGATAATTATTATTTCTCAGAGTGCTAACTCCCATAAGCCTGGTCTTAAGCGCAATACTCTTGTCAGTTATATCTCTGCCCATCTGGAATATTCTCTTTCTTGACTCAATTTTGTTTTTGAATTCAGCTTTGATTTTTTCTTTGTCATACAGAGAGCTGCTACTCTCAATATGGGAGAGAACCTCTTTTTCGAGTTTTTCAATATCCATAAGGTCAAAACAGAATTCAGCATTAAAACGTACCCTTTCGTCAAGTCTGTCGTTTAACCAGATTGAGGCAATGAATGGAATGAATTCATCTTTGCCGGTGCGTCCCATTGCGTATGTAGATTTTCTCCTTATAAACTCATAGGGATCATAAACGGATTCCCTTAAAAGCGTTTCAAAGCTTCCGTCATTATAGTGCTGCAGAATATGGAAAGCTTGTAGTCTGAGCATTGCAAATGGTGAGCTGGAATATATTTCAAGTAAAATGTCCTGAAGCCCTTCATGGTTAAGCTTAAAAAGTTTATGCAGGGCAACTCCTTTGATGTCGGGATGGCTGTTTTTGGTTAGAATTTCTATCCAGTATGCGGTACTTTCGCTCCTGAAATCTACCTCCTTATCTCCGGAGATGCTTGTAAAAGCAAATGTAGGGTCACCAATAATGTGAGATTCAAGAATATTTGTCATCTGAGCCCACTCACCCACTCTGTAGCCCAGTCCAAGAATCCCAAGAAGATCGCTGGATGACTTGTCCTGTAGTACATTTACAGAATTTCCAATTGCGACAAGTGTCTTTCCTGATGCAAAAACATATTCTCCTGCAATAAATCTATCCTCTCTGAAGTCACCATTATAACAGGCGTCAAATATTACCACCCTTGCATTAGGGTTAATCACTGGAACATCTTCCAGCAGAATGCCGGTATTTGCCTCTTCAACAGAATCCTTAGTTGCCAGCTCTTTGTCAAATGCACCTGAAAACCAGGTTGAGTCTATTTTATAGTACTCTTTCCAACTCTCAGTAAGTTTTCTGTTAGCCTCATTTCCGGATCCGTTTCTTCTGAGTCTGTTTCTGAAAATCCTCTTTGCTGCTTCGAAATTTTCATCAGTCCCTTTGCTTAGAGGAGTTGCTGTAAGATATTGCCTTTCGGGCATTCCGTGTTCATGGAACAAGAAAAGGTCAACATCATCCCTCCTGAGTTCTTCTGTAACAGTCTGCTTCATAAATGGATACATGTGGAAAATCAGAAATTTTGAAGAGTTTTTATTTGAGAAGGCTTGTGGAAATTGTTCTCTCATTGTTACACCCTCCTCTTTCCAGGCTGTTAGGCTGTTTGAAAAAGAGCCCTCTCCAGTATAGGAGACAATTACATCGAGTTTATTCGAACTCTGCCTTTGGACAAGAAGTTTCCTGAAGTATTCTCTTATTTGAACGTATCCCTCTTCTCCCCCCTTAGTTGGCTTTAGTCTTCCTGTATATATGTCACAATCAATTTTCTGAGGGGAGTCATACCGCAAAGAGTAGTAGTAAAACTGGGGCTTAACCGAGTCCTTAAAAAGGAAGTCAAATTTCAGATCAAAATCATCATAGAATCTGTCTGAAGGGACAGAGGACTGGTCATAGGGATATCTCTGCTGATCCATTTTGAATGCCGATGTAAGATGCTGGGCATCTCTTAACATGGGGATAGGAATATTCCCTATAAATATTGCCCCCTCCAGGGATTCAGTCTTGTATCGTGAGAGTAGCTCGTTTTTTACAGCATCGGGGTTTTCCCACTCTCTACTTAGAACAAAAGCGCGAAGGCCCTCCTTCTCCAGCATTGCTTTATAGGAGTCAATTTCTGCGCTGCAAGCATTATATGTGTTGTTGTCAACAATAATAGCAAAACTCCTCTCTGCCGCTTCCACTGAGGATGACAGAGAGAGAGTTGATGCTATTAGAAATGTTAAGATATTTCTAATCATCATTATGTATTTTTTCCTTTAGAAATTAAAGCCAACGCCCAGATTCGTGACGACTCTGTTATCGCTGTTTTCCTGTGGTTTATAATAATCAACAGCCGCTTTAACATAGAGCACAGAACTACTTTTCTTACTTACAGCTGAATAAAAAGTAAGTTCCCCTCCAATCTTATAATAGCTTCTTCCAAGATACTGGAATTCCGGTGTCATGTATTGTGTAATTATATGAGAGTCTGCCTCTGCACCACCATACACATAGGCTTTGTTAAGATTGTTTTTGTAGTTAAAGGATAAACCTGCAAGCAGTCCGCTTTTTTTGCCAAACTTAAAGTTCGCTTTACCGTTTATTCCAAAATTCAGATCTTCGAGCCTTCTGTATGATTCTGGTAAAATGTACAGATCATCTGAATTTGAATATGCTACAGAGAGACCTGTTCTCCATTTATAATCATCTCCATCACCTCTGAAGTAGTCATATTTTAGGGAAACATCTTTTTGAGAAAATGTAGACCTTATGCTTTTATACATAGTAACCCACCTTTGAACATTAAAAGTGTTGTCCAAAACCTGAACATACTCAATTCCGCTAATTCTGTTATCTGAGTAAGATAATTCGGCTTTACTTACATTATCTCCATTGGTTACAAACTGAAGTTTTGCTCCGTAGTTATCCTCTTTAATTGTCCCCTCTTTCTTAGGTTTTGTCTGATCACTTATTACATCTTCAACCATAAAGGAGTAACTGCCATCAAACAGTAAATTGAAAGATTCTCCTGCAAAAGAGTACTGAACTCCTCCTCCAATTTTGTTACCATTGTAAATGAATTTCTTAAGTGACTGTAATCCACCTACAACTGCAGAGTAAAAGTTCCCAAGTCCTTTCATTACAAAGACATCCTGATTCTGCTGATTGTTGCTGTTTGTTGTGGATGACTCCTGGTTAATCTTCTTGTATACAAGATTTAACCCTGCTGCGTGGTTTCCAAATGTTGTCACCAATGCTGGCTTAACTTCCAGGGTATAGAAGTCTGTCTCTGAACGAGGGTCAATCTGTTTTGCGCCCGTTTTTGTAACATACTGAGCTTCAACTCCCAAGAGAACCATGTCCCACAGGGGTTTTGAAGATGCCTTCATTTGCAGATTGTAATCCTGCTTAACCCAGTCGCTTAGGTTCTTGTCAACAACATAATATGGATTTCCTCTTGTAGGATCCAGCATAGTTGTGTTATAAAGTGTTCCAACCTGCTTTTCGTTATTAAAACCAAACTGGCCCCACAAATAACCACCGCCAAGGTTCAAGCCACCTTCGGTAGAGACACCGGCTACCCGCTCTCTATCACCTTCAAACACTCTTTTGAAGTCTCCGCTTTTAAGTCTGTAGTTAATACTAAGATTATTAAAATCAGTCATACGATCCAAAGACAATCCGGCGCCATTATTTGAATTAAACCATAAAGCCTTTGCCTTTAAAAGCTCAGTTTTACTTTGAGCTGCAACGCTTTGAGAGAGTAGCAGAGTTAACACTACCGTAACAGCCAGATATATATATATTAATTTTCTCATTGCTTAAAATTTGTAGTTGTTAACAATTATTTCCATGTATTCCAGGCAGGAGCCTTTGCACCATTTCTTCTGATTTCAGGCACAGTCATTACCTCGAAGTCCTGTGAACTATTATTTGTGTCATAATAAATGTTCCTTCCGTCAGGTAGTGTACTCTTTATCCTTCTTGCAACACTTTTTGACAAATATGTTCCGCCAACAGTTGCTGCACCTGCATCTAATACGGCCGGTACTCTCTTCAATTGTACCTGATTTGGATTCCCTACCAATTCAACAGCGTCAATTACTTCATTTATTGCTATTTTATAATTTTTATCTGTCCTTCCTATCGGGCTGACATAATTGTTAGGGTCTATCACTTCCTTTGGAATATAGATTGCAAAGGCCCCTCCAAATACAGTTGTTAGCCACTGAGGTGTAGGAGATGGCCAGAATGCAAGTGTCATATTAATCGCCGGGTTATCGCTTATCAGTGAGGTTGTTTTCACCAGTGTTTCAAACTCTGCACTTAAAAGATTTACAGGAGAATTTGGATTAAGGTTACTCTTCTTGTGATCATCTGCCATCTGAGCGATAATAATTGATTCTCCCGGATTTAAGAGGTAGTCTTTGTCTTTTGGTACTTGCCACATTGAGGTTGCATATACAAAATTGGCTGCATCTTCGCCGGGCCATACAGGAAGGTTTGCTGTTGCCGTGTTGGGATTGAGCAAAGCTATACACAACCCTTTTACGTTTTGAACCTCTTCACTATTGTTATATATCTCGTAGAACTGGTCCCTGAAATAGGATCCTCCTGTAGGAGTTCTTGAACCACAATAGTATATCTCTTTCATTATCAATGCTCCTGACTTTGAAGCGCCAATATTGATAGTTATTTCCTTATTGTTGTTTACGATGTCAACATTAACCACATTACCGCTGTAGTTGTATATGTTGTGATCGTAGGTCATCTCTGCAGAGGCAGTTAACGTATATACACCGGGAATTATGTCACCAATTGTGACTGATCCATCTGCGGGAATGGAGGTTGTAATTTCAAACCTCTCTTCGTAGTTGGTAAGTGTAAGATTAAGAGTCCCCGGAGCAGGAGCATCGCCAATGTTAAGGTTAACCTTAACAACTGCGTTAAGCGGTGTTATTTTCACTGCCTCTCCGGCTTCCTGAAACTGCTCGCAAGATGTGAGCAGAAACAGTGAAAATACTATGCTTGCAAATATTGCTGATATATTTTTCATCGTTGTCATCTTTAGGGTTACTTAATTTTTACTGCCAGCTCAAATCCAAAGAAGAGCGGAATCCTGTCATTAATTATTACAAATGAACCAGGTGTTCTCTTTTTCTCATAAAGAGGTTTACTCTGGAACATATTGTTTGCAAAAAATGATGCTCTTAGAAGACTTCCTATCTCTTTTGTAAGATGCAGGTTAAAGAGCACGGTTGGGAACCATGATTCTCCAATAAATCTTCTTGGGTCATTACTCTTGAAGAGATATGAAAATTCCGGATCATTTTTCATAGATGGGTCAAAATCATACATCTTTCCATCAAGTCTTGATATATATGAGACAAACATAGAGTCGTTTCCAATATTGTCCCACTCTTTGTACATCCAGTTGACCTGAGCAGTTAGTGTTATTACAAAACCAATGGATGGAATATTATGAGTAGCTCTTAAGGTTGTACTGAATCTCTCTCTCTCCTCTTTTGTGTTTCCAGCTTCGTACACACCAATATTGCGTTCAAGTTGGTTAAGATTTTTCTGGGTACTGTAAGTGTAGGCATCCTTCCAGTTGGTGGATCTCAAATATGCTCCGTTTATGACGAATGATGTTCTTATAGCATCAAACCTTCCAAGATCAAAGTCAAACTCAATACCTCTGTTGTGAGATCTAAAATTATTGGATGGTGAAGAGTAACTTATAAAGACATTATTGGTGCTCTTCTCCTTTAGCGTAGGTATGCTGCCCGGATTTTGCTGGCCAATTTCGTACTCTTTATATTCTACCAGTTTGAAGGTACTTGTCATATCATATCCATTCTTAAGTACTTCATTAAAACCGGTAACGGAGAATCGCATTTTGTTGAACTTTAAATCAATTCCAATTTCGCTTTTTTGATTTGAAGCTATCTTCAAATCTTTGTTCTCTGTATTGTAGACTCGTGTTGAGCCCAGAAGTAACTGTTCTGCTTCAGGAACTAATGAACTGTTAAGATTGTTGAAGTGAACGAAATCAAAATATGCATTCTCAGGATATAGATATAGCAGAGTAGGGGATTTTGCTGTTATACCATATCCTCCTCTCAGGGTAAGAGTTGTTGGGATAATCTCAAATGAACCATTTAATCTTGGAGAGAGAATACTCTTTCCTTCAATATTGTCATATCTGGCACCTGCCTGAATATTGAAAATTCTTCCAAGTACTTGAAGGTTCATGTTCTCTTCTGCATATATACCAAACTGAGATATGAATGGTATGTCAGAGTATTTTCTTGGTCTTGGTGAAGAGTTGGCATCTCCGGATCTGAAAGGAGGTTTTGCCAGGTCGTACACCTTACCATCACCAAGGTTTCCATCCCATTTGTAGTCTGCCCCCACAACGATTCTGTTTGTAAGGCTGCCTATACTCTTTGAGAAAGTGGCATTGATTTTAGCAAAGAAATTCAGCTCTTTACCATATATGTCGTATCTGCTGAAGTATTCATTAGGTAGGTAGGTTGCGTAATAGCCACTCTCTGAAGGTGGTATATTGGTAAGTTCATTGCCGTCGATGTCGTATACCTTTTGTCCCGGTCTGTTACTTAATCTGGCTCCATCTGTTCTGGACATAGAATATGCAGAGAATGCATTTCCCAAAAGCTCCTCTTTGTAAGAGTGTTTATTGGAGTAGTTACCGGAAAGTGTGTATTTTATATTATTGAGCCACCCCTTGTTTATATTCAAGGTGCCATTGGTGTTAAGCCTGAATCCTGCGTCTGTTGCACCAGAAGCGAGCTGGTTTCTCATATCATCTGGATTCCTCTCTCTTGTATCTTTTCCCAGCGAAAAGTCAAAAGATGTGTTTGTAGACAGATTACTGAATACGTTTGAGTATAAGAGTTTTGCAGTTGCCCTCTGGTAATATTTATAAGACTCTGTAGCATCACTAACGCTGTATGCGTAATCACCGCTAACATTAAGACTACCGGCCCTCTCTCCAAGGCTAAAGCCTTTTCCTGCCGAAACCTGGTAGATTCTAGGGTCTGTTTTAAATCTGATATTTAACGGCTCTTTACCTGCCTTTGATCTAATAATTACAGCTCCTGAAGTAAGGTCACCATACTCAACAGATGGTATTCCCCTTATCACCTCAACTGATTCAATATTATCTGTTGAGAGTGTTCTCAGGTCAAATCCTGAATTTGGAGATGTACCCCCTGCCACAGAGGCTCCTCCACCCGAAATTACAGGGCTTAATGTCTGGAGATTTGCGTTATTTGAAAGTGGCGAACCATCAACATATATTGCTGTTCCAAGAGAGTTCATCTCAGAACCGGGTGTGCCTTCTTTATTTACTGAACCTGAAATATTTCTGATGCTGAAAGACTTTGCTACGCTCATATCAGGATTTGCAATTTGTCCTCCGGGCATTAGCTGAAGCAAATCAGAAACTGATGTAGCCTGAAGGTGATCCATCGCTTGCCTTGATATATTGGAGGCAGTTGCCTGTCCGGCCTTGCTCTCCTGGGCGACAACAGATACTTCGTTTAGCCTGAATGAGCTGTAACTCATATAAAAATGTTCCTGAATCACTGACCCTGCAGTAATAATCATTGTTGTATCTATAGTCTCCATCCCCAGGAACTGAATCTTAATATTCACCTTCCCTGGAGAGAGTCTCTCAAGAACAAATTCCCCTTTGGAATTTGTTGTTGTTACCGCGCCTTGTGGTAAAACCTGCACTGTGGCAAATTCTACTGCTTGTGATCGAGAACCCTTCTCGGTCACCTGACCCCTTAGTGTTGCAAAATTGCCTGAGGTGGTTTGTGCACCTACAGTCAAACTTGAAAGCATAAGGAGAAGCAACGCAAAAGATAGTCTGATTTTGGGTTTCTTCATAGTTGTAAATGTAATATTGGGGTTAATTAGTTTTGTGTATTTCCAGTCTGTTTATGGTCTTTGTCAGCTCTCTTTTTAAAGATGGGCTGGATTGAACATTAATCTGCTCCCTGCAAAAATCTGCGATTTCGCTCTTTTTGTATGAATATCTGTACCATCCAAATGCCTCTGCAAGCTGAAGCTTTAATTCTTCGTTATCTGATTGTCTGAAGAATTGGAAGAGGGTATCGAGGTGGGTTACCTCGCAACTGTTTCTTAGTGCAGATATTGTAAATTTCTTTGCTTTGACAGGCGTTTTGGGATCAAGCAGGGCTGCATACTCTTTTTCTCTGTTATCCATGCTGTATCTCATAGATTTAACCTGAGCCTGACACCTTTTGGTCCACTCATCATCCTTTCCTGCAAGAACTTTATTAAAAGCAGCCGAAACCAGATCTTCAGGGAAAATTTCTGTTGCGCCCTTAAGCTGGAATTCAACTCTTTTACTAACACCCGGATTAAACCTTAGAGATACGACATCTTCAATTAATTCAGGAGATCCGTTTTTTGCAGCAAACATGGAGCTAAGTCGTCTTATAAGCTCGTAGTTGTCATACAAGCCAAGCTTTAAAGCGGCCAAGAAATTTTTGTCTGAAGATGTTCTGATAAGGTTAAAGGCCTGAAGTCTTACAGTCGCCCTCATCTCTTCTTTCTGTATTTTAAGTAGCTCGTCGGTAGTGATTGCATAATTAGAGAATAGCATCTTCATTGCTAAAGATTTTATCTCAGGAATTGGATTTGAAAGTTGTTTGCGCCAGAACTTAACATCACTTCTCTTATTGATTAGTGCATCGTTGAGGTCAATGTTGTTTTCGGAACTGCTTGTAAATATAAATGTTGGATCACCAAGGAGGTGTGACTCCAGGGTTTGCTGTCCTTTAGCCCAGTTGCCAACAGAAACGCCCAGGTTCATAAGTCCAACCAGCTGATTTGTCCAGGTATCCTGAAGTGTGTTTACGGAGTTTGCCTTTACAATTATTGTCCCACCGGGGTTGAATATATAATGGCCGCTGATATAGTCATCCAGATGGAAGGACCCATTAAAACAAGCGTCAAATAGGATAACCTTAGCCCCGGATTCGTAATCGTACAAATCTGGTATGTTAATATCAATTGCAAGATCTGCGAGGCTGTCACTCTTCATCACCTCCGGATCAAAAGTATTACTAACCCAAGACTCAGGAACATTGTAATTCTTGATATAGTATTGTTTTGACGCAGATGTATCTGATGAATTTCTGATTTTCCCCCTGAAAAATTTTCTTGCTTGGGAGAGCCATACATCAGTGCTTGGAGAAATAGGACTACCATTCATCATCTGGCCGTCTTCAGAACCATGATGGTGGAGAATTGCGAGGTCAAGATCTTTTCTTGAAAGTTCAGAAAGGAGTCTGTATTTAACATTGTCATCATATTTGTAATCAATGTAATTAATTGATCTTGAGGGATTGTTTAGGAAAGAGAATTGCTCCATAAGTGAGTATTTTTCATCTATCCGGGATACCATGCAGTCTGAATTATATCCGTGACCGGCGAAGTAGCTAATTTGACTCATCCCTCTTTTGGATGACTTTTCTGCAGCAGCTTTTTTAAGATATTCTGATATCAGCTCATATTTGGTTTTTCCCGGTGTAACAGGAGCTTTGATACGAGCGCTGTATATGTCACATTCAATCTCCTGAGGTCCCTCCGCTGAAAGTGAGTAATAGTAGTACATTGGCTGAATTGAGTCCTTTTTTATATAATCGAACTTTAGGTCAAAATCATCATAAAACCGGTCCGAAGGGATTGACGAGTCGTGCCAAGGTCTTCTCGGGTCCATTTTAAACGCTGTTGAAAGATGGTGAGCATCCCGGATCATTGGAACAGGAATGTCCCCAATAAATACGGCACCTTCTAGATTATTATTCTTATATAAATTATAGAGGGTGATTTTTATTGAATCAGGAACACCCCATTTGTCAACAATTAAGAATGATTTTAGCCCTTGGGATGAAACACTTGTTATGTAGATATCAACCGCAGTTTTGCAGTTATTGTATGTAACCTTGTCAACTACAACAGCCAAACCTCTTGTTTTAGATGCTGCTGTTAAGTATTCTGACTGAAGGACTAATAATGAAATTATTATAATGAATTTTAAATGTCTTTTCATTTGTTTGTATTTGGGTTATTTATAAAAGTACTGCTCGTAAAGGTTTAATTTTACGAAAAACATATCACGGTAAAATCCATGAACTCAAAATTGATAATTAATCAAATTATGAATTGTCGGAATTTAATGAAAAGCGGCCCAGTGTCTATGTAGAATAGAGTCTGGAATGTTTTAATCCTCGCACGTAGAACAGAGTAATCAAAAGGAAAAAACTCCTCCGCCATTATTAATATCGCGTGGCTGGATATGAATATTTTGAATGAATCTGTAAATGTATTCTGATCTGTATCTAAAAAAAAGTATTTCAGAGAACAGCATTCCGCTCTGTTAATTGTTTGAATCTCTAATTTGCTTCCACAATGCGGGCAGTGATGGCCAGGGTCCGGCTCATGCTTTTCAAGGGTGCAACTGCACTCTGTACTAATACCTGCAAAGGAAATCTCAGACGAGTGATCGCAAAAACAGGAGTAGCGTCCGATACCCAAAATGGATGTCAGATAAAAAATTGTAACTACTGTTGACAATACGCCTACTCTAGTTTTCATCAGACCAAAACACTAATAAGCGTAAAATTAGTAATAATTTTATTATACCAACTACTATTTCGGAATGACTTTTTTCACCTTGCCTTACTTTTTCGCAAATGATAGAATGACAGGTATATAGGTATGTCAACTTTTCCAAAATAATCAAATTTTGGAAAAGTTGATGTGGCTAAATAGCAGATATATAGATATATGCGAAAAAGTAAGGCAAGGTGCTACTGGGGGCGTGGCAGATATGGCAGCGGCGAGATAAGCTCAAATTCCCGGGAAACATCCAGCAGCGGATTTAGCAAATTCATGTGGCCGGCGCCAAAAATCACAAGTATGCGGTCCTGTGGTGTATGCGGAATCCTTTTGATGTTGCGGACAATCCTCAGATTGCGGTTGAACCATCGGCCGGTTTCAAAATCGACACCGGTAAAGTCGCCCGGGCTCTCCTCGTAGAGGAACGCACCGGTGAGATATGACGAGAGGCTCTCCTTTATGTTATTGGGGTCGTTAAGCTCTGCAAGTTCTGCAATTATGTTTGTCACCTTTTTGCTGAGCAACTCTTTTCCCTCGGCTTTGTCTAGCGAGTCTATGAAGTTGCCGAATTTCTGCAGGCGGAGGCTGTCTTTAAACATTTCGCTCAGGTTGCCGTAGTGGTGTCCCCAGTCGTTAACGCAATATATCTTTGGAAGGCCCATGTTTTTGCCTATCCTGTATGCAAGCTGATAAATCTCATCTTTTTGCGGAGGGAGTTTTCCCATTTTGTACAGTGCGTAAAGCGAATCCACCTTGTGCTGTGCTGAGGGGTCCTTCTCTATTGCAATAATGGTTGGCCTGAACTCCTCAATTGATTTTGCTATTGCGGCAATTTGCGACTGATACGGCTCGTCCAGCACAGATATCATATCCTTGTCTGCGGTCTTCACCTTGTCCAGATTGTGATAGGCGAAATGGTAAACCCCCAGAGTCATGATTTTGGTTTTAGTGGTTTCCGGGATTTGCTGGCTTTCCGGTTCGGTTTGAGAAAATGCGGGAATAGCGCACAGGTGAGCGAAACCTGCGAGAATTAGCAGGTGTGCAGTGAGTTTTTTCATGGTTTTGTTAGTCTAATTAACCATTAGACGATGATTTGGCGTGGAATGTTGCGATTGTTGTCAGATTAATTTTATTATAGTTATGATTGCCAGAGAAATAATAAAAACAAGAGAGTTAATTCTTGTTCCTTTGCAAATATCAGCATGCGTCAAAGGCCTGTTATTCATTCCAATATATGGTTTTGTCAAAAGCTTGAGTCCATAATAGTTTGGCCCTCCAAGCCTGCAATCCAGAACACCTGCCATTGCAGATTCCGGGTAACCTGAATTTGGACTTGAGTGACACCTGCCGTATTTAAGAACGAATTTCAGTACACTTGTTTTAAATGTAACAAGATAAATTAAGAGTGCAGTTAATCTGGCCGGAACGTAATTTGCTAAATCATCAAATTTTGCAGAAAACCACCCAAAATCTGAATATTTTTCGTTTTTGTAACCTACCATGGAATCAAGAGTATTTACCATTTTATAGGCCATCATCAAAGGGATTCCGCCTAAAGTAAAATATAACAAAGGAGCGACTACTCCATCACTCAGATTTTCTGAAATAGTTTCAAGAATAGCCATCCTGATTCTTCCCGGATTTAGATTATCGGTATCTCTTCCTACAATTGTGCTTAATTGTTTTTTCGCACCTTCAATATCTCCTTTAGCAAGGAAAGACTCTGTCTTTTGCCCCTCTTTAATTAGCGAGCGATTGCTTATGCAAAAGAAAAAACAAATTGAGTTAAAGACTATAAATGGTATGGTTTCCGAAATTAGGATTTTATTAACTATATGAAAAAACAGCCATACAAATATGACAAGACTTAAAGCCATTATTATTCCTTTAGTTCGCCTGCCTCTCCCGTAGTTAAGGGTATTATCAGATTTGTGAATTAAATACCCAAAAAATCTTACAGGGTGCGGCATTGAATGAGGGTCTCCAATAATTGAGTCTAAAGCTGCGCCAATTAATAATATAAGAATACCAGTTAATTCTGGGTTAATCATATTCTGGATTTATTAATAATGTTATTTATTGCCTCAATAAGTTTAATATTTTCATTGTGATTCTGTGCAGCAATTCTGAAGTGATATTTAGTGAGTCCTTTAAAGTTTGAAGCGTCCCTTATCAGTATTGAATACTCATCAACTAATATTTTTCTAAGCATTTTAGCCGTTAACCCCGGAATCTCAACTTCGTTTGCATAAGAATTCACTAATTGCCCAAGAAAGAAATTGCACTTTGATGGTTTTATCTCTATCCCTTTTATTGCAGAGAGCTCTTTTTGCAAAAAAAGTGACTCTTCATTTAATTCATTAGCAGATGGAAGTAAAGATGAATAATGATTCATGATATATGTTCCGGCTATAAGAGACATTGTATTTACACTCCATGGCGGTCTCATCAGGTACAGCCTTTGAATAACAACAGGATTTGCAAGGATATAACCAAGTCTTAATCCGGGAATTGCGAATGCCTTAGTTAAAGACTTGATAATAATAAGATTTTCGGGTGTTTCATTGCCACTAAAACATTCCGTTTTCTCCTGGCACAAATGTGTATATGCTTCATCCAGAATAAATACTGTTAAAGGATTACTATAACATTTTTCCAGGATATCATTTTGCGAGAATACATTGCCATCTGGATTGTTTGGGTTTCCCAGCCAGACACTTCCAAATGGTGAATTTCTAAGTTCTGCAAATTCTTGAGAAGAAATATAATTTATGGTATGTTTATATAGCGTGCATGCATCTTCATATTCAGAAAACGAAGGGATTATAATTGCTGTATTAGATAGCTCTGTCAAGTGTGCAATTAAATACATTGCCTCTGCAGATCCATTTGTAACCAATATCCTGTTAGGTTCTGTATTATGATGTTTTGCAATTTTTTCTGATAGTTCTCTTGTTTCAGGATCTGGATACGAATGGATACAACTAATTCTTTCCGATAAATAGTTTTTCAGGGATTCAGATTTGTGATTAAACGCAACATTTGAACTAAAGTCGGCTGTAATTTTTTTATTGAACTCAAATGGGTTATTTCCATGACCAAGTATCATATTTCAAGGGTTTTATAAATATATTCCATATTAACATTATTCCTGACCCAATCAGCAAGAAGATTATAATTCTCCTCTTTGTATCCTTTGTAATCTATTTCAATTTTTTCTGATGACTTAACCTCTTCCAGTATTGATGATATTATTGAAGTATTGTCAAAAACGCCATGAATGTATGTTCCCCATGTTTTTGGATTCAAATAATAACCGTCATTTGTTCCATCATCAAGAACGGCAAATGGGGCAGTGGTAGAAGTAATACCAGAATGAATTTCATAGCCTTCTCCGTATCCCTCAAAATTAGTGAGGCTGAATTTGCATTTTCTTGTCTTTTTCTCCTTTTCAAGAGTAGTTTGTACCGGGAAGATCCCAAGCCCGGGCATCGACTCAATCTCTCCCTCAATATGAAATGGATCATGAATCCATTCTCCCATTATCTGAAAACCTCCACAAATCCCGTAAAGCGGTTTTCCCTCTGAATAATGCCGGAGAATAACTCCGGCAAGACCTTCAGACCTTAGAAAGGCAAGGTCTGCAATTGTGTTTTTTGACCCGGGTATAATGATTATGTCTGCTTTTTGAAGTTCAGTCAGATTTCGGGTATAAATCAGATTTATCCCGGGTACTTGTGCAAGAGTATTAAAATCGGTGAAGTTGGAAAGGTGCTTTAGCAATACGACTGCAATATTAACTTCCCTTTCAGAAATCTTAGTTTTTGGATTATCTAAAAATACTGAATCTTCCTGCTCAATGAAAATGTCGTCAAACCATGGAAGAATACCCACGACAGGAATGCCTGTAAGTTTTTCGATTATCTCTTTTCCTTGTGAAAATAATTTAATGTCTCCCCTGAATTTATTAATAATTATGCCACGTATAGCCTTTCGTTCCTCTTCCGGGAGTAGCAAGACAGTTCCGTAAAGAGAACCAAATATCCCGCCTTTGTCAATGTCGGCGACAAGAAAAACAGATGCTTTAGAGTATAAGGCCATCCTCATATTAACTATATCCGTGCTCCATAGATTTACCTCAGAAATGCTTCCGGCCCCTTCAATTACAATTGGGTTATAATTCTTCTTAAGGCGATTATATGCAGATGTAACATTCTTAAAATATCCATCTCTGTGGTTTTTATTAAAATATTCAGCAGCACTTTTGTTTCCGGCTGGCTTCCCATTTAGTACTACCTGAGCATTTGTATGGTCTGTTGGTTTGAGCAATACAGGATTCATATCAGAAAGACATTCAATTCCGCAAGCCTCTGCCTGGACTGCCTGAGCCCGTCCAATCTCAAGATCTTCATTTGTTGCATAACTATTTAGAGACATATTCTGGGCTTTGAATGGAGCAGGATTGTATCCATCTTGTAAAAACACTCTACAGAATGCTGTGTTTACTACTGATTTGCCAACATCAGAACCTGTTCCTACAAACATTATTGGCTTTAATTCTTTTGTAATCATATAATTGAATATTTTCCGTTTTCGATTTTAATGATTTGACCATAACAGATTTCTGTTGAAAAAACTTTGTCTGCGTCTACAATTTTTAATGTGGCTAAGATTGACCTGATAACTCCTGCATGAGTTACAATAATAATTGCCTTTGCCTCCAATGGTATTTCTAACACGAAGGAACTGACTCTTTGAATAAGATTTTGAAAAGACTCACCATTTGGACATGTGACATTCAGATAATCCTTAAACCACTCTTTTCCTTTTGCAGAATGGAATATTTCAATCCAGCTGGAACACTCCCAGTCACCAAAATCCATTTCTTCAAGCCGTTTATCAAACTTTACCTTTTTCCCGAGTTTATATGCAAGTTTAGAACACCGGATTAGCGGGCTGCTGTATATTCTTGCAACAGGTATCCCGCTAATTTTATTCATAATGATTTCAGCTTCACTGGGAAATGTAGCTGCCAGATTAACATCACTTTTTCCATAGCACATGCCGGGGCCAATATCCACTTTAGTATGGCGTATCAGGTACAGTACTCCGGTCATATTTTTGAAATACTTAAATAAGCAATGTAAAATCCAACTTCTGTAATTTGCTGAATTGCGCCTAAAGTATCCCCGGTAAAACCGCCAATTTTTTTATGAAGATACCTCCGGTACAGAATAAGTATAGCAAATGAAACAGTTATATATACAGCAACAAATTCAAGTGAAAACAAAACTAATGGCAGAAATGCAATTATTGTTGCTATGGTAAGTGTTATACCATCAATTTTCCTTTTTGTATGTGCAGATTTACATAAATCTGTTCTGACATATTGCGAAAAATTTATCAAATAAACTGGAAAAAGCCTGCTTATTGAGTGGGCTCCAATCAATACAATCGGAATTTCTGCTTCATGTATTTCAGTTAAGGAGAGATATTTGAACAGCATTAGCAATGAGATTGAAATTGAGCCATACACACCTGTATGGCTGTCTTTCATTATCCTTAGTATGCTTTCTTGTGTTACTCCACCTCCAAATCCATCGAAAAAATCTGCAAATCCATCCTCATGAATTGCACCTGTTATCAGAATCATTACACCTATTGCAAAGAGAACAGAAATTGAGACAGGAAACAAGAAATTTGCAGTATAGAACACAAGAGCACCAATCCCTCCTGAAAATATTCCAATAAGTGGGAAATACCTGAAAGCTTTGCTTTGATTTATTTCAGAATAACAAATATTTTTTGGTACAGGAATCCGGGTATAGAATAATAAGGCGTTAAATAATAAATTTAATTCATTTTTCATTTTGCTCGCTTTGGTGTGTTTAAATCCTTGTTACAGAGGCGTTTTCAAAGCTTGTCATTTCATTGAGAAAAACAAGTGCCGATTTAATTACCGGGTAGGCTATTGCAACACCTGTTCCTTCACCGAGCCTTAAACCAAGATTAAGTACCGGAGTGGCATTTAGATGCTGAAGCATAAGTCTGTGCCCTTTTTCCCCAGAAGAATGGCTAAAAATGGTATTTTTCAAAATTTCAGGTTCAATCTCATGGGCTGCAATAAAAGCAGAAGTGGCAATGAATCCATCTGCGAGAATTACCATTTCTAATTTTTTAGCTTCCAAAATTGCTCCACACATCATTGCGATTTCCAGTCCTCCAAATGTTGCCAGAATTTCGATACTATTTTCCACGTTATACTTTGCTGATACTTTTTTAAGAACATCCAGCTTATGCTCTACACCTGCAGGGCTGTGTCCTGCGCCAGGACCGACACACTCTTCAAGGCTGAATTTGCCATATTTATGAAGTAAAAGAGATGCCGAAGAGGAATTTGCAATTCCCATCTCTCCAAAACCAATTACGTTGCAACCATTCTGATGCTCATTTCTTACCAGTTCTCGTCCCTTTTCTATAGCAGCATAACATAAATCGATGCTCATTGCTGGTTCATAAAGCATGTTTCGGGTTCCTTTTGCAATTTTTGCATCAATAACTGATATTCCATCCGGAAAATCATGATCCACACCAGCATCTATTACCTTAAGTGTTATTCCGTTTTGACGGGTAAATACATTTATACCAGCTCCTCCATTTACGAAATTCATTACCATCTGATAAGTGATCTCTTTTGGACACGGGCTTACTCCTTCATCTGCAATCCCGTGATCTGCCGCAAATACAAGGATAGTGGGATTGTGAAACTCAGGGGTTAGTGTTTTCTGAACCATTCCAATCTGAAGTGCTATCGATTCCAGCATTCCAAGAGATCCTTTTGGTTTTGTTCTTGAGTCAATTTTATTTATAAGTGCCTTTTCCATTTTAATGAATTTATTTATGTTATTTTAATTCCAGCGGAATTCCGCTAATCATAAGATATACCTGATCTGCTTTACCTGCTATATGCTGATTTATCCATCCCTGCAGGTCTGCAAAGTGTCGCGAACTCTCATCAGGCGCATGCAATGACATTCCAATTTCATTACTGACTACAATCAGGTTGAAATCTTGATTTGAAAATTTGTCCCACTCCTCTTTTGCTTTAGATAGTGACCTTTCAAGATTATATTGATTGTCATGATAGATATTGGTTAGCCAAAGTGTTATGCAATCAAGCAAGATTGTTTTTCCTTTAAGGTTTAAACTGCCAATTTCTTTATCAACTTCTAGAGTATCCCAGTGTTCTCCCCGGTCTCTTTTATGTCTCTCAATTCTTTTCTTAAAATCGCTATCCCATACTCGAGCTGTAGCGAGATAAACAGGGTTGGCGGAGAAACTCTCCGCCAACCCTTGAGCAAATTTACTTTTACCAGATCGTTGACCTCCTGTGATAAAAATTACCCTTTTCATAATTTTAGAAATACAAGCAGAATTGTCCCATAATACCTCTGCCCGGCATATTGTATCCATCTTTTTCTGAATAGTTTTCATCTAATAGATTGGAAGCAGTTATGCCAATTTTTGCGTTTCTGTTTATTGTATAAAACGCAGACATATCAAAAATCAGATGGTCAGAGTGACGAAGAATCTGGTCCTTAGCTGTATATCCTTCCTTGTTATAGTAATGCTCAGCTAAAATGCCGGGTCTTAAATTATCCCAAGCGATCCAGTCATTTTCAAGTCTGTTACCTATGTACCTTCCACTGATTCTAGCTTCAAAACCATTATAATTATTAAATGCTAATCCAAAATTTGCTGTGAAATTTCTTGTGTAAAGAGATGCTTTTTCAATAATTATCTCTTCACCGTTAATATTCTTCACTTTGTCTTTAAAGGAATTTTTTATAAAGCCGGTAGCTCCTCCAAAGAACTCTAGTTTGTAGCTACTGCTCCATAACTTGGCAATATTTGAAGAGAAAAGGATTTCAATTCCACTCATAGTTCCATTAGATGCATTTTTATAAGTTACTGTATCTTTTCGGCTGTTGTCATTGACAATCTTATTTTTGTAATAATTTTGGAAATAGGTTAATTCAATATTAATAATGTCACTTTTCCCAAAATTTGCTCCTATGTCAAATGAATTTACGTTCTCAGGCTTTAGTTTGTTGTTTCCTATATATATCTTTTTCCCGATTTTATATACACCTGCACTTTTATATGCGTCAGGTACATAAAAGGCATTGCCATAGCTTGCTCGTAATGCGAGCTGGGGCAAGATGCTGTATTTGACTCCAATTGATGGATTGAAATTCGTATAACTCGATTTTTTTTCATGATTATTAAGGAATTCGTTGGGTTTCATCAGATAAGTGATATAATTTATCCGGCCTCCTGCACTTAAAAACAGATTATTCAACTTGTATGTAAGTTGTGTAAAGGCAGAAACTGATTGTCTGTTATGATCCGGGCGATATGGATTGGTTGGAGTAAGTTTTGCTGAGTATCGATGAGAGCTAACCTCATATTTATCCAAATCTGACCCAATCAGCCACTTAAGTTCATTCCAAGTATGGGTATTCCCAATTCTAATGCCAGATTGCCTTATATTTTCTGATGAATTAATGAATGCCGATTCTGTATTTCCATCATAATTAGACTCTTTCTGAATGCTTAAATAAGGAGAAATTATTAAAATATTGTTTTTTTCTACATATTTGATCTCTCCGTAATTTGCAAACCTGTTTATGTCCTTTTTTGACTTTCCGTAGCTATGCCAGTAATTGCCGGGTGTTTCAATATCATTTGATGCAGTAAGTGATGAAAATATTTTAACATCAATTTTTCTATTAATTTCATACTCTAGCTTCCCATTAAACTGATTTAGCTGATATCTGGAGTTTTCCATCACATCCCCATATGATTTTTTGTCAAGAATATTAACTTCTGTATCTGAGATATTTAGCAGGTTTTTTGCCCCTATTCTATAATCACTGTTTTGTTCTTGTCTGGAGAATGACATTGAAAACAGAAGTGACGGAGCGATTGAGCCGGAAGCATAGCCATTAAAATTTCTTCTTCCAAAATTTCCAACTCCCATCTCGGCACTACCTTCGGCCTTGTTTTTAGTTTTTCTGCTTATAATATTAATTACTCCGCCCATTGCATCAGATCCGTAGAGAACAGAGTAGGGACCTTTTACTATTTCAATGCTTTCAATTATATCTGATGGTATAATTGCTAAGTTATTGGTCCCGGAGGGAAGTCCGTCAATTAAGATAAGCGTATAATTTCTGGAGTGTGCTGTTGCGGGGAATCCTCTCAGACCTATTGTTATCATGGCCCCTGGGTACTGAATAATATTAAGATTGGTGTATCGTTTAAGTATATCTCCAAGATTCTCACCGGGTGAGTTGTTAATAATTGAACGGTTGAGGATTTCTACTTTCTGAGGAATATTTTTTAGAGGAATTTGCATACGGGTTGAGGTCACAACAACCTCTCCCATTTTGTAATTTTTTGTTGAATCTTGTGCCTGGGCACTAATTGGTAGAATGATGGCACATATAAATGCCAGTAATTTTAAGTTCATTATAAAAAGTTTTACAGTTAAACATCTTGCTTAACCACAAACTTTCGAGTGATAATAATCAGACCTAGATGTTATTATGCTTTTTTGTCCCGAAAGCGATGGTTGTGCTTGTTGGTAGGTCTTCCGGCTCGTCTTTGTTCCGGAACGCCTTCCCATCTTGAGACAGTGGCATAATTTTCCGGAAGATATTATCAAGACATACGGCTGCGGGTACAGCTCCGGCTTCTCATATTATTGATTACCGGATTCCTCTTTTACCAACAGAGGCTATTTTTTTATTATTGGATTATTCCATAGGCATGTTATTTAGATGATTAGTGATGTTGTATTTCAATAATCTGAAATTCTTTGTTCTATCATTTTTTAAAATTGAAATTGAGCAGTTACCGGGCAATTGATTGGATTGAATCAGGGATAAATTCATTCCAGTACAAACAGAAATTAATATTGTAATTGTTATACCATGACTAACTATTAAAATTGTATTGTTGGAGTATTTAATCTTAATTTCATTCAAGAAATTTTCAATTCTGGAAATCATTGATACAACTGTTTCTGCACCAGATAAAGGTGCAAGGCTATCCCAGTTTTCAGGAAACTCTTTTCCTTGTAATTGTCCAAGGTTCCGCTCACGTAGTCTGGAGTCGGGAATAATTTGAAAACCATTAGATATTGAAATAATTTTACTGGTATCCATTGCTCGTTTAAGGTCACTGGAAAAGCAAATATCAATTTTAAGCTTTGAGAGTTCTTCATTAAGATATATTGCCTGCTTAATCCCCATTTGACTTAATTGTCCGTGATTTTGACCCTGACAAATATTTGTCTGGTTTTCTATAGTTTCGCCATGCCTTATTAAGATAAGTTTCATCAATTTTTTATCTGTAACCATTTTTCGGATACCTGAAAAATTGCAGGTTTGCCTGATATTGGATTTGTTGCTACATAAACAGATGTATTGTATACAGTATTAATATTTTGACTGCTTATTACATCTTTTGGCTCTCCCTGAATTACAATCCGGCCATCTTTGATTAGGGTAAGATGATTGCAATATTCTCCAGCAAGATTCAAGTCGTGAATAATCATAATAACTGTTAATCCCTCCTTTTCGTTAAGCCTGTGAAGGAGGTTCATAATTTTTGACTGGTATGTAATGTCTAGGTGAGAGGTTGGCTCATCCAGCAAGAGAAGAGAAGGCTTTTGTGTTAGTGCACATGCCAGTGCAACCATCTGCTGTTCTCCTCCGCTTAGTTGAGTAATTAATTTGCTTTTTAAGTGTGATATTCCTGTGAGTTCCAGAAAATAATTTGCTTCTTCTCTGTCTTCGGGTGTGTCAAAAAACTGAAATGCTTTTCTGAAAGGTGTCCTGCCCATAAGAACGTACTCTTCTGCTGTCATGGGGTATTTCTCAATAAATTGGGACACTACTGCAATTCTCTTAGACCTTTCTTTAACAGACAAAGTCAAAATATCAATGTCATCCATTAATATCGTCCCCTTCAGAAGGCTGAGCTCACCGGTTATTCCTTTCAAAATTGTGCTTTTACCTGAACCATTGCAACCAATGATGCCTGCAAATGCCCCTTTTGGTAGGTTTAAACTTATTTCATTTACCATAAATCCATCTTTATACCCGCATGAAAGATTGTCAACTACAAAAAAACTCATATCAGTTAATTTTTATTTTAAGTTTTGGTTGACTGACTATAATTAGAAATGTAATACCTCCTGTGATTCCGGTAATAACTCCAATAGGAAGTTCATTGGGGAAAATAATTGTTCTTGCAAGGATGTCACACAACAATAAAAAAATGCTCCCGCAGAGGAAGGAAACGATAAGTAAATATCTGTAGTCCGTTCCAGCAATTATTCTGGATATATGAGGAATAATTAAACCAACAAAGCCAATCACCCCTGCAACAGCAATGCATGTTCCGGTTAACAAAGAAGTCAGGATAAAAAGGAATGTGATTACTTGCTGAGAATTTATACCCAGGTGTCTTGCCATATTATTGCCAAGTCTAAGCGCATTAAGCGGAGTAGTAAACATGTAAGAAATTGCAAGAGAAATGATGGAGACTGCAACCATTCCATTTACCATATATGAGTTTGATTCGTTGAGAGATCCCATAGTCCAGAATACAATACCATGAATGTTTTCAACTTCAGTTACAGACATCAGAAACAATATCAAAGAAGAAGATATGAAGCTTATCATCACACCGGTTAGCAGCATCCTGCCTATACTTACAGATCCTCTTCGGAAGCCAAGGAAATAGACAAGAAATATTGTAACTAAAGCTCCTGCGAACCCCGAGACAGGAAGAGTTATCATCCCAAGTGAGTTAATACCGGTAACAATAACCAAGGTAACACCCAGTGATGCTCCGCCAGAAATCCCCAGTGTGTATGGTTCAACAAGAGGGTTGTGATAAATACCTTGTAAAATAACACCGGCAAGACTTAAGCTTCCGCCTATTGAGATTGCAAGCAGTGTTCTGGGAATCCGAATTTGTGAAAGCACGCCATATTCCATAGAGTCTTTATTTGCAAATATCCCGGGAAGCATTTCAATTGAAAGATGCATCTCCCCAACTCCAAGTGAAAGAAGTACAGCTCCGGACAAAATTATTATAAGCAGCGGGATTAGAAAATATAAACGATTTTTATTCATTATCATTATAATCAAAACTCTATACCCTTTCTGCTCTTTATACCTTTGTCATATGGATGACAAACTTTTACAATTTTAGAGGTATAGTCTGAATGGTCAATTAATGATTGAGTAGCACCTCTTCCTGTAATAATTAGTTCAAGCGATTCAGGTTTATGATCAATGAAGAATATTAGCTCCTCTTCTGAATAATAATTATCTCGTACTGAAATAATAATTTCATCAAGAATCAGCACATTAAAATCTTCATTCTTTATTAAATCAGAAACCATCTGCATTCCGGACTTTACTTGTTGGGCAATCTCGTCCTTGTCAATAGATGAATCTAAATGAGGATGTCCTTTGGCTATATTAATTACTGTTGCACCAAGTTTTCGTAAACTATTCATCTCTGCATATCCGTATAACTCCGGTCTTTTGTGAAATGAAACATAACAAACTTTAAATCCGCTGCCCAATGCTCTGACTGCCAGTCCTACTGCTGAGGTGGTTTTCCCTTTTCCGTCTCCTGTATAAATATGTACTAATCCGGTTTTATTCATTTTTTCGAGATGTATTTATCAATTTTTTCCAGTGTTTCTGCAAATGATAATGGTGTAGGCTGGCAAGCAATATCAGATTCAAGAACGAATATCTTCTTGCTCTTTACTGCCTTAAGGGATTTGAACATTTCCCATTTTTTTATCTCTTCATTCCCTGCTATTCCCATTGTCACAACGAAAATAAAATCAGGATCTTTTGAGAGAATAAACTCGGTACCAACGGCTCCGGATTTTAAGTTTGATGCGATGTTATTTCCGCCACAAAAGGTTATATAATCGTTCATAAATGTTCCGGGAATAACCGTAAAAACAGGGGATGCCCCAATTTGTATAAATATATTCGGCTTGTAAGTCTGTGTTTCTCTCTTTTTCTGAATTATCCTGATTCTTGTTCTTGATTTGGAGACAATTTCTCTTGCTTTGTCAATTTTTCCCGTAAGCTCACCTAAGCTTTCAAACTGCTCGCAAATCTCCTCAAATGACTTTGGAGTATTGATAATTTTAACCTTAATTCCAAGACTCCTCAGTGTTCTGATATCTCTATCCTGAATGAAACCAGAAGCAATAACAAGGTCTGGTTTAATTGCCGCAATTTTTTCAAGATTTGGTTTAATTGCAGATGATACAATCTCCTTACCATCACTAATTGCCATTTGGCAATAGCTTGTACATCCAAATATCTTATCCTGAACCCCCAGATAATAAAGACTTTGAGTTATTGATGGGCTGAGGGATACTATTCTATTGTATTTGTCTTCTGCAGATAATTCAAGGTTGGAAATCTGAACAAACAACACTGTAAACAATACTATGATTAACTCTCTGAATTTCATATTGTTATTTATTTTGAACGGATACTGCAACGAACAGATGCCCTGCATCTTTAGAGAACTCACCAGTGATTACTGAAATTTTGTTGTTGAAAATTGGCCCATCTGTTACCAAAGTATGATACTCACCGTTTTCTCCGCAAGGGTCGGCACCCTCAATCATTTTAATGATATCCAGAGTTTCTTCGTTTAGTTCTTTTCCCAAGAGAGGAGCAAATTCGCTTTTATCCAGTACTGTTGTAATTGTAGATTTGAATCCAGACTGTATATAATCATTTGCAATGTCTAATGATTCTTTGCCCCATAGTGGAAATACCGGAGAAATCCCGGATTCCTGACAAACTTTTTCAAGCCATGTTTTGTGGGCCTCCAGGAATATATCTCCAAAAACGGCAGAATCTATGCCCTCATTCCTAAGTATCGAAATAATTTTTTTAAGGTGATACTCATATCCTTTTGGAGAGACTATTTCTTGAATAAAAGGTATGCCAACAGAGGCAGACTGTGATTCGAATATATCTTTTTCAAATCTGTGAAATTTGGATGTTGATGATTTTTCTTGGGCAAAATTGACCAGGTAACAAGCTTTGTTCTCTGGATTTTTAAGAAATTTGTACAGCGCAAACGAACAGTCCTTACCACCACTCCATGAGATAAATGCTCTCATAAATTAATCAAAAATTTAAAAAGGAATAAGGCAGCAACGAAACATCGCTCGTAAAAACTTTATTCCCGAAGTTTTACAAAAATATTTGGTTATGGCAGGTCTTCCGGCTTGTTTCTGTATTATTGAGACCTTCCCAAGTATTTGCAGAACACATCTGTGTTCTGGTTTTTCTCAGTGGTCATAGAGTTCAAAAATACATCTATGAAACTTACGGCTACGGGTATAGCTTCGGCATTTTACCGAATTCCCATTTTAAAGTTTTCGCCTCTTATGATTGAGAACGAATACTACCATGTGACCGCAAATGTAGACAAAAAAAATTACCCTTACTCTCTTTTTTTATCTTTGTTCTAATTTAAAAACATAACCCCATGAAACCCATCCTCACCATGCTGCTCATAGCATTCATCCCATTTTTCCCTTACTGAGGCCGACCGCCTTGCCTCTGCCCAAATTCTTATTAAGGAGACCCCCCAAACTGACAAACCAATTTTCTTTGCCGGCGACCTCAACGCCCTTCCGGAATCGGCCACCATCAAGCTTCTCGAGCAGCACTTCACCCTGCTTACAGATAAAAATCTCTTCACCTTCCCCGCCGACACCCCCGACCGCTGCATCGACTACATCTTCGCCCGCAATCCCAAAGCCCCGTTTGGCAAAGAGTTCAAGGTCATAAGCACAACTGTACTGCCAGAGCCGATGGCTTCAGATCACAGGCCTGTGATGGCGCGGTTGAAATTAAATTCACACAGAGTTACTAACCTCATAGATAAAGTGTCAAATAATTGATAAATAGCAATTTAGAGATTTTTGCAAAAATAAGTAATTATCAGGTTATTAGATATTTGACACTTTACCTCTGAGGCAAATGTCTAAATTATCGAACATATAAGATTCAGTAATTATCCTCTCCTTTAACTCATCTCTTATTGCCAAACTTTTAAAATCTGCCGACTTTTCACTGTGTATTGGGATTATGACCAGACGGGGATTTACGAGATTGCAAACTTCTGCGAGGCATTGGGGTGAGGCGTGGCCGCTGGTGTGAATTTGACGGTATTCAGGGAATTTTGCGAGAAAATTAAGATAGTCACTTTTTGCGTGCTCGCTTTTTGGGTTGATATACTCTTTCCACATTGAGTAAATGAGGACCGTCTCAGCGGGATCAAGCTCAGGGAGGATTTTGTCAACATAGCTGGAATATTTTTCGGTTGGCCTGACCAGCATGCAAAATCCTTCTTTTTTCATCCAATTATTTAAAAGCAGATTACCGTCCGAGTATGTATAAGCCTTGCCAAATTTGAAAATGCCTGCATGAGTTCCGGCAGATTCAGAAAAGATTTTAAAAATCTCGGCCTGATAATCATCACATACAAAAGGGCCTCTTTTAATTTCCTGATATGCCGAATAAATGGTCGCAAGCCGTTCAAGATCGGTCGATGAACTCCAGACAAATACATTCTTCTTCTCTTTGAATATTTCCGTCAGCTCCCCACTTAATTCGGATTCATGCTTAACATCTTCGACCAACCGGGAAACCATAGTCCCCTCTGTTATAAGAATGTCTACCGGGCCTGTGCCAACAATGTGTTTTTTTATGGTAGGAATCAGCCCTTTGCCAAGATAGCCGTGGCTCCGGAAGTCGCCTGTATGAAGGAGCCGAAAACCATCGGCCTCAATAAGAAACATAAAGGCATCGTAGGCTGAATGGCTTACGAAATACGGGGTAATCTTGATGTCTTTAATCTGAATGGTTATCGAAGCCTCGATAGGGCTCATTTTGCTTACTCTTTCAATCTCGCCGGCTGTTTGCTTCTCTCTTCCCTTTATGTGCCCAAGGCGCTTTAGTTTACAAATGGAAACATCTTTTGAGACCTTCCCCACATATTGAGGAATGCCTTCGGGGACCAGATTGAACAACCCAAAGTGGTCGCCGTGAATGTGTGTGTAGAGAATTGCGTCAACCCCGGAAGTAATAGACTCAATAGCCTCTCTGCTTGCTAGATTGTCTTTAACCTCTTCATCACCACGCGGAAGATTCTGCCCCAGATCGATTACAATCCGGGCCTCAGCAGTTGTAATCTCAGTAATGCATCCGCCAATCTGGTCAATACCGCGGTGGATGGTGATTTTCATTCAGGCCAGTTTTTATGATTTTGAATTCAATTTCTACTTTATTTGGAATCTTCTTGATCTTTTCAATTCTGTTAGATTTTCCGTTACTTAAAATCTCCTCCTTGTATGTGTCAACGATAGTGAGTTTTGCCTTTTCATTAACATTAATCAACTTACTATCGCCTACATTTAATCCAAGTGATTCCCGAATCTCCAGTAATTTTTTGTAATATGTCTCAATTTCAGAATGATTGTTAGCTATGAAGTTGTTGTATTTCTTCATCTGGCCAATAATCTCTGGTTCTGTCTTTTTAATTATAGTATTATTTGAGGTTTTGTCACTAATACTTAGTCGACTGTCAGTTATAAGTTTTAACTCATTAAAAGTTAAAGTTCCATTGGATAGCTCTGTCAAATCAATTCTGAGTTTATCTGCTTCTGTGTCTAAATTGAACTGAAACTCAGAATCAATTATATTGGGATTATTAATAATCATCTCTCCCTGAATATATTTCTCTGAAAATTCAGTCTGCTCTTCCATTTCAGAACCCTCCTTTTTCATGCTCCTTTCTGAATACTCTTCAGAAATCTTTTTCTTGATGTGCTCCAGAGTTGCTTTGTCAAATTTGTTCAAGTCAATCCGCAGATATGTTTTTTTGGGATTGCTGTTTGGCAGTAGCTCTTCGTAATATTTATGGTGAGTTTCGCCAACAAATTCACCGCGCTTATATTCCAGCTTGATAATTGAACCACCATAATAGTAAGCATTTATGTAATTGTCTTTCCTGATATGGATATAAACCTCTTTATCGTTACACAAAAGAGACCACCATTCTGGATTTTGCTTTTTAAGCTCCACAAAGAGTTTTGCCGATGGGTCGAGGCTTTGCAAACTGCCTTTTGCTGGTTTTGTCATGGTAATTGTTCAAACATCTGTTTATCAAATGTATGAATTATTATTCCAAATTATCTCAAAATGTCTTCTTACCCCTGGGGAAAAGTGTCAAACCATTAATTACTAACTATTTATGAGAAAATGTGAAATTTTATAACTGACAGATTATGTGCTGTTTGACACTTTTCCCCAGGGGTAATACAGGTGTGTCGTCAAAACATTTCTTACTTTTACCTCAAATTAATACATATGTCATCAATTCAACCTCTCCGAAAAACTCCCAGGGCGCAGCCACGAGTGGGAATCGGCGTAATTATAATAAATGATGAGGGGAAGATTCTTGTCGGGAAAAGGAGGGGCAGCCATGCGCCGTTCTATTCGATTCCGGGTGGGGCGCTTGAGTTGGGTGAATCCTTTGAACATGCGGCAGAGCGTGAGGTTGCGGAGGAGACGGGGCTCAGGATTTTTGAGCCACGGGTGATAGGAGTCGTTAATGATCTGGAGACCTTCCGTGCAGACGGAGTCCACTTTGTGTCGGCAGTAGTGGTTGTGCGAAAGTTTGAGGGGGAGCCCAGGCTGATGGAGCCTGAAAAATGTGAGGGCTGGTTCTGGTGCGACCCGCAAAATCTGCCTCAGCCTCACTTCTGGTCGAGCCGGGAGGCGGTGAAAACTGCCGGGGTTTAAGTTCCTTGCTGTTACACCTGGGGTATTTCTGCGCCGCAATATCTGTTAACGTGTTAAAATATAGCGTGTTATAAAAGATAAACTCGTCGAAATGAAAAGTTTGTCTTTTGTAACATGAAGTTATAGAGGTAGTTAACAGAAATTGCGGCGCAGACAATTCTGCGTCCAAACACCTCATAAATATGTGAATATGAGACTAAGACTTGTTTTTGCAATTTTGGGAATCTTGTGCGGGCCGGTGATGCTGGCTCAGGAGGAGGTTGTTGTTGCAGAGGCTGCCTGGAATACTTTTGATACGGGAAGTAATGAATTCAGGCGGGTGATCACCGGGCTGCCAGACGGGAAGGCAAAAGTTGCCGATTATTATCTTACTGGAGAGCTGCTTATGGAGGGCTCTTTCTCGTTTGTCCACCCAGATGACCCCAAAAAGGATGTTCCGGATGGCGATTTTGTCTGGTATTATAAAAATGGAACAAAAAAGAGGCAGTCGGCCTATATAAACGGAATCGAAAATGGATTGCGCACAACCTGGTATGAAAGCGGGAACAGGGAGAGCGAGGTGCAGATAAGGGCGGGTCTGTCAGATGGTCCGCGCACAGATTATTATGAAAGCGGCCAGAGGCGGAGGTTTTCGACCTATAGTAAAGGAGTGGGAACTGGCGTCGTTATTGATTATTATCCGGGCGGGGCTGAAAGCTCTGTTGTACATCTGAAGGAGGGCAGGCCGGAAGGGCGGATGGTTGAGTATTTCGAAAACGGACGGGTGCAAAGGATTACGAACTTTATTGCCGGAAAAGCTCACCCGTTTGTGCTTGAGAGTGACAGCAGCGGACAGAGCAAGGGGATCTTCTTTGATGAGTTTTCTTCTGCTGCGCCTGAGGATTACTGGGTGAAAAATTGTGTGGAGGAGGGCCCGAAGCTTACAACGGTAAAGGGCTGGGGGCTTTATGCCGAAAACCCTGCTGGTTCGCGCCTGTTTGTCACTGCTGATATTCCGCAGGATAACGAGCATGATTTTTCAATTGAAACGGAAATCACATTTGTCTCCGGCAGTGATTTTGTCGCATGCGGAATTGTGTGGGGCTATAAGGACAGAGAGAACTATAACTATTTTCAGATTGAACCATCAGGATTTTGCCGTGCCGGCTCGGTTAAAAACGACGAAAACAAGAATTTCTTTGAGCGCAAACAGGCTGCCACTATTTACAAGGTTTTTGAACTCAACAAGTTGAAAATAGTCAAGAAGGCAAATGAAATCTCATTTTTTGTCAATGGCGAAGAGATTCACACAGCACCTTTTGAGCCATATTCCGGCAGAGGTGCAGGCTTCTCTGTTGGAGGCAAAAAAATTGTAGTTTACAAGAATTTCAGGTTTGAGATTTTGCAGTGAGTAATCTTGCCTGAAAAAGTAAGGCAAGGCCTTCTCCTCGAGTCTACAAATACGTCTCCGACGCAAATGTCCTCCTGATACCCTTTTCGTACTTTATGGCCGGGTAGCCAAACAAAACCACAAGGCCTTCGCGGCTTGTGTATTTAATATTGTATTTTTCGCGAAACTTTCGGGCCCTCTTTCCGTTCTGAATCAGGGGGTGGACACTTCCAATCATGCAGGTGCCAAGGCCCAGAGACTCGGCAGCGTACATTGCGACTGTTGCGGCGATAATGGGATCTGCAGGGTCTGTGTAAGGAGATCCGTAGAAGTACATTGCAAGCGGAGCATCGTATGTGACCATGTTGATTCCTTCGTCCCGTTTCTTTATAAAGAATTTAAACATTGGCTTGACAAATCCTTTGAACATCTCGTCATTTGCCTTGCCCCAGAACGGACGCATAAGAGCCAGAAACCAATCTGAGACAAACCACTTCATATCATTCAGATAACCACAGAAATCCAGCCCAAAACTCCTTACGGCGTCTCTGGAACCAAGAATCAGCACATTAACATCAGATGGAGGCAATCCCATTGGCGAAGTCCGGGCAGCGTTAACAATTTTCTCAATGATATCTGCGCTTACCTCTTTTTCTGCAAATTCCCTTATGCTCCTCCGCCTTTCCAGCAGGGCATTAAGCTGATTGTAGTCTGCCGCCTGCGAAGCCTCGGGTAAAATGAAAAGATCTTTAAAACCGGTCTCACGGCCGCTAATCTCTATTGCACCCTCGGGACAAATTGCCATGCAATGCCCGCAACCTATGCATCCGAATAACGGGTTGGCTGAGGTTACTAATTTGTTATCTCTTATTTCCAGGCTGAAATCTTTACAGACCTCAATGCATTTCCCGCAGAGGATGCATTTCTCCTCGTCAATTGTTATTGTCGCCGGGTTTTTGGACCTTGATGTTGGGATAGCCATATGTCTGAATTATCTGGACTAATTTTGGTTTGAATTTGATTCGGTATTGATTCTTACTGCGTATATCCCGCCATCTGAACTCCCGAAATAAATTATATCATCTTCCATTACAGGTGTCGAAAGAATTGAGCCAAGTGTGTGTATGATGCGTTCTGATTCAATATAATCTTTACCGTAAAGTTCGAACCCGGAATTGAATTTTCCTTCTTTATCAAATACTTTTGAATAATTCTCTCTGCTTCCGGATGTCTGATACATCCATTTTAATTCTCCGTTATTAATATTAAGTCCTCGCAGAATACCGTCAAAGCAGCCAAAGTAGATAATTTCGTTTACTATTATTGCAGAACCATAAACTCTCATTGGAAGAGCCTTGCTCCATAATTTCTTCCCAGATGTCTTGTCAAGACAAACAAACTCATGTGTATCTGAAGTACCATAAAAGAGTCTGTTTTGATTAACTGCGGGAGTTGAGATAACCCAGCTGCCCTCTTTAAGATTCCAGACACCTCTGCCGGTTTTTTTATTGACTGCATACACATTGTAGTCACGGCTTCCGAAGTATATGTTCTGACCATCAATTATTAGTCCTTTCTGAATCTCTCCTTTTGGAAAATAATTGTCTCCAACTGTCCTGAATGACCAGATTAACTGACCGTCATTTATATTTAATGAGTACAAATATCCGTCAAAATCTCCAAAGTACAGAGTATTCCCGTCAACTGCCGGAGTCGCATGAATTATTCCGGAAGCCTTGAATTTCCATTTAAGATTTCCACTTTCTCCATCGATTGCATAAAGGTGATTATCTCCGCTTCCCCAAAATATAATACCATTGCTAACTATTGGTGAAGAGAGATAATAATCCCACATATCGTAAATCTTTTCTCCGCCTGATTCAAATACCCACTCCAGCTTACCGGTATTTATATTTACTGCATAGAGTAGCCCGTCAGTACTGCTGAAAACAGCTTTTGAGCCATGAACCGAAGGAGTAGAATTAACTGCCCCTTTGGTTTTAAAACGCCACTTTTCAACGCCTCTCTTTTTATCAATCGCATACAGAGAGCTGTCTCCGCTTCCCGCTATAATTATGTCATTTACAATTACCGGAGAAGAGTATACTCTTCCGTTTGTCTGAAACTTCCATACCAGGTTCCTCTCTTCTGCTGTGATCAATCCTGAGGATAATATAAAAATCAGCAATAGAAAAAATCTCATATTTATTTAATAACTGTTTATATCAATAATGTAAAAGCAAATTAAGCACATACCACCAATCTCATCCAAATCGTGCAAGGCTACTTTCCCCAAAGCCCTTTTCCGCTATCCCTTGCCTTTGTTTGTGCGGCGGTGAAGAGTTCTACATATTTTACATTGGGCGGGTATGTCATAAGCACGGCATATCCGTTATCGACCAGGTATTTGTTGAGAAAGGTTCCGTCTTCGAGATAAACATAGGCAAGCGTCCTGCCATAGCGGTCGAATTTATCAACATCAAACTCAAGGCTGACATGCTTATTAAGTATCAGCCTTGTAAGAAACTCCTTCGCCTCTTTACCGTAGTAGCCAATCTCCTTTCTTCCTGTACGCCTTGACTCCGGGGCATCTACCCCAATGAGCCTGATTTTTTGCCCCTTCGGGCTCCCGTCTTCAATCCAGAATGTGTCTCCGTCTACGACCTTGGTTACAAGAAATTTCTCAACCTCTTCGCTCTGGGCAGGCGATCCGCAGTAGAGAAAAATCGTTGACAGCAAAAGAACGGCAAGCAGTTTTAAATACTTATTCATAACTGGAAATATTTAGCGACGAAATAATTCTAAAATTAGACATTTTTATCTGAACTTGTGTTTTATACCAAAATCGGGTCTCAAAAATTTCCATCAAAAAATCATTTGTGTCAGGGGGAAATTTTTTCTGTACCTTTTGCAACTTTTTAACTCTCAATTTCGTCAAACTAGCATCAAAAAACACCTAAATATTAGAAAAATGAAAAAATTACTTCTTCTTTTTGTTGCAATTGTCACTCTGTCATTGAGTTCGTGCTCATTTGGTTTTATGGGCATTGAGCCCGAAGGCGAATACATATCTAAGAATATTGACAAAGGACCATTTGATAATGTATCGGTTTCGGCAGGAATGGAGCTGATTCTTACTCAGGACTCGGCAATTTCTGTTCGTGTTGAGACCTACGAGAATATTCATGAGTATATAATTGTTGACCTGATTGACAATACTCTCAAATTTTCAACAGACTTTGGAATCAGTTTACATAATCCTAATGTAAAAATCTATGTAAACACAGATAAAATAAACCGTATTTCCGGCAGTGGCGGAACACGCCTTAACCTGAGTTCGGGCTGGAACGGAGAAGCTCTTGATATTCACATGAGCGGAGGATCATTTGCATTTGGAGTTATAAATGTGAAGGAGCTGTCGCTTTCAATGTCAGGCGGAACACGTACCGAACTTGAGGGTACTGCCGAGCACTTCACACTTAATGCTTCTGGCGGAAGCTCATGCAGAAACTTTGGTCTGGCTACCGTAAACAGCGATTTAAGCTTGTCCGGTGGTGCATCTGCCCATGTAAAAGTATCGGGGCACCTCTCTGCCGACGGATCCGGCGGATCAAGTGTTCGTTACATTGGCACCCCTGTGGTTAATTCCAAACTGTCAGGCGGAGCAAGTGTATCGCAGACTGAGGAGTAACACTGCACTGCGGCCGGTACCATATATTTGAGGTTTGGAAATACTGTTTCAGAATTATATACTGTTTCAGAGTTAAATGGTGCCGGGCAAATGCCCGGCGGGAGTTAGCCTTTGGCAATGGTTTTTCAAGCTTGCGCGCATATGGTCGTTTTCATTGTCTGGTAAAGGTTTCAAGTGTGTTTAGAATGTCAATTATTCACGGACCCGTACGGCTGTAACTAATTGGATATCTGCAAGTAGCACTTTGTCCCCGCGGATCATCCGCGGGGACAAAGTGGCTCTCCTTGATTTACAGCGCGTTGCAGCCGCACGGGTCGTTAACAGGAATCTTATGAAACTGTTTACTGATCTGAGTTAGGTAAAATAATTAATGACATAGTTTTATTCATGAAAAACTAACATGTCAGCCTAATTTACATTTGCTTGAAATTCAGTTGAGCATCTCATTTTTACAGCACATAGTTACTTTTTTTTTGTACATTCACCTCAAATCTAATCTTATGAATGTCGTGCTGCCTTTCAGTGTCAAAAAGCTGGTGAGCTTTGTGATCACTCCTCTGGTAATGCTCTGTCTGATTTTATTTGTTGAGTTTGTGCCTGATAATCCAAAGGTGGGTTATACTTTTTGTGTGGCGCTGCTCATGGCGGTGTGGTGGATAACCGAGGTGGTTCCGCTGGCGGTCACATCTCTAATTCCGGTTGCACTTTTCCCGTTGTTTGGGATAATGGATGGCCGGGCGGTCTCGGCAACATATTTCAATGATGTTATCTTCCTCTTTATGGGGGGATTTCTGGTGGCTCTTGCAATGGAGAAGTGGGATCTGCACAGAAGGATCGCATTCAATATCCTCTATTTCACAGGAACGAGCCCGGCCCGCATCCTACTTGGTTTTATGCTGGCCTCCTTCTTCCTCTCAATGTGGATCTCCAACACCGCAACCGTAATGATGATGCTCCCCATTGCCATGGCAATCATCAAACAGCTTGAAGGCCTCATGAACAACAGCAGTTCGTCAAAATTCTCAATCGGAATATTGCTGGGTGTTGCATACAGCGCCTCAACAGGCGGAATGGCCACACTCGTTGGCACACCTCCTAATCTCTCATTTGTGAGAATATACCACATCTATTTTCCAGATGCACCTGAAATCTCTTTTTATAAATGGATGCTGTTTGCAGTGCCTGTGGCGATAATCATTTTCGGTTTTATCTGGGCATTGCTGTATATTACCTTCCGCCCAAAGAGAGAGGAGTGGCGCGATGTGGACAAACACACCTTTCTCAATCAGCTTAAGGAGATGGGAAAGACAACATATGAGCAAAAAATTGTTTTTGTGATTTTTACACTGCTCGCTCTTCTCTGGATTAGCAGGGTAGATCTGGATTTTGGTCTCTTTAAGATTCCAGGCTGGAGCAACCTCTTTCCTCAGGCGACATTCATAAATGATGGAACGGTTGCAATCTTTATGGCGCTGATTCTCTTTGTTATTCCATCAAAAGCAGTTAAGGGTGACAGGCTCATGGAGTGGGCTACAGCATCTAAGCTCCCATGGAATATTTTGCTTCTTTTTGGAGGCGGATTCGCCCTCGCTACGGGGTTTAAGGAGAGTGGCCTCTCTCTGTGGTTTGGCGGACATCTGGCCGGACTGGCCTCGCTTCACACAATCTGGATTATTTTGATAATCTGTCTTGTTATAACATTCCTGACAGAGCTTACATCCAACACTGCAACCACAGAAATGATCCTGCCAATTCTTGCCGGAATTGCCATCACCACGGGAATGAATCCGCTTATGCTTATGATACCTGCAACTATGTCGGCCTCAATGGCCTTTATGCTGCCGGTGGCTACTCCGCCCAATGCAATCATATTTGGTACGGGGAAAATTTCGGTGAGCCGCATGGCGAGAACCGGCTTTGTGATTAATCTGGCGGGTGCAGCAGTCATTACACTGATGATGTATTTCTGGGGTGATTTTGTTTTTTAACTATATTTGCAGGTTAATTGAATTACAGTAAAGAGAAAACATATGTACAGGACACACACTTGCGGAGAGTTACGCATTAATAATGCCGGAGAGCAGGTTACGCTTGCCGGATGGGTTCAGAGAATTCGTAAAATGGGGGGAATGAGTTTCATAGACCTTAGGGACCGGTACGGAATTACCCAGCTTGTTGTTGATGACAGTGTAAGTCACGAACTTAATCAGGTTGCCGAGAAGCTTGGCCGTGAGTATGTGATTCAGGCTACAGGTGTTGTTGCCGAGAGAAGCAGCAAGAACAGCAAGATTCCAACAGGAGATGTAGAAATCAAGATCTCTGCCATGAATGTTCTTAACGCATCCCTTACTCCTCCTTTTACAATTGAAGATGAGTCAGACGGCGGAGAAGAGATTCGCGCAAAATACAGATATATTGACCTTCGCAGAAATCCTCTCAAAAAGGCTTTGGAACTGAGACACAAAATGGGTCAGGAGACTCGTAAATATCTTGACAGCATTGGTTTCATTGAGGTTGAGACTCCGGTTCTTATCAAATCAACCCCTGAGGGAGCACGCGACTTTGTTGTGCCTTCAAGGATGAATCCGGGCGAATTCTATGCACTTCCGCAGAGTCCGCAGACATTCAAGCAGCTCCTTATGGTGGCAGGTTACGACCGCTACTTCCAGATAGTACGCTGCTTCCGCGACGAGGACCTCCGCGCAGACCGTCAGCCTGAGTTTACTCAGATTGACTGCGAGATGTCGTTTGTTGAGAGAGAGGATATCCTCAACACTTTCGAGGGTATGATCAAGGCTCTTTTCAAAAATGTTCTGGGCCGCGAAATGACAGAGCAATTCCCGCGCATGTCCTATGCAGATGCAATGAAATATTACGGATCGGACAAACCAGATATCCGCTTTGGAATGAAGATAGCAGAGATTAAACACCTTGTGGGCGGAAAGGATTTCGCTGTGTTTGATTCTGCAGAATATGTTGCCGGTATTTGCGTTGAGGGAGCTGCCTCATATACCCGCAAGCAGCTTGACGAGATAACCGAATGGGTTAAGCGTCCGCAGGTGGGAGCAAAGGGACTTGTATATATCCGCGTCGCAGAAGATGGAATTAAATCTTCTGTTGACAAGTTCTACACTCCGGAAGATTTAGCCAAAATTACTGCAGAGATGGGAGCAAAGGTTGGAGACCTTATTCTTATCCTGGCAGGCGACAAAAAGAAGACACAGGACGCAATGGGTACCCTGCGTATCGAGATGGGGAACCGTCTTGGACTTCGCAGGAGCGACCATTATGCTCCGCTTTGGGTTTACGACTTCCCTCTCCTCGAGTGGGATGAAGAGACTCAGCGTTTCTATGCAATGCACCATCCGTTTACCTCACCTAAACCTGAGGATATGGAGAAATTCTACAGCTCAAACAGAGAAGATATTGCAGCGGTGGCGGCGAATGCCTACGACTTTGTTCTTAACGGAACAGAGATTGGCGGAGGTTCAATCAGAATCCATGACTCAGCCGTGCAAAAAAGAATGTTCGAGGTACTTGGCTTCACCTCAGAAGAGGCAGACTACAAGTTCGGCTTTATTATCAATGCGTTCAAGTTTGGCGCGCCGCCACACGGAGGCATTGCATTTGGCTTTGACCGTTTCTGCGCTCTTTTTGGCGGACAGGAGACTATCCGCGACTACATTGCATTCCCTAAGAACAATGCAGGCCGCGATGTTATGCTAGATGCCCCGTCACACATTGATGAGTCTCAGATGGATGAACTCTTCCTTAAAAGCACACTTAAGAAAAGCTAAATGAATATACAACAGCTGGAGTACATTGTCGCAGTTGACCAGTACCGCCACTTTGCAAAGGCGGCAAAGCACTGCGGAGTCTCTCAGCCCACACTCTCCATGATGATCCAGAAACTGGAGGATGAGCTGGGAGTTGAAATCTTCGACCGTTCAAAATCCCCGGTGGGGCTGAACAGGGTGGGTGAGATGATTGTAAACCAGGCCAGAGTTGTATTATATAACATAAAGCAACTGAGGGACACGGCGGCATCTACCAGAGAGAGCATACTTGGCGACCTCGAGATGTCCATCATTCCTACTGTTGCACCCTATCTGCTGCCCAAACTCTTCAATGAGTTCAGACGCACTCTCCCTTCGCTGCGCTGCCGCGTGTCGGAGATGAAGACCTCTGTAATTATTGAAAAGCTAAAGAATGCAGAGATTGAACTGGCAATTGTTGCAACGCCCTTAAGCGACCCGGAGATTCTTGAGGTACCTCTCTATTATGAGCGCTTCCTTGCATACATTTCACCTGGAGACGAACTCTACTCCTCGGAGAGCGTGGACGCCTCTCAGCTCAATTACGACCGTATGTGGATTCTGGAGGAGGGACACTGTTTCCGCGACCAGATTTTCAACATCTGCCAGAAGAACCTCAATTCATTTCAGCAATACGAGGCGGGCAGTATTGAGACTCTCATAAATGTGGTTGATGAAAACGGAGGATTCACAATTTTCCCCGAACTTCACCTGCCAAGCCTCTCGCCGGCACAGCAGAAGAATGTCCGCCCTTTTAGCGGAGAGGAGCCCCGCCGTGAAATTTCACTTGTTTTCAGACAGGACTTTGTGAAAGAGACTCTCTTAAATGTAATTGTCTCTTCAATCAAGAGCATTATCCCGCAAAGCATGCTCGATCCGAGACTCTCGAAGATGCGTGTTAAATTGTAATATCAGAAGAATAAACAATATAAATTCAGATTAAATGGGCTTACTATTTACATACCTTATGCTTGCTCTTGGCATTTCGTTTCTTTGTTCTGTCATGGAAACAGTTCTGCTCTCTGCACCCATGAGTTTTGTAAACATGAAGGTGAATCAAGGTGTTAAGTCGGCATCAATATTCAAACGTCTAAAACAGAATATTGACAGGCCCATTTCTGCAATCCTGACACTAAACACAATTGCTCATACAGTAGGAGCTGCAGGCGTGGGGGCACAGGCCACTGCAATTTTCGGAGAGGCATACTTCGGTCTCATCTCTGCTGTTTTGACTCTGCTCATCCTTATCCTTTCTGAAATTCTGCCCAAGACACTTGGCGCATACTACTGGAAAAGCCTTATAGGCGCAGCCGGACATATAATTCAGTGGATGGTTTACATCACATATCCTTTCGTAATTGCATCTGAGTTTATGACCAGGATTATCTCAGGCAAATCAAAGGAGGAGGCAACAGTAAGCCGTGAAGAGGTATCTGCCATGGTAGATATTGGAACACTTGAAGGCACCTTTGCTTCAACCGAAAGCAAGATTATTCAGAATCTCATTAAACTCAGAAATGTAAGAGCAGAGGATGTCATGACTCCTCGTGTTGTTGTGGCAACTGCATCTGAAGTGATGACCCTGGAGGAGTTCTCGGCCAATAAAAACTTTCTGCACTTTTCAAGAATCCCTGTCTATTCAGGTAACCCGGAAAACATAACCGGATTTGTCTACAGGCAGGTTGTACTTGAAAATCTTGCTAGCGACCGGTTCGATCTTAAGCTTTCAGAAATCCGCAAACCAATAATGGTTGCTCCCAACATTCAGCCCCTTACAGTTCTCTGGGAGCGGCTCCTCGCAGAAAAGACACATATCTCCATGATTGTAGATGAATACGGCGGCTTTGAAGGCATCGTTACCCTGGAAGACATCATCGAGACTATACTTGGTCTGGAAATCATGGACGAGCGCGATGTCGCCGCCGACATGCAGCAATACGCCCGCGAACGCTGGAAGGAGCGTACCGAGAAATACAAACACCTGCCAAATTGATCCTTCAGGGAGTCATTTAACAGGTGCAGGATTGCAGGTCTAAGTATTGCCCGAAAATCTATTCGAGTTGCTTAATTATATTTCGTGCCAGTTTGGTGAAGGCAATTGTGTCCGGACGGTTGCTGTCGCTTAGTGTTACAGGCTCTCCGTTATCGCCGCTCTCGCGAATGCTCTGAACAAGCGGAATCTGTCCCAGAAGCGGAATGTCAAACTTGGCAGCCATATCTTTTCCGCCATCCTTTCCAAAGATGTAGTATTTGTTGTCCGGCAGCTCCTCAGGTGTAAACCAGGCCATGTTCTCCACCAGACCAAGAATAGGTTTGTTGATATCCTTCTGTCTGAACATATTCACACCCTTTTCCACATCTGCCAGTGCCACCGCCTGCGGAGTACTTACTATAATTGCACCCGAAAGCGGAATGTCATGTACAAGTGAAATATGAATGTCACCTGTTCCAGGAGGCAGGTCTATAAGTAAAAAGTCCAGTTCGCCCCACTGCACCTGCAGAATCATCTGCTTAAGTGCGTTGCTTGCCATAGGTCCTCTCCATATTAGCGGTTGTGAAGGCGGAGAGAAGTATCCTATGGACATCCATTTGATTCCATATTTCTCAATTGGGATAATCATATCCTTACCGCTTGAGTCTTCAACCATAGGCTTTTCATCCTCTGTACCGGTCATCTTTGGAACCGACGGACCGTAAACATCGGCATCAGTCAGCCCAACTCTGTATCCCTCTTTTGCCAGTGCCACAGCCAGGTTCACTGCAACGGTAGATTTACCTACCCCGCCCTTTCCGGAAGAAATCGCAATGATATGTCCCACATGCTGAATAGCCTCCTGACCCAGTTCCAGATTGAGTCTCTTCTCTATTTTCCTCTCTCTTACAAGCTCCATTATGGCAATCTTGAAGTCTTCGCCGGGAAAAGCACTGCGGATTGCCTCCTCGCAGCTTTTTTTGATTGATGATGCCAACGGGTCTGGCGAAGGGAAAACAAGCTTCAGCCTTACCTTACCCTCTTCAATTTTTATATCCTCAATCAGTCCCAGAGAGATAACATCCTGCTCCCTAACCGGGTGCATAACACCTTTAAGGGCAGCTTCAACTCTGTTTTTATCCATTTTTATATGAAAATTATTGGTTTGGTAACTCCATACGGAGTAAAATAGAAAACAAAGATACCACCTTTTTGTTGAGTCTGAAATTACCCCTGGGGAAAAGTGTCAGATCGTTGATAAACAAGCTCTTATGTAAAATTGAAATAATTAGCAACTAGTTGTAAATGTGATGTTTGACACTTTTCCCCAGGGGTAAAAAAACAAAACACAAACTCTTCACGGGGAAAAGTTTGTGTTTAGTAATGTGTTAATATGTAGTGCGTTAACAGAAATTGCGACGCAGTTTATTTTGCTATGGTCATCTCATTAAGGAGGTATCCGGCACCGCCGAATTTGTCCATAATGAAGAGTGTGTAGCGGATATCTACGCTGATTGTTCTCTGGAGTGACGGTTCGAAGATAATATCGCCGCTCATCGCCTCCCAGTTGCCGTCAAATGCAGTGCCAATAAGTTCGCCTTTTGCATTGAGAACAGGACTGCCTGAGTTACCTCCGGTAATGTCGTTGTTGCTCAGGAATGCTACAGGAACCTCTCCGTTAGGAAGAGCGTACTGGCCATAATCCTTGTTTTTGTACAGCTCTTTTAGCTTGGCAGGAACTTCAAACTCCCAGTTGTTAGGATCCTCTTTTTCCATTACACCCTTGAGGGTTGTGATGTGCTCGAAAAGAACGCCATCTTTAGGAGAGTAATTGAGAACCTTACCATAGGTCATTCTCATTGTTGAGTTTGCATCCGGATACATTGCCTGGCCTTTTTTCATGTCAAGAAGACCTGCGATGTATGCCTTTTGTCCGCGGGCAAGAACAGTGTTCTCTTTCATAAGTATCTCCATAGCCTTTGAGCTTACCTCGGAGATTGACATTGCAGCAAGAACAGCGGGATCGTTTGCAAATGAAACAGATCTGTCTGCCATCGTCTTCTCTTTTTTCTCCTGAGAAGAAAAAACTGAATTGTCGAACAGATAATCTACATATGCATCGATATTGCCTGCAAATTTTTCTTCAATCTCTTTGTAGAATGAAGGTCTGTCTTCTGCCTTGATCTTGTCGCGGTAAACCTTGATGAGGGCCTTGGCTACCTTGCGGTCTGTTGCCGGTGAGTAGTCCTTGTAAAAAGAAGCAAATCTTCTTTCGGCCATTGCAAATGATCTGGCGGCCTCTTGTCCGTTGCCTTTTGCAAGGTGATTTGCATAAATACCGTATCCGCCTGCTATACCAAATATCTCAATGCTGTTGAGTGCTTCGCGGGTATAGTTTGCAAGGTAGAGTGCCTCTGCCCTGTTTGCAATAGATGAGTTGATATCCTTAAGAGCATTTCCGTATTTTTCAATGCGGGCCTTGTCTGCAGCCACCCATGCAGAGAAATCCTTCTCTTCCTGTGCCCTGCGGTCAGATACATTCAGCTTTTTGAAGGTTTCATTCATACCAATGGCTTTCTTCCAGTAGTTAGATGAACCTGCATATTTGCTTGAGTACTGAAGACGAATCTTTGGATCTGCCTCCATGTCTGTCATAAGTACCTCCTGACGAACGCCTCTTACATAGATAACAATTGCGTTGGTAATGTCGCTTGTCTCCTTAACCTCCGCAGATGTCATGAAACGGTTTGTTCTTCCGGGGTATCCAATAATCATTGCAGGGTCGTTCTGCTCAACACCCTTAAGTGAAATTGTCAGGTGTTTCTTAGGTTTGAAAGGAACATTGTCCTTAGAATAAGCTGCAGGATTGTTGTCTTTGTCTGCATAAACCCTGAACATAGAGAAATCACCTGTGTGGCGTGGCCACATCCAGTTGTCTGTGTCTGCTCCGAATTTACCGATTGATGAAGGGGGAGCTCCCACGAAACGGATGTCTGTGTATGTTTTGGTGATGATGAGGTAGTATGCGTTTCCGCCAAAGAATGGAACAACTCTTCCGTTGATGAACTTGTTGTCACCTACTGCCTTTTTAACCATCTCTGCCGATGCAGCTGCAAATGCTTTTTCCCGGTCTGCTTGGATTTCAATACCCTTTAGCGCCTTCTCGACATCTGTAGTTACATCTGTAAACGACTCAAGGAACGTAACGCTGAGGCCCGGAGAAGGAAGTTCCTGCTCGCGGTTCATAGCCCAGTAGCCATTCTGAAGATAGTCGTGTTCAACTGTGCTGAGGCGCTGGATAACACCATATCCGCAGTGGTGGTTGGTAAGAACAAGTCCCTCTTTAGAGATAATCTCTGCAGTACATCCGCCGCCAAAATGCACAACTGCATCTTTAAGACTTGCGTTGTTAATGTCATAGATGTCCTTTGCAGAAAGTTTGAATCCAATCTCGGCCATTTTCTTGTTGTTGAGCTTTTCAATAAGCGGCAGCAGCCACATTCCCTCGTCTGCCCTCAGAGGACTGACTGAAAAGAGAATTGCTCCCAGTAACAGAAGTGTAATTTTTTTCATTAAATAGTTTTGATTTATAGTTATGTATGATAAAATGATTGTAAATAGTAAGCGAAAGTTATTTTCTTTTATCTGTTAAGACAAAGATAGATTTTTATTTGTAAATTTAAACACTGTAATCGAGTGTAAAAAATTATGGGCACAACCCTTAAAATTGTTATAGTTACAGATAAGTTCAAGGGGAGCCTCACCTCTATTGAGGCTGCGAACTCTATTGCTTCGGGCATTAAGATTGCAAATCTCTCCGGTCACTTTTTCACAGA
>PHDT01000010.1:0-2971 GCA_002842695.1 Bacteroidetes bacterium HGW-Bacteroidetes-10 | reverse complement strand
TGGATGATTCTGGGAGAGGGCGCGGCCCGCAGGGGGCCTCTCCGCGCCACCCGTTCGCAGTGCTGGAGATGTCTCTCTCATCCGGATTGAGCCTCCTTTCTGATGATGAGTACGACCCGCTTACAACCACAACCTATGGATTTGGACAGACAATCAGGGCTGCAATCAGGGCCGGGGCCAGGGAGATCATTGCCGGAATTGGAGGCAGTGCTACAAATGACGGCGGAACAGGAATGCTTCAGGCTTTGGGATACAGATTTCTTGATAAAGAGGGCAGGCCGCTCAGGTGTGGCGATGATGAATATATGGATGGCTCTGCACTTGCTCTTATTGGTTCTATAGATGATTCAATGGTAGATCCTGCAGTCAGAAAAACCAGGATAACTGTTGCATGTGATGTGACAAATCCTCTTCTGGGTCAGGATGGTGCAACTTATATATATGGTCCCCAAAAGGGAGCAGATGATATTAAACTTATTCAGCTTGAGGCCGGAATGAAGAACTTCGCAACGGTAACGGAGAGATATCTTGGATTTGCCACAAGTTTTCTGTGTGACAATCAATCATTCATTGGATATGACTTTTCCGATTTTCCGGGTGCCGGGGCAGCCGGAGGAACGGGCTTCGCACTCCGCAGTTATCTGCACGGTGACCTGCAGCCGGGCTGGAAAGTTGCGGCAGACATCTCAAACGCAGAGGAGGCCATTGCAGAGTCGCACCTTGTCATTGCCGGCGAGGGAAGGCTCGACTCGCAGACCCTCTCCGGAAAACTTGTAGACGGAATGTCCCGTCTTGCCAAACGACACAACAAACCTTTCTGGGTATATTGCGGCGAAAATCTCCTTAATGGAGAGGAGCTCAAGGCTGCCAGAATAGATAAGGTGTTTACAATATCTTCAGTAGCAAAGAATCTTAATGACTCTATTTCAAGGGCAAAGGAGTATCTTGAAAAAATTTCTTACCAAAGTGCAACTTTTCTGCCGCAGATTCAGTCTAACTGGCAAACCCACTAAAACAAACAAACTATTATGGAAGCAGTACTTGGAATATTGATGCCCTTTACTACAGCAATACTTATAATTGCAATCATTTATGCAGCAAAGGTTTCAAAGGACCGTTCTAGGAACCGTCTTATTGAAAAAGCGATTGAACACGGGAAGGAACTTTCTCCCGAGCTCTTTAAACCGGCAGAAAAGGTGAGACGCCCAACCGACCTCTTAACAGGTGCCCTGGTGTCAATCGGAGTCGGAATCGGACTATTCGCGGCATTCTATTTCTTCTTCGGAGGATTAAAATTTGCAGCATTTGGATTTATTCCGCTCTTCATTGGAATCGGACAGCTCGTAGCCTACTTTATAAACAAGAATCAGCAGAAAACTGTATAAGTATAAATACTTAACAATTAACAGTGAACAGGGCCGAATTCGAAAAAGAGGTAATGTTAAATCAGGAGCCGCTGAGGCGGTTCCTTTTGAACCTTTGCGGAGGTAATGCCTCCCTGAGCGACGACATTGCGCAGGAAGCATTTATAAAAGCCTACCTCAACCTCAATTCGTTCAGCGGTAAGTCAAAATTCTCCACATGGTTGTTCCGCATAGCATACAACTGTTTTTGCGATAACAAAAGGGTGTCAAACAGATACTCGTCCGAGGAGTTAAATGAAAGAACGCACACGGCCCAGGAGAGTGCAGATGCGAAGTACAAGAACCAGGAGCTCTACATGGCTCTCTCAAAGCTGGGAGAAAAGGAGCGGACGGCAATATTGCTCTTCTACATGGAGGACAAAAGCCTGAAGGATATATCGGTGATTACGGGAATGCCCGAAAATACTGTTAAATCTCACCTTTCGAGAGCCAGAAACAATTTATCAACCCATTTAAATACTATCGGTTATGAAAGATGATAACATAAAAATGTTCTTTGACGAACATAAGCAGAATATAGCCGACGACGGATTCAGCAGCCGACTTTTTGCAACCCTTGACTGCCTTCCCGAGCCCAAGCCAAAAACCGACAAGACACCATTTGTAATGGTTATATCAATAACTATTGGAGTTATACTTTTTGGTCTCTTCGGGGGATATTCGATACTTTTTGAAGGACTCTCTTCGGTTGGGGTAGTATTCACCAACTATAAGTCTGCCACACCTGAGATTATTATCTCTGTATTCTTCACCTTCTGCTCTCTGTTGGCTCTTGGCCGCTACGCAATCAAAGACAACGCATAAACTGCAGAGGAACCTGGCAAAAATCAGTAATAAGGTTTTTTGACCCCTAAAACAGGCGGGGCTCTTCAAGAAGTCTGAATGACATTCTGTGATATTTGCAAGGTCCGTAAAGCTTAATGGCCTCCCGGTGCTCACGCGTAGGGTAGGCCATATTTCTTTCCCATCCGTACTGCGGAAACTCTTTTGCAATCTGCCGCATATATTCATCCCTGTGAGTCTTTGCCAGCACAGATGCTGCCGCAATTGAGGCATATCTGCCATCTCCCTTTACAAAGCATGTATGCCGAATCGTATTGTATGGCTTGAATCTGTTTCCGTCTACAATCACAGACTCAGGCCTGATCTTGAGCATATCAAGTGCTTTATGCATTGAGGCAACTGATGCCCAGAGAATATTCAGTTTATCAATCTCTGTATTGTCCATACTGGCCACAGCCCACTCTGAAGCCTCCCTTTCTATTACCTCTCTGAGGCGGTCCCTCTCTCTCTCTTTAAGCTGTTTGGAGTCGTTAAGCAGCGGATCGTGAAAATCCGGCGGGAGAATTACAGCCGCGGCAAAAACCGGTCCCGCGAGACACCCTCTCCCGGCCTCGTCACACCCCGCCTCGGCAACACCCAATATGTGGTAAGGAAGTAACAAATCAAATTCAGATTGAATAATTATGCTGTAAAGATAGTAATGTTTTTTGTGTGGATTTTGGGGTCACAGCAGTCGGTTGCGCATGGGCAACTTTAGGCACATG
>PHDT01000009.1 GCA_002842695.1 Bacteroidetes bacterium HGW-Bacteroidetes-10 | reverse complement strand
AACTATGGGCGATTCCATAGCTGTTAAAGGGGCTTTAGGCGGATTCGCCGACATGGACGCCATCAGCAAGGCTGTTGGTCTTGAAGAGGTTGCATTTGGAGGGGCGCTGGAATACAGGGCAAAACTTGACGGAGTCTATAACAGCGCAAAGCGGACGATACCGGTGGGAAGTCTCTTTGTTAAATGGAGCAACGGCTCAGTTTTCTCAACCATACACACTTCAAGAATTACCGACCTCAACGCCTCAATTCTGATAGAGTCCCCGGACGGAACCTATGCGGGAACATCTGCTGAGCTCAGGCCTGTCTGGTTTGTCTTTGACGGTAAGCCCTTCAATCTTGAAGCAAGCCTTAAAAACTTTGACAACCTTCAGTACGATATAGTTTCAAAGGGGGACCTTGACCTCACCAATATTTACAAGCTTCTTGGTATTACCGGAGCCGCCATTGACGGTTATCTTCTCTCCGACCTCTCTCTTAAAGGAAACCAGGCAGATGCAAAGGCCGGAGCAATCAATAAATTACAGAACAGCGGCACACTTGAACTCAGATCTTTCAAATACAAGAGTGACAGTTATGCAATGCCGTTCCAGATTCCGCTCGCCGCCCTGAGAATTGACGGCGACAAGGCGTGGCTTGACAAGACCACGGTTAAAAGCGGTGAAAGTTCCATTACGCTTGAAGGATATGCCTCCAACTTCATGGGCTACTATTTTGAAGGGGGAGCACTCTCGGGGCAGATGAAGATCTCTTCTGACAGGCTTGCGCTTGAGGATTTCATGCCTGCTGAGGCTTCTGAGCTGGCTGCTGCGTCAGAACCAACTATAGTTGCAGATTCAGCTAAAGGAGTTACTGCCCCTGCGCCATCTGCCGGAGTTATACAGCTGCCGGAGAGGATGGCAGTGACACTTGATGCCAGCATTAAAGAGCTTAGCTATGATAGTATTCTTGTAAAGAACCTCAGGGGAAGGGTGGCTATGCGCGATAAAGAGATGCAGCTAATTGGCGGCAGACTGAATGTGGCCGGAGCAGCATTCAACCTTAATGCACGCTACGCGCCCGAAAGTCTTGGGGAGGCGGCATTCTCTTTTGCCGTTAAGGCCGATTCATTCAATATCCGCAGAGCATATAATGAGATTCCTATGATAAGGGAGCTCTTCTCTTCTGCTGCAAGCATGAATGGAGATGTTTCAATGAAGTATGACATAGCTGGTAAACTGGACGCAAATATGAGTCCGGTGCTTCCTTCCCTTAAGGGTGGCGGGCAGATAGTGTTGGAGGATATTAAGGTAAAGGGGCTTAAGGTTCTGGGTGCGATTAGTAAAGCTACCGGAAGGGACAGCATAAATAACCCTAATCTCAAAGGAGTAGTTATTAAAAGTACAATTTCAGACAATATCATAAAAATTGAGCGTACCAGAATGAGAGTATTTGGATTCCGTCCGAGATTTGAGGGAGAGGCCTCTCTTGACGGACGGCTCAACATAAGGTTCCGTCTTGGTCTTCCGCCTCTGGGAATTATTGGAATTCCAATAACCATTACGGGAACCATGGATAATCCAAAAATCAATATGAGGCGCTCGAGAGAGGGAGATGAAATTGTGACAGATACTGATTCTGATTCTGATGACTAAATAAATAAACTCAAAGAAGATGCTTTTACCTATCCTGCTGGCCTACATTTTAATTCCTGCTGCAGTGTTGTGGCTCTGCACAAAGATTCCCTTTCTGAATAAAATAGGTCCTGTGCTTTTGCTCTATTTAATTGGAATAATTCTGGGAAATTCCGGAATAATCCCGCATTCGGCCTATCCAATCCAGGATATGATAGTTACCATTATTATTCCGCTGGCTATCCCAATGATGCTCTTCTCATGCGATTTTCTCAAATGGGACATCAAAAAGGCCATTCTGACACTGCTCACTGGTACTGTTGCAGTGGTAACAGCGGTTGTTGCAGGGTATTTTATTTTCCGCGGCCCTATAGGAAACGACCCGGCAATAGGTGAGCAGATGCCAAAAATTGCAGGAATGCTTGCCGGAGTTTACACGGGAGGAACTCCAAATCTTGCTGCTATCAAGATTATGCTTGGGGTACCCAATGAAACCTACCTGCTCATACACTCATACGATATGGCAATCAGCCTTCTCTATCTGACATTTGTCCTTTCAGTGGGTATTCCTCTCTTCAGAAAGTTCCTTCATTTCCCTTCAAAGTCAGGTCCGCAGAAAGGGGAGATGCCTGTTGAAACCTACGATGAAAATCCATACAGAGATATTTTTTCTAAAGAGAACAGATTACCACTTGCCGGAGCATTCGGCCTCTCTCTCCTTATTTTTGGGATAGCAGGAGGGCTCTCGCTTATATTGCCAAAAAGCATACAGATGGTAGTTGTAATTCTGACTATTACATCTCTGGGAATAGTTGCTTCGTTTTTCAGACCGGTAAGGAAAATCAAAAAGAGTTATGACGCCGGGATGTATCTGGTTTATATTTTCAGCATTGTTGTCGCCTCAATGGCAGACCTTGGCAGGCTTAACCTCTCGGGAGGATTTTACCTGCTTCTCTATATAACATTTGCGATTTTTGTATCCCTTTTTGTGCAACTTATTCTTGCAAAAATTTTCAAACTCGATGCAGATACTGTTCTTATTTCATCTGTTTCACTTATTAACTCTCCCCCTTTTGTTCCTCTGGTTGCAACAGCAATGAAAAACAAATCGGTTATAATAACAGGACTTACGGTAGGTCTGGTTGGCTATGCTGTTGGTAATTACCTCGGCTATCTTATTTCGAGTTTTCTTGTAATTTTTTAAATAATTCATATCATGAAAAATGTGAAATTTCCGGTACTTCTGCTTCTTGTAATGGTGCTCTCCCTGTCTGCGGCAGCACAAAATGAACAAAAGGCACCGGCAAAGGTGAAAAAGGGCTGGAACTTTGGCCCACTGCCTGCAATCGGTTATAACAGCGACCTTGGCTTTCAGTACGGCGCGCTTACGGATATTTTCTACTTTGGAGATGGCAGCCGGTTTCCGGAGTACATTCACAAGTTTAATGTTGAGGTTTCCCAGTACACAAAAGGTACAGGAGTCTATCACCTTTTTTACGACTCGAAGCATCTGTTGAAAGGTATTCGCACAACTCTGGATGTTAGCTATCTTACAGACAAGATGATGGATTTCACCGGCTTTAACGGTTTTATGTCTCAGTATGATCCTGAATTTGCGCTCGAGAATCCATCCTATTACAAGATTGACCGCCGCCTTATGAGAGCTACTGCAGATTTTCAGGGCCCGATAGGGGGTAACTGGAGCTGGGCAGCAGGTATAGGGGTTTATGGTTATAAGACAGGTGAGGTGAGGCTTGAAAAATATGCTGAGGCAGACAACCTTTACTCTCATTATGTAAATGCGGGACTCATAGCACAGGATGAAGCGGCCGGCGGAACCAAACTTGAACTTAAGGCCGGTATAGTTCACGACACAAGGGATAACGAGGCAGACCCAACAAAAGGTATCTGGAGCGAGGCAATCTTTTTTGGTTCGCCGGGTGCTCAGAGCTATCTTAAGCTGTCGCTTGTACACCGTGGTTTTCTGCCTCTGTACAAAGACAAACTCACCTTTGCATACAGGGTTGCCGTTCAGACCAACCTGGCAGGGGAGGCTCCGTTTTACATGCTCCAGAATTTGTCAACACTATACTTTCGCCAGATAACCTCAGAGGGATTGGGCGGAGTTAACACTCTCCGCGGAGTGATGCGTAACAGGGTAGTGGGGAACGGTGTCGCTTGGGCAAATCTTGAGGTTAGGTACAGGTTTCTTGATTTCAGATTTCTGAAGCAGGACTGGTATCTGGCAGTAAATCCATTTTTTGATGCAGGACGTGTGATTCAGTACTATAAAAAGGATATGATGCTTGCTGCAACAGATCCTTCAATTGAGACTCAAAATTCAGAAAAGCTGCACATGACTGCAGGTGCGGGTATCAAGGCAATTATGAATAAAAATTTCATAGTTTCATTTGAGTGGGGCAAACCGTTCAATTCCGGAGATGGTAAAAACGGCATGAACATTGGCCTTAACTACATTTTCTAAAAATATTGAAAAAAAACGGCATATAGCTGTAACATAAATCCGGGACATTCGTCTTCTCTGCAGTATGACCTCACAAGAGTTTAACATATTGGTTGGAAGGATAAGGCCAAAGCTTATAAACTTTGCCGGCACTTTTGTCAAGGCCGGTGCAGCAACTGCAGATGATATGGTTCAGGATGCAGTTATCAAGCTCTGGAAAGCCCAGGAGATTCAGGAGATAAAAAATCCGGAAGCCCTCACTCTTCACATTCTCAGGAATGTTTGCCTCGATTACCTCAGGCTTAAGAAGAACAATACTGAACAACTTAATACCAATATGAGCCGGATTGGGACTGAAGATCCCTCTGCAGCACTGGAGCGCAAAGATCAGTTTGCTTATATTAAAAGCTGCATGGAGACCTTACCCGCAGATCAGATGCTGGCAGTAAGACTCAGAGATGTGATGGGATACGAAATGGAAGAGATTGCGCGGATACTTGAGACATCGGAGGGAAATGTAAGAACTCTCCTCTCGCGTGCAAGACAAAGAATCAGAGAAAAAATGATGGTGCGATGAAAAGGGAAGATTACAAAGAGATTGAGATTCTCATTGAAAAGTATTTCAATGCAGAGACTTCTCTGGAGGAGGAGTCACTCATAAGAGGTTATTACAAAAATACTCCGCAGGCAGAGATGCCCGAAGCTATCCGCGGTTACGCAGAGATGTTCGGCTTTTTCGAGTCAGAAAGGGAGCATATTGAAGCGGCAACAGAGCAGTCGGCCTCAGCAGAGATGAGATCGGTTGAAAGGAATACCATCAGGCGTTCATTCTACCGCCCTGTATACAGATGGGGTACAGTAGCAGCCGCAGCCGTGCTGCTCATTACCTTCTTTCTGATTAACCCGCGAAATGACGATTCATTTAAACTTGTCATTGATGGCGAGAAGGTAAACGACAGTGAACTTGCAGTTACCGTTGCCAATAACCGCCTTGACAAAGTTAACACCATAATGCAGCAGCTAAGCAAAGCCAATAATGCGCTCAACAGCGTTGCAAAGGTAGAGAGGGCTCTCTCTCCAATGGAGAAAATGAATGCTGCCCTGACACAAAACAACCGGTAGTTCGTCTTAAAGGTGAGTGCTCAGGAAAAATAAATGAATATTAAAAAATGAATAATATGAAAAAGCTGATTTTAATTATCTGTGCGGCCCTTCTTCTTCCCTCAGCGGTAATGGGCCAGTCTAAAGAGATCAAGGCGATCTTTGACAAATATGAGAAGAATGACAATGTAGAACTTGTATCCATCTCTCCGGGAATGATGATGTTTGCAAATGCCTTTGCAGACGACAAGGAATCCAAAGAGTGGACATCAAAAATCACCGAACTGAGAATCCTCACTGTACCTTCGTCAGTTATGGAAAACAATGTACCGCTAAGGACAACCCTCAAAAGGGAGATGGACGGAATCATAACAAAATTTGCCTTCGAAAGGATGCTCAGAGTAAAGGATAAAACCGAAGAGGTTGAGATGTATGTGAGCAAGACCAGCAACGGAGCCCTTATCTTCCTCAACAGTTCAAATGCCGAATTCACCGTGATAGCAATGTTTGGCAAAATTGACGATATGCTCATCAAAGCAGCAGCCAGCGGGCATATCAGTATAAAATAACACCCCGGCCCTCCCGGCACCTTCTAAATAAACAAACAAAGTCTTCAATCTGAAGACTTTGTTCTTTATAAGGTGCTTAAATTTAGTGAATTAACACGAATTGCGGCGCAGAAACGTTTTGTTTCTGCCTCCTAATTCCAGATCTCCGAAACTCCGTTGAAAGTAATCTTCAGCGAAGGTACAGATGAAGAGGCGTTAATTATCTCGCCGGTTACGTTGTCGCGGACGGCGGGTTTTTCGGTGTCGGTTACAATCATGTCGCACTTGCCCGATTTTGCCATCATCCGGTCAAAGATGTTTACATAGTTGCCGGAAATGTTGCGAATAACAATAATAAATGGACTCTTGATTTCGTAGTCAATTATTAGTGACTCACTCTTATATCCGTATTCAAACGGGGTGAAGTGCCCTTCGCCTGTCACACTGTAGTCATAGAGCGCATACGGGTTTGAATTAGCCGGAATTGGTGCGTTACCGGTAAATGAAAGCTCAGGGGTGGTGCTGAAGTGTGAGCTCTCGATGCTTCCGTTTGGAATGATTCTCCAGGTATTGGTTCCTGTGCACTCTATCTGGAAGTTTCCCGGCTCCATTGCCGAGTAACCTGAAAAGAAAGGCACTGTGCTGGTGATATTCCATTTTGCTCCTGTCTCATGAAGAGATTTTGAGTCCGGTTGAATTGTAAAGTATGAATTCTGGAAACTCCATGTGCCGGCAGAGAATGAGGGAGCGTTGTTGGGGAAAAATCTTGCTGTAAGATTCATCCTTTCAGTCTCGTCTGCAACAATGTACTTGTCCAGCTTTATTGCAAGGTCTGCAATTGTAGTAAGAGATCTTATACGACTCTCGGTATTCCGGTAAATGAGATGGCCGGCCGCAGTAGGGCGCGGTTTGTAGCCACCCTCTTCGATAACACAGGATGTTACTGCAAACATAGCTGCAGCAATTGCTAATAGTTTAAAAGCTTTCATCTGCGCCACCCCCTTTTGTCGGGTGAAATGCGGAATCCTGCACCCATTATGAAAACACCAAGTGTTCCCACAGTCTGAACTTCGGTAAACCAGAACAATCTCTTGCCCACAGATATTCCAAAACCTGTCAGCTGAATTGACGGACCCCACTCTATGTAGGGCTCAGCCGCAGTAGCAGATTGGCTGTTGCTGTAAGGGTGCTTTACCATTACGCCCACACCAAGCCCCACAGATGAATACATTCGTACCCACTCTCTGTTGAACCATGCAAATCGTACGGTTGGTGTGAAAAAAAGGCTGCTCGATGTCTCCCGGTCAATTACCCGGTTGTCCAGCGATGAATAGATGTTTTGATAGCTCCCCACATAAGAGAAGGTAGCTCCAAGCTCGAGCCATTTGGCAACCTTAACGGAGTGCCCAATGTTAAGCGAGCCGGTGTTGTAGCGGTTCCCCCTGTAGCTCTGTGCACCGTAGTACTGATCGGTCACAGATGGCGGGACAAAGTCGCAGTCCCAGGAGAATAAATCCAAATCGAAGTCGTAGGTTAGTGGAAGAAGTCCGTGGCTGAATCTGATCTCAGCTTCTGCAGGGAAGCTTCCGGTTTTTTTATACCGGTAGTTTACCTGACCTGTGGCCGTCTGTACGAGAATTGTCGCAAGAGCGGCAGTAATCAGTAGTTTCCTGAACATCTTATAGTGTTTTGCACCGCTAAGATATGGAATTATCTCAGATGTCGAGAAGGCCGGGAGGTAAATCCAGAGAAATTTCCTCTTTTTTTGGATTAAAGTCCAGAATGAGATCTTCGTGAAGAGGAAGAAGCTTCTCATCTTTTGATCCGGCTGGTATCACCCCAATACAGGGATTGCCCGGATAGTCGTAAAAAGCAGATATGCTTCCCACGAGATTTTTATCTCCATCGTAAACAGAGAATCCGTTAAGTGAATCGGGAGATAATATCTCCTCTTTACCCTTTTTGCCTGATTTTTTGCCGGCAGGTTTTTCGGCATAGACAAACTCACCTTCTACCTCTGCAGCCAGAGCCAGGGAGTCAATACCCTCCAGAATGACGAATGCCTTTTCGGTACCCTTCTCTTCGAGAGTTTCAATAAAAAAAGGGACCGGCAACCCATCGAAGTAGATGAATACCGGTCTCTTTTTATTGATTTCGAACTGCAGTGACGGTGCAAATCTGATGAGCAGACCGCCCTTTGTGCCGAACGATTTGATTACCTTTGCAACAGGCAGCAAGATGTTTGCTGACTTTAGCATTTAACTACGCTTCTGTAGTTTCGGTAGTCTCGGCAGCTGGTGCCTCTTCTGCTACTTCTTCTGCAACCTCTTCCGCAACAACCTCTTCGGCTTGCTTAGAAGCAGCTTCGGCAGCTTTCTGAGCTTCAGCTTTCTTTTTAGCTAATTCAGCAGCTCTTGCCTCATTAACTTTAGCCTCTTCTGCAACGGCAACTTTCTTAGCGTCACGGGTGCTTTGTGCAAGCTGTGAAACTTTAGAAGAAACCTTGTTGTCTTTTTCGGCTACCCATGCAGCCCATTTCTGATCTGCAACCTCTTGGGTGATGGCACCTTTCTTAACTCCCTCCTGAAGGTGTTTCCTGAGAAGAACTCCCTTGTAAGAGAGGATTCTGCGGCAGGTATCAGTTGGCTGAGCACCATTGAAAAGCCACTGAAGTGCGCTTTCTGAGTTCAGTTCAATAACTGCAGGATTTGAGTTTGGATTGTACGTTCCGATCTTTTCGATGTAACGACCGTCGCGTGGTGCACGACTATCGGCCACTACGATATGGAAGAATGCGAAATTCTTTTTACCGTGACGGGCCAGGCGAATTTTAACAGCCATAATGTTCTGTTTTTAAAGTTTTTAAATATTAACTTCCTAATCTTCTCGAGAAAAGGTCCGCAAATATACAACCTTTTTGAAGATATGCAAACTTTGATATGGTATAAAAGAAGACATCGCCCGGGAATCGGAATCCCGGACGATGTCACCCTTTCTTAACCTAAAACTTAAACTATGAAAAAACTTCACTTATTTAAGTTGCAAATCATGTGCCAAAACGATGTTTTCGTTTATGAAAATATTGTTAAAAATTAAATTAACTGAAGATGTGTTATTTGGCACAGTAATAAAGGTTGAAGAGTTCGCCGGAAGCTCCAGAATTTTCTTTCCCTGATTGAATTTGAATGTGAAATCAGATTGATTTACAAGTAAATAGTCTGTGTTCTTTGTGCCAGTGCCAAGCGGAGATATTTTAATGCTTGCCTTTACAAAATCGCGGGCAAGCTCCTCTTTTCCTGCGAGAGTGTTATTAAAATATGCCAGAGTCCTTCCGGATTTCAATGCCTCATGAATTCCCTCCAGAGTTCTCTCTTTTGCAAAAACCAGAGTGAGCGGGCGGTGTACTCCGTACTTCTCAAGTCGGCTCTTCTCTATGTTGCCGTGAACATCAGATGCAGAGATAACGGTAAGGCCCTTCTCAATGGCCCATTTCATTACTCTTGGGTAGAACTCTGTGTTGTTAAAGACTTCAACTCCGTCAATAAGGCCTTCGTCAATAACCTCCTGCTGGAAAGCACGTATGTATGTTGAATCCACAGCCCAGCCCGGATGGTTCCAGATTATGAAGGCGCCCTGTCTGCGAGCCTCTCTGAGTGCCTCTTTGGGATCCTTAAGGTCAATGAGGTTTGCATCCTTGATAAAGAGAGCGTTAAAGTGCCCCATTATGCTCTGTGTTCTGGTAATCTCAGTCCCTTTAATAAGCAGAAAGCCAAGTTTGTCTGCGCTCTCCTTCGCAATATTGAAAGAGGTGTTGTGGTCGTTTACTGTGTAATTTCTGAAAGGTCTGTATTCAATATGATCTGTGATTGCAATTGCATCCATCCCCTCGCTCCACGCCTCGCTTACACGAAGGGCCGGCCATACAAGACCATCTGAAAACATAGTGTGGGTATGAAAATCGCAGGTAATCACCTCATAACCGTTAACCTTGGGGAAGGATATGGTTGCCCTCTCATTGCTGCTGTATGATGGGTAGAATACCTTGTTTACATTGAGGTTTGTAGTTGTCTGCTGAGCAGAGGCTGTGCAGAAAAGGGCTATAAAAAGTGCAAAAGTGGTAAGTCGTTTCATATTAGTCCAGTTTTTCCAGTTCTTCAAAAGAGATATTCATAAGCTTATACTTGTCTCTCTCCTTAAGGTTGTAGTGCCACCACTCATGTTCGTACATGGTGAAGCCGTTGCTTGTCATAATCTCAAGCAGTAGGGCCCTGTTTTTTAAGGCAAGAGTATCCTTAAGAGGGTAGTTGTGGCCGGCCCTCTCTGAAAATTCGTCAAAAGGGGTTGGCATGACTAGTTCCCTTCCCGAGGCAAGCTCAATAAGAGTCAGGTCAACGGCACAGCCTCTGTTGTGAATCGATCCCTTCCATGGTGCCGCTACAAATGTTGTGTCGGGATATACTTCATAGAAATAGAGAGTGGCTGCGTATGGCCTGTATGCATCAAAAATTTTCAGTCCCAGACCCTCTGCCGCCAGAATGTTCTGAATTTTAAGCAGCGAATCTGCAGCGGCCTTTCGCAGGTATGCTTTTGGCGCTGTATAAATTTCTGTATGGGTAAAGTTGTTGGTGTCTGCATATCGTATCTCAAGAGCGATTCCGGGGATGTGCTTTTCAAGATCTACCAGCAGGTTACTGCTGTCTGCCTTTACCGATTCGCTGTACTCACGGGTGGTAGTTACAATATCCAGCCCGTACGGATTTTTCTCGCCGGCGGCACCTGAACGGCACCCATGAAAAAAGAGACTCACCGCCACAAGGGCGATGAGTGCAACTCTCTGAACTGATGATGAAATTTTCAAGTTCATTGTATTTTTTATTGAAGAGGTTTAACAACTTCTATAAGTTCCGGAAGGTCCATTCCAATCTTTTTCAGGTGCTCGATTGTTGGAACTCCGTTTTTATTCCATCCCCTGCGGAAGTACACGGCGTCGAGTAGCTTTTCGTACTGATCTTCACGATGCTCTCTCTGTTTTGCCATCTTCTCCTCCAGAGTCATCTTTGACGGGTCAAGTCCTAACTTTTCAACCAGCTGCTTGTCATACCTCTCCTGACGGCTGAGGTACTCCTCTGCGGTAACTGGGCCGGCTGCACGGTAAGGCTGTTTGTCATACTCGCGGGTTCCGAATCCGAGGCGAATGTTAAATATCTTCTGGAAGTTATATACTCTTTCAGACATTCTGATCATCTCCTCCTTGTCAAATTCGCGGCCTGTAACTGCCTTGAATATTGTAACATAGTTGTCTACGTGCTCGGGAACCTTGTTTGGCTCGGCATGTTTTGCATTATCTTCCGGCTCAACGTCGTTCCAGCAGAGTTTGCAGAAGCCGGCCAGACCAAACCATGTGCGGAAATAGGGGAAATAGTGAAGAGCCTCTGCCTTGTTCTCAAATGTAGGAATCATGTTGTTTACCATGTCCATGAAGATGAGCCACGCTTCGTCGTGCTGAGGGCCTTTGTTGGTCATTGCATAACCGCCCTGCTGGGCAAGTGATTCTTTTGAGAGGTACATCGAGTACTCAAGACCCTTGTTCTCCATTCCGATATCTTCCAGGAACTGTCTCTCGCCCCATCCGTTATCTGCAAAGATCTTTTTAAGTCTCATAACTCCCAGACCTGCCGTAACTCCAAATCCCTCGCCCCTTGCCATCTGATGCAGCAGTTCGAGAGCCGAATCGGCATTACCCCATGAGATATCAATTCCGCCGGTTCTCTCAAGATTGAGGATACCATTGTCCCAGCACTCCATGAGGAATCCAACAATGTTACCCCAGGTTATGGTGCAGACTCCGTAGGTATCGCAGTAGAAGTTGAGTTCTATAATATCGCGAGGGTCAAATACAGCTATGTTTGAGCCGAGTGCCGCTGCGTTTTCATATTCCGGTCCGTCAACAATAACCTTTGAGCCTTTGTACGGGCCGGTTCTCAATTCGAAATTGTCCACACCCTTTGCGCATGACATGTTGCATCCAATCCAGCAGCCGTCTGGCACTCCCTGTGTGAAGTATGTTTTCCACACCTCCATGTCAATTTTCGGACAATCCTTATGGTCGCCAAACTTGAAGTTCATTACAGGAAGAATGTCATATTTTTCAAGAACTCCCATCAGGTGGGCAGTTCCAACTTTCTTCATCTGGCACTGAACATCATCGAGGTCGCGCATCTCCTTGTTGAATCTCTTGCCTCTCTCCATGATTGCCGGCATATCCACAACATTGTTGAAGTTGCCGGTTACCTTAGGAATTCTGGCAACGATAGCTCTTACTCCCTTGTGGCGCATGAGTGTTCCCAGACCTCCGCGGCCTGCCTGCTTAAGTCTCACTTTGCCTCTCTTCATATCCCAGAAGGTGAAGTTGAGCATTCCAATAAGTGAATGTTCGGCAGCCTTTCCTGAGGCAACAACGGATACATTTATTTTATCCTTTTCACTCTCTGCAAACATGTCAAGAAGCTCCTCTCCCAGAAGGTGAGAGTCGTAGTTCAGCTCCTTTGGTGTCTCAAAAATTTCCACAACATGGTCAACACCGTTGATATAGATAATTACATCTTTATCTGAATTTCCCTGTACTTCAAGAGCGTCAAATCCGGCAATCTTGAGGTGCGGGCCAAAGTGACCGCCTACATTACTGTCAATGATTTTTTCTGTCTGAGGAGAAATTGCAACTACAATTGATTTTCCCGAGCCAGAGTATTGTGTAATACCGCTGCATGGGCCTCCTGAAATGACAATCTCGTTTTCCGGATCCTGCCATTTTGTGTTTGGGGTGACTGCATCCCAGAGCATTCTGAGACCATATCCTTTTCCGCCTATGAATGTCTCCCTTGTTTCGGGAGCAACTGGTCTCACTTCCATCTTCCCTGTCCCTACATTCACATAGAGACTCTGGTCACTGTACCCGCGCTCCATTGGCTTCCATGTATAGGGAAATGAGGCTATAACTGATCTTTTGGCTTTTATCTCCTGATAGTTCATCCGATAGTTTTATTAGGTTGGTAATTTTTTGTAAATTTACGAAAATTTGTAATCCAGACAAGCCGTTTTATGTCAACTTTCAATCAAATCCGTACCATTTTGTCACAAAAAACAATAGGAATTGCCGGAGCTGGCGGGTTAGGTTCAAATTGCGCCGCCTCCCTGATCAGAAGCGGTATTGGAAAGCTCATAATCGCAGACTTTGATGTTGTTACAGATGCAAATCTTAACCGTCAGTTCTTTTTTCATGATCAGATAGGAGAACGCAAGGTAGATGCGCTTCGTGACAATCTTCTGAGGATTTGCCCCTTTGCCTCTTTGCAGATGCATAACATAAAAGTCTCTCCGGAAAACATATCGCTGCTCTTTTCAACCTGTGATATTGTTGTGGAGGCTTTCGATCTTGCAGACCAGAAGCAGATGCTTATAGAGTACATGCTTGAAAATCTCCCGCACATCCCGGTTGTTGCGGCATCAGGGCTTGCAGGGTGGGGTGGAGCAGATATGCTCAGGACCATCCGGAGCGGCTCCCTGTACATATGCGGAGATGAAACCAGCGAGGTGTCAGATGAGAATCCCCCCCTTGCGCCAAAAGTAAATATAGTTTCTAATCTCCAGGCAGACACAGTGCTTGGAATCTTACTCTCAGAGAATAAATGAAAATAATGCTAAACAACAGGGAGGAGCACTTTGACGCCCAAACCCTCACCGTTGCTCAGATAATGGAGATAAAGTCATTCACTTTCCGTATGCTGGTTGTGAGATTGAACGATACCCTCATTAAAAAAGAGGATTACTCATCTGCATCAGTTAATGACGGAGATGACCTTAAGATAATTCACATGGTTAGCGGAGGTTAAGATTTTTCCTTTTTCGACAGAGCAATCTTGTTAAATACTTCGAACTGCTGCCTTACCGACTCTTCGTGTATTGCCTCGAGCATCAGCTTAACAAACTCTTCATCAAGCTCCAGACCCATGGCTTGTGCAAGCCTTGTTGTAACCATTTTGTCATATCTGAGCGGTTGCAGAACAGGCATATTGTGTTCCATTTTGTAGCGGCCAATTTCACGGGCAATTGACATCCGCTGAGAGAGAAGATTTAGCAGCCTGTCGTCTGCCTCGTCAATATCCCTTCGTAGTTCGTTCAGAAATTCAGATGACTCACTTCTGTCGCGGATGACCAGAATTGAGAGAATTCTCTTGAGTGTATCGGGTGTTATCTGCTGATCCTTGTCGCTCAGGGCAACTTCGGGATTGATGTGGGTCTCAACCATGAGTCCGTCAAAACCAAGATCCATTGCCTGCTGTGAAATAGGGTAGATCAGATCCTGTCTTCCGCCTATATGGCTTGGATCACATAAGATTGTAAGAGAAGGAAGCCTCCTTTTGAGTTCAATTGGTATATGCCACTGAGGCTGATTCCTGAATAGCCCCTTTTCGTATGCGCCGAATCCCCTGTGTACGGCAGCTACCCTGCTTACGCCGCATGCCATGAGCCTTTCGGCAGCACCTATCCACAAATCAAGATCCGGATTAACCGGGTTCTTTACAAGAACAGGCATGTCAACTCCCTGAAGAGCCTCGGCTATCTCCTGCACAGCAAAGGGATTAGCAGAGGTTCTGGCACCTATCCAGAGAATATCAACCCCCTCTTTTAGTGCCTCCTCTGTGTGTCTCGCGTTGGCAACTTCCGTTGCCGTGAGCATTCCTGTCTCCTCCTTAACCATCTTAAGCCATCTCAGCCCCTCAGAACCAACCCCCTCGAATCCGCCCGGTTTTGTACGAGGTTTCCATATTCCTGCCCTGTATATCTTTATTCCATTAGCGGCAAGCTGCCTGGCTGTCTCAAGTACCTGCTCCTCGCTCTCTGCGCTGCAGGGGCCGGCTAATACAAGCGGCCTCGTAATCTCAATCCCCTCTATATGTAATGGTTTTATCTCCATTGTAACCTTCTTCTTAAATGAAAATTTTCCGAAAGATAGGAGTTTTTTACTATCTTTGTCAAAACACTAAACATGAAAAACAGGTCGCTTGTTGTGCTAATCGCACTTTTTTTTGTACTCTCGAGTTGCAAATATTTGCATATTGATGGCTTTTCAGGCTCCACACTTATCTGGGAATCCGGTGCCAACAATTACTTTAATCAGGAGGCACCCGCATCCCTTGATGGAGCAACAGAAATTCTTGTTACCGGAGAGGTTGATGGAGATCAGATCATTAAACTGGAGTCACTTCCCTGGCATTCGGTTACACTAAGAGAGGCGGTAATTGACAGCGACACTGCTATGTTTCTTGGAACATTCCGTTACGACGGATATGCACTCTCAGACATTCTCAGCTCTGTAAAAATTGACAAAAAGAGCAAGGAGGATTTCTATCCTCCGGTAGACCTCTATATTGAAGTCTGGAACGATAAAGGGGAGTATGCGGTTTTCAGCTGGGGTGAGCTGATGTATTCTTCTGATGTCTATAATATTATTCTTGCAAAAGATGTTACAAGGGTTATTCCGGGAAAAACCGGCGAAAAGTGGAACCTCCCGGGCGAGATGAAGCTGGTTGCCGGAGGTGATATGTTTGCTGAGAGGGCAATCTCCTCTCCAACCAAAATTGTTATAAAATCTCTGGCCGGAGATTTTAAGGTTAACCGCGACCCTGAGCTATTTCAGGCTCCTTACCTTGTGGTTTCAGCCGACGGGTCAGATGTAGATTCGCTGTTTTCACTACCTGCAGATCTGGGGCTGGTTACAAAAAAGACAATCTATTACGGACATGGACAGGGTTACAAGGGTGTTAAGAGCTTTACCGGAGTTCCTCTGGATGGAGTATTAAAGGGCCTGCTGCCGTCAGACAAGAAAAACCTGAGAGAGGGATTGGTTTGTATTGAGGCCGTGGATGGTTATCGTGCTTCATTCTCATTATCTGAAATTCTGAACAGGGTAGACGGCATGGAGCCGCTGCTGATGCATGGCATTGGAGGGGAGAAGGGTCGCGAAAGCTTTTCGCTCTATGCCTCTGCAGATATGTTTGCAGACAGGTCAATCAAGGGAGTCAGCAGAATTAGATTATACTAAAATATCATGGCGGGAAATAAAGGGTCAAAATATTACGATATTTTTCTGGATTACAGGCTGTGGCTTACAAGGCGCGGCCGCGGAGAGGTTCTGGGACATGACCAATTTATGTTGCTTCAGAAAATAGACGAAGGGGAGACGCTCACCTATGCTGCTGAGAGTCTTGGAATGAGCTACCGCAAGGCGTGGGACAGAATCCGCATCTGTGAGAGAGAAATGGGTTTCCCGCTTATTGAGACAACCCGGGGTGGCAGAGATGGTGGAGGAACAGCCCTCTCCGAAGATGGGAAAAAGCTGCTTGATGCATACATAAGCCTTCGCGCAGAGATGGATATTCTCATTAAGGAGAAGGTCAAAAAATTTTTCCATTCGGTTAATGAGTAATTATTCAGAAAAAAGTAAACACAGACAGTAAATTACAGCAGATATTTATGAAAAAGAGTACAGGAATCCTATTGGTGGCACTTTTAGCATTTTTTTCATGCAAAAGTTCGGGCACAAAAGGTGACAATTCCGAAATTTCCGGCGACCTCATTATTTTTCACGCGGGCTCTCTCTCAATGCCATTCAAGGCAATTGCAGATACCTTCATGAAAATTCACCCGGGTGTAAATGTTCTTGCCGAGGCATCGGGCAGCATTGATGCCGCCAGAAAAATTACAGAGCTCAACCGTCCCTGTGATATAATGGCATCTGCAGACTACTCTGTTATTGATAACCTGCTTGTTCCAGAATTTGCAGATGACAACATCAAGTTTGCAGCAAACGAAATGGCGATTGTCTTTAACGACAAGTCAAGGTATGCTTCGCAAATTGACAGTTCAAACTGGGCAGAGATTCTTATGAAGGAAGATGTTGCCTTTGGCAGGGCAGATCCAAACTCAGACCCGTGCGGTTACCGGACTCTCCTTACACTTAAGCTGGCCGGTGTTAATTCAGAAAAATTTACAGAGAAGGACCGGAAGTTTATGCGCCCCAAAGAGGTAGACCTTCTTGCTCTTCTGGATGTAAATGCGGTGGACTATATTTTTCTTTACAAATCGGTTGCAGTACAGCACAATCTCAGATATACACAGCTTCCTGAGTCTGTAAATCTTTCAAACCCAAATTTGAATGATGTCTACTCAAAGGTGAGTGTTCAGGTGAGGGGGGCGAAGCCGGGCGAGACAATGACAATGAATGGTGAGGCAATGGTATATGGTGTCACTGTTTTAAGAGATGCGCCAAACAAAAAGGCAGCAGAGGCCTTCATTGAATTTCTTCTTTCTGAGGAGGGCGGCAGGAAAATTCTTCGCGAAATGGGGCAATCTCCCGTTTACGACAAATAGTTCCTATTCGTTTAGAGGCAATTAACCAAATACACACATTTATATGAACTTAAAAACTTTAGGGCTGGGAACCCTTTTTGTCCTGGCCCCTGTTTGCGGAATCTTAGCACAACAGGGGGATACAACAAAATTCTATAATCTCAAAGATGTGGTTGTAAGTGCCACAAAATCTGAGCGGGAGGTGTTGCTCACCCCTGTCAGAATCAGTTCAGTTCCAATTCAGAGCATTCGCTCTGCACCATTGCTCTCATCTGAGGACATAATCAAAGGAGTATCAGGCCTTGTGGTATCCCGCACGCTTGGCATTTTTGATAAAAATGCGTCAGTTACAGCACGCGGACTTGGCAAAGAGCAGGCCAGAACCCTAATCATGATTGATGGAATTCCAATCAACAAAGCCTCTACCGGAAGTGCAAACTTTTCAATGATAAATACTGCACTTATTGACAGGGTTGAGGTTGTTAAGGGCCCCAACTCAAACATCTTTGGCGGAAACGCAATGGGCGGTTCGGTAAACTTTATAACAAGGGAGCCCTCAGAGGGATTCCGCTCATTTATCCAGACAGATTACGGCAGCTTTAACACTGTTGGCACAAAGGTCTCTGCAACATATTCAGATAAAGGTTTTTTTGCAGGTGCTTCTGCATTTGCCAGAAAAAGCGACGGATATAATCCTTATGACGACACAGACTCAAGCACAATTGCAGCCACTCTTAGCGAAAAGAGCGCAGGAGCATTTGCCGGATACAGATTTGGAGGGAACAATGTGCTTAAGGCCGAATTCAACATCACAGATGCCTTAAGGGGAAAGGGCGAAAGACTTTACACAGGTTCCGGAGTTGTTGACGGAACAAATCACTACACAAACCGCAACTATCGTCTCTCATACAGCGGTAAAAGCGGAGCCTCGGACTGGAACCTTACTGCCTTCCTCTCAACAGAAAACTATTCTGAAATTAAATGGAAGGGCTCAGATATCTTTGATGTTATAGTTGACAGAAAGGATTACGGAGTATGGGCATCTTACAGCTATACAGGAGTAAAGAACCATTCAATAGGAGCAGGGATTGAATATAAGGGAGGCTTTGTGGACGGAGCAGATGACTACAGAACATCAACAGATGTTGTGATAAACAGAGGGAAGAGCAATGGCTTTTCGCTATATGTGCTGGACGAAATTTCTCTGATGGGCGGCAGAATCACAATTGTTCCCTCAGTAAGGGGCGATGTTGTAAATGTATATGACGGCGGATTCTTTACCGAGGGTGCAACCGGCATTACATCATACCTTCAGCCCTATACCGGCTCGCTTGAAAATACTACCTGGAGCGCATTCAGCCCAAAACTTGCCGCAAGATACGGAATAGGCAATCAAAGCAGAATCTATGCATCTGCATCAAGGGGCTTCCGCCCCGGCTCGCTTGAGGACATGACAAGAACCGGAGCAATAAGCGGCGGGGTTATTCTTGCAAATACAGCCCTCAGGCCCGAATTCATCAACACCTATGAAGCCGGTGCAGACCTCACACTTGCAGAGGGGCTGGTATTCTCGCCTACAGTTTACTACTCAGACGGAACAGACTTTCACTATGCGGTAAATACAGGACAGACTATCCGCATTGGCAGTAAAAACCGACCACTTCTAAGAATGCAGAATGTGGGCAAGGTTGAGATTTACGGTGCAGAGGCAGACCTCAACTGGTCTCCGCTAGCCGGCCTTGACCTCTTTGCCAACTACACATATACTCACTCAGTTATTGCTCAGTATGATGCAGATCCTCAGACAGGAAACACAGATATTACAGGCAAGTTCCTGACATTTACCCCAAAGCACATGATTAACGCGGGTGTAACATCCAGAAACAGATTTGTAAATGCAACAATCAGCTGGAGACATACAAGTTCTCAGTTTATGGATACAATGAACTCTCCGGATTCAGGCTCATACATTAACAACATTCCTGCTCTTGACATCGTAGATGCAAAGATTTGGAGAGGGTTCGGGAAGAATTTTGTTTTAAGCCTTGGAGTGAATAATCTCCTGGACAAAACATATGTTAGTACATCGGGACAGCGATCAATTGGACGCTATCTCTTCACTCAGATTAACATTACGCTCTAATCTGTTATTACTGTGCGGGCTCATCTTCAGGAATGTAGATGAGCTCGTCCAGTGTTCTCTTGGGAACATGATGGATATTGCCCGCATCCCTCCAGTATTTGACATCGCCCATCTTAATGTCGTCAATAACCACAACCTCCTTGGGCTTGCCAAGGGCAATAACCATAATTGGTGTGAGATATTTAGGAAGCCTGAGAAGCTGGGTAATCTCATCTTTCTTAAATGTTGCAATCATGCACCCGCCAAAACCCAGATCTACTGCCTGCAAAAGAATGCTCTGGGCAAAAATTCCGTTGTCACATGAATACCCCTGGGATATTGAGGTGTCGTGGAGAAGAATTATATATGCACTTGGCCTCTCTCCCTCAACAGGCCCATCCCACTCCTTCAGATAACCGGCCCATCCAAGATTCGGGAAAATCCTGTCGTTCATATCCCTGTCGTTACATATGTAGAACTTTATCGGCTGAACATTTCTTGAAGATGGGGAGAGCCTGGCTGCATCTACCATCATCATCAGCTGCTCCTCGGAAATGTTTTCGTTCTGAAAGAATCGTCTGTAACTGCGGTTTTGTCTGAAAGGTATCATGAATGATTATTTTTATTCAAATGTAAGGAATTATTCTATTGGAAAAGTGCAACGGAGAGTCTCTCGGCCCTTTTAAGCCTTGGGTGCTCAATTTCTTCTGTGACTTCATGCGCCCAGATAATTTCAGAAGGGATATAGATTGCATTTCCCCCAATCTCAAGTACGGGCAGAATATCCGATTTAAAAGAGTTACCAATCATCAGAAAATTCTCAGGCTTGATCTTGTGCCTGTTTATTATTTTTAAATAGCTCTCCCTGTTTTTCTCACTCATAATCTCAATATGAGAGAAGTATTTCCCAAGGCCCGATCTTTCAATCTTAGACTCCTGCTCCTTAAGGTCTCCCTTTGTTGCCAGAATAAGAGGGAATTTTTCGCTGAGCAGTTCAAGAACCTGAGTCACTTCAGGCAAAAGCTCCAGAGGCTGACCAATTGTCTCCTTACCTATTGAGATTAATTCAAGAATCTGGTCGTTGGAGAGCGTTCCTTTGCTAATCTCAATCCCTGATTCAACCAGCGAGATAATAAATGGTTTGGAGCCATAACCCAGCAGCGGGAGATTCTGTTTCTCCCTTCTCAGAAGTATCTCATTTGCCTCTTCAGAAGAGGTGTACTGCTCCATAAGTCTGCCGAATCTCTCTTCGGCCTTCCTGTAGTGGTATTCGTTTATCCACAGTGTGTCGTCTGCATCGAATGCGACAATCCTGACATCATTGTTTATCATGGTGCAAAGATAAATAAAAGAGGGTGCCGAAATAATCCGGCACCCTCATATTTATTTTCTGAGTTTGTCTTATTTGGCAACTCTCTCAAGCCATTTGAGCATAGCAAGCATTGTACCCATAGAGATGAGACAAGCTACTACAAATACGCTCCATGTCATCCAGATTGGAATGCTTTCGTAGAAAATTGCACCAATGAACAGAAGCTGGTTACCAACAGCTGTGGCACCAAGCCATCCGCCCTGCATCACACCCTGATACTGAGGAGGAGCAACTTTTGAAACGAATGAAATTCCAAGCGGGCTTATAAACAGCTCAGCTACGGTGAGAATGAAGTAAGTTCCTATAAGCAGGAATGGAGAAACTCTCGATGCGTTATCAAGTCCGCCGCTTGCAACTATATCAGCGTGAAGCGGAAGTCCTTGTGAACCAAGTGCCATTACAACAAAACCGAGTGCGGCGATAAACATACCAATTGCAATCTTCTTAGGGGTTGAAGGCTCCATACCTTTAGCCCTGAACCATCCGAACACAGCCATGATGATAGGAGTAAGAAGAACCACAAAAAGAGGATTGATTGACTGGAAAATCTCTGCGCCCACTATAGACACAAATCCAAGGTTAATTTCAATACCGCTCAGGTCTGTGTACTCTTTTGCAAACATTGTAAGTGTAAGACCATTCTGGTGGAATGAGAACCAGAAGAAGATAACTACTGCAAATACAGCAAATAAAGCGTAAATGCGCTGGCGAACCTCCTGAACAGACATTTGAATCTCTTTGCTGTCTGCTTTTGCGCCTGCAGCCTTTGGAGAGTCAACGCCAGGGAACCCTTTTCTGTTAATCATATAGATTGCAATTGAGATACCCATCGCAATGATTGCTATACCGAAAGCATAGTGATAACCTGTTGTAAAGACATTCAGGTACTCATTGGCAAACTGGGTAAGGTCTGCAACCGGTGTGCCGGCAGCAGTGTTTGCAAGTTCAGAGAATCTTGAAGCGGCCTCGGGAGTGAGTGTTCCGTCAATCTGTCCGTGGCAAAGTGAAGGAAGGTCTGCGCTGTACTGAAAACCATTGTGGTTTACCCACCAGTTCCTTATACCAACAGCAAAAAGTGGAGCGAAAATTGCACCAACATTAATGAACATGTAGAACAGCGAGAAACCCGAGTCTCTCATTTTACTGTACTCATTGTTGTCGTACATTTTACCAACAAGTGCCTGAAGATTACCTTTGAACAGACCGTTACCAAAGGCGATAACAAACAGGCCTATACAAACCAGAATAAGGAGAAGGGTCTTGTTGGGAACTGGTGTAGGTGTCGGAATGGCAAGAATAAGATATCCGAGTGCCATAATAAACAGCCCCACCATAATTGTACCCTTGTAGTTGCGTGTCCTGTCTGCGATATAACCGCCAACAAGCGCAAGAATGTAGATAGAGGCATAGAAGATAGAGTAGATAATTCCGGCATCCGTTCCGTTAAGGCCAAATTTGGCCTGGAGGAACAAAACCAGAATAGCCATCATCGTGTAAAAGCCAAAGCGCTCGCCCATATTTGCCAGGGCAGCTGCAAGAAGTCCTTTAGGATGGTTTTTAAACATAGTGAATATTTAGTTTTAGTTAAAAATTTGCAGTCAAGTTCGCAAAAATAGTAAAAAATGGATAACTTTGTTAACTATACAATTTAAATCGAAATAATTTAATGATGGCGAAATTTTCAAAACCGATCCTTGTTTTTGCCGCTCTTCTTCTCTTCACACAGGCCCGCTCTCAAGAGCTTTCTCATGGTGAAGCAGTTCCAAAGGGGGCAATTGTTTATTCGCTGCCGGCTACTACTTTTCGCGTTGCTGCCGAAGCAGTTCGGGAGTCATTCGTGGCGGGACCCTATGCCAGATTTGCACAAAAATATCTTGGTATTCAGGCTCGTGAAGAGAGCGGAGATTTCTACACCCTGTCGTCTGTACAGCTAGTTTCATTTATTGAGGCAGACAGGTCTTCAAATATTGCACTTAATCTGGGCAACTCCAGAACAGCTACGGCAAATTTTCTTGAGATGATGAGTCAGGGTCTCGTAATGTGGTCAGATTCAAATTCTGGTATAAGCAATTATGCACGTTTTCCTGCAAGAGAGAACAAATCTGTGTTTGACAAAACTCAATCTGCATCAAATCTGACAAATGTCAGCACTACACTTTACAAAACCGTACAGACAGCATCCGGTCTTGAAAGAGTACCTGTACAGCAGAGTCAGGTTGTTGAAAAGAGCCTGGAGAAAAAGGCAGAAGAGGCAGCTGCCGTGATTTTCCGTCTCAGAGCTAAAAGAATGGAGATTATTACCGGAGAGACAGATGCTACCTTTAGCGGAGATGCGCTGCGGGCAGCCATTGAGGAGATGAACAGGCTGGAAAGCGAATATCTCAGTTTATTTACCGGAAAGAGCCAGTTTGACACCCAGAAGATGACTTTTGATGTTGTACCTGTTAAGGAAAACCCGAGACAAATCTACGTTGCCTTCAGGATGTCAGAGACACAGGGGCTCCTAAATGCAGACAATATGGCCGGAAGGCCTGTTGTTGTCGAACTCGTTAAAGAGGAGCCTGCAGCAAAGGCTGTAAATATGGATCTCACGGCAGAGAAGGGCAGGGTAATTTACAGAACCCCTGCAATTATGGCCGCCAGGATTTTAGACGGACAGACTCTGCTCCTCCAGACGCGTGTTCCTGTATATCAGTTTGGACAAGTTCTTTCTTTCCCCATTGAGGTAGCAACAGGCAAATAGAATCAGCAAAATAATAATAGAAACATAAATAAAATTTCAGAAAAATGAACATTTCAGAATTACAACCAACAAGAGTATGGAAACATTTCCACTCTCTGACTCAGATTCCGAGACCTTCAAAAAAAGAGGCGAAAGCTATCCTTTTCCTGGAGAAATTCGGAAAAGATCTTGGACTTGAGACAATCAAAGATGAAATAGGAAACATCATAATCCGCAAACCGGCTACTCCGGGAATGGAGAACCGCAAGGGTATCATTCTTCAGGCTCACATTGATATGGTGCCGCAGAAGAACAGCGATAAGGTTCACAACTTCGAAACAGACCCTATCATACCAAGAGTGGTTGACGGATGGGTATATGCTACCGGAACAACTCTGGGCGCAGATAACGGACTTGGCCTTGCAGTTGCTATGGCAGTTCTTGAGGCTAAGGATCTTGTTCACGGACCTGTTGAAGCTCTGTTTACAGTTGATGAAGAGACCGGAATGACAGGAGCAAGACTTCTTAAACCTGGTATCCTCAAAGGAGATATTCTAATTAATCTTGACTCAGAAGATGAGGGTGAGCTCTATGTGGGTTGTGCCGGCGGACTTGACGCAACAGCAACCTTCACCTACAAGGATGAGCCCGTTCCTGCAGGAATGAAGGCTTTTAAGCTTTCTGTAACAGGTCTTGTAGGAGGTCACTCAGGTATGGATATTGTACTGGGCCGCGGAAACGCAAACAAGGCAATTGTTCGTATCCTTCTCCCGCTAATGAGAGATCTCAAGGCCGGACTTGCTTCTCTTGAGGGAGGAAGTCTGAGGAACGCAATTCCAAGAGAGGCATTTGCAGTAATAACACTGCCTGCTGCAAGTGAGGCTGCCGCAAAAGCTATTGTTGAGAAGGATCTTGCTGAGATGAAGTCAGAACTCTCTGCTCACGAACCTAATCTGGGCGGTTCACTTGAACCATGTGAAATGCCGGCCTCTCTTATAGACTCAAAAACAGCAATCAATGCAGTAATGGCTGTTTATGCCTGTCCAAACGGTGTTGAGAGAATGAGCGATGCAATGCCGGGTCTGGTAGAGACATCAAACAACCTTGCAATTGTTAAATCAGAAAATGGTAAAATATTCGTTAAGTGTCTGATGAGAAGCTCGGTAGACTCTGCTAAAGATGTGCTTGGTGAGGCGCTCTCTTCTGTTTTTGTACTGGCCGGAGCAGATGTTCAGCTTACAGGCGGATATCCTGGCTGGAAACCAAAAATGGATTCAGATATTCTTGTAACCATGAAGAATGTGTACAAGAAAATGTACGGCAATGAGCCTGAGGTTAAAGCAATACATGCAGGCCTTGAGTGTGGAATTCTTGGCGGAGCATATCCAAACTGGGATATGATCTCTTGCGGACCAAACATTCGCTCACCGCACTCACCGGACGAAAGGACTGAAATCGTGACTGTTGAAAAATGGTGGAACTATGTTGTTGGTGTCTTGAAAGAGGCTCCTGCAAAGAAATAGGGAAGGCCGGAAAAAATAGTTTTGTGGGCTGCAAAATAATACATATCTTTGCAGCCCATTTTTTAATTATTAATTATTAATCAAAGAGTATGTTAAATCATTACGAAACCGTTTTCATTGCAACTCCCGTTTTATCTGAGGTCCAGATAAAGGAAGCGGTAAAAAAGTATCATGATTACATCGTCGAGAATGGCGGTGAGATCGTGCATGAAGAGGACTGGGGTCTGAAGAAGCTGGCCTACCCAATCCAGAAAAAAACCACTGGTTTTTATCATCTAATTGAATTCAAGGCTGATTCGTCTTTTGTAGCTAAACTGGAACTCCAGTATCGCCGCGACGAGAGAATCATCCGTTTTCTGACATTTGCACTCGATAAACACGCAGTTGCTTATGCAGAGAGAAGAAGAACTAACAGAGCAGAATCAAAAAATTAAGGAGGAATAAACAATGGCAAATCCAGCAAACAACGAAATTCGCTATCTGAACCCTCCTACAGTTGAGGTTAAGAAAAAGAAATACTGCCGTTTTAAAAAGGCAGGCATCAAGTACGTAGATTACAAAGATGCAGAGTTCCTCAAGAGGTTCCTTAACGAGCAGGGCAAAATTCTTCCCCGCCGTCTTACCGGTACCTCTTTGAAATTTCAGAAAAAGGTATCACAGGCCGTTAAGCGTGCTAGACATCTTGCATTGCTTCCATACGTAACAGATTTATTGAAATAAGCTAAGAAGAAAGATAATATGGAAATAATACTTAAACAAGATGTTTCAAATCTTGGTCATAAGGACGATATTGTAGTGGTTCGCAATGGTTATGCGACCAATTATCTGATTCCTCAAGGCTTTGCTATCATGGCAACTCCTTCTGCGAAGAAGGTACATGCAGAGAACATGAAGCAACGTGCACACAAAGAGACAAAACTCCGCGAAGATGCAGTTGCACTTGCTGCCAAACTTGAAGGATTGCAGGTCACACTTGCAACAAAGGTTAGTGCTACAGGCAAAATCTTTGGTTCAGTTAACAACATTCAGGTTGGAGAAGCTCTTGCAGCCAAAGGATTTGAAATCGATCGCAGAAGCATAAGCATCGTTGGTGAGGCGAATGTCAAAGAGGTAGGCGTTTACGACGCAGTTGTAAAAATTTACAAAGACATTAAAGCTAACATCAAGGTAGAAATTACAGGAGAGGAGTAAAATCCTGATTTTGAGAGGGAGGGGTTGTCGCAAGGCAACCCCTTTTCTTTTGTAAAAAAAGTATTGTTATATGAAATTAATTACTATTTTTGCACAAGATGTGAACACATTAGGTGTTTCTTGCGTTCTTTTGGTAGGGTTAATCTTCCTTAATGCGGTAACAAAACATGGTTTCCGATTCAGATACTAAGGGATAACAGAAATACAATTAATTGATTTACATTATATTCACGGATTGACCATAGACTTAAAATAATAATTTAGATTATGAAGAGAAAATTTTTAACACTGGTATTGTTAATGTTTACTGTTGCTGCTTTTGCTCAACAGGAATCAAAGAGAGGACCTTACTTAACCAATGGAATTGGAGATAATTGGTTTATCTCTGTTGGTGGTGGCGCAAACTTATATTTCGGCGAGTGGGATGACAGAATGCCATTCGGTGAAAGAATCAGGCCAGCAATCGACATTTCAGTTGGTAAGTGGGTAACTCCTACTGTAGGTTTCCGTCTTCAGTATGCCGGTCTCTCTGCTGCAGGAACGGTTTATGGTGATCATCCATACACTGCTGCAGGCGATCAGACAAACATGTGGAGCGATGAGAAATTCAACGTGATGAATCTTCACGCAGATGCTCTCTGGAACATTTCAAATGCAATTGGCGGATACAAAGCAGATCGTATCTGGGATCTCGTTCCTTTCGCAGGTTTTGGCTGGGGCAGATCTTCAAACATCAGCTCTTGGAACGGAACCAAGGTTGCTAACAATGAGTTCGTTACCAATGTTGGTCTCCTCAATAAATTCCGCATATCAGAAGCATTTGACATTAACCTCGAATACAGACATATGTTCGTTAATCAGGTTTTTGATGGTGTTGCACTTGGTAGCAGATGGGAGAGTATGGCTTCTGCAACAATCGGCGTTACTTACAAATTCATGAGAAGAGATTTCGAAAGATATGTAAAAGTTGAGCCGGCAGATTACACTCCTTACAATAATCGTATTGCAGATCTTGAAAAGCAAATTGCAGCAAAAGATGCAAATGCAAAGAAAATTGCAGACGAACTTGCAGTTGAGAAATCTAAGAAGGTTCAGGTTGTACAACCTAAAACTGAGTACGTAATTCAGCCACTTGCAGTATTCTTCCAGATTGGTAAAGCAGAACTTAGCGACAAGGAGATTATTAACCTTGGTTACGCAGCTGAACAAATCAAGAAATCAGGCAAGAAGTTTAAAATTCAGGGTTCTGCAGACAGCAAGACCGGAACAAGAAACTTCAACCAGGTTCTCAGCGAGAAACGCGCTAAGAGAGTTTACGATGTTCTTGTTAACAAATTTGGTGTAAGCCCGGATCAACTTGAAGTAATTGCCAAAGGTCAGGACAACGAGCCGTTTGATAAAGCTCCTCTTAACAGGGTTGTAATTCTTGAAGACTAAAGAGTAATTATTGAGGATTTTTAAAATCCTTAATATAAATATAAGAGACTTGCAGATTTTTTTCTGCAGGTCTCTTTTTTTATACCTTTTTTATACCTTTGGGCAACAAATCTTTAAATTATGGAAGCAAAGGAATTTGAATTCAGAGGATTTAAGTCAAACGGATTTTTGATGCTGTTTGCCAACTTTGTCCTGATTGCCGCATCTGTGTGCATTATTGTTTTTCTCTCAGAATATGGCGTTTGGCCAATAATCCTGGGTGTACTGGGAATTATTAAGTCACTTTTTGTATGGGCTGGTTTCTTTCAGCTTGAACCCAATGAAGCAAGAGTTATGGTCTTCTTTGGAAAATATCGCGGCACATTTAAAGAAACAGGATTTTTCTGGGTGAATCCCTTTATTACCAAGAAGAGATTGTCTCTAAGATCGCGCAACCTTGATGTTAAACCAATAAAAGTTAATGATAAGGCCGGAAATCCAATTATGATAGGTCTGGTACTTGTATGGAAATTGCAGGAGACCTATAAGGCTATGTTTGAAATTGATTCCCAGACCATGGCCTCTACTCAGACTGCTACCGGTACAACTGTGGTTGGAGTTCAAACTGTAAGCAGCAGAATGAACGCTTTTGAAAATTTTGTTAAGGTTCAGTCAGATGCAGCCCTGAGACAGGTGGCAGGTCAGTATGCATACGACAATAACGAAGCAGAAAGCGAAGAATTGACTTTAAGAGGAGCAGGTGAAGAGATAAATCATCGACTGGTAAACGAACTTAATAACAGACTAACAATGGCAGGGATTGTCATTAGCGAAGCAAGAATTAACTACCTCGCATATGCCCCTGAAATTGCAGCGGTAATGCTAAGAAGACAACAGGCTGCAGCAGTAATTGCTGCCAGGGAGAAGATTGTTGAGGGTGCAGTTTCAATGGTTAAAATGGCTCTTGATAAGATAGATTCTGAAGGTATTGCAAAGTTTGACAAAGAAGAGAAAGTACGAATGGTGTCAAATTTACTGGTTGTTCTTTGTGCAGATGAAGCTGCTCAGCCGGTGATAAACACAGGAAACTGATTTCAGTTAAAGATAATATTGAATTGATAAGTTCCGTATCAAAATTGTAATTTCTTAACAGGGGTATTCGAATTTTCGGATATCCCTGTTTCTGTAACTATCAAATTTAGTTGTATAACTAATATAAATAGTTGTGTAACTAAAAAATATAGTTACATTTGTGCAGGAATATTTAAAAGAGGGATAAATGAAAACGGAACATGCAATAATTGAGAAGCTTACAGCTAAGGAGGAGGAGATAATGAACCATTTTTGGGAGAGAGGTGAGCTCTTTGTCCGGGAACTTCTTGATTTATATGAAGATCCCAAGCCTCATTTCAATACACTATCAACCATTGTAAGAGGACTTGAAGAGAAGGGTTTTATAGGACATAACTCTTTTGGAAATACTTATCAGTATTATGCAGAAATATCCAGAGAAGATTACAAAAGAGGTGCTTTGAACAGAGTTGTAAGCAAATATTTCAAGAATTCATACCTTGGAGTTGTCTCTTCACTAATTGAAGAGGAGGAGATATCTCTTGATGAACTCAGGAAGCTTATTGAAAAAGTAGAACATTCAAAAATATCAAAATAGCCATGGGAGATATATTTGTTTTTATACTTAAATCATCTCTCTGTCTGGCTGTTTTCTACCTCTTTTTTTCAGTTGCTCTCAGCAGGGAGACTCTTTACAAGTTCAACAGAATAATAATTGTTGTTCTGTTTATTTTGTCCCTTTTGTTGCCTTTGGTAAACATATCAACAGGAGAGGAGACCCCATATTCAGGAATGGCGCTCAACATTGAAGCGCTTCTGGCTATGGCAGATTCAGATTCCGGTGCAGAGGGAGCAGTAGCTAAGAGTGATTCATTTATCATTGGTATATTGGCGCTTTATCTTACAGGAGTCGCTGTTGCCTTTTTCAGGGCCTTGGTTTCATTTGTCCAGATGGTTCGTATGCTCAATATGAAAGAATCTGGCAGAACAGCTCTTCCGGGAGGAGTTACTCTCATAATTCACGACATGGATAAGGCTCCCTTTTCATGGATGAAATACATTGTAATTTCAAACAGAGATTATACCGAAAGTGGAGAGGAGATTATTACTCATGAACTTGCACATATATCAAACTACCATTCGGCAGACCTTCTGGCGGCAGAGATTGTGAAGATTATTCACTGGTTCAACCCGGCAGCATATCTTCTAAAGAGGGAGCTTCAGAACATTCACGAGTATCAGGCCGACGAAGCGGTCATCAACCATGGCATCGATGCAAAAAAATATCAGCTATTATTAATTAAAAAAGCTGTTGGCGACAGGCTCTACTCTATGGCCAACAGCTTCAATCAAAGTAAACTTAAAAACAGAATTACCATGATTTCGAAGAAAAAATCTCAAAAAAAAGCAGCTCTTAAGGCATTGTTCCTGCTGCCATTATCTATGTTTGCGGTTGCCGCATTTGCAACCGAAGAGGTATCAGAAGTTCTTGCCCCTGTATCTGAACTCAAAGTTACGGATTTTATTCAAAAGGATACAACCAGAACTAAAACCAAGACGATTGTTGTAAAGAGTATTAAAGGTGACGATAAAGCAGTGTGGACCACTTCAGATGATATACAGACAGAAGCTATTGACACATCAAAAACCAAAACAAATGTTAAAGTTTTTGTATACAACAGAGATTCAGTTGTGAACAGCACAAAAGATAATGTTAAGTCAAATATAAAAGTTGCTACTTTTACTTCAAGAATAGGAGATAGTACAAATGTGATTGTATTTGTTGACGGAATTGAAAAGGATGCCGAAGCTATCAAAAGTATAGACTCAAAGGTTATTAAAGAAGTGAGGGTGTACAAAGGCGAAAAGGCAATGGAACATTACGGGGAAAAGGGTAAAGATGGTGTAATTGTAATCACAACTATAAATTCATTCTCAAAGCCAGATTCTAACTCGGATAATTATGAGAAATCAATCTCCGCAGGGAAAATTGTTGTAAAAGTTAATGATAAAAATGCTAACCCTCTTTATGTGGTTGACGGTATAGTTCAGGAGAAGGCAAATCTGGATAAGATCGATCCTAAAACCATTGCTACAATTGACGTTCTTAAAGGTGAAGCTGCGACCATACTTTACGGTGAAAAGGGTAAAGACGGAGTGGTTATAATAACTCTAAAAAAGTAAATAAAAAGTATTTAGCCGGAAAAATTTTGTACCTTTGAAGACTTTTTTAGAAGCATTTTATTAGCAAAATATAACAAAATGAAACAAGATCTTCAAATTTCCGAATTGATCAAGAAGGAGGAGAGTCGTCAGCTGCATGGCATAGAGCTTATTGCGTCTGAAAATTTTGTAACACCACAGGTTCTTGCAGCACTTGGCTCAGTTCTAACGAACAAGTATGCAGAGGGTTATCCAGGAGCAAGATATTATGGTGGTTGTGAAATTGTTGACCAGGTTGAGCAATTGGCGATTGATCGTCTCTGCACTCTTTTTGATGCTGAATATGCAAATGTTCAGCCTCACTCAGGTGCGCAGGCAAACATGGCAGTATTCATGGCTTGTCTTAAGCCTGGTGATACATTCATGGGTCTTGACCTTGCACATGGCGGTCACCTTACTCATGGATCTCCAGTGAACATGTCCGGATTATGGTACAATGCTGTTGCCTATCAGGTTAGCGAAGAGACCGGAATGGTAGACTACGATGATATGGAGAGAAAAGCTCTTGAATTTAAGCCTAAGATGATTATTGGAGGTGCATCTGCATATTCCAGAGAGTGGGACTGGGCAAGAATGAGGGCAATTGCAGATAAGATTGGAGCTTTACTAATGGTTGACATGGCGCATCCCGCAGGTCTTATAGCTGCAGGGCTCCTTGAAAATCCGGTTAAGCACGCCCATATCGTTACATCTACAACACATAAAACCCTAAGAGGTCCAAGAGGCGGTATAATCCTTATGGGAAAAGATTTCGAAAATCCATTCGGAATCAAGACACCTAAAGGCGAAACCAAGATGATGTCTGCGGTTCTTAATTCGAGCGTATTTCCGGGAATTCAGGGCGGACCTCTTGAGCATTGCATAGCAGCAAAAGCTGTGTCGTTCTTTGAGGCTCTTCAGCCGGAATTCAAGGCATATCAGCTTCAGGTTAAGAAGAATGCCGCTGCAATGGCCGCAGCCTTTGTAGAGAAGGGATATAAGATTATTTCCGGCGGTACAGACAATCACCTTATGCTCATTGATCTCAGAAGCAAATTCCCTGAACTTACAGGAAAAGTTGCCGAGAAAACTCTGGTTGCTGCAGATATTACTGTAAACAAAAACATGGTACCATTTGACAGCCGTTCTCCGTTTCAGACTTCAGGTATACGAGTAGGAACTCCTGCTGTTACTTCAAGGGGGTTGGTTGAAAAGGATATGCCATTCATCGTTGAACTAATAGATAAAGTTCTTTCAAATATCGACAATACTCAGGTTATTGAAGAGGTGAAAGAGCAGGCAAGAAAGAAGATGCACGGGCTTCCGCTCAACATCTGGTAAGTTTTAGATTACCGCTAATCTATCTTTAGAGTGGCGATCTCAGCAGATACTTTAACAGGCAGGCCGGGTTTCCCGGTCTGCTTTTTTTCTGCCGGTTTGGCGGCAGTAGTGGCTGCAGGCGTTATTGCTGTTGTTTTGGCTGCCGGGCTATTATTTACAGGCTCATTCGGCTTCGCCTTTGGTTCAGGAAAGAACCTCTTTGTATTAGGGAAGAGGGGCTGAATAATAAGTGCAACTGAGTCTTTTTCAGTAGATTTCAAATCTCGGTTACAGACATCTCTTCTTGTGGCAGGCCTTTCATCTCCTCTCCACCTGAATCCCTTTAACTTGTCCTTGCCCTGCTCAAGTTTAACTATAGGGTATATATCACTTTTAATGTTCTCGAAATATTTTACTCTTTGGAGTTTCCCGCTGTCAATTGCAGCTGAAAGAAATTTGCACTCTTTCTGATTCATTGTTGTAATCACGCTGTCTTCTGCCAGGAAGAACAGCAGTGAAGCTCCTCCAAGAGCATCAAATCTGTGCAGTTTGTTTTCCCTGAAGAATCCAATCATGTCTGTACTCTTTATCTGGTTAAAATAGAGAGAGTCCTCCTTTGAAATATAGTATGCAGAGGATGATAGCTCTGCTTTGACAAGCTTGTTTCCTGCCATTATGAACTGAATGCTGTCTGATGTAAACTGGCTTCCCTCATTCCACATTACAGGATCGCGGTACATCCGTGCTACTGAGTCAATTGAGTTGAAAGTGAGAGAATCTGCTAGTGCTTGCATATCACCTCTGTAAATCCTTACTTTATTGTATGCCAGTGCAAATCGCACAGTTGTGGTATCAACAACTGTTGCAGATGTGTCTGCAACAGGGGCAACTGCGGCATATTGTGATACTGAATCGTCCGGTGGAATAACAAGTGTAGAATCGGGGGTAATCTTTATATCCCCGGGAGTTTTTAAAGAGTCTCTTACAACAGCTCCCTTTGCCGGAGGCGGCCCACCAAGGGATGACTTTTCAGGGGTTACGTTTGCACTCTTTGGAAGGGCTGCAATGAGTGTTTGCATAGGATCCTTGCGGGACTGAATGAGCCTCTCTTTTGCATTTGCCACGAACGATGAGTCAAGTTCGTTTATTGGCTTAGTAAAGTACCTCAGGGTATCTGCAGAGAGGTACAGGGTATCACTTAAATCTTCGTTAAAAGAGTAATATGCAGAAGAGGGATTCTTTGTAAGAAGTACATTGAACGGTTCCTTTGTGTATTTGCCGTAGTCTGCAAAGAACATCGCCTTTTGAACAGTATCGACTATCTGGATATTGTCAAATAGCTCTGCCTCCTCTTTTTTACGGTCATAGAAAACGGCATCTGCCCAAAGCTCCTGCTTGCCTGTAAGTATGTATGCCTTGTCTGTAAAGAGATATTTCTCGTTGTCGCGCTCGTACCAGCCGCCGTGTGCCCTAAGGTAGACAGAGTCCTGCCATATGTGGGTTCTGCCAAGAAAGATAGCCTTGCGCTCCTCTGTGAGGTAGGCGAGAGAATCGGCCTTAAGAATTGTCGAATCTGCCTTCATCTCTACATTATGCAGGAACCGGAACCGTTTGATTTTAGACTCGTAAACTCCATCTTTGCTTTCAATGGTGTTTCCCTTGTCATTCATCATGCTGCCTCCGTTAAAGAAGCGGGCTATGCTGTCTTTGGTGTGAAAATCGAGATAGTGAGTTCTGAGGCGGTTCTGCTCCTTATCTACCAGCTGCACGAGTGTTCCGCGCACCTGAGCCAGGGAGCTGTCTGCTATGTAATGGATTCTGTCGCTGTAGAGGGCTGTCCCCTCCTGGATTACCTGAACATTCCCAACGGCATCAAGAATGTTCTGTTCTACATTCCAGATGGCAGAGTCGCATAATATATATGTATTGTTATGGAGAAACTGGGCGGGTCCGTTTACTTTGCGGTAGTTGACACCATTTCTTTCTATCAGTTGTGCCGATTCTGCACTTATGAGGCGCACCAGCCTTCCCTCCCTGCCGGTTGTATCCGCAGGTGGAGAGGGGTTAGCCGTTAAGGCGACCGCCGCAATTGCCAGAATTTGCGCAAACATTATTTAATCCAGCCTTCGCTTTTAAATGGACATCCGGCAAACATAGGGTCAATGCGGATAAATGTGCTTGCCTTCTTTTTCTGAACGAACTTCTCAATCTCCTCTACAGATTTCTGATTCTTAGCTGCTCCCAGAAGAACACTAAAGTCCTCTTTGAAGTTTGCCTGATGTGAAGGGACAATCTTTTCGAGTTTAATAATCTTGTAAACCGTGTTACCGCTTCTGCCTTCGTTATCTGTTGATTCAAAGGGGTCTGATACATCTCCAACCTTCATGTCTTTGATAATTGCGTAGTCTGCAGGTTTAAGAAGGTCTTTCTCAAACAGGGCAGATCCCGAGTTCTCTTCGGAAAGCAAACCACCATTAAGGTAAGTCTTAGGATCCTGAGAAAATTTGACCGCTGCAGTTTCAAATTTAATGCTGTCATTTGTGATGGCAAGCTTTATGCTGTCCAGTTTTGCAAATGCTTTGGTACGGTCAGTAGTTGTATATTCCGGTTTAAGAAGGATGTGTCTTGCGTTAAACATATCTCCCTCTCTCTCGATAAGCTGAATAAGGTGGAACCCGTCCGGAGTCTCTACTATCTGAGAAACCTGACCAGGTTTGAGAGACATGGCTGCATCTGAAAAAGCAGGCCAGTATAGTTGTTTCGAAGCCATCTTAAGCTCTCCGCCTTTGATTGCGCTGCCCGGGTCCTGAGAGTAGATTGTAGCCAGATTGTTAAATTTCTCACCTTTCATAACCCTCTCCCTGAACTCCAGCAGCCTCTCCTTAACTGCCATAACAGCATCGGCCTTGTTTGGATAAAGAACTATTTGCTTTATCTGATACTGAGTTGAGATCATTGGAAGGGAATCCTTTGGTGTTTTGTTAAAGAACTCTTCAACATCAGAAGGAGTTAGCTCCGGTGCACCCTGAGCTACTTTTCTCTGCATTTCCTGAGTCAGAAGCTGTTCGTGAAGTGTTTCACGCCACTCCTGTTTTAGTTTGAAAAGAGGCTTTTTGAAATACTCTTCCAGAGCTTTTTCGCCGCCCAGCTGTGTAAGTACCTGCTGAACCCTGCTGTTAAGTTCTGACTCTACATTATCATTGCTCACAGAGAGACTGTCCAGTCTTGCCTGGGTCAGGAACAGTTTCTGCATGAGGATATTTTCAAGAATTTCGCAACGGATATTCTGATCTGAAGTTACACCCTGAACCATCATCATCTGAACCTCTGCCTCAATTGCAGATAGCTGAATCATGTCGTTTCCTATGATGGCAACCGTTTTGTCAATGAGACCATTGGGGTATTTCTGAGCCGAAACTCCGGCAGATACTGCCATAAGGACCATTATCAGGAAGGCATTTAATGCTTTTCTCATTTTCTTACTTGTTAATGTTGGTTTTAAGATGATTTTTTTCAAGTGCTTCACGTATCAAATTCTGTTCCAGTGTTGCTATAAGCTCCTGTTTGCGTTTGCTCAGGATAATCTGTTTTATTCCGGGAAGGTAGTATTCAAAAGGTGCAATCTGGTCAGGAAGAATCTTCTCATGGAAGAATACCAGATATGTATAGAGCGAGTCTTTAACCTCAACCGCAGAGGTTATCTTAATCTCCCTTTCAAGGGTCAGTACATCGTAAGGAACCTCTTTGGCTATCATTGATATATCTATCCACTGGTTGCCAAAGTTGTTGTATTTATCTGCAGAACTGTAGCAAAGCCTTTCGAATTCATCTATCTCTTCAATAGAAGAAGCTTTGTATCCTCTTTTGAGTTTTTCAAGGTTGGGAGAGTTATTGGAAATCTTCGCAAACCTCGCCTTTACAACCGAGTTGTCAAGCACAAAGTTTGGGGAGTTTTTTTCGTAATAGTCGCGGCACTCCTGCTCAGTTATGAGAGTATCCAGCCTCTGGTCGATGAACATCTTCTCAAAGCGGTACATCAGAAGGGAGGATCTGTAATCTTCCAGCTCCTGCTCCACATCTTTGTCTGTACTTGAAAGTTCATTCTCGGCCTTCTCAATAAGGAGATGTTTAAGTGCCCAGTTGTTTATATACTGCTTAAGCATCATTATACTGTCCTGAGAAGATTTTCCGGGAGGGATAAGTGATTTTATCTCAGATTCGTACAGCTTGTTTCCCCCCACCTCGGCAACAACCTTGTCTCCCGAACGAAATTCGAGATATTTGCATGATGTCGCTGCAAGTAAAATAAGGATAGCCAGTACTGCTTTTTTCATCTGTTTAAAATTCTATCTGCTGTAGTTTGGAGACTCTCTTGTGATTGTTACATCATGAGGGTGATTCTCAACAACACCGGCAGCCGTCACCCTTATGAAACTTGCTTTTGTAAGTTCCTCAAGATTTTTTGCTCCGCAGTAGCCCATTCCCGCACGAAGACCACCAACAAGCTGGTAAATTACTTCGCTAAGGGTTCCCTTGTAAGGTACCTGAGCCACAATTCCTTCAGGAACCAGTTTTTTAACATCCTCTTCCATGTCCTGGAAGTATCTGTCCTTTGACCCCTGCTGCATTGCCTCAAGTGAGCCCATTCCTCTGTATGCCTTGAATTTTCTTCCGTTGAGAATGATTGTCTCTCCGGGAGACTCCTCTACTCCTGCAAACAAAGACCCTGCCATAATTGATGAAGCCCCTGCTGCCAGTGCCTTTACAATATCACCGGAATAGCGGATTCCGCCGTCTGCTATGATTGGGATGCCTGTTCCCTTAAGAGCCTCGGCAGCCATCATGATTGCGGTAAGCTGAGGAACACCCACGCCTGCAACAACACGGGTTGTGCAGATTGAGCCGGGGCCGATTCCTACCTTCACTCCGTCTACTCCGCACTCTGCGAGAGCTCTGGCTGCATCTGCCGTTGCAATGTTGCCTGCAATAATATCAATATGAGGGAAAGCCAGTTTTGCTTTTCTTATTGTTTCCAGTACATAAACCGAGTGACCATGTGCTGTGTCAATAACAACAGCATCCGTTCCAACAGAGACCAGCTTTTCAATTTTCTGGATTGTGTCGCCGCCAACTCCAACAGCTGCAGCAACTCTCAGCCTTCCTTTTGTGTCCTTGCTTGCCTGGGGATTATCCTTAATTTTTGTAATATCCTTATATGTAAGGAGGCCAATGAGTACTCCGGAATCATCAACAACCGGAAGTTTCTCGATTTTATATGTCTTGAGGATAGCACTCGCCTGCTGAAGATCTGTTCCTTTTACAGCAGTAATGAGATTCTCCTTTGTCATAATCTCTTCAATAGGAGTCTTCATGTTGTCTACAAAGCGAAGGTCCCGGTTTGTAACGATTCCTATGAGCCTGTTCTTTTCATCAACTACAGGAATACCGCCAATCTTGTTCTCTTTCATGAGGTAGAGAGCACCGCCCACGGTCGAGTCTTTGTGGATTGTGATTGGATCGTAAATCATGCCGTTTTCTGCACGCTTCACCTTCCTCACATGTTCCATCTGAATTTCGATAGGCATATTTTTGTGGATAACTCCAATTCCGCCCTCTCTTGCAATCTCAATTGCCAAAGCAGCCTCCGTAACAGTATCCATCGCAGCCGATACTATTGGCGATGCGATTGCAATGTTCCTTGAAAATTTTGTAGTTACATCCACCTCTCTTGGCAGTACTTCGCTGCGGGCAGGGATGAGCAATACATCGTCAAATGTAAGTCCTTCTGGGATAGCTCTGTTGATTATAGATTGCATGGCTGTTTTTTTTATAATCGACAAAGATAGTGAAAAATTGGTTATATTAGAGGTCAAATAACCTAACTATGAAAAAGAGCTTAATCCTTACTCTCGCACTATTTGCAGCAGTGCTGCTCTCCTGCGGAGAATCAAAAAATGAGAACTTGAACAAAGATATGTCCAACATTGGAAAAGGAGTCGTTGATTCAACGATTGCAAAAATTAAAGCAGCAAATCCCGGAGTTGAAATTTCCGAAGCAATGGCAGCCGGAGTAGAGCAGGCTGCGCAGCAGTGGAAAGCCAATTACGGAACTGAAGCAGATTTCTCTGCATTTTGCGTTGAGAATTATGCAGCCACACCTGAAAAGAGAAAAGAGCTGTTCGACAGACTATCTGTTGCCTTTGAGGCAATGTGGGGTGGTTACAATAAAATGAATGTTGAACTAAAGAAGCCGCTTCACCTGGATGGAGCTCCGCTCACACAGACTGATTACATTCTTGGTGCCTACGACCCTTCTGGACACCTTACTGAAGATTTGTACAGCAATAAAATTGCATTCCTGACAATTCTGAATTTTCCATTTTATACTCTTGAGGAGAAAGAGGCCAGAGGCGCTGCCTGGAGCAGACTTGAGTGGGCATATGCCAGGATGGGAGATATCTTCACTCCGGAGCCTCCTGCAGCTGTCAAGCAGATGGTAGCAGATGCAGAGATGAAAGCAGAGAGCTACATAGCAGAGTACAATATTATGATGGGACATCTGGTGAACGAAAACGGCAAAAAGCTCTTTCCTGAAGATATGAAGCTGCTGAGTCACTGGAATCTCAGGGACGAAATTAAATCAAATTACGCCAGTGTTCCCGATAATATCGAGAAGCAAAGGATGATTTACAAGGTTATGCTTCACATTGTTGAGCAGACAATACCAAAAGAGGTAATCAATAACCCGGAATATGACTGGGCACCATATGCAAACACCGTAACAAAGGGAGGAGAGGTATTTGAGGCAACTCCTGAAACAGACAGAAGGTATGCAGTGCTGCTGGAGCAATTTAAGGCTCAGCAGGCAGTAGACAAATACACTTTTACATATCCGGATGCAATCAGCAGAGCTTTTGAAGGTTCGATGCAAATCAAGCAATCCGATATTGAAAATATGTTCGTTGAGTACATTAGCTCTCCAAAGGTAAAGGAGGTTGCGGCAATGATAGCCCAGCGTCTGGGCAGGTCTCTTGAGCCGTTCGATATATGGTATGATGGTTTTAAATCAAGGAGCTCAGTATCTGAAGATCTTCTAACTGCAAAAACAAAAGCACTCTTCCCTACAGCAGAGGCATTTGACAAGGCTATCCCTTCTATGCTTGTTAAGTTTGGTTTCCCGGCAGCGAAGGCTGCATCCCTTGGTGATGCAATTATTGTAGAGGCTGCAAGAGGATCGGGACACGCATGGGGTGCTTCATCAAAAGATGATCTTGCCCGCCTTCGCACAAGACTTTCGAAGGGCGGAATGGATTACAAAGGATTCAACATTGCTGTTCACGAGCTTGGACATAACGTGGAGCAAACAATCAGCATGCGTGATGTAGACTATTACATTCTCAACGGAGTTCCAAACACTGCATTTACAGAGGCAAATGCTTTTGTTTTCCAGAAACGTGACCTTCAGCTTCTGGGTTATGGCAAGGCAGATGCTGCTCAGGCCAGGATGACCGAACTCGATATTTTCTGGGGCTCCTATGAAATCATGGGTGTTGCACTTGTAGACATGAAGGTTTGGAAATGGATGTATGCAAATCCGGAAGCAACTCCTGGCCAGTTGAGAGATGCAGTAGTTAGTATAGCTAAAGAGGTATGGAACCAGTATTACGAACCTGTTCTTGGGGGCAAGAACTCTCCGCTGCTAGGAATCTACTCGCACATGATTAATTCACCACTCTATCTGGCAAACTATCCTTTCGGACATATAATAGAGTATCAGCTTGAGAAATATTATGCCGGAAAAGACTGGACTAAAGAGGTAATGCGCATATATGCTCTTGGAAATCTTACACCTCAGCAGTGGATGATGGAGGCAACAGGCGAAAAAATCTCTACTGCCCCAATGCTTGAAAAATAGTAATTAGCGAAATACATATTAAAGGAGGCCGAAGCGACGGGACTGCCATGTCCCTCTCTCTTCGAGCCTCTTTTCCATTCTGCTGTGAATCTCTGTATAGCGTATTGTTCCCCACGGCATGTTATTGACAAACCTTGGCGGAACCTCTCCGGCAAATCGTTCAATATGAATCTCCGGCTTGAGCAGTTCCAGGAAATCTATGAAGAAATCGATATACTCTTCAAGGGTAAACTGTACGAAATCCTGAGGAGATTCCCGGAACTCCTGCTCCATGTATGTCCCCTTTACTATCTGCAGCTGATGAAATTTTACAGAATTAACCGGCATCTTGTTGATTTCGGTTGCCATTAAGATCATATCTTCCCGGCTCTCCCCCGGCAGCCCAAAAATGAAATGAGCTCCCTGGTCAATTCCCCTCTTTGCAGTCTCTTCAATGGCCCAGAGAGTTTTTACATAATCGTGGCCTCTGTTTATTCTTTTGAGAGTTTTGTCGTGAGTTGACTCAACCCCGTACTCAATTATTACAATTTTCTCCTTAGAAAGCTCTGCAAGCCAGTCGAGCTTCTCCTCGTCTACACAGTCAGGGCGGGTGCCAAGAACGATGCCTGCTACCTCCGGGTGGGAGAGAGCCTCTGCATATCTTCTCTTTAATACATCCAGCGTATCGTATGTATTTGAATAGGGCTGAAAGTATGCCAGATACTCAGATGCTTTTCTGTATCTGTTTTTGTGGAACCTTATTCCTTCGTCTATCTGGGTTAGGATACTTTTATCCGGAGTGCTGTATGAGGGATGAAAGGCATCATTGTCGCAATATGTACAACCGCCGGTTCCGGCGCTGCCGTCCCGGTTGGGGCATGTGAACCCTGCGTCTACAACAATTTTCTGCAGCCTGCTGCCGTACTTTTTGCGGAAATAGCCCACAAATGAGTTATAGCGTCTTCCGTCACTGAATTGTATCCTGTTTTCCAATTTACATTTTAATTTTAAAGATAGCCTTCTTTACTCTCCCCTCACCAATGAGAGGTGCGTGTGCATCGTGAGGAAATATTACGGCAAGGTTATCTTCGCCAAGGCTGATAAAATTCTCCGGACTCTCCTCCAGAAAGGCAACATCGTTTTGTTCGTCGTATGGAATATTGTCACCCATACATCTGCTTCTGTCTCTAACTCCAATTGTTTCGGTGCCGCTCAGAATCAGATGGATGTCAATATATGTGTCGTGAACCTCCAGTTTGGGGATCTCAAGTCCTTTGCACTCTCCCTCCCAGATTTTACAGTAAATATCTTTTCCTACAATGGGATATTCTCCGGGTTCAAGCTCCGACAGCCTGGTTTTGAGCATGTAGGTGTATACTTTTTCGAAGCGGGAATGGAAATTTATGTATCTCTCGAATCCTCTGAGTGAATCAACAATCATAATCGTGGAATTTTTGTGCAAATATAATATCTTTGTAAGCATTAACTAACCCCCTTAATCTGAATATACTTCCATGAAACACGCAATCAACGTTTTAATGGTTTTTACACTTTTTTTGCTTTTTGCTCAGCCGGCCAGGGCCGAATATGACGGAAAGAGAGAGTGGAGAGCTGTGTGGATAGCTACTGTTAACAATATTGACTGGCCATCTGCCCCCGGTTTATCTTCGGATGCACAGAAAAAAGAGCTCATAACACTGCTTGATCTGTATAAAAGCATGAACTTCAATGCAATTGTGCTGCAGATAAGACCAACAGCAGATGCCTTTTATATTTCTGACAAAGAGCCCTGGTCAATCTATCTGACAGGCGATCAGAAAAAAGCTCCGGTTCCATTTTACGATCCGCTTGCATTTGCAATTAAAGAGGCGCACAAGCGCGGTATGGAGCTGCATGCATGGCTGAATCCCTACAGAGTAAGCCAGAATGTAGATAACCTTAAGGATATGGCTCCTGATCATATTTACAAAAAGAGACCGGATATCTTTGTAAAGCATGGAAAGAAACTTTATTTTGACCCTGCATATCCTGAGACAAGAGAGTTTCTTGCACAGGTCATTAAAGATCTGGTTACACGCTACGACCTCGATGGTATTCACTTTGACGACTATTTTTATCCAAATAACGATTTCTCAGACGAATCATCTTTTGCAAAACACAGCAGAGGCTACAAGCCGGCAGACAAGATGGCATGGAGAAGAGAAAATGTAGACCTTGTTGTTAAGATGCTGCGCGACACCATTAAATCTGTTAAGCCATTCATTAAATTCGGAATCAGCCCATATGCTGTATGGCGAAACAAACAGGAGGACCCGCGCGGTTCAGATACCAGAAGCTTTGGGTATACAAATTACGACCACCTGCATGCAGACATTCTCAAATGGATGGAGGCCGGCTGGATGGATTACATTCTTCCGCAGTTATATTTCAATATCGGATACCCTGCAGCGGACTTTAATGTTCTTGCAAAATGGTGGAGAGACTACTCTGCCGGAACTCCGGTTTACGGAGGACTTGGAACCTACCGTCTTGATGCAAATTCTAAAATAGAGGCATGGAGAAGCGCGCAGGAGATTAAGAAACAGGCTGAGATTCTTCGTACAATGGAGCAGTACCACGGAGTATGCTACTTCAGTGCAAAGGATATGAAGAAAAATGTTCTGGGAATTAATTCAGTTCTCAGGTCACTTTACCCTTCTCCTTCTATAGTGCCGGCTCTGAGAGGGTTTGAAACAACTCCTCCCGATGCACCTGCAAAGGCAGATATGGTAATAAAAGGGGATAAACTGCACTTGACATGGACAGGAGATAAACTGCCTGAAGGAGATGCCTCTCTTGCAGAGTGCAACTCTGAGAGAGCGTATTACTATGCTGTTTACAGGTTTAAAAAAGGTGAAACTCCGCGATTTGAAAACGGAAGCGCAATAATTGCTCTTACAGGAGAGACATCGTTTGTCACTTCAGGTGCAGGTGCACCGGGATATGACTATTACGTCTCTGCTCTGGACAGACTTTACAACGAGAGCAGCGCAGTAAAATTCAATTAAAAACTATTATTCAATACAATAACCCCATTCTCAAATGAAAAAATTGATTTTAACGGCAGCCGTTGTCATCTCTCTGGCAGGTTGCTCGAATGAGACAAAAAAAGAGAAGACAGAGGCCACATTCAACGACATTTTTACTCAGGTAAAAGATGAGTATGCTCCGGACAGAAGGCTTAAAACCTTTGAGGCAAAACTTGAGGTCTCTGCAAAGGCAGATACTATTGTACTCAGAGGCTCCACTACCGAACCATCTGCAAAAGAGACCCTGCTTGCAAAACTTTCGGAAGCCGGAATAGAGGCTCTTGACAGTATGATTACTCTTCCTTCTCCGGCTCTTGGTGAAAAGACCTGGGGAGTAACGAATCAGTCGGCAGTTAATTTCAGATATGCCCCTTCCTATTCAAGTGAGTCGGCAACCCAGACAGTTATGGGTGCTCCGCTGCAGATTCTGGAAAAGAGAGGTGGCTGGACAAGAGCTGTCACTCCTGAGGGCTATATTGCCTGGGTGTCATCAGGCAGCGTGGCCACTATGAACGAGTCAGATTTCAACAGCTGGAGGGATGCACAAAAAGTTATTGTAACAACTTATTATACTTTGTTCCGTGCGGGTGCCTCAGAGAGTTCTGCAGTTATTGCAGACGGAATCATGGGCAATATTGTAAAAGTAGTTGCTGCTGCAGGTTCCCATATTAAGGTTATGCTTCCCGACGGAAGAGAGGCTTTTGTGCAGAAACAGCACACTGCTCCTTTTGCGGAGTGGGTTGCTTCAAGAAAACCCACACAGGAGAATATTATTGCAACTGCCCGTCAGTTTGTGGGCTTCCCTTACATGTGGGGAGGGACCTCAATCAAGGCGATGGACTGTTCAGGTTTTACAAAGACTGTATATTTCCTCAACGGTGTTATTCTTGAAAGGGATGCATCCCAGCAGGCACTCACCGGCGAAGATGTTGACATTTCGAAGAATTTTGACAATCTTACCGCAGGCGACCTGTTGTTCTTCGGCTCTAAGGCAACTAATGACAAGAAGGAGCGAATTACCCATGTTGGTATTTATATTGGCGGCGGGGAGTTTATCCACTCTGCAACCTCTGTAAGAATCAATTCTCTTATTCCTGAGGCTGCAAACTATTACGATGGATCAAACAGACTCGTAAGGGCAAACAGAATTCTTACCAAAATAGATTCAGATGCCGGTATTGTATCGGTTTCCAAACATCCGTGGTATTTTGCACAATAATAAACGAACCTGAAAATTTAAAGATATGACCTTAACAACAAGAAGAAATTTTCTCAGAACAGCAGGCCTTCTTACTGCTGCTTCAGCAATAATAAATCCTTTTGATGTCTTTGCCCAGTCAAGGACTAAGAGCGTTTCAAAGGGTGGCAGCAAAAAGATGGTGCTTACTTTCCGTCCATATGACGCCCAGATGAGGCACGTCTTTACGATTGCCAACTCTTCAAGAACAACAACTCAGATAGTTCTCACAGAAATCGAATGGGATGGCTATGTTGGATATGGAGAGGCCGCAATGCCGCCATATTTGGGAGAGACCCAGTCCTCGGTGATGGATTTCCTCAAAAAAGTAGACCTTTCCCGTTTCAGCTCTCCTTTTGAGATTCAGGATATCCTTGCATATGTTGATGCAATAGCAATTAACAATACTGCTGCAAAAGCTTCTGTTGATATTGCACTTCACGATCTGGTGGGTAAGATAATTGGCCAGCCATGGTGGAAGATATGGGGATTCAACCCGTCTACAACCCCCAATACCTCTTTTACAGTTGGTCTCGATACAGAAGAGGTGGTAAGGGAAAAGACAAGAGAGGCGTCACCTTACAAGGTTATAAAGGTTAAGCTTGGACGTGATGAAAAGACTGATAAAATGATGGTTGAGACCATCCGGTCAGTAACCAATACCACAATTTGTGTTGATGCAAACCAGGGATGGAAGGACAAGCACTATGCGCTTGATATGATCAACTGGCTTAACGAGCGTAATGTCAACATGATTGAGCAGCCAATGCCTAAACTTCTGCTTGATGATGCTGCGTGGGTAACTGAAAGGAGCCCGCTCCCTGTTATAGCAGATGAGGCTTGCCAGCGTTTAACTGACATACCTAAACTCAGGGGAGCATATCATGGAGTGAACATTAAGCTCATGAAGTGTACGGGTATGAGAGAGGCTCGGGAAATGGTCTCCCTTGCAAAGGCACTTCATATGAGACTTATGATTGGCTGTATGACTGAGACATCTTGTGCAATATCTGCTGCAGCCCAGCTGGCATCAGAAACAGAGTGGGCAGACCTTGACGGAAACCTGCTTATTTCAAATGATGTTTTCAAAGGTATGCAAATTGTTGACGGCAAGATTACTCTGAACGATCTGCCCGGCATTGGCATTACAAAGCTCTAGATTAAAATATTTTACTACCTTTGCGGCAAATAACGTACAATTATGGGAAGTTTAAGAATTATTAAGAAAGATATCGATTTTCTCGTAAGCGAGGTGATTTCTGACTGTTGGGTGTTTATGTACATCAACCCGGACAAAAAAACCGATGATGCTATTGCAGTTATTAATGACGCAGTTGCTTTGAGAAATGATCTTTATAACAGGGTAAATGCACACCCAACCGAAAATGTTAAGAAACACTACAAGGCTGTCACTATGGATCTCCTTAAAGGTGTTGATGAACTATTCGTTCGTGTAAGCAACCTGACAAAGTAATCAGACAATCGATCCGGATGATTCTCTTATAAGAGATATGATTTCGGGATTTTGAAAAGAGAGCCGGATATTTCCGGCTCTCTTTTTTTATTGCACCAATATTTACTCAGGGCAAAGGATTGCCACGGGCCTCACCTTTCTGAGTTTGCTGTTGAACTCCTTCTCGCGGCCTCCGCAAAGGTTGTTGAGGAGTTTGTGAAACTCCGGACCGTGGTTACGGTGCCTCAGGTGACAAAGCTCGTGCAGAATCACGAAATCTGCCAGCTCTGTACCTAGCCTCATAAGATGAATATTCAGGTTTATGTTGTTCTTGCCCGAACAGCTTCCCCAGTTTGTTTTGTTGTTCTTAAGGGTGAGTCTTGAGTATTGGAATCCATGAAGAGAGGCCAGCTGAACTGTCCTTTCGGGTAGGTATCCGGCAGCCTCTTTTCTGAGAATCCTTGTTACTGCTTCTGCAATTGTTGCCTCAGGGCAGTCTGCCGGATAGATCACGAGGTCATATTCGGGCCCCCGTTTAATTCTGACGGCGTTGCCGGAACCGGGGTCGGCGATAACAAAACGGATCTCTTTCCCAATTATCTGCAATGGTGAATCGGCCCCGTATGAAAAACGGTGCTCCTCTGCTCTTTTCTTTTGTCTTTTAAGACTTGTCAGGACCCACTCCTCCTTCTCTCTGACGAATTTTTCTGCAGTGGAAAAAGTTGTCAACCACGGAATTGATACTGTAATGCCCCGTCTGGGGTGAACCGTAAGGCGGATGTTCCTGGAAAAGGCTCTTTTGACTATCCTTATCTTGCCAAGGGTGGGGTGGTCGTATACCTTTTCCATTATGGCAAAATGAATATTCTGGTTTTTTCTCCTGCTGCGATAGTGGCTTTTCCCACCGGAACGGCAGCAATGCCTGTAGCCTCAGACAGAGCCGCTATATGTGCAGATCCGTTGTACTTCAGATGTGAGAATGTGCCGTCCGGATTTATTATAATTGGAATAAATGCCAGCCTTCCGGTATTTCGTCTGCTGTATTCCTCTTTAGCCGGCAGCTCCGTCCACAGTTCCGGAGCATGGCCTCCGGCAGAGGCATTTAACCATGGTCTCACAAGAAGTTCAAACTGAATGAAGCATGATACAGGATTTCCTGGCAGAGCGAAAATCACCTTTTCACATTTACCCTCTTTCGACTTTCTGACCGCAAATGTGCTGGGTTTGCCCGGCTGGACAGCAACTTTATTAAACAGGATTTTGAATCCGAGCTCTTCGAGGATTCCCGGTACATAGTCAAAGTCTCCCATAGAGACGCCGCCTGATATTATGATTGCATCATTATTTACAATAGCTTCACTTATAATTGAGTGCAGGCTGTCTTTTGTGTCGCCGGCAATTCCCAGGTAGTTTGCATTTGCACCGGCATTAATTGCCTGAGAGAAGAGTTGCCAGCCGTTTGAGTTTCTTATCTGTACAGTCGAGGGGGTGGCTTCAGGCTCAATTATTTCGTCGCCGGTTGAGAGAATGCCCACGCTGATTCTCTTCGATACGCTCACTGCTGCAGCTCCAAACGCAGCCAGAACAGCAACATGCTGAGGTTTAAGCAAGGTGCCGGCAGTAACAACCTCGGCCCCTTTTGTTATATCCTCACCTTTAACACAAATATTGTCTTTTGGACCTTTCCCTTTAAAAAACACATACTTGCCGTCAAAATCGCAATCTTCGACCATTATAATTGTATCGGCACCATCAGGAAGCATCGCTCCGGTCATAATTTTTGAACAAGTTCCTTGATTTACTGTCATTTTTGGCTCGTATCCGGCAGCAATGTTCTCAAGTAAAAGCATCTTTTCACCAAGATCTGAGGCTCTGCATGCATACCCATCCACAGCAGATTTATTAAATGGAGGAGTATCCCTGTCTGCTGTTACAGATTGCGAAATGATTCTGGAACAAGCCTCTGCAAGCGGAACCATTTCGGTATCCGTAACAATCAGATTATCCGTTACTATTTTTTTTGCCTCTTCGAAAGTGATCATAATTCTGTTTTTACAGTACAAAATTATGAAAATAGTTGCCCCGTGGAAAATTATGTTTATATTTGCAACCCAATTTTGGTGAAACAACTATATCAATTGCTTGACAAATGACCAATTATTTAACATCTGACAAGAAGCAAGAGATTTTCGGACAATACGGAAAGTCTAATGCAGATACCGGTTCCCCTGAGAGCCAGGTAGCTTTATTTTCATACCGTATCGCTCACCTTACCAGCCACCTGAAACTAAACAAGAAGGACTACTCTACACAGCGTTCCCTTCTTAAACTGGTTGGTAAAAGACGCCGCCTTCTGGATTACCTGAAAGCGACAGACATTGAGAGATACAGAAATATTGTGAAGGCACTTAACCTTCGTAAATAACGAGAATAAATTGAGATTAAAGGGGCTGTTCAGATTTCTGAGCAGCCCCTTTTGCGCATCTCTTTTCTCTTATTGAATAATCTGATTAACTTTGCAAATAGGATATTATGCTCTCTGTTTCCTGAAAAGCGTCCCGGAACAGGCAGCGTAGCGGTATTATTAATTATGGACTCTCAAAGGGAGGGCCGGGCTGCATTTAATTTATATGAATATTGTAAAAAAGACCATCCAGCTGAGTGATGGAAGAGAAATCGAAATCGAAACCGGTAAACTGGCCAAGCAGGCAGACGGTTCGGTAGTGGTAAAAATGGGTAAAACAATGCTTCTGGCAACTGTTACCTGTGCAAAAGAGGCAAGAGAAGATGTAGACTTCATGCCTTTGTCTGTTGAATACAAGGAGAAATATGCATCAGCCGGCAGATATCCCGGAGGTTTCCTCAAGAGAGAGGGCAGACCTAATGATTCAGAAATTCTGGTATCCAGGCTTATTGACAGAGCTCTAAGACCACTCTTTCCTGACGATTTCCACGCAGAGGTATTTGTAACCGTAAACCTTATATCGGCAGAAAAAGAGATTATGCCCGATGCGCTTGCTGGTCTTGCAGCATCAGCTGCACTTGCTGTAAGTGATATTCCGTTCAACGGGCCAATTTCAGAAGCAAGAGTTGCCAGAATTAACGGCGAATTTGTCATTAATCCTACTTTTGCTCAACTGGTAGAGGCAGATATAGATATTATGGTAGCCGCCACGCTTGATAACATCATGATGGTGGAGGGCGAAATGAAAGAGGTTGCTGAGGCAGACATGCTTGCAGCAATCAAGTTTGCACACGAAGAGATAAAGAAACAGTGCCAGGCTCAGATTGAGCTTATGGAGGCTGTTGGTAAAACTCAGAAGAGGGCATATTGTCACGAGACTCAGGACGAGGAGCTTCGTGCTGCTATTCATGAGTTCTGCTATGATAAATGTTATCAGATTGCAAAAGCAGCCAGCGCAAAACATGATAGAACAGATGCATTTGAGGCTGTTAAGGCCGAATTTGTAGCCACACTTTCTGAAGAGGATGCAGCTGCAAAGAAAATAATGATTAACAGGTATTACCATGATGTTGAGAAAGAGGCTATGAGAAACCTTATTCTTAACGAAGGTATCCGTCTGGACGGAAGGGGAACAAAGGATATCAGACCTATCTGGTGTGAAGTCGATTACCTTCCTGCAACACACGGGTCGGCAATCTTTACAAGGGGAGAGACTCAGTCTCTTACAACTGTAACCCTCGGAACCAGACTTGATATGAAGTCAATTGATGAGGTTCTTGTTGAAGGTTCTGAGCAATTTGTTCTTCACTACAACTTCCCTCCTTTCTCTACAGGCGATGCAAAACCATACAGGGGAACTGGCCGCAGAGAGATCGGACACGGAAACCTTGCTCTTAGAGCACTAAAATTTGTAGTACCAAAAGGAGAAGAGAATCCTTATGCTGTTCGTGTAGTTTCTGATATTCTTGAGTCTAACGGCTCTTCATCAATGGCTACAGTTTGCGCAGGAACACTCGCTCTTATGGATGCAGGTATCAAAATTAAGAAGCCGGTATCTGGTATTGCAATGGGTCTTATTTCGGGAGGAAAGAGCGGCAAGTTTGCTGTTTTGTCTGATATTCTCGGAGATGAAGATCACCTGGGAGATATGGACTTCAAGGTTACCGGAACCAAGGATGGTATCACAGCAACTCAAATGGATATAAAGGTAGACGGACTCTCTTACGAGATCCTCGAGCAGGCTCTTGAGCAGGCTCGTCAGGGCCGCCTTCATATCATGGGTGAGATGATGAAGACCATGAGTGAGCCACGTGCAGAGCTTAAACCACACGTTCCAAGAATCGTTCAGATTGTAATTCCGGGAGAATTTATCGGTGCTGTTATAGGTACAGGCGGAAAAGTTATTCAGGAGATTCAGAAGACTACCGGAACAACAATTACCATCACAGAACAGGATGGAACAGGCGTTGTTGATATTTTTGGTGACAACAAGGACAATATGGATGCAGCTCTTGCATGGATTAAGGGTATCACCACAGTTCCTGAGGCCGGAACGGTTTATAATGGCAAGGTAGTTTCAATTCTTGAGTTCGGTGCATTCGTGCAAATTTTACCGGGCAAAGAGGGGCTTCTGCACATCTCTGAACTTGACTGGAAAAAGGTAGAGAAAGTTGAAGATGTTGTTAATGTAGGAGATATGGTAGAGGTTAAACTCCTTGAGATGGATCCTAAGAACGGCAAGATGAGACTCTCGCGTAAAGCTCTGATTGAGAAGCCGGAAGGCTATGTTGAGCCGGAGCGCAGACCAAGACCAGAAGGCGGCAGACCAAGCCGTCCGGGTGGAAGGCCGGGAGACAGAAAACCTTTTAACAGGTAATCTGAAACCACTGAAATTTTGAGAGCTGATCCGCTTTGGGTCAGCTCTTTTTTTGTGCCATAAAATGGATATAATGAAAGAAAAAATGAGCAGGAACTGCCGAACTGGTAGAAAATAGATATAAAAACCTTACGAAATGAAACTAAAACATAAAAAATGCCCCATTTATCAACTCTCAAACAGAGCTAATAACAATATTTCGTATGGAATTAATAAATAATTACAATTTTTTGCTTTTGGTTTAAAAAATATTTAATTTCGACTCGAAAACCTTAATTCAAATTACTTATCTATGAAGAAATCGATCTTGATTGTCTTGTCGGTATTGCTTGTCAATATCGGTTGGGCTCAGATGAGAGTTACCGGCACGGTAACCTCTTCCGACGATGGTTCTCCGGTTCCTTACGCTACGATTCTCGTAAAAGGTGTAAGAGGAGCCGGTGCCAACACAGATCTTGAGGGCAAATACACCCTCAACAATGTTCCAAATGATGCTACACTAGTCATCAGCTACATCGGCTACAGATCACAGGAGATACTTGTGAACGGGCGTAGTGTGATTGACATAGTTATCAGCCCGGATGCGCTCAACCTTGACGAGGTTATGGTGGTTGCCTATGGTACCTCTACAAAGGGTACTTTTACAGGTGCAGCGTCCATGGTAAAACAGGAGTCAATTAAAGACATGCCATCACTTTCATTCGAAAATGCTTTGAATGGAAAGGTTGCAGGTATGCAAATTACGACTCTTTCCGGTCAAGCTGGATCTACATCTTCCATTCGCGTTCGTGGTATTGGCTCTATGACTGCCTCAAACGAACCTCTTTATGTCATTGATGGAGTACCGGTGGTATCGGGTAGCTCAGGACAGATGAGCGGCTATCTTTACACTTCTAACAATGCCATGAGTACTCTTAATCCAAGTGATATTGAGTCAATCACAGTGTTGAAGGATGCTGCTGCCTCTTCTCTTTATGGATCAAGAGCGGCTAATGGTGTTATTGTAATCACAACAAAAAGGGGTAAACTAGGCAAAGCTAAAGTTAACTTTAAAGCTTCTGTTGGTATGACTCCTGAGTTTGCAACAGACAACTTCGAAGTAGCAACCCCTGAACAACAAGTAGAGCTTTATTATGAAAACTTCTGGAATGCAGGAGTTTATCACCCGACAAGCCCTAAGACACCGGCAGTTGCAAGCGCATCTGCACTTGCTCAGCTAAACAAGAGGTTCAATAAGCATGGATATACCTTCACTGCTCCTGACCATACAGTTAATTCACTTACTATTGGTGGAGATAGAGCGGGTACATTCTTCGACTGGGAAAAAGAACTTTTCAGAACCGCTGTTTTTCAGACATATGATCTCTCTGTAAGTGGTGCAACTGATGCATCAAACTATTATACCTCCCTTTCCTATACTAAAGATCAGGGCAGAAGTATTATTAATGATTTCGACAGGATAACAGGCCGGGTAAATCTCACTCAGAAAGTTGGAAAGAGTGTTGAGTTTACAACTAATATTAATGTCGCAAAAAGTAATAAAACTGGTTTTAACGATACAAGATCTACAGGTGCGAACTATTTTCTTCAAAGCCGTAACCTTTTATGGCCTTTATACTGGCCTACAGATTATGTAACCGGAAATCCATGGACAGCAAGATATGGCAGTTATGCATACAATCCTGTATATTATAACAACGAGTGGGAAAACTTTTCCAAAACTCTCAGGATATCTGCAAACGAAGCAGTAACAATCAAAATACTACCTGAATTGACCTTCAAATCAATTCTCTCATACGATAATTCTCAATCAAAAGACCATATCTATTATAGTGCAAATCACTTTAACGGTTCTGGTGTAAATGGCTCAGTAACAGAGATGGGTACTGATGTTGAGAAACTTGTCTCTTCTACAACTCTTAACTATAACAAGACCTTCATGAAGAAACACACAGTTGGTGTATTGCTTGGATGGGAGGCAGAAGATAATGATGCATCATTTATTCGTGCATCAGGTACTAACTTGCCTACAGGAGCACTTCATACAGTCGCTACTGCAGGTAAACTAGACGCGAGTGCATATTATTGGGGAAGCACAATGCTTTCTCTCCTTTCTCGTGTTGAATATAACTTCGATAACAAGTATTATGTTTCCGGATCATTCCGCCGTGACGGTTCTTCAAAACTGGGTCCTCAGACACGCTGGGGTAACTTCTGGTCTGTTGCCGGTTCATGGAGAATCGACAAAGAAGAGTTCATGAAGGAAGTTGACCTTATCAGCAGTCTTAGATTAAGAGGTTCATATGGTGTCAATGGTACACTTCCTCCTGATAATTATGGATGGAGATCGCTGACTTCATATGGTAACAAGTATATGGAACTCCCTGGTGGAGGGGTAAACACAATCGCAGATGCCAACCTCTCATGGGAGAAAAACTTCACTACCAATATCGCTTTGGAATTCGGACTTTTCGACCAAAGATTAACCGGTACTGTTGAGTATTTTAACAGAGACTCCAAGGACCTTCTTCAGAAAGTGCCAATTTCACAGATAACAGGCTTTGCTACAACTCTTAAGAATATTGGGGAAATTAATAACCGTGGTATTGAGATTGAGATTGGTGGAGAGATTATAAGCAGAGATGACCTTAAATGGAATGCTTCATTTACAACATCAATGGTTAAATCTAAAGTTACCAAGCTATACAGTGGTCAGGATATTATCTGGTATGATCCAACAGGTGGTGACTCAAGGGCCAAGTATATCTACAGAGAGGGTGAATCTACCCTTGCTCTTTTTGGCCTTGAGTGGGCCGGTGTAGATGATGAAACCGGAAAGAACCTGTGGTTCCTTAATAATGATAAACCATCAACAATTACAGTTGACGGAAGACCTGCAACATTCAGGTATCAGGATGCAACCGAAAAGATTATTGGTGATATCCATCCAAAGCTATTTGGAGGTTTGAACACAGATCTTACATGGAAGGGACTCAGCCTTTCTCTCGGATTCACTTACAGACTTGGTGGTTATTCATATGATGCAGCCGGTCGTGATATTAACGATGATGGTTATTACTGGGAAAGGATTATGTCTAAAGACGCTTACGATAACAGATGGACTCCTGAAAACAAGAGTGCAACTTATCCAATGCGTATTGCAATTGACCTGGAAGATGTTAACCAAAGAAGTAGCAGGCACATGCACAGTTCAGATTATCTGAGACTGAAGAGCCTTACTATTGGCTATAATCTGCCTAAGAATATTGTGAGTAAGGCAAACATTTCCAACGCTAGAATTTATTTTAACGGAATGAATCTATGGACTCTTGCTGCTTACAAAGTGTACGACCCTGAGGTATCAGAATATGGTACAAGAGGATGGGAATTGCCTATTGGCAAAACATATACTTTCGGTGTTGAATTTAGTTTCTAATAATATTTGATGATACAATGAAAAAGATAAATATCATATTTACGGTACTGAGCATTGTACTACTTTCATCATGCGAGGGTTTTCTGGATGTTAAACCAAGTAACTCCGCACCGGCCGAAACATCAATAACCAGTGCTAAAGATGCAGCTGTGGTTATTAACGGTCTGATGAGTAAGATGGCAAGCTCGAATTACTACGGAAGAAATTTCTTCATGTATGGTGATGCTAAAGGCGGCGATTTCGCCATTCGTTCACAGGGAAGAGGTCTGGATGCGCTTTATGTATTCAATCACTCTGCCTCTTCAAACTCCTACTCAGGTTTCTGGTCTCAGATGTATCACTGTATACTTCAGGCCAACAACCTTTTGGTTAATATTGAGAAAATGGAAACCGCTGGTTTGGGCAGTACAGAGCTCTCTGATTATAAGGGGCAGGCACTTACTGCAAGGGCTTTAATCTATTTTGATATGGTTCGCCTTTATGGCAAACCTTACAATATGGATAAAGCATCTTACGGAGTTCCGCTTGTACTGGTGCCGCTTGATGCTGCCGAACAGCCAACAAGATCTTCTGTGGAGGAGGTTTATACTCAGATTCTGAAAGATTTGACTGATGCAGAACCACTGCTCTCTAAATCAGTAAAGGGAGGATATCTGAACTATTACGCTAACCTTGCTATTCAGTCAAGAGTATATCTTACTATGGACAGATTCAGTGACGCTCTCTCAGCCGCAGAAGAGGTTATTACAAGTCCTAAGTACTCTCTGTATGCCAATGATAAATGGGTTCAGTCATGGTCAAATGAGTTTGGCTCAGAGTCAATTTTTGAGATTGCTATGTATCTCGATGAGAATGATCTTGGATCTGGTTCGCTTGGATACTATCTGCTCCGTCTTGCAAAAATCAAAAATGCAATGGGATGGTTTATGGCAAGTGATTACTATTTGGCCAGACTTAACGAAGATCCAACAGATGTTCGCTGGGGAATCATGGATTATGATGAGTCATCGAATACCAGATTTGGATCATGTCTGAAATATAGTGGTGTAGATCTTCTTGGAGACAAGAGTTCGCCATCTGCTGTTAACGTTAAAGTTATCAGACTGTCAGAAATCTATTTAATTGCGGCAGAAGCTGCACTAAGACAGACTACACCTGATAAAGTTAAAGCATCAAATTACCTGAATGCAATTCGTAAGAGATCTCCTGGACTCGCTTTATCTACTTCAAGCGATGTGACTCTGGATATGATTATCGATGAGAAAAGTAAGGAGCTCTTTGCAGAAGGTCAGAGATACTTTGATATGATACGTCTGAACAGGAGTATTGAATTCAACGACGAGTTTATATTCCCTGCGGTTCAGATAACACACAGAACCAAGACTATTGACAGAACATTCCCTAAAGCAATTCTGCCATTACCTGTTTCTGAAACTGACGCAAATCCTGCAATTAAAAATCAACAGAACCCTGGTTATTAATATAGGTTTTAGCCCCCGGAGAAGGGTACCGGCTTTGTCCGGTACCCTTTTTCTTTTTCACTCTCTCTTATTCTGTTTCAGAAACCAGCTGGCGGATTTTATCAAAGTCAAGTTTTGATACACTCTCTTTTACACCAGAGACCTTTTTAACAATGAGCTTCTCAAAAAAATTGAGTTTCTCCATAACAAATTCACCACCTACTGCTTTCTTTGAAGATGCATGTTCAAGAAGCTTTTCAGGAAATGCATTTTTCAACTCTTCTTCAAATGCGGGTTCGTTCATGCCGCAAATGAACAGGCCGAGACTCTTTTCAATAAGTTTTTCAATGTTTGCATTGCAGAATTCCTTAACTTTCTTCTGCATTGTACCGGTATAAATTGAGCCTCCAATTATTACCCTCTGGTAATTTGACAGGTCAATGGATGGGTTGTCCTTCAGGTTGTAGATGGCACAATTGGTTTCACCAATGTGTTCGCGTATCTTTTCGGCAACTTTTTGGGTAGTTCCGTGAGATGTAGCAAAAATGACAGATGTTTGCATAACAATAAAATAATTGAAGCTTTTTGTTTTATATTTGTAGAAAAATTGTTAAAAATATAATAAAGTATAAGCCATATGGACTATTTTCATTTAAGCATGAAGGAACACACCCCGGAAGAATTTGTTAATCTTGCCAAAGGAAGTTCAAAAATTGCAATTTCTGATGAATTAAAAAAGAGGATTCAGTTATGCCGGGATTTTCTCGATAATAAAATGAAAAACCAAAAAGAGCCCATTTATGGTATAACTACCGGATTTGGTTCACTTTGCAACGTTACAATCAATCCCGACGAACTCTCTCAGCTTCAGAAAAATCTTGTAATGTCGCACGCCTGCGGAGTAGGAGAAGAGGTTCCTGTTGAGATAGTAAGGCTGATGCTTATTCTGAAGGTAAAATCACTCTCTTACGGCTATTCCGGAGTGCGCCTCGAAACAGTTGAGCGACTGGTTGAGATGTTCAATAATATGGTAACCCCGGTGGTTTATCAGCAGGGATCTCTTGGAGCATCCGGCGACCTGGCTCCGCTGGCAAACATGACCCTTCCAATTCTTGGTCTGGGTGAGGTTTGGTTTGAGGGTAAAAAGTATCCGGCTGCTGAGATAAATAAAAAATTTGGCTGGGAGCCAATGTCTCTTGCTTCAAAAGAGGGACTTGCGCTGCTTAACGGCACTCAGTTCATGCTTGCATACAGTATCTGGAATCTTACAAAAGCAAAACATTTAAGCAAGCTTGCAGATCTTACTGCTGCTCTTTCGCTGGAAGCCTTTGACGGAAGAACCGAGCCATTCACTCACGGAGTCCATGCAATCAGACCTCATGAGGGGCAGATAGAGACTGCAGTAAACATGAGAAAGTACCTTGAAGGAAGTGAAATTGCAGCACGCCATAAAGTACATGTGCAGGATCCATATTCGTTCAGATGTGTCCCTCAGGTACACGGTGCAACCAAAGATGCTCTTAAATACATCGAAAAGGCATTTGTAACCGAACTTAACAGCGCGACAGACAACCCAACAATACTTCCGGAAGAGGAGTTGATTGTATCGGCAGGCAACTTCCACGGTCAGCCCCTCGCACTGCCTCTTGATATGCTCTCAATTGCTCTGGCTGAGCTGGGTAGTATATCGGAGCGGAGAACATATCAGCTTATATCCGGCAAAAGGGGTTTACCATCTTTCCTTGTGGCGCATCCTGGGCTTAACTCAGGCTTTATGATTCCGCAGTATGCACAGGCATCTGTGGTGAGTCAGAATAAACAGCTGGCAACTCCTGCATGCGTTGATACAATTGACTCTTCACAGGGACAGGAAGATCATGTAAGTATGGGTGCCAATGGTGCAACCAAATGCTTCAGGGTAGTGGAGAATCTGGAGAAAATTCTGGCAATTGAGATTATGAATGCTGCACAGGCACTGGAGTTCCGCAGGCCGCTCAAAACCTCTCCTGTTCTGGAGAAATTTGTAGCTTCGTACAGGAAAAGAGTTCCGTTTATTGCCGAGGATGAGGTTATGTATACACATATTCAGAACTCAGTTGATTTTGTAAGAACGGTAGTCGTTGACTAAATAAAACGCAGCTCCATGAAAAAATTATTCATAAACATTGGCAGACTGGTTCAGACAGAAAGCGGCGAACCTGTACTTAACAGGGCCGGGAAAGAGATGTCACGCCTTGAAAGTATCGAAAACGCATATCTTGCCGTTAACGGAGATACCATTGAAGATTTTGGCTCCATGGATACTATTGAGGCATTAAGAGCCAAAGGTCCCGAGTACTATTTTGAGAATTTTGCAGATGATGTGATTGACCTTGAGGGTGCAACTGTAATGCCTGCATTCTGTGATTCACATACACACCTTGTGTTTGCAGGGAGACGCGAGCAGGAGTTTATTGACAAGATACGTGGTCTCTCTTATAAAGAGATTGCTGCAAGAGGAGGAGGAATTCTGAATTCTGCAGAGCTGCTTCATAATACAGATGAAGAGGATCTCTTCAGGCAGACGCTCGAAAGGGCAAGGGAGATTATCTCTTTTGGAACAGGAGCCGTTGAGATTAAAAGCGGCTATGGACTCAATCCGCAGGATGAACTGAAAATGCTGAGGGTTGCCAAAAGAATCGGAGAGGAGACACCTCTTACGGTAAGGACAACTTTTTTGGGAGCACATGCTATTCCTGCCAGATATGCAGGGAAAAGAGAGGAGTACGTTAATGAGATTATCAACGAGATGATACCCGTAATTGCTTCTGAAGAGCTGGCAGATTACATAGATATTTTTGTTGAGGATGGTTTCTTCACAGTTACTGATGCAGACAGAATCCTTAATGCAGGAATGAAATATGGGCTTCGAGCCAAGGTTCATGCAAATCAGATGAGCCGCTCCGGAGGTGTTCAGATTGGGGTAAAGTACAATGCTGCTTCTGTAGACCATCTTGAATTTACAGGAGGGGAGGAGTTTGAACTTCTTAAAAACAGCGACACCATAGCGACTCTTTTACCTGGATCTGATTTTTTCCTTGAGATGGACTATGCTCCGGCAAGAAAGATGATTGAACACGGACTTCCTGTTGCAATTGCAACAAACTACAATCCGGGATCTTCACCTTACGGTAATATGCAGTTTATGATGGGACTTGCAGCTCTCAAACTTAAGATGACAACTGAAGAGATTATAAACGCAGTTACAATAAACGGTGCCGCGGCAATGGGGCTTTCAGAGACTCACGGATCCATAGCCAGGGGCAAGGTTGCAAACTTTATTGTAACCGCAAGTGTCCCTTCACTTGATTTTATCCCTTATGCCTTCACAACTCCTCTTGTAAAGAGGATGTTTATGAATGGAGTTGAAGTAATAAATGGGAATTATTAAAAACAGACAGAGATGACAAAATTCTTAACACCGCTGGGAGAGATTGCCATAACCGTTCTGGGACATGCATCACTGCTTATCAGATGGGAAGGCCGGAACATTTTTGTTGATCCGTATGCAAAGGTTGCCGATTATTCAAAACAACCGGCAGCAGATCTTATTCTTGTAACACACCATCACTACGACCACCTCGACAAATTTGCCATATCAAAGATTGCAGCTGCAGGTACAGAGTTTGTCGCCAGCACCCTTGCGGCTAAAGAGCTGGATGGCGCAAAAGCGCTTAAGATTGGTGAAGAATTATCATACGAGGAGATTAAAATAAAGGCAGTTTATGCCTACAACATAGAAAATAAAGCCGAGACAGGGAATCCGTTCCATCCCAGAGGAGAGGGAAACGGCTACATTCTCGATTTTGGAGGATTCAGGGTATATATTGCCGGCGACACTGAACTTATTCCTGAAATGAAGGAGCTGGGTATAATTGACCTTGCATTTCTCCCAAAGAACCTGCCTTATACAATGAGTGATGATATGTTCATAAAGGCAGTCGAAACTGTTATGCCTGTTAATCTTATTCCTTACCATTACTTTGAACTGAACGAGAAAGAGATTGCGAAAAGGCTTCCCAAAGGAGTCACGATGCACGTAAAATAATAGTATTAACATATATATAAAGATATAATGCTTCAGAAATTGATTGAATGCGTTCCTAACTTCAGCGAAGGGCGCAACATGCAGGTAATAAAGCAAATTACTGATGAGATAGAGAAAGTAGAGGGTGTTAAACTACTTAATGTTGACCCGGGTGCTGCCACCAACAGAACGGTTGTAACATTTGTGGGAACACCTGAAGAGGTGTGCGAGGCTGCCTTCAGAGCAATCAGAAAGGCTGCAGAGGTTATTGATATGAGATACCACCACGGCGAACACCCGCGTATGGGTGCAACCGATGTGTGTCCGCTTATTCCTATTGCAGGAGTTACCATGGAAGAGACTGCAGAGTATGCAAGAGCTCTTGCCAAAAGGGTTGGAGAGGCACTCCTGATTCCTGTTTTCTGTTATGAAAGCGCTGCCTTCAAACCGGAGAGAAGGAACCTTGCAAATTGCAGGGCCGGGGAGTATGAAGGTCTTGCAAAGAGACTACCCTCTGCAGAGTGGAGACCCGATTTTGGTCCGGCTGAATTTAACGAAAGAGTTGCAGGTTCAGGCGCGACAGCAATAGGAGCAAGGGATTTTCTTGTGGCAATCAACTATAACCTAAACACAACATCTACCCGCAGAGCAAACGCTATCGCATATGATGTAAGGGAAAAGGGAAGAAAAATGAGAGAGGGGAACTCTCTTACCGGCAAAGTTGTTAAAGACGAAAAGGGTTATGAGGTATGGATTCCCGGAACACTAAAAGGATGCAAGGCTATTGGATGGTTCATTGAGGAGTATGGAATTGCCCAGGTCTCAATGAATGTTACAAACATAACCCAGACCCCGGTTCACATAGCTTTTGACGAGGTAACAGAAAAGGCTGCGCAAAGGGGAATCAGGGTAACCGGAAGTGAAATAGTTGGCCTTATACCTAAGAAGGTTCTTATTGAAGCCGGTAAACACTATCTGGCAAAACAGCAGAGATCTGCCGGTGTTTCAGAAGATGAGATAATTAAAATTGCAGTTAAATCAATGGGTCTGGACGATCTTAAGCCATTTGACCCTAAAGAGAAGGTGATTGAATATCTTCTGGAGGAGGGAAAATCTGCAAGGCTGATAGACCTTACCGCATCGGGCTTTGCAAATCTTACTGCAAGCGAATCGCCTGCTCCGGGAGGCGGATCGGTTTCGGCATACATGGGAGCCCTTGGAGCTGCTCTGGGTACAATGGTTGCAAACCTTTCATCTCATAAGGCAGGCTGGGATCACCGCTGGAAAGAGTTTTCTGAATGGGCAGAGAAGGGTCAGTCAATTATGAATGAAATGCTCTTCCTGGTCGATGAGGACACAAACTCATTTAATAAGATAATGGAGGCATTCGGTCTTCCAAAAGAGAGCGAAGCCGAAAAGGCTGCAAGAAGCGCAGCTATTCAGGCCGCCACACTTTACGCAACCGAAATTCCGCTCAGGACAATGAAGGTGGCATACTCTGCATTTGACCTTATTGAGGAGATGGTAAAGGAGGGAAATCCAAACTCTGTCTCTGATGCAGGTGTTGGTGCGCTTGCCCTTCGCTCGGCAATTTACGGAGCCTACATGAATGTCCGTATCAACTCCGTAGACCTCAAGGATCCCGAAGCTGCCAGCAAACTGGTGGCCGAGGCCCAGCAAATCTACGATCTCACCGCCAACCGAGAAAAAACAATTATAGACGCCGTACTTGCAACACTGTCAGTGAAGTAATCGCTGAATCGCACAACTCAATATTTAAGCTGTCAAATTATTTTGGCAGCTTTTTTATTTTGAAGGGTGAAGTTTATCTTGAGTATGAGAGAGACGCAATGAGCAAAATCGATGTTTTTTAGCTTCTTTTCTGAAGTGTTTTCAGGAAAAAGGGTGAGGAGTGTCTGACGAGCGCAGCGAGGAGTCCCGCAACCCCCTGAAAACACGAAGAAAAAAGCGTTAAGAAAAACAGCGTTGCGAATGCGACTCTCTCATATCAAGTTATCTCAAGTTAAAATAAAAAAAGGTGTCCAAAATTCCTTTGAACACCTTTTATTGTTGTGCGATTCAGCGCTTACTTCACTACTATACAGTGGCAGCAAGTCTCTTGTAAGATTCGTAGCGTCTCTTGGCATGCTCTTCGGTAAGTTTGAAGAGGGTCTCGGCCTCACCAGGGAATGTTGCCACCAGTGAAGTGTAACGCACTTCACCCTTGAGGAAGTCCTGGAACTTGCTCCAGTCCGGCTCTTTGCTGTCCAGAGTGAAAGGATTCTTTCCCTCTGCCTCGAGCATTGGATTGTAGCGGTAAAGCTGCCAGTATCCGCATGCAACTGCCAGTTTCTCTTCCATCTGAGAAGCACCCATTCCGGCTTTGAGACCGTGGCTGATACATGGTGCGTAAGCGATGATGAGTGATGGTCCGTCGTAAGCTTCTGCCTCTTTGAGAACATTCATAAGCTGAGCGTGGCTTGCACCCATTGCAACCTGTGCAACATATACATAGCCGTAACTCATAGCCATCATTCCAAGGTCTTTCTTGCGAATTTTCTTGCCTGAAGTGGCAAATTTTGCAACAGCACCTACAGGAGTAGATTTTGATGATTGTCCGCCTGTATTTGAGTAAACCTCAGTGTCAAGCACAAGAACGTTCACATTGTTTCCTGAAGCAAGAACGTGGTCAAGTCCGCCGTATCCGATATCATATGCCCAGCCGTCACCGCCAAAGATCCACTGTGAGCGGGTAACCATAAAGTCTTTAAGTGTTGTGAGCTCCTTGCAGATTTCACATTTGCACTCAGAGATCATTGGGATAAGCTGAGCAGCAATTTCTCTTGTAGCAACTGCATCTGTACGTTTGCTGATCCACTCTCCAAAGAGAACCTTCATCTCTGCAGAGCAATCTTTGCACTCAAGGCCGTCTGCCATAAGTTTCGCAACTCTGTCACGAACTCTTTCAGAGCCGAGGTGCATTCCAAGTCCAAATTCTGCATTGTCTTCAAACAGTGAGTTGGCCCATGATGGTCCGTGACCTGAACTGTTTGTTGTGTAAGGAGAAGCAGGGTATGATCCGCCAAAGATTGAAGAACAACCTGTAGCGTTTGCGATCATCATCTGGTCTCCGAACAGCTGGGTAATAGCCTTGATGTATGGAGTTTCACCACAACCTGCGCATGCGCCTGAGAATTCAAACAGAGGCTGAGCAAACTGAAGGTTTTTAACATTTTGAGTTTTAGGCTGAACGGTCTCTTTGTAACCAACCACTCCGTGCATATAGTCGAAGTTGTGCTGTTCGTGCTCCTGAGATTCGAAAGGTTTCATTACCAAAGCCTTGGTCTTTGCAGGGCAAACATCGGCACAGTTACCGCAACCGGTACAGTCGTAAGGGGTTACCTGAATTGTAAAGCTGTACTCTTTGAAAGGCCCGTTACCTTTAATTTTCTTAACTCCTGCAGGTGCATGCTGCTGCTCATCTTCGTTCATAAGGAACGGACGGATTGCAGCGTGAGGGCAAACATATGCACACTGGTTACACTGAATACAGTTTTCAGGCTGCCATTCAGGAACATGTGTTGCGATTCCTCTCTTTTCGTATGCAGCAGATCCGGAAGGGATTGTTCCATCTTCCATATGAAGGAATGCGCTAACAGGCAGATCGTTGCCGGATTGTGCATTTACAACATCGGCAACATTCCTAACCCAATCCGGTGCAAGGCGGTCGAAATTTGCAGGGCGGAATTTGGTAGTTATATTGTTCCATTCTGTAGGGATCTCAACCTTAACATATTCTGCACCTCTGTCAATAGCATCATAGTTCATTTTAAGGATTGACTCACCTTTCTTACCATAAGATTTTTCTGCAGCATGCTTCATTTCGCTGACAGCCTCCTCGTAAGGAATAATGTCTGCAATCTTGAAGAATGCGCTTTGAAGGATGGTGTTGGTTCTGTTTCCAAGTCCTATCTCTTCTGCAATCTTGGTTGCGTTTATGATATAAAGGTTTAGATGCTTTTTGGCAACTGTTGCCTTAACATGATCAGGAAGTTTCTCCATTGTCTCTTCAACTGACCATAAGGTATTCAGCAAAAGAGTACCCCCTTTTTTAATACCCTTTAGCACATCATACTTATTTAGGTATGATGTAACGTGACAGGCTACAAAGTCCGGAGTTGACACCAGGTATGGTGAATTGATAGGAGTATCTCCAAAGCGGAGGTGTGAACAAGTGTATCCGCCTGATTTCTTTGAATCGTAGTCGAAATATGCCTGAACATATTTAGGAGTTGCCTCGCCAATAATCTTGATAGTATTTTTGTTTGCACCTACAGTGCCATCTGAACCAAGACCATAGAACTTGCACTCTTTAACACCTTTTTTTGCAAGGCTGATTTCCTCTTTGAGAGGAAGTGACTTGAAGCTGACATCGTCAACAATGCCAATTGTAAAGCCGTTCTTTGGCTCTTTCATTTTCAGGTTCTCGAATACTGAGATAATCTGAGCAGGGCTTGTATCTTTTGATGATAGTCCGTAGCGTCCACCTACTATAAGTGGCATTTTGCCGCCCTTCTCTGCAACAGCAGATTTAATGTCTACATAAAGTGGCTCGCCAACTGCACCCGGCTCTTTGGTTCTGTCCAGAACAGCGATTCTCTTCACGCTCTTAGGAAGAACACGGAAGAAGTATTTGGCAGAGAATGGTCTGTAAAGACGAACTGTGAGCAAGCCCACTTTCTCACCTTTGGCCATTTCGTAATCGACAACCTCGCGGATAGTTTCACAAACTGAACCCATTGCGATGATTATGTTTTCTGCTTCAGGATCTCCGTAGTAATCGAACGGGAGATAGTGACGGCCGGTAAGCTCGCTTATCTCGCCCATATATCTTGCAACGATATCTGGAACTGCATCGTAATAAGGGTTGCATGCTTCACGAGCCTGGAAGAATACATCCGGGTTCTGAGCAGTACCTCTTGTAACTGGCTTTACAGGGCTTAGTGCTTTTGTTCTGAATGCCTTGAGAGATTTCTCGCTGATCATCTTTTTAACAGCATCCTGATCAAGATCTTCAATTTTCTGAATTTCATGAGAGGTTCTGAATCCGTCAAAAAAGTGCAGGAAAGGCACTCTTGACTTAAGTGTGGAAAGATGTGCCACTGCACCCAGGTCCAGAGCCTCCTGAACGCTTGAAGATGCAAGCAGGGCAAATCCGGTTTGTCTTGTTGACATAACATCCGAATGGTCACCAAAGATTGAGAGAGCCTGAGCTGCAAGTGTCCTCGCAGATACGTGGAACACTGTAGGAAGAAGCTCACCCGCAATTTTATACATATTCGGAATCATCAACAGGAGACCCTGAGACGCGGTAAATGTTGTCGCAAGTACACCTGCCTGAAGCGCTCCGTGCAACGCACCTGCTGCTCCACCCTCACTCTGCATTTCCACCACGTGGAGTTTTTCTCCGAAAAGGTTTGTCTTTCCGTAAGAAGCCCACTCATCTACATACTCCGCCATTGTAGACGAAGGAGTAATAGGATAGATGGCGGCAAGTTCGCTGAACATGTAAGCAACATGTGCTGCGGCATAATTACCGTCACAGGTAATAAATTTTTTTTCTTTTGCCATGGCTGGTATTTTAGATATTAGTATTTATAATGTTAAAGTAGTTTTTCAGCATAAAAAAAGCCTGCAGTTCACTTGAAAAGTGTGCAGACCATTAAGTCGTGACCATCTTATCTGTTGCAACATACGAGACAATATCCGGACAGATGCCGGTTATCAGCTCTGTCTCTATCTCGAACTCTACTGCAATTTGATGAGGAATGGGCATAATATGTCAACTTCTGCCCAAAAGTACAAAAAATATTTAGTATTTAAAAGTAATTTTAGTACTTTCATACCATGAAACAAACTCAATAAAATGATTATGAAACCAGCTTCTTCAAGTTCTTTTTTGATTTTTTCAGCTTCTCTTTATGCCCAAAGCGGCGAAATTAAGGTTATCGACGGGAAGGTCGTAGAAGGTGCGTTATTCAAAGAAAAAGCCTATATGATGCCTCGTTTTATGGATGGAAAGGTTAAACTTACAAACGGAGAAATATTTGAGGGTGTCTTGAATATACATGCTCTTACTCAAAGCATACGTTTCATTAATGACAAAGGAGACACGCTGGGGCTTAATGATGATACAATTGTTTCTACTGTAAGTGCAGGCGGATATTTTTTTATAAAAGACAAGCGGTTTTATGTTCAGATGCTCAATACAGATGGTAATATTTCACTTGGTCTTACGCGTACCATTAATCTTGGGTCTGAGGTTCTGGCGGGTGCATACGGAGGCACAAATGATGTTTCGTCAATACAAAAAATTAATAGTCATACCTCTGAAAACAAGCTTCAGCACATAAAAAATGGTTCTGTACTAAGGTTTGACTACAGAGAGAATCTTTACCTTGTGAAAGATGGTAAGCTATACATTCCAACCAAAAAGAATTTTGTGAAATTTTTCCCGTCAAAAAAGCAGTTTGTAGAAGAGCAGTTCGATTCAGGCAAGATTAGTGTCAGTAAAGAAAAAGAGCTGATTGTTTTGTTCAACCAGCTCGTTTCTATGTAAGTTTTGATGAAATCTCCCGGAGACTCAGAATTATTGCCGTCCCTCAGTAACACTTTCCGGTGCAATTTTCTTGATTAAATTCTGAAGAACATTACCGGGTCCCAGCTCGATAAATTCACGGCCACCATCGGCCCACATATTTTCAACGCTTTGTCTCCATCTTACAGGTGCTGTAAGCTGAATAACCAGGTTTGCCTTAATCTCTTCAGGATTTGTATGAGGTTTTGCGTCTGTATTCTGATATATAGGGCAAACAGGTGTATTGAAAACAGTATTTTCAATAGCGGCAGCAAGCTCTTTTCTGGCCGGTTCCATTAGCGGTGAATGGAATGCTCCGCCTACGGCAAGAACAAGTGCTCTTTTGGCTCCTGCTGCTTTAAGATTTTCGCACGCACTCTTTACAGACTCAACAGAGCCGGAGATAACCAGTTGCCCGCTGCAGTTGTAGTTTGCAGGAACAACTACACCCTCTGTCTCAGCGCAGATTTTCTCAACAGATTCATCATCAAGTCCCAGAACAGCTGCCATTGTTGAAGGTTCGGCCTCGCAAGCCTTCTGCATAGCCTGGGCTCTGGCAGAAACCAGTCTGAGTCCGTCTTCAAAACTCATTGCTCCTGCAGCCACAAGTGCCGAGAATTCTCCGAGTGAGTGTCCTGCAACCATTTCAGGATTAAAGTTTTCATAGCATTTGGCAAGTATTACCGAATGCAGGAATATTGCTGGCTGGGTTACTTTTGTCTCTTTCAACTGTTCGTCTGTGCCGGTGAACATAATGTCTGTGATGCGAAATCCAAGGATATCATTGGCTTTTTCAAAAAGCTCCCTGGCCACCGGGTTAGAATCGTACAGCTCTTTACCCATTCCGCTGAATTGTGCTCCCTGTCCGGGAAATACAAAGGCTTTCATAAACAAGTATTAAAATTGAACCGCAAAGATACATTTTTTAGAGAATTATAAAATATGTATCTTTGCGGTCCTGTAATTACGGCCTAGTAGTTCAGCTGAATAGAACGTCAGATTCCGGTTCTGAAGGTCGGGGGTTTGAATCCCTCCTAGGTCACTTTCCCTATTTCTTCGTGAAGACAATTGTCTCAGTCTGGTTACCTGCGTTGTAACCATCCCATACTATGTGAAAATTTACTGTCTCACCTGTTTCGATATCATCAAGAATATCTTTTATCAAGAACGAGACTCTGCCAAACGATGGGTAGATTCTGGCATCCCCGTGTGCGTTATGTCTGAATGTCATGTAGATATCTTCATCTGTACTCCTTGTTTCATCAACAACAAGGTTTACCAGATGTTTCAGGTAAGGATTATTCCTGAATACTTCAAAGTGGATGTTAATATAGTCCGCTCCAACCCAGGCATCTCTTAAATTGATATAATCATGGCCTATGCTGTCCTGTTTTGCAGGAGAGTCCAGATTTGACGAATATAGTACATCCTTGGCAAGAATATCATAAATATAATTGAGGATAATATCCTGTTCTGTGGGTGCTGTAATATATACTTTGTCATCCTTAATTACAGTATAATCTACAAGAACTCTTTGGCCGTCTGTAACATCGTATTGCGGAATCCGGTTAACCGTAATGTTTAAAAGTATGCCGTTATCGAGCCGGATTTTGTAATCGGGATTGTCACCTACGATAACACCGTAGCTAATTTGAAACTCATTAAGGTCTGTACCCTCTTTTGTGCAGGAAACTGTTGTGAGCGCAAACAGAAAAATTGCAATCAGTCCAATAAATCTACCTTTCATAATCAAATGTTTTTACTGTTTTATGTTTGTACAATTAAGATGCAGAAGCTGCCCCACTCGTTGCATGCAATGACGAAAAATAAAAGAGGAGAGATATTATCCCTCCTCTTAATCATATGGTAAGTTGTGAATTATTCAACAAAAGCAAGAATCTCTCCCTTTGCAACAGTCTCTCCGTGTTTGGCGCAGATTGCAACTATCTTTCCGGCAAAAGCAGGTTTAACAAGCTCAATTCCGTAGAATGTCTGTACGAAGCACATTGGTTTTGATGGCTCTACAGCCTCGCCAATGTTAGGAGCTGATGAAGCATCAGCCATATCATACTGCCACATGATCTGACCCTTTGCAGGTGCCTGAACAGGTTTTGCATTCGGATACTGCTCAAGAATCTTCTCAACATCTACCTTAGGCATTTCAACAACAGGTCTGGTAACAACAATAGGAGCGCCTGCCTTGGCTTTGGCCGCTTCCAGCTCTTGTGTGAAACGCTGTTTGGCAACTCCGCTCTTGTAGTCGCGGTATTGTCTTTCGTGCATTGCAAACTCAAACAGTTCCTCATCGTCCTGGCCTGTCTCCCAGTTGTTCTCGGCCATCTCTTTTCTGAATTTATCAAGCTCGTTAGGGAATGCATCCTGCGGATTACCATTATAGAACTCCATTCCTTTGTCTTTTGCAAGCTGAATAATTTCCGGAGCAAGTTGTCCCGGAAGGTTACCGGTTTTACCCAGAATCATGTTCCATGTATCCTTGTCAATTGTTGACCACCTTGGCTCACCTTTAAGGATGTGCATCAGGTTCATCAGTGCAATATTTTTTACATACTGGCTGAATGGAGTAACCAGTGGCGGATATCCAAGTCTAGGCCATACATACTCTACCTCCTGGAAGAGCATTACAACCAGCTCGTTAAGCTGAAGCTCTTTTTTGCCCTGATTTCTCAGTGATGAATTGATTGCACCGTGGAATCCCTTAAGGTCTGCCATCATTGAGCCCATCATACCTCCCGGAAGACCGCAGCCAACCAGCAGAGATGTCATTTGTTTGTTACCCGGGTCAATGAAATATCCCAGATAGTCATCAATAAATGTCTGGGTAAGTCTTCTTGCCTCCATGTATGCATCCATGTTGATGTCTTTAACAAGGAAACCTGCATCTTTAAGCATCGCCTGGATAGTGATAACATCCGGGTGAACCATACCCCATGAGAGCGGTTCCATTGCTACGTCAACAAAATCGGCACCCGCTCTTGCAACCTCCAGCATTGAGGCAACCGAGAAACCGGGACCAGTGTGACCATGGTACTGAACAACAATATGCGGATACTTATCTTTAATTGACTTTGTCAGTTTGCCAAGGAAAGCAGGACGGCCAATACCGGCCATATCCTTTAGACAGATTTCATCTGCTCCAAAAGCAACCACTTTATCTACCAGACCCATATAGTATTCAACTGTATGAACCGGAGAGTAGGTGATGCTGAGTGCAACCTGCGAGATCATTCCGCCTGACTTGGCATATTTTACAGAGAGCTCAAGGTTTCTCGGATCGTTCAGTCCGCAGAATGAACGGGAGATATTTGTTCCCTGTTTTGCCTTAACTTTATACATAAGCTCACGGACATCTGCAGGAACAGGATTCATCCTGAGCGCATTCAATCCTCTCTCTAGCATATGTGTCTGTATTCCCACCTTGTTAAAGGGAGCAGTCCATTCACGGACAGCTTTATTGGGATTTTCACCAAAAAGAAGGTTAACCTGTTCAAAGGCACCTCCGTTAGTCTCCACCCGGTCGAAGCAACCCATGTCAATAATCACGGGAGCAATCTCCTTTAGCTGATGAACCATCGGAACATACTTTCCCGATGATTGCCACATGTCTCTGTAAACCAGAGAGAATTTAATTTCGCGAGCCATAATTTCAATATATTTTTTGCAATTCTTACCGATTACAATTTTCGGGGGCAAAAGTAGAAAAAAAACAAATATAACCACCTACTAAATTGTAAGATTTTACTTACAATTTTTAAGCCAAATAATATTTTAAAATTTTCAATTTGTAATTCAGAAAAATTATCTATTTTTGCATCCCGATTCATTCGGTACATGGTGGTCGTAGCTCAGCTGGTTAGAGCGCTAGTTTGTGGCACTAGAGGTCGTGGGTTCGAACCCCATCTTCCACCCAGAGAAAACGCCCGGCACGAAAGTGCCGGGTATTTTTTTGCCCACCCGCCAAGCTCGCTTGAGCGGGAGAGGCAAAAAAATATACCCCGCCGCCTTAAGGCCGGCGGGGCGTTTTCTTTGTAGGCCCCCCCCCCAAGGGCTCGCCGAATGAAATGAGGCAACAACCCCATCGCATGTTATCAGGCGATTGTAATTTAGGCTGACATGTGCCAATGCGCTTGACATTTTACCCCTGGGGAAAAGTGTCAGACCGTTGAAAAACAGTCTTTTATACAAAATTAAATATTTTTGCAACTACCTGTAAATGTTGTGTTTGACACTTTTCCCCTGGGGTAAATTGCACATGAAAAACTTTGGGCGAGCTCCCCGCAACACCAAGCATGATTTTTGCATCTATATTATATAGCACTACAGCTCCGTTATTGTATAAACATCAGTTTCCGGTTATTTCACTAAATAAACTCCGCTATGAAAAAAATACTGACTTTAATTTTCGTTCTGGCTGCATTTTCGGCTTTTGCACAGCATAATTCACAAAACTCACTCGACTGGGCGGGAACTTACAAAGGGATTATGCCCTGCGCAGATTGCGAGGGTATAAGAACTATAATAACCTTAACAGAGAAAAATGAATTTTCTGTTAGGATGCAATATCTTGGTAAAAAGGCAAATGAGTATAAGTATTCGGGCAAGGTAGTATGGAACTCCGGAGAGAGTATTATAACTCTGATTACAAAAGGGGATAATTCAAAAGAGTATTATTTTGTTGGAGAGGGGTATATTCAGAAACTTGATTCAGATAAGAAAAAGATTGACGGGGACCTTGAAGAGATGTTCAAGCTCAAAAAGGCAGACGAATACGAGCTGATTGTCTTTGATTCAGGATTTGACTTCTGGCTTAACAGCAGTGGTCACAGTATCAGCCAGTATTCAAATGAATATTTAAGATCTATGAATATCTCCTACGTGCAGGAATGGAACAGGCGAAACATAATGGGTGACAGACGGTTTGAGAGCTATATCGATTATGATACATTTGAGGATTACAACAAGGACTTCAACTATAAGCTCTTTATGTACTTCAAGTATTTTGAGGAGAAAAACAGATTGAAGCTCATTCCGGGAACAGGCAGATTTTAAATACATAAAGTCATCATTCTTCGAATAAGTACTATATTTGTGTCCAATCTGACATCTCCAAATGAACAGACTAACCTGTTTTCTCATTATCACTTTGATAATTTCTGCCTGCTCCGGTAATAAGAGCAGGGAACTTCACTTGCACGAACGCCTTAAGGGCTGGGACAGCAATATTTATGAAAATCCAAATGTAACGCTTGACAGTTTGCTGAAAATGCATCCGGAACAATTTCCGGCGGCATCAGTTGCTTACTATCAGTTGCTTAAAACAATTGCAACGGAGCGAATAACAGGAAAAGTAAAAGATGAGACAGCGATTAATACAGCGCTTGCTTTTTACAGAAATACAAGTGATTATTATAATCTTACCAGAGCGCTTTTATATAAGGGAGTCTCTTTGTTTACAATAAGTCAGGGCGATACATCTGCCTATTTCCCAATTAAGGAGGCTGAGGTAATATTCCTGAACAAGGGATTTGATGATAACTATCTTGGAGCATCAATATATCTCTATCTGGGAAAAATCAACAGACTTAAATCAAACTATGAAGAGGCAGACAAGGCCTATGCAACTGCACTTGAATACTGTAATTCGACAGGAAATCTTAAAGATTTGCAAACAGTAAGACTTGAGATGTTCTGGAATGCACTCACTAAAAGAAAATATTCAGATGCACTTGGAAATCTGGTCTCATTTGGCGATGTGGGTCCTGCAACACCAGATCTCGAATATCAGCTTTACTATGCGATGTCCAACTACCATTCGGCAAAGAGAGACTTCAGACTCTCTATTGAGTACCTGAAAAAGATGCTGGATGTGAAGGAGAGAGAGAAAATTGATGTAAGTTCTGCCAAACTTTACCACTCAATGGCATCCTATTTTATACGGAGCAATATGCCTGACAGCTCTCTCCATTATGAACTTCTGGCAATTGATGCAATTGAGGATTCACTTTCCAGAGACAACCATTATTATTACAAGAATGTTGCAGATATTCTGGAGTCAAAGGGTAATAATGCAGGAGCCCTGGGCTATTATAAAAAGGCTTATATAAGCTACAGATCTGCATATTCAAGAATTAACCAGAACAGGATTCTGGAGTTAGAGAAAAAATATGATTCAAACAGGCAAGAGGCTCAGCTTGCAAAGCTCAGGACACAAAAGGTATTTCTTATAAACGGAGTTATCTCTCTTGCTCTGCTGCTGGTTATTATACTTCTTGTCAGCTATATTTCAATTAGTAAACATAAGAAGAGAGTTGAAGCATCTGCAAATATGCAAACAACTGCAGAAGATGAACTTCGCAGAAGCTGGCTGGTAAACGAACTTCTCAAGAGTTCAGCCGGTCTGTTTCCGCAGTTTATGGAGGATGTGAACCGTGAAGCAGCAAGAAGCAGAAAGATTTCAAAAGAGGTGTTTGATAATCTGAATGACACGGTTGATAATATTAAAGCTCTTTCGAGGCAGAGATTATCGGCAATAACCAAAAGCGAAAACTTCAAAGCACTTAATTCAAATATCGAATATCTGGTCACTCTTTCGGATTTTGAAAAGATTGAACTTCTCCTCATCGAGTGCGACTTCTCTTCTCAGGAAATTGCCGAACTGCTCAGCACAACACAGGCAAGCGTTCGCTCAGTCAAGACAAGGATAAAGGAGAAAATTATGGCAATGGAGGGACTCCCTTTTGACCCTCAAACTACCTTCTCAATATTCAAATAGTGCATTTTTGCCGCTATTTTTGCGCAACAGAGCGAAACAGCTTATTTGCAATATGTTCTATTTCAGGTATATACGGACGCAAATGCCGCAACAAACCGAAACAGCCAATCCCGGTGATATAATTTGCACCTCTTAGTAGTAATTTTGAAACGGAGATAGTCAATTTGACCTTTGAGTTTCAATCCGGGAATTTGTAACAAAATTTTTCACAGGGTTAGTTAGGATAGAAACTTAGAGGTCAAATCTATTTTTCAGCCCTCCCCATTTCTCTAAAGATACTTTTCCAGAACAGTTTTCCAGGCCATGTAACCATCACCAGAAAGGTGAAGTCCGTCATATGTATATTTTGGATCGAGCTGGTCACTATCTGCAGATTTGAGTACAGGATAGACATCAATATATGTCAGCCCTCTTTCTGCGCACATTTTGATCAGCTTTGCATTCAGCTCAAGAATCTGAGGACCCTTTGAGCGGTGTTTAGGATAGTTGGTAAATGTGCTGTTGACAGGAAATACGCTCTGGATATAAAGTTTTGTGCGCGGAGTCTCAGTAGCGATTTTATCTGCAATCTTCACAATGGTATTGAGTACCGAATCTACAGTATAATCTCTGGACAGATTGTTAACCCCAATGAGAAGAAAAATCTTCTTTGGCTTGCCCTTTACAATCGGGTCAAGTCTCTCGTAAACGCCCTCTGCAGAGTCTCCGCTTATTCCGCGGTTTTTGATATTGTCATTATCAAATATCTCTGCCCACTCACCGTAGTGGGTGATGCTGTTTCCAAGAAAAACGATATCTGACTTGTCTATAGGCAGCTTTTCAAACAATGTGGCCCTGTGATGGTAGAGAGCAGAATACTTAAGTTCCTGAGCATAAGACAAAATTGTTGTCGCAATCAGAAGAAGGGAGATAATGAAGATCTTTTTCATGGATTAAAACGGTTTATGGTTCTTTATGTTAATCAATTCAATATAGAAGCAGTCCTGCTATTCCGCCCAGTACAATTATGAGTATCGGGCTCTGCTTTCCCCACTGTACCGCTGCAAATGCGCCTGCAAAGAGGAGCCAGCTTTTCCAGTCGATAAAGTTATCAGGGGTAACCAGTGTTATTGCTGCCGATGCTATGAGTCCGGGTATGACCGGTCTGATTCCGGAAAGGGCAGCATTAAACCACCTGTTTTTCTTAAACTGATTATAGAGGAATGCTATGAGCAGGATTATTATAAATGAAGGGAGGCATACTCCAAGGGTTGCTACAATTGAACCCCATACATTATCAGTAACTGTATAGCCTATATAAGTGGCACTGTTGATGCCTATGGGGCCGGGAGTCATCTGGGAAATTGCGATAATGTCTGTGAATGTTGTTGCGTCTATCCAGCCGTGATTTACAACCACCTCATTCTGGATGAGTGATATCATTGCATACCCTCCGCCAAATGTGAAGAGTCCAATGAGGAAAAAGGTTGTAAAGAGCTCTATGTAAATCATCGCCTGGCAAAATAGAAGTAAAACAGACCCAGTAAAGCACCTGCCGCAATAATCCAGACAGGGGAGATATCAAGAAAGACTATCAGCAGTACAGAAATGAATGGAATTGCAGAGGTGTATCTGTTGAGCCCCATCCCCTTTACCAAAGAGATAACCGGCACGGCAATAAGTGCAACAACTACCGGGCGGATTCCGGTAAATATGCGGTTTACGGTTTCATTATCCCTGAAGCTTGAAAAGAAAATAGCTATAGCCAGAATGATCAGGAAAGAGGGGAGGGCAATACCTGTTGCCGCAACTATACTCCCTTTCACGCCTTTCAGCTTTTGACCAATGAAAATTGAGATATTCATTGCCAGTATGCCGGGGGCCGATTGCGATATTGCCAGCATATCAAGGAACTCCTCCTTCTCCAGCCACCCTTTTTTATCTACCACCTCCCGCTGAATGAGCGGAATCATTACATAACCTCCGCCAATGGTAAAGGCCCCGATTTTTGAAAAAGTGGTAAATAATTGCAGATAAACGTTCATGGATGCAAAAGTAGCTATTATTTTAAAAAGAGGCAGGCAAATAAGCGGGAAAAATTATTGACTGTATATCAGCGATTTAAGTTTTAGGTCAAAAAAAGTTTCGGAATAATTTTGTTGAAAAAAAAAAGAAACATATCTTTGCAGCCCGTTTCAGAAAATGAGACGCAGACAAGAAAGTTCTTTGATAGCATAGATTTATAAAGAGTAACAAGGTAGAGGTTTTTATTAAACTTCGTCAAGACCTAAAATAATTTTGGTTTAATCTAGTTAGGACAAGCTAAACATTTAGAAAATTTTTACAATGAAGAGTTTGATCCTGGCTCAGGATGAACGCTAGCGGCAGGCTTAA
>PHDT01000008.1 GCA_002842695.1 Bacteroidetes bacterium HGW-Bacteroidetes-10 | reverse complement strand
AGATGGAGAAAATAAAATGCCCCGGCAGAAGAACTGCCGGGGCAACTTTATTCACTCTGAATTATTTCCTTGGCGGGAAATAGTTATACATTACATTTTCGATATGCCAGAACATAGGAGGTGTCCCATCTCCGGAGCTGGCTTTAGCCATAGATTTAAAGAAATCTCTTCCGGATTTAACCTTACCCTCCTTAAGCTTTTCCTGTGCCTCTTCTGCAGATCCAAAATTTTTGTCAGGATCAAGAGCACTGAATACAATAAACGAAGGTTTCCCAGCAATTACCTCTTTAATTGAAACTGCTGTTCCGTCAGATTTCACCATTTTGAAATCAGGAAGCTCAAGACCTTCAATGTCTCCGTCTTCCCATCCTTTGTATGTAGGCTCCTGACCGGGAGTATATGACTTGTCTTTATCAAGCTTCATCTCTTTTCCCTTCTCAACATAGTCTTTCAGGTAATCTTCAAGAGGGCCCTTCTGTCCAATACCTTTTCTTGCCACAGAAAGAATTGTCCAGTTCATTTCATCACTGTTGTCATTGTGGGCAGCAAGAGAGTTACTGAATGCCCTTTGATATGCTACAACACCATTTTTGTCTACAACAATGCCGTAAACTGCGTTATCTGATGCAATATGCCTCTTTGATCCAAATCTCACAATAAACTCAGGCTCTCCATAATATGTAGCTGTTGTCTCCTGAGAAAATCCAGACAACTTCACCTTTGTTTTGGCCTTATCATCAACAATAAAACTTACATCCGGCAGATAGTAGAACCTGAGATGCGGGTACTGACTTTCATTGAATGTAGGATTTGGTTTGCCTACTATTACAATGATGGTTTCATCCGGTGCACTTTTATGCTTCTTAGGCATCTTTTGTGCCATTGACATTGCCGGCAATAATATTGCTATTGCAAGCATGGACGCGATAATTGAAAAAAATCTTCTTCTCATTTTTCAAAATTTAGGTTAATACATGTGTGGTTGAATAATTAGTATCAGCATTTATCAGGTTTAAAAATAAGAAAATGAGACAATAGTACCAAATTTTATTTTTACACCCTGCAGGGTAGACTTGCCCCATACTGCCTCCCCTGTTGCCCTCGGATTGCCTCCGGTTGCCTCAGAGGAAAAAATGATTAACTTTGAGAATATTTAAGGCTTATGTACAAATACATCTTGCTTATAGGCACAGGCAGTTTCATTGGAGGAGTATCCCGTTTTCTGATGTCGCGCTATATCCAGAACAGCGTCATTTCGGGTTTTCCATACGGGACTATGCTGGTAAACATCCTGGGATGCCTTTTGATTGGTGTATTTTACGGATTATCGGAAAGAGGTAACCTTATGAGTCCCGAGCTGAGAATGTTTCTCACAGTTGGTCTTTGCGGAGGTTTTACAACATTCTCCACTTTTTCCATGGAGAGCCTCTCTCTCTTAAAAGATGGCAACTTTTTCCAGTTCACGCTTTATACGACCCTGAGTCTCTTTCTTTGCCTGGCTGCCACATGGGCTGGCAACGCGGCTACAAAACTTTTCTGATTATGGAAACACATGAAGAGGCCCGTGTATTGAGGATATATATCAGCAATACCGATAAATTCAGACACACATTAAACTATTTAAAAAGGGAACAAAAAACATAAAAACTTCATCCTGAACAAAACATGAAAACAATCGTTAAACTTCTTGCGGCAGGGACATTTTTACTGTCTGTTGCCTCCTGTAACCAACAAAAAACAACAATTTTGAAACAATCAGATTTTCCACATCCGCCAATAGCCACACAGACCCCGCAGACTTTCACAGAGTTTGGCAATGAACGGGTGGATAACTACTACTGGCTCCGGGATAAAACAAATCCGGCAGTCATCGACTATCTCAATGCAGAGAACGCCTATACCGATACAGTAATGTCATCCACTAAAGGGCTGCAGGAGAAAATTTACAATGAGATTATGGGGCGCATCAAAGATGCAGATGAAAGCTACCCGCTCCTTATCAGAGGATATTTCTATTATAACCGCACATTAAGCGGAAAGCAGTACAGAGTATATTGCAGACAGGCTGATACAACCGGTGCGGCCGAGGAGGTAATTTTTGATGTAAATGCAATGGCAGAAGGCAAAAAAGCAATGCGCTTTTCCGGTTATTCGGTTAGCCCGGACAACAAACTAGCTGCATATACATTCAACGAGACAGGCTCTTTTGCGGATTATACTCTTAAGGTTCGCAACCTTGAGACAGGAGAAGATTTCTCAGAGAATATCCCAATGGTGACCTCATACGAATGGGCTAACGACAACAAAACTATCTTTTATGTAGTTGTTGACAAAGCTCTTCGCCCTCATAAGGTATTCCGCCACACTTTGGGCTCAGCAGCAAAAGATGTTCTCGTTTATGAAGAGACTGATGCAAGGTTCAATCTCTATCTTGACAAGACAAAAACAGACAAGGAGATTTTCATTGTAAGCTCTAGCTCCACTACTTCTGAGTACAGATACATTGCTGCAGACAAACCAATGGATAAGCCTCAGGTATTTCTTCCAAGGGTTCAGGGTGTTGAGTATTCTGTTTATGCACACAGCGACAAATATTTCATCCGTTATAAGGACAGGGAGAATCTTAATGGTAAGATTTATGAGCTACCGGCAACCGGATATCAGGATAAATCTACATGGAAGGAGTTTGTAGCTCACGATCCGGCAGTAAGAATTGAAGGCGTGGATGTTCTTCGTAATTATCTGATTCTTGATCTCCGTAAAAAGGGACTAAACGAAATCAAATATATATCGCTTGCAGACGGACAATCAGGAGAGATTACCTTCCCGGAACCAGTATACACAGTTGGACTAAACGGAAATCCGGAATTCGAGGCAAATACAATACGCTATAGTTATACCTCACTTAACAGGCCAAGCACACTTTATGAATTTGACCTTATAAAGCGAGAGAGTACTAAATTAAAGGAGCAGGAGATTCCTTCCGGTTTCAATGCAGATGACTACATCGTGGAGAGACTCTGGGCAAAGGCTCATGATGGAACTGAGGTTCCTATGGCAATTGTTTACAAGAAAGGTCTTAAGAAAAACGGCAAGAGCCCGGCTCTTCTCTATTCTTACGGAAGCTACGGGTCTAGTTCAGATGTATATTTCAGCCCGGCATATTACAGTCTTATTGACAGAGGCTATATTCTTGCAATAGCACAGATCAGGGGCGGCAGCGACCTTGGAGAGCAGTGGTATGAAGATGGCAAGCTTCTTAAGAAAAAGAACACTTTTAACGACTTTATTGCTTGTGCAGAAAAGCTTATAGCAGATAAATACACATCCGCAGACAAACTGGCTGCAATGGGAGGAAGCGCAGGCGGACTTCTTATGGGTGCTGTTGTAAATATGCGTCCGGATCTCTTCAATACAATTGTGGCAGCTGTGCCTTTCGTTGATGTAATCAACACAATGCTTGACACATCACTTCCGTTAACAACACAGGAGTATGAAGAGTGGGGAAATCCAAATGAGGAGGAGTATTATAAATATATGCTCTCATACTCTCCATATGACAATGTAACTGCTCAGCACTATCCCAATATTCTGGCAACAGGTGGACTTAACGACTCACAGGTTGGGTTCCATGAACCGTCAAAATGGGTTGCCAAACTTCGTGCAAACAAAACCGACGACAACATTGTTCTTCTTTACATGAACATGGAATCTGGTCACGGCGGAGCAACAGGCCGTTACGACAGAATCAAGGAGACTGCCTTTGAATGGGCTTTCATCCTTAACAGAACCGGTATTAACGAATAAATTAACTGGTATTAAGTGGAGAAAAAACTTCATCCGCTTCCCGGAAAAGATGCACATATCCGCCTCGCCCCTGTACAGAGGCTGGCGGATATGTTTTCTGACCCCACTCCACCCGAAGGGGCAAGAGAATCGGCAGTACTTGTACTTTTGATCCCTGACAATGGTTCGTGTACTCCTGAGGAAATTTTGGAGTGGAGAGTTCTTCTTATTAAGCGAAACAGCTATGCAGGTGTCCATTCTGCACAGGTTGCCTTTCCTGGCGGTAAAAAGGAGCCCGAAGACAAATCTTTTCGGGACACTGCATACAGAGAGGCATTTGAAGAGATGGGAATTGAGCGGGAGAAGACAGTTGCTATATCTGCCCTCTCCGGATTATATGTTCCTCCCAGCAATTTCTATATATGCCCGGTGCTGGCTATCGCACGGGAAGAGCTTCGTTTCACGGTTGACCCGCGCGAGGTTACCGGGTACAGAGAGATTCCCGTAAAAAATTTCAATCCTGAATATGCAGAGATTCGCAGATTCCAAAGCCCTACCGGTGAATGGCTTGATGCGCCCGGCTATTCTGACGGTGATTATTTTATCTGGGGTGCTACAGCAATGATTCTAAGCGAACTTTACCAGGTTGTGGCAGATGCCACACTTAGCAAATCCCTTAGCAGCACATACAATTCGTCGTCAAACCCATCTATGTAGGAGCGCGAATTGCAAAGCACAACACAGTTAATCCCATTATTTCCCATTACCCACATTGCAGCTGTTCCTGCAAGATTTCCCGAGTGATAAAACGATCCGGGATAGAATGTATGGTTAAGTCTCCATCCAAGGGCATATCTGTTATATGCATCTGATGCAGTGAGCATGGTTGTTCTTGTTGAAGGCTGAATAATGTCTGCTATTTTGTCCCTTCCGTCTATCCTGAACATCAGCTTCATCATCTGTTCGACTGAGGCGATAACGCCACCGGCAGCAGCAATTACAGGCATTTCATTGCCATATCCGTCTGTCCCGCTCTGAGAGTAGTAGACAACCTCGTTGCTCCTTCTCTGCGAACGATCTCCTCCTATATGAATATCGGTCACTCCTGCGGTTGCAAGAACCTCTTTAAGGTAAGTTTCATAGCCCTTCCCTGTTACCTTTTCAATAATCTTTCCAAGAATCCCGAATCCCATATTGAAATATGAGTGTTTAGTACCCGGTTCGCTCTGCGGTGAACCCAGAACATATGTAATCCGCTGGTCAAGAGTCTGCCCTTTGAAACTGGCTGTAAACATTGGATCCGGACTGCTTGTCCAGCCGCTTGTATGCTGGAGCAGATGTTTTACAGTCACCCTGGAGGCCATAGCTGTTACATCCGGGAATTCGCTCTGAAGTATCCCGCCGGCTCCAAAAACATTTCTGTTAAGGTCAACCTTGCCCTCCTCCATAAGCTTCATTATGCAAAGAGAGGTGAATTGCTTGGAAACACTGGCAAGTCTGAAGAGATGGTCTGGACGTGTCCTTACATTTGATTCGGTTACGGCAAAGCCCAGTCCGGATTTGTATACAATCTCCTCATCACTGGTTATGGCAACCGAGATGCCCGGGATTGAATACTTTTTCATGAATGAGTAGATAATTGAATCGAAGTTGTACCGGCCATTCTGAACCAAAACCTTGTATGTGGCGGTTCTTCCGTTTTCTGCCGTAACAACTATCTGAACTGTGTTAGTGAAATCATTTGCCGTGACGCCGCTTTGCTGAGGCACTCCCGCAATTGAGAGGGTAGCTTTGGGTGATACTTCAAACTTTGCCTTAAGGGCTGTAAGAGGAGTTCCTTCGGGAACAGAAAGGAATACCAGAGAACCTGAATAGTAAGGAGAGGTTTCACCTGTCTGTGAGGGATTGTCTGCCTTTGCAAAAGTATAGGAGATTAGGTCGCATTTGTCTGACTTTGGAGTTACCACAGGTGGAATCACATCGTCTTTAGAGCAGGATGTTGCAATAATAGCAACAAAAGCGGCCACCTGAAGAAATTTCAGCAGGCGGCCGGCAATTTGGGAGCTTTTCATAGTTTGGGGGTCAGTCTTTGTAAATCTCTTTTAATATTTTATTTGGACATTTCTGCCTCTACAGATTCCGGTGTGTTTGGGAGTCTCTTTTCGCCAAGCAGCCTGCAACCGTTTTCTGTAACCAGAATATCATCTTCAATGCGGATTCCTCCAAAGTTGTAGTAATCTGCAAGCTTGTCAAAGTTTATGAAATCTTTGTTGATTCCCTCGTTTTTCCATTTTTCAATAAGTGCAGGAATGAAGTAGCAGCCCGGCTCATTAGTGATTACATGTCCCGGACGCAGCATTTTTCCCATTCTGAGGGATTTCAAACCAAACTGGGTTGCTCTTATGTGCTCGCTGTCATAACCTACATATTTTTCTCCAAGGTCCTCCATGTCGTGAACATCAAGTCCCATCTGGTGACCAAGCCCGTGAGGCATAAAGAGGGCGTGTGCTCCGGCAGCAACTGCTTCGTCAACATCACCTTTCATCAGGCCAAGATTAATGAGTCCCTGTGCAAGCACTCTTACCGCAGCAAGGTGAACAGAACGGTATGTAATGCCAGGTTTTGTCATTGCTGTTGCCAGATCATTTGCAGCAGAAACAATATTGTAAATGTCCTTTTGCTTTTGTGTGAACTTACCTCCCGCAGGAATTGTCCTTGTAAAATCTGATGCGTAGTGCATATTTGTCTCTGCACCCGCATCCATAACAAGAAGTCGTCCCTCTGTGAGTATCTGGTGGTGTGTATGATTATGAAGAGTCTCACCGTTTTGCGACAGAATAATTGGGAATGAAGGCATTGTTCCATGAGAAATTGCGATTCCCTCCATGAGACCAACCAGCTCCTGCTCGACCATTCCGGCCTTTGCCATTCTCATTGCAGTATAGTGCATTGCATATCCAATATCTGCAGCCTTATCAAGCTCTGCAATCTCGTATTTATCCTTGATTTCGCGAAGTGCAACAACACCTTTGATAAACTCTTCAGAAGCAAGCTCTCTCTGATTGTCAAAGTCTGCTCCCAGCATTTTGAAAAGCTGAATTCTGTTATGGTATCTGTACGGAGGAAGGAAATGAATCTTTCTGCCCAATGATTTTGCTTTATCAAGATATTTTCCAAGTTCATCTGAAGGCAAAACTCTGTTTACCCCAACTGAGGCTGCCTTATCCATCATTGCCGGCTGAGGACCCATCCAGATAATATCGTCAATTGTAACATCGTTTCCGAAGATAATCTCCTCGCCACTTTCAACATCAATTACTGCAGCCAGATCTGGTGCATCAAGACCAAAGAAATAGAGAAAAGAAGAGTCCTGACGGAATCTGTAAGTATTGTCAATATAATTTATACCTGCCTCTGAGTTGCCCAGAAAGAGCAATATTCCCGATTTAATACCCGATGCAAGGGCCTTGCGTCTGTTTGTATATACCTCTTTTGAAAACATATCAATCTGTTTTTTGTCGTTTTAGCAAAGATACAATTTTAAAAAAAACAAGGTGGCTAAAAAACCACCTTGTTTAATTTATTTTCGACAAATGAGATTATTGCTGATTAGAATCCCACCATACCGGAATTGTCCAAACGTCATCTGCACTATTCCATTGAGCAAGCCCCGTATTGGCACCCGGAACTTCTGCTCCTATTGCCTGAAGATTTGCAGCGTTGTAGTTAAGCTCGTGTGAGCATTGACGCCAGCGACGGAAATGTTTACCTTCAGGAATTCCTTTAAGAGCGGTAGCATTTACTGCATGATATGCAGGTATGCCCCAATTATGGAACAAATCTTCATCAAAGTCATAACGACGCATGTCGTTCCAGATTTCAACTGAGAAGTGTAAAGCAATTCTTTTCTGTGTTAGAATCTTACCTAGAGTAATATTACCTGCAGTACCAATTCCGTTATTCAAGAAATTATCCATATCGGTCTGACTAATAGGAGTAAACGAAGGACAATCTGCAAGATTTGGATCTCCTGCTATCCAGGAATTAAGGGTCACATTCATTTGTTCCATACTTGCCTTAACACCCTCTTTGTATGCAGTAAAAGCACCAGCAGTATTACCTTGATTAAATAAAACTTCTGCTTTGATAAAACAAGCTTCCGAATAAGTACCTAAGTATGTTGGGGAAGAAACTCTTGAATAGAAAGAGCCGGACTCCTTTGATGCATCAGTTCCATCTCTTCTATAAAGAAGATCTGTTTTAGCAGCGTAACCTTTAGATGTGCTTGTAGCCTCTACATAAACAGTATCACCCAATCTAATCGGAGAGGAAGAGTCAATCCACCAACGCTTTTCAGCAGTATATCCTGCTCTTAATGGTCCACCATTAAGATTTGGAGAGTCATTAGTTGCTATGTCTACTCCAAGTGAACGTCTCCATTTACCATTCCATTTAATGTTTGATGGTGTATCATCAGACTTTTCTGAAACAGCCCAAGGAATAATTTTGTCGGCACGAGGGTCTTCAACACCGCTACCTGCAAAATTGGTAAGGTTCTTATATAGCATATCGGTTACCATATAACCGGCATTCATACCGCAAACAGAATATATAGGAGAGTAGTCAACAGGTTCGTTCCATCCAAGAACGTCGTGAGTGGTACTATTGTCATCTGTATGATAAATTATTGTATTATCGGCATTGCTTTGAGGACCTTTTGAAAGGGCATCAAGAATTGCTGCAGCATCATATTTGCCATCAAGATAGTTTCCGTCAGCTTTTTTACTTAGTTTTACTAAGTAGCGAGCTTTCAGTAAATTACCAAATTTAATCCATTTGGCAACATCTCCGTTGTTCCAAAAATCACCTTCTGCCAACGTTGGAAGTTTTGAATCCTGAGTTTTTGCCAAAAGTTCAAGCCCTTCGTTTAATTCGTTCAAGCAACCCAGGTAGATGGTTTTTCCGTTATCATATGTAGGAGTTGCATTTTGACCCACTGCATCTGTGTATGGCATTTCACCATATAGGTCAGTCATTAACATAAATCCATATGCACGGATAACTTTAGCGACCCCTGCATAATGCCATGCTTCTTCTGCTATGGCTTTGTCATACATATAAGATATGTTACTTGCAGCACCTACAAACCACCACTGATAGGATGTGGTAACAGCACCGGTTTGAGGACTCCAATATGACATGTTCCAATATGTACCACCATTGTAGTATCTGGTCCAATCACCTGTGGACATACTTGTACGCCAAGCGGCAAATTGAGTTGCCGAGTTGGTATAAAATTCAATATGCGCCAAACGAGTTTGATATGTTGCACTTTCTGAAGAAGGATTTTCAGGATCAACATTTATATTGAGCCAATCGCTGCAAGAGACCAGTGAAAGTGACATCAAGCTTATGACACACAAAGAAATTATTGATTTAATATATTTCATATTATTAAATTTAAATATTTGCAACTTTTTTTAGAAAGTTAAATTTAAACCGAATGTCATACCTGAAGTTGCAGGTACTCCACAATAGTCAAATCCAACAGAAGACGAACCACCTACACCTGCACCCGATGCAGCAACTTCAGGATCTCCCTCGTAATTTGTAAAGAGAAGAAGGTTGTTTGCAGAAGCAGAAATAGAAGCACGTTTAATGAATCCAATTTTGTCGAGCCATCTCGTAGGAAAATCATACATTACAGACAGAGAACGAAGTCTTAGAAGATTTACATCTGTAATATAATTTGCAGTTTCTCTTGGATAATAAGATGTATAATAACTTTGAATAATATTATATCCACTTGTCTCTACGCCATTAAACATGTAAGTGTTATCTGCACTCCAAGTATTGGATACAGCGTTTCCGCTTGCATCAATACCTGTTACTGTAAGTTCTCTATTACGAACATCACCTGAGAATTTACTAACACCGCTATTGGTCATAGCATATTGTGTTCCATTGATAACGTCACCTCCCACTCTAAATTCCCACAACATGTTAACAGATAAACTTTTCCATGTAAGAGAATTATTTAAGCCGCCGGAGAACTTAGCTTCACGATTACCTACTTCTGACAATGAAGTTGTATAGGTAGGCATTCCGTTTGCATCTAGAAGAAGTTTCCCATCAAGCTCTTTTATAGAGTTTGCATCTTCTGGATTATATTTATATCTCTTCCACTGAGTACCAGCGATAGCCATAAAATTACCACCGTTGAAAGAAGCGGCTTGCGCTCCTGCATACTGAACATCTGTAACATACATTACATCCATACCTGCAGGAAGACCATCAAGAGTACCACGGTTACCTGCGACATTCAATGCCACATCCCACTTCAGGTTTCTGGTCTCAACAGGAGTACCTGATATAGTCAACTCCATACCTTTGTTATAAACATTTCCTGCATTAATTGAACAGAAAATATAACCTGTAGACTGAGGGCCGCGAGGAGACAAAATCTGGTTGTAAGAGTCGTTTGTATAGTATGCATAGTCAACACGTAAACGATCTTTAAAGAGACTTAATTCAACTCCTATTTCAGTTGATTTGGTCATTTCCGGTTTAATATATGGGTTACCGCGTGTCCATGAGTTACCGACACCAATTTTGCCGCCAAGATATATTCCTACAGGCCAAAGAGAGGTGTTTGTTTCATAAGCACCTGTATCTTTACCCACCTTAGCCCAAGATGCTCTAAGCTTACCGAAAGTAAGAATGCTATTCTTTGGAAGAAGTTCTGTAAATACAAATGAACCACTCACAGATGGATAGAAGTAAGAGCGATTTTCTATAGGTAGTGTTGATGTCCAGTCATTACGCCCTGTAACAGTCATATATACTATATTCTTCCAGGATGCACGGAATTCTCCGAAAACACCTGCCAATCGCTTTTGAGATGCAGAACGAGCAAATTGCTTATTCTCTGTTGAAGCATTTGCATATGAATAGAAATCAGGAACTGAGAAGTTCCAGGCCATCATAAATTTACTATTGGCTTCAGTATCATCTGTAGCAGCACCGAGTAACAAATTAAGGTCAAAGTCTCCGAATTTCTTATTCATATTTGATATGAAATTGTGTGACATATATTTGAAACTAAGATTGTTGTCACTCATCATACCATTCTGCCATACTTGTTTGATAGCTCCTTTGGCTGCAATACGAGTAGAGTTAGTCTGAGTATATGAGTCAATACCCAGTCTGTACTGAACGAACCACCAGTCTGCAATATCTGCCTTTACGCTTAAACTTCCGGTAAAACGATCAGTATCATCAAACATTTTGTTTTTATTAATAATCCAATATGGATTGTCACGCTCTTCCCAAGGATCAAGCCTTTCACCGAACATCCTGTAGCGAGATCCGTCTTCATTCATATAATTTGACATATTATCAAACGGAGACCAATTGTAAACGCCGTAAAGAGCACCTGTTCCTTGTGAACCATAAAGACCTGCAGCTGTCAAAGTTCTGTCTGTATGAGCTTGTGAGTAAGCTGCATTTGCATTGAATGTGAAAATACCTGCTCTCTGTTCTCCATTAAAACGGAAAGTATATTTGTCATACCCGGTTTGAGGGACAAGACCTTGTTGATCATAATAAGATCCGGACAAGTAGAAGTTACTGTTTTTTGTTCCTCCTGCGATGCTGGCACTCTGGTCATATATCAAACCTCCCTGAAAGAAGTTCCCTATGTTGTCAAATGTCTGCGCATTCGATTTTTCACCCCATGAACTATATGAGAAATCATTGAAAACTGTTCCCAGATAATTCTTTTGGTTATCATACTGATCTTCCATGTACCCTCTGGTGTACTCTGTTTGAACTTCAGGAAGGCTTTTTACCCATGAAGTAGATAGTTTAGAGTTAATATTAACTTCAACCACTCCCTCTTTACCTTTCTTGGTAGTGATAATGACAACTCCATTTGCAGCCCGGGATCCATAAAGTGCAGAAGCAGCCGGGCCTTTCAAAATTGACATGTTTTCAATATCCTCAGGATTTATGTCCATGATACGGTTTGAAGTTGTGGTTGCCGCTTTGTAAGAACCATCAAATCCAGAGTTACCTACCAGAGTTGAAGAGTTATCATAAATTACACCATCCACTACAAACAAAGGTTGATTGTCTTTACCTTCAGAGCCTGATGTACCTCCGCGAAGAATAATCTGCGCACCAGCACCTGCAGCTCCGGAAGATTGAGTGATGTTAACACCGGCAATCTTACCTGAAAGAGAAGAGATTGGGTTTGCTGACTTATTCTTCATCAGTTCCTCGGACTTGATGTCGGATACTGCATATCCCAGTGCCTTTCTCTCCTTTTTAATTCCAAGGGCTGTTACCACAACGTCGTCAAGAAAAATTGAAGACTCATTCATAGTAACATTAATAACATTACGGTTGTTGATCTGCTCCTTTAAATCTTCCATTCCTATTGCAGTGAATCGAAGAACAGCAGTGGCCGGAGCAGTAATCGAATACGTTCCGTCCAGTTCTGTTGCAACACCTGTCCTGGTGCCATCAATGATAACAGTAACACCAACAAGGGGTTGCCCCGTTTTGTCGACCACTTTTCCCTTAACATTGATGCTCTGGGCAAACATGTTTCCAGACACAAGGAAAATGGCCATAAGCGACATAATGATCATCCTCATCATCCCGGCCTTTTTTTGTGAGTAATTCATGAATTTAGTTTTAGATTAGTAAACCATCTTTCCCTTATTAAAAAAAGACGATTTGGGTTAGTAATTGTAACAAAAAATGAAATTTAGTTTCACATTGTTACTTGTAAAATTAGTATTTTTTCATACCGAAAACAAAAAAAGCGTCGCTTTTGGCGACGCTTTTTAAAATAATTATCGGGTATAATTACACTACGTTTGGTCTCTTGTAATATTTTGACTCAGATCTCAAAGTAACTTCGCCGGAAAACCTTCTTACTGTGCCTCTTGAAGGAGTTACAATAACCTCGGCATAATTTCCACCCTTCCTTAGAAAGATCTCAACTTTTGCCTGTATTTGAGTTCCGGTTATTTGCATAACCACACTGTAATTGCCCTTTTTATCAAGCTTTTGCTCAACTGAAGTTGCAGTTGCACGGTTTGTGTAGCTGTTACCGCAAATAATAGCTCCCTGAAGATAGAGGAACTCCCCCTCAGAAGAGAGGAAGTTCGCATCATCATTATTATTTTCAAGGGTACCATTGCTGGTCTCATAACTATCCGGCACAATAACAAAGTCTTTAGCTTCAATTGCAGCTTTGGCCTTTTCGAACATGGCCAGCGCAGCAGCCTCTTTCTCTGCCTTTTTGTTTTGAGAATACCCGGCAGCAACTGCAAGAGTTAACATTAGGGTTAGCAATAATAATCTTTTCATAGCAATTAGTTTACAGCAATTGTACTCAGACGAACAGACTGAGAACTGTATGCGGCACCCATTTTACCGTTTAGGTGGAAAATATAGTTTACACCCTTTGTCATCGAATAGCCTGTAGCAGCATAATCAATTAAAGCTCCGGCAGATGTAAATACCTTCAGTTGCTCACCATTTTCGTTAAAGAGAACAAATGCAAGACCAGTTTCTGTACCAGACCAGATTGCAATTCCGTTTCTTTTCAGAGTGTACGGAATGTAGCCAGATGACTCTTTAAAATCACACTCAGCTATGTCAATATAGTCATAGGTATTGATGTTTGGTTGTGTAGCTGCTCTTCTTCCTTTGAGATAAACCTTACCATAAGGAGTAACGCCATCTGCCTGATAAAGCAAATTCACGAAACGGATATAGGTAACTGTGTCTGTCCATGGATGACCGGTCTCATACTCTTCAGGATCCTGAACCATAAGAGGAGCTTCATTTGCATTGTATACAAACGCACTCCACTTACCCGCAGGCACATTGAATGTGTTGCTGTATACAAGCTGATCTTTTGCAGCGCCCTTAAATGCTTCAACCTTGTTTGCACCAATAGGAAGAACATGGTATTTGGCAGTACTGTTAGGGAAAATATTTCCCAAAGCAGTTGATATTTGAGATACCGTCTGATCGTTGTATTTAAGCAGCGTGATATTTTGAGCAGTTGCGGCAACTACCGGCAAATCGTAAACCAGTCTTATCTGTGCTTTTGTGGTCACATCAAGATCAGATGCCTGATAGCTCAAAACATTTTTCTCGCACGATGCCAGCAAAAACAATGATACTACTGATAATATTGAAAATATTTTTTTCATTGTCATTCTTTTTAAAAAGTTCATTATTAATTACCTGGTTGTGCAAACCAAACAATGGATGTATGGTAGTTTTCTGCATCACCTGCGATAGGAGTAATCTTCTTCAAAGAAGGCATGTTCCACATATATTCCGAGTTGTAACGCGGACGCAGGCGGTAACAAGGAGAACCCTGGTTAATAGCACCAAACTTCGCACGTCTGTTCTGAACGTCTGCAGGTGGAAGATAGAATCCTTTGTAGATTCTGTTAACATCACTGTTCTCTTTATGGTATACATTGTCTGTAGTCCACGAAACTCCTGACTCAGGTACACCTGAAGCACCCAGTTTAAGGTCATAATGGTATCTGCGCAGGTCATTCCATGTATCAAGACTCCATGGATACATAGATACATATTTCTGCATCATAATGTGTGACAAAGAGAACTCCTCCAAAGGAAGATTGTTAACAAATTTACTGTTAAGGTACTCAGATGCAAGTTGATTAAATCTTGCTGTTGAAATTTTATCACCTATTACAGATGTCTGCTTTCCTGCTGAGTTTCTTACAACTGTGCCAGGAACAATAAGTGTTTTCATCCAGTCAAAATGTCCTGCAACAGCCTTTTTGAAGGTTGCAAGAGCCTCTGCTTTCATTCCTTTACGGAATTGAGCCTCAGCCTTAACAAACTGAACTTCAGCATAAGTAGTCAGTGGCCATTTTGCATCATCTCTGAACAACCATCTGCCTGTACCAGAAGTAGTAGCAGTAGCTGAGCTAGTCAAGCCATATACTGATGTACCAACACTATAACCTTGTCTGTAACCGGTGAACTTGAAAGTTCCCTTGGTTATTGCGCTTTGATCTGCAGGCATAGTGTCACGAGAACCAAACATAAGAATTGCTCTTGGATCTAGAGTTGCAGTATCGGTAATAATCTGGTTAGGAATAAGTCCCTCAATTGCACCTTCTGAGTTATAATTAGGAATAGTTCCTGTCATAAGCTGAACCATATAGTCAGATTGAGAATAGGTCATACCAATATTTGAGCGAAGAACTCCAAAGAAGTTTGAATTTACAGAAATACCGGTTGCGTCAAATCTGAATGAAGCATCATCACCTGAGCTTGCAAATGACTGGTCTGCACATGCAATTGCCGAGTCAAGATATTTTGCATCTTTTCCTGACATTGCAATGTAGTTTCTTGCGAGAACAGCATATGCAAATTTTCTCCATTTTGAAGCGTCTCCCTGATAAATCAGGTCATTCTTTGCCAGTGTAGGATATGCATTTGCATCTGTTTTATCAAATTCTGCAATTGCCTGTCTTGCCCACGATCTTACTCTCTGGAATGCATACTCCTGAGTATCGTAGTCGTGAGAGAGAAGTCCGGGAACAAACGCATCCTCAACAGGAAGATCTCCGTGAATTGAAGAGATTATGTGCCAAGAGTATGCTTTCATAGCCAGTCCAATACCTGCAAGAGTGTATTCTCCTCGCTCGCGGCCGTCATCAATAATAGCCTCTGTGTTCATACCCTGGAGCCAGTATACCATTCTCCAGGCCTCTCCGCCAGCATCACTACCAGAATAGTATGTGTGCATTCCAAATACTGATGCATATCCGGTTCCCCCGAAATATTGCATCATAGGAGCTAATGCACGCAGGTCATATCCGATACCCTCGTATGCAGCCATTGTAGGTGCCAATCTGAGAATCGGTGGAACCCAGTCTGGTGCATCCACGTTTTTGTTAACATCCAGCCACTTCGTACATGAAGTTCCAATGGCAAGAAGTATAGCTAATGATAATATTATTTTTTTCATCACTCTAAATCAATTAAAATGTTACGTTTACACCAAAAGATAGTCCTCGTGGGGCCGCAATGGCCATCATATCGAAGCCTACTCCGCCGGTTCCGCCGAGTGCTGCCGAGTTTGAGTTACCGACTACGTCGATACCAGAGTAGTTTGTCAAAACAAACAGGTCAGTTCCGGTAGCAAAAATTGAAGCTGCCGACAGGATTCCCTTGGTTGCCTTTGATAGCCATTTTCTGTCAAGGTTGTAAGAAGCACGAAGCTCTGCCATTCTCAGGTAATTAACACCTGTTTCAATCCAATCCGGGTCTGCTCCTGCATAACCGTACTGAATATCACCAAGTTTTACACCAATTGTGTTAACGGTAGGAGTCTCTGAATTTTCAAGACCATCTTTAAGTACACCTGTAAACACCTTTGGACCTGCATTTCTCATATCAATTGACTCCTCGCTGTAACCGTTTTGCATCATCCAGCGTTTTGTTCCGTTTACAACGGTTGCGCCTAGACGACCATCAAAAAGTGCAGAAAGTGAGAAGTTTTTGTATTTAACTGTTCCCATGAAACCAAACTTAAGATCCGGTTCCCTGTCTCCAAGAACAGACCATGCGCCTGAAACAAGAGGAAGACCTGTTGACTGATCAATAAGTACATCACCATTTGCGTTTCTCTGGAAGTCCTGACCGGTAATTGTAGTAATAGGATGACCTACTTTAATACCATTACGGATGTTTCCAGATACCCAAGTGTATGCATTATAGTATTCAGATACGTTTTCAGGCAGTTTTGTTACCTGACTCCAGTTCTTACTTGCGTTCACTGAGAGGTTAACTACCCAGTCACGATTCTTTACGATATCACCAGCGATTCTCATCTCAACACCACTTGTTTTGAATGAACCAACGTTCATATTATTGAGAACGAAACCTGTTGCGTAACTCATACGGAAACCGGTAATAATCTGATCTTCTGAGAATGTATTATAGTAAGCAAGGTCAACATCTACACGGTTGCGGAACAAACGAGCCTCCAGACCAACTTCCCATGCAGTATTCATCTCCGGACGAAGACTGAGGTTTGGACCGGTAAAGCCATATCTGTAACCACCGGCAGTTGTTGAGGTAGTTTCAAGTGATGGATAAATTGAGAGCGGTGGAGCATCCTTACCTACCTGAGCAACCGAACCCCTTAGTTTAATGTAGCTGAATGTCTCAGAATGAGCCTTGATGAAAGGAAGCTCTGAGAGAATAAAGCTGGCATCAATGCCGGGATAGAAATATGTGTTGTTATCAATTGGAAGTGTGGATGACCAGTCATTTCTTACACGGGCTGTAACGAAAGCCATGTTGTTGTATGAAAGCTCAAGTGATCCTGAAACAGCTTGCAGACGTCTTTTGTAAGTGTTTGTTCTGTTAACCAGGGTTGTAATATCGCAGTTTGCAATTGACTGAAAATCTGGAACAAGGAAGTTTTCACCGTGAACAGCAAGTGTGCTGTTTGCCGATTCCAGCTGGTGATATCCAACCATTGCAGATGCATTAAACTTACCAACCTCTTTCTTGTACGAAGCAATCAAGTTGATTGTTGGGTTTGACTGGTTTACGTTTGACTGGTCGTAAGTACCTTTACCATTACGGTTGTATGACCACTCAGGGTGACGAACAATCTGATAAACAGAGCTGCTCACGTCAAGACCAATCTGTGCACGGATAAGGAGGTCCTTAATAGGTGTAAAGTTTGCCACGAGATTAGAGATAAAACGCTCTGATGTATCGTAGTTCTTGTTTTTGTACAGGTCGAAATATGGGTTTAGGATATCTCCGTCTGCATAATTGTTTGGATAACGAATTTGTCCTGCCTCGTTAAGGTATACTCTCATGTCGTCTGTAAGAGGCCATACCATTGTTCTTCCGAGTGGACCTGAAGTTCCCTTACCAACTTTTGTATTGGTAGTACTTGCGTACTGGAGGGCAGCCTCAATGTTCATCCATTTTGTAAGTTTTGCAGTACCTGACAAAGTAATATTTGTACGAGTATAGTCAGATGTAGGTACAATACCTGTTTGGTTGGTTGTACTTGCACCTGCACGAACTGTCATACTTTCGTTACCTGCTTCAAAAGAGACATTATGTCTCTGTGTGAAACCTGTCTGGAAAAAGTTTCCAAGGTTATCATAAAGCTGAGTACCCTGCTCGTAAGGAGCTCCGAATTTTCTGGTAGTGTAATAGTTGGTAACACCATACATACCATTGTCATACTGAGTCTGAACTTGAGGATAGTTATAGGCTTTGTCTAAACGGAAGTAGTTGCTGTATTGAACAACACCACGACCAGACTTACCTTTCTTAGTAGTAATAATGATTGCACCATTTGATGCATCACTTCCGTAAAGAGCAGCAGCAGCAGCACCTTTCAGAATTGTCATACTCTCGATATCCTCAGGGTTGATATCTGAACCACGGCTTGAGAAGTCAAGGTCACGGTCAGCTACAACTTCACTTCCACCCGATCTAACGGCAAGGTTGCCAACCGGATTGAAGGTCGAGTTATTCATAGGAATACCATCGATAACGTAAAGAGGTTGGTTATTTCCAGAGATTGACGTAGCACCGCGAATCAGTACCGAACTCGAGGCACCAGGGGTACCGGTTGAATTGGTAATCTGAACACCGGCAACACGACCTTGCAGTGCTGTAACGAAGTTTTCGCGTCCAGATTCAGCAATTTCTGCACCTCTAACGCTTTCTACAGCTCCACCTACTGCGCGGGCAGCTCTTTTTACACCAAACTCCCCTACGATTACGGTCTCTTCAAGCAATACGGCATCTTCTCTTAGAACTATCTTAAGAGTAGTTCTGTTTCTGAGTTGAATTACCTGCTTTTCGTATCCAATTGCGGATATCTCAAGGGCTGCGTTTCCTGGTACATTCATTGTGAATTTACCATCAAGATCTGCAGCTTCACCGGTCCTTGTTCCCTGAATGAGAACGCTAGCTCCAATAATGGGCTCGCCTCTCTCATCTGTAACAACTCCGGTAACCTTGATGTTCTGAGCCCACATCGTGCCTGCAATGAGCAGGAGGGCAAAAACCGATAGCACTTTGCGCGCTAACTGGCTTCCTTTCTTTGAAACATGCATGAGTTTAAGAATTTTAGGTTAATAATTTTTTTAGTGGTTTTATCACTTGTTTATGTGAATGCAAAAGCACATTCGCAAAAGTATAAAAAAAAAGTGATACTAGATTGCATTTAATATGTAAAAAAGAGATTCGATTACAGTTTATAATAAAAGTGAATTTTTCTCCTCTAATTTTCAACTATTTAGTTAATGATTGTTACAAAATGAATATTCAATATTCCGATTCAGAACAAAAACTTAGTATGCTAGAGGCTGAATTTCAGACATTTTAAACTTTTATAACACTTTTAAAATATAATTAAGAATAACAACGGCCATATAAAAGAGAGTTATTTAATATAAAAAACAACTGTTTACAGACAATTTATCAGTTTGACAAACTTGATATTGTTAAAATGTAACATTAACTGGTTAATTCGCTAACCATGGTTGGTGTCCGAAAATGCTATACCTATTAATAAAGTGCCTTGATTACTTTGCTCAGTTCTGCATGAAAAGTATCGAGGTTATATTTTGTTATAACTCTCATTTTCAGGCTTCTTTTTGCAAAACTATTACTACCACCGGAAGGTAGAACAATCTTCTCTTAACTTCTTCAGAGAGATTTGAGAGAGAGACTAACCGCTGAGCATCCTTTTCAGTAGTCATTATCAGAGATTTAGGGTTATTTTTTGCCCAGTTGTTGATGCGCTTTACATCTCTTCTTCTGAAGTTGTGATGGTCTCTGTATTCGAGATGATCCTCAATCTTGTAAAGGCTCAGAAGGTGGTATCTGAGGTGCTGCGGATTCGCTATTGCGGTAAGCATCATTACAAATTTTGAGTAAACATAGCGTTTGTCGGCCTCAGGAAAGATTGCGACAGGCTCGTCATACCTTAGTGAGGTAAATTCTACCTCTGTTCCCGGAGAGAGATTTAGTCTCTGCTCCCACATGAACATGTCACCGGCCTCCATTTCAGGAGGGCATTTTGAAACTACAACCTTACCCGCCCTCTTAATCTGATCCGGCAAATCTCTCAGCCTTCCCACAGGCAAGAGGCAATCTTCGTCTATCGGGCGGCTGGAATCAATAAGAACAATATTTTCGTCCGGCATCACAGACCTGTGCTGGAAAGCATCGTCGAGGAGGATAATTGCTGGTCTCTCTCCTTCCGGCAAGGCAAGTAATTTTTCAATCCCGCGACGGCGTTTTTCATCAACGACTACAATTGCGTGCGGAAATTTGCGTTTAATCTGCAATGGTTCGTCCCCGCTGGCGGCTACCTTGTCTTCACAGGAGACAATATGAAACCCTCTGGATTTCCTGCCGTAACCTCTTGAAAGAACAGCAACTCTTTCTTCTGACGACATCTCTCTCAAAAGATGTTCAATGTAAGGCGTCTTGCCTGTGCCTCCAACTGTTATATTACCTACAGAAATGACCTTTACCGGAAATTTCTTCGACTTAAGGATTGATGTGTCGTACATGAAGTGCCTGGCCCTTAATATGAAATAGTAGGGAAAGAGCAGGACCTTGTTTACAAAAGCGTATCTCATCTGTCAGCAGTATTTTTCTTTTATAGTGTCGAGGATTTTTATCAGCTCCTCGTGGCTGTTTTCTGTTACAAGCAACATACGGGTTGCCTTAAAATCAGGAAGGGATTTAAAATAGCTGGAGAGGTGGCGCCTCATTTCAAGAACTCCCACCCTGTCGCCCTTTACTTCGACCGACTTTAGGAGGTGCCTCTTTGCAAGTTCGACTTTTTCTTCAACAGTAAGTGGAGGCATGTGCTCTCCGGTTGCAAGGTAATGCTTTATCTCTTTAAAAATCCAGGGGCGGCCGTATGTAGCTCTTCCAACCATTACGCCGTCTACTCCATATCTTTCAAATGCCTCTTTTGCTCCCTCCGGTGTTGAAATATCACCATTCCCAATTATTGGAATCTTCATCCTTGGATTCTTCTTTATCTCTCCAATCAGGGTCCAGTCTGCCTCTCCCCTGTAAAGCTGCGACCTTGTTCTTCCGTGTATGGTAAGTGCTTCTATTCCGGTATCCTGCAGCTGTTCTGCCAGTTCCACAATAATTTTTGACTCCTCGTCCCAGCCCAGCCTGGTCTTCACTGTAACCGGCAGCTTCACGGCCTCAACAACTCTGCGGGTTATATCGATCATTTTCTCAGGATAGCGCATCATGCCGGAGCCGGCTCCTCTGTTGGCAATCTTATTTACAGGACATCCAAAGTTTATATCTATGAAAGATGGTGCCGCAGCCTCTGCCATTTGGGCTGCCTCAACCATTGCTTCGGGAATATGGCCGTAAATCTGAATTCCGATGGGCCTTTCGTAAGGGAATGTCTTTAGCTTTTCAAGCGACTTTCGTGCATCTCTAATAAGACCGTCGGAAGATATGAATTCAGTATACATCACATCTGCTCCAAACTCCTTGCAAATGTAACGGAACGACGCATCTGTAACATCTTCCATAGGTGCAAGGAAGAGGGGCCTGTCGCCCAGTTCTGTCTCTCCAATTTTCATGCTGCAAAAGTAGATAATTGAACAATAATAAAAAAGTGGCATAAATATGGTTTGAAATGGGCTGGATTTTGTCACTTTAAAAAATAGTTATAACTTTGCACCCCCCTATGTATAGGGAAATCGCAACAAAAAAATTGTATTAATCTAAAAATCAACAAAGTGGACACATTGAGCTACAAGACCGTGTCGGCAAATCAAGCTACAGTTACAAAGAACTGGGTAGTTATTGATGCAACCGACCTGGTATTAGGAAGACTTGCGTCGAGGGTTGCTCTCATCCTTCGCGGCAAGCACAAAGCCAACTACACTCCACATGTGGACTGCGGGGACAATGTTATCATTGTCAATGCAACTAAGGTCCGCCTGACTGGAAAGAAGTTGACTGACAAGGTGTACGTACGTCACACCGGGTATCCCGGCGGACAGAGATTTGCTTCTCCCAAGGAGTTGCTGGATCGCAAGCCGCTGGCAGTAGTTGAGCACGCCGTGAAGGGCATGCTGCCAAAGAATCGCCTCGGAGCACAGCTGTTCCGCAATCTCTTCGTTTACGAAGGAGCAGAGCATCCGCATCAGGCACAGCAACCAAAACAAATCAATTTAAACGAAATTTAAACGAGCATGGAAGTAATTAACGCCCTTGGAAGACGAAAATCAGCAGTTGCTCGCGTTTATGTGAATTCAGGTAAAGGTAACATTACGATCAACGACAGAACTCTGGAGAACTATTTTCCTGATGAGTCTCTGCAGTACATCGTGAAGCAGGCTCTTGAGCTTACCAACACTCTTACTCAGTTTGACATCAAAGTTAACCTGGATGGTGGTGGAACTAAAGGTCAGGCTGAGGCTCTCCGCCTTGGTATAGCCCGCGCTCTCTGCAAAATTGATGCAGAAGCTTACCGTTCGACACTTAAGTCAAATGGCCTTCTTACCCGCGACCCAAGAGAGGTTGAGAGAAAGAAACCTGGTCAGCCTGGTGCACGCAGACGCTTCCAATTCAGCAAACGTTAATATTTATTTATTAACCAGAAAACTGATTTATTGCACGGCAAGGATAGAAAATTCAGGATCTTGTTAAAAGCTACCGGAATTTGTCCTTCCGCGGAAAATCAGGGAGATCGGAAAGTCCGCTACTCCCGGTTGAAGTAAAGAGAAAAAAAAACTAACATTTATTATTAAAAAAATGCCTAGAACTAATTTCCAAGAACTACTTGATGCAGGTGTACACTTCGGTCACCTTAAGAGAAAATGGAATCCAAAGATGGCTCCTTATATCTTCATGGAGAAGAACGGGATTCACATCATTGACCTGCACAAGACCGTTATCAAAATAGATGAGGCTGCAAATGTAATGAAGCAACTGGCTCGTGCCGGACGCAAAATTCTTTTCGTAGCTACAAAGAAACAGGCAAAAGATATCGTTGCCGAATATTCAAAAAGCGTAAACATGCCATACGTTACTGAGCGCTGGCCAGGTGGTATGCTTACAAACTTCCCTACTATCCGCAAGGCGGTGAAGAAGATGAACACCATCGACAAGATGATGACAGACGGTACATTTGAAACTCTTGCAAAACGCGAGAAACTTCAGGTTACACGTCAGAGGGCTAAACTCGAGAAGAACCTCGGTTCTATCGCAGACCTCAACAGACTCCCTTCTGCACTGTTCGTAGTTGACATCCAGAAAGAAATGAACGCCGTTAAAGAGGCAAATCGTCTTAACATTCCGGTAATCGCGATGGTTGATACATGTTGCGATCCAGGTCCGATTGATTACGTGATCCCGGCAAATGACGATGCAGCTAAGTCTATCGCTCTCATTATGGAGAGACTTTCAATGGCCGTTGCTGAAGGATTGTCAGAGAGGAAAATGGAGAAAGAGAAAGAGGTTCAGACTGAATCTAAGGAATCTGCACCAGAAGGCAAGAGAACACGCGTTCGCAAAAACGCATCTGCCAAGGCCGATGTAGATATTGCAGCAGCATTTGCAGCTACAGCTCCTGCATCTCCTGCAGAGGCTCCGGTTGCTGAAGTTCCTGTTGTTGAAGCTCCGGCTGCTGAAGTGGCAGGAGAAGAGGCAGCTGCTGAGTAATCTCGATCTCACACAGAATTAATAAGTAATAACTTCTTTATTTTATACAGAATATGGAAATCAAAGCAACAGATGTTGCCAAACTGCGCCAGATGACCGGTGCCGGAATGATGGACTGTAAAAGTGCCCTCGTTGAAGCAAACGGAGATTTTGACAAAGCAAAAGACATCATTCGCGAAAAAGGTAAACTCGTAGCAGCTAAAAGAGCAGACCGCGATACTACCGAGGGTTCTGTAATTGCTCTTGCAAATGCAGACAAAACTAAAGCTATCCTTACATGCCTTGGTTGCGAAACTGACTTCGTAGCTAAAAACGCAGAGTTCCAGCAACTTGCCAATGGTATTGCACAAGCAGCTCTTGAGAGCATGCCTGCAAACCTTGAGGGTCTTATGGCTGTTAAATACGGCTCACAGACAATCGAAGAGGCAATCACCCAGCAAACAGGAAAGAGCGGCGAAAAGCACGCTATTCCATTCTACGCAAAAATCGAGGCTCCATACATTTCAACTTATATCCACACAAATGGTAAAGTTGCAACTGTAGTTGGTTTCTCTAAGAAAGTAAGCGAGAATGTAGGTGACGAAATTGCAATGCAGGTTACAGCAATGAACCCTGTATCTGTAAACAGGGATAACTGCCCTCAGGAAGTAATCGAAAAAGAGCTTGAAATCTACCGCGTTCAGATTCGCGAAGAGGGTAAGCCTGAGAACATGGTTGAGCAAATTGCCCAGGGCAAACTTAACAAGTTCTTCAAGGAGAGCACTCTCGAAGATCAGACATTCGTTCACGATGGTAAACTTTCAGTTGCCGCTTACCTTAAAACCGTAGATCCGGAAGTAAAGGTAACAGGCTTCTTCAGATACTCACTCAACGACTAATTCTCCGAGATTACAAATGTAATTTCACAAAGAATTAACCCTGAGTTAGTTCCAATAATAAAAACGCGCTTCAAATAGGAGCGCGTTTTTTATGCTTGGTAGACGAGTAGAAAGCTGTTGCCTCAGAGGTAAAGTGTCAAATAGCTGACTAATTGTAATTTATGACTTATTCGCAAAATTCCTAAGTTGGTGATTACGTGCTATTTGACACTTTACCTCTGAGGCTAATCTACCTTTCGCAACATCTCTTACAAATGTGTAACTAACATGCATAAGAGTTGCTATTTGTACGTAAGATGCATTTGTTTTATTTACGAAATAAAGAATCATTATAACTATTTCATTTCTTGACAATTCATACAAAGATCTGTTATTAAGTAATTGTACTAGTTTTTCAGAAAGTTCTGAATGCTTAACGGGAAAATTTAAATCCATGCCCTCCTTGAAGTCGTCAATGTCGTGCTGTGAATTAATAATGAATTTACAGAAGTCGGTTTTGTTCGAAAAATTAATTTTTAAGATAGAATAATCAACAGGAAGCTGACTAGAGCAATTAATGATATCATCAAAATACTGATTTGCTGAAGACCATCTGTAATTAAACGGCTTGTCAAAAATTCCGGCTTTAACCGGGTTGTTAATTATATAACAAATGCAGTTTACAATACTTTGAATTGATGATTTTGGAGAACTGGAAAATGGTCCATTACATAAATTCCCCCTCTTTCCATACTTTCTATTGTACCATTTCACATAAGTCAACAAATACCTTTTCACAAATTCGGTTAGATATGTGGCTTTAACAAGCAAGTGCCAGTGATTATCCATTAATACATAAGCATATACAGATACACCATATAACCGGGAGCTTTCTGCTACATGCCTTAAGAATTGAGTTCTGTCCTCATCATCATAAAAAATAATTACTCTTGAATTTGCTTGCTGATAGATATGGTAGATACCCACATCTGTGATAACTCTTTTCTTTCTCATAAAAATCCTCCGCCTCTTTAAAAAGTTGATTTAAAGCTACAAAATAAGTTTGAAATTACAACATCTAAACACAATTCAGTCCAAGAGCCACACCGCCGCCTCAGAGGTAAAGTGTCAAATGATTAATAAACAAGGATTTAGCGAAATATTGAAAATTGCATAAAATGCTAACCTACAAATATTTGACACTTTACCTCTGAGGCAAGGCACCCCTGCGCTTCAGCATTCCGACCTGCGACCGGCAATTTGGCGGGAAATATTTTTTGTATATCTTTGCCGCCGTTAAAAAATCTTCAGGGCAGGGTGTGATTCCCGATCGGCGGTATAGTCCGCGAGCCGTAAATGGCAGAACCGTTGTAACTACGGTACCGACAGTTAAAGTCTGGAAGGAAGAAGAAAATATGAAACACAACACAATACTCTACACAAGGGTCATTGCCGGTGGCATTGCCCTTCTGCTCCTGGGCGGAGCGTCAATTCAGGTATCTGCAGCAGCTGTAAAGCCGGCGCGAGCCGAGTCAGCAGAAATCAGTTCAGCAAAAGCTAATTCAGCAGCAGAAAACTCTCAGGCCAAAAATCCTTTGGAAATGCCATCTTCAGGCAATGCGGAGATTTTGTCTCCTGACACTGTTTATGCAGTTTCCGGGCAGGACAGTACTCTTCAGGCAAACCTGAGGGAGATTGTTCTTACGGCATCTGTGCTTAACGAAAGGAGGAGCCCGCTTAGGCTTAAAAGCGTTAACAGGGAGCAAATTGAGAGGCGTGCAATTGGGAGCACCTATCCCGAGCTCGTAAGGGATATTCCCGGCATCTATGCAACCAGCGAAAGTGGCAGCTATGGAGATGCAAGGATAAACATCCGGGGATTCAAACAGGAGAACATTTCTGTAATGCTTAACGGGATTCCTGTTTCGGGACTCGTTACCGGAAACATGTTCTGGAACAACTGGCTGGGGCTTGCAGATGCAACTCACACCATACAGGTGCAGAAAGGAATTGGGGGCTCAATGCTTTCAGACAACTCCGTGGGCGGAACTATCAACATCATTACAACAACTCCTCAGACAAAGGCATCGGCATCTGCTGGTCTCTTCTATACCAGCTATGGTCAGGGGAAAAGCTTTGTCAGCATGAACAGCGGAAAGCTAAAGGGCGGATGGGCTGTTTCTGCCATGGCCTCTTATGCTTTTGGCAGCGGGTATGTTCAGCAGACAGATGTGAACTCATGGGCGTATATGGTTAACATCAGCAAACGGATTAACAACCGCCACTCGCTGCTTCTTACAGCACTGGGTTCGCCGGAAAGGCATGAGCAGCGAAGCGCAAGGCTGAGTGCCTCAGAGGTTGATGTTTACGGACTCGGCTACAGCAAAAACTGGGGTTACAGAAATATGCCGGTTTCTGAGGGCTCATCTGAAATTAAAAGAGTACCATTTAACCTAAGTGAGAATTTTTACCACAAACCTTACGTTACCCTTCATCATTTTTACAATTCCGGTAACGGTTTTGAGCTCTCAAACACAGCCTATGTTTCGGTAGGAAACGGCGGAGGCAGATGGTCTGAGTCAAATGCTAAAAGGCTGATTGATTTTCAAAAGGACGGGTACATAGACTGGGATACTGCTATTGCAGTAAACCGCAGAACCGACGGCTCTTCGTACAATATCCTGACCGACTACCTTGCCGGACACACTCAGACCGGATTCAAGAGCAATGCAACTTATAAGGCGAATAACGGAATTACATACACAGCCGGGCTCCATTATCAGTTTTACTCTACATGGGAGAAGGAGTTAATCACAGACCTTCTGGGAGGCGATTTCTGGTTTGAAGATTATGAGGGCAAGTCACTGGCCGGTCTTGCAGGCAGGAATACAAACAAAGTAGTTGGAGATCATATCCGTACAGATAACGGCAAAATCATAAGCCACCTGACTGCCTATGCAATGGCAAACTACAGCAGTGAGGAGTGGGAAGTGAGACTGGGCGCCTCCGCAATGGGAAGCACCAATCAGAGATGGGACAAATACAACTACATAAACGATTACCACAGCGATGTGGCAACCGCCGCCGGTTACAGCATCAAGGGAGGCGCCCTGCGCAAAATAAGCCGCAACAGCTCTCTCTATCTGAATGCTGCAATTTACAGCCGCCTTCCCTATTCTGATGTATTTTTCTCAGGCGGGAACAATGAAATAACAAAAGGAGTAAAGAACGAGAAGAATATTCTCAGCGAGCTGGGTTACCGGTTCATTTTTGACAGGGGATCAGTGGAAGCAACAGCATATGCTGCATACTGGAAGAACAAAACTATTATGTCCGACCCCTATAAACAACAGTTTGACAATATTGCACACAGATACATGGTGCAGGGGCTGGATGCTTTGCATATTGGTATTGAGGCCGATGCAGAATTTACCCCCTGGCACTGGCTGAAACTGAGAGCTTACGGATCAATCGGGAGCTGGAAGTGGAAGAACGATGTCTCAGCAATTATTTACGACAACTATTCAGGAGTTGAGATGGGACAAATAAATGTATACAGCGACGGCCTTGCAGTGGGAGACGCTCCGCAGACTCAGGCGGGACTCTTTGCAGACATTAAATTGTGGAGACAATTAAGGCTGAATGCAGACTGGCGCTGGAATTCCCGCCTGTATGCAGACTTTGACCCAATAAGCAGACAAAACGCAGACGACAGGAGCAATTCCCTCAGATTGCCAGATTATCATGTAGCAAATGCAGGTTTAACATGGATGGAAAAGTTCGGCCGTTTTGAGGCAACTTTCTTTGGAAGTGTAAACAACATGCTAAACAGCAAGTACATCGAAAGAGGAAAAGATGGGTACGACCACACCATGAACAGCTTCAGAGGGTTCTGGGGTTTTGGAATTAATGCAAGTGCAGGTGTGAGGTTAGCCATTTTTTAGGTAATTTTGCGAAAGCAAAACAAATTACATGAAAAATACCCTTGAAATACTCGGCAGGTACTTTCTTCTCATGAGAAAAGTATTTACCCGTCCGGACAAGAGGTCGATATTCTTCAAACAGTTCTTTACAGACATAGAGAAGCTGGTGATTAATTCGATTCCCATTGTCGCAGTCATTTCGGTGTTCATAGGTGCGGTAATCGTTATCCAGACAGCCTCCAACATTGAAAGCCCCTTTATTCCCAAAATGTATGTTGGCTACATGGCAAGAGAGAGTCTTGTGCTGGAGTTCTGTTCTACAATGATTGCACTTATTCTTGCAGGAAAAGTAGGTTCAAATATCTCATCCGAGATTGGAAGCATGCGAATATCTGAACAGATTGACGCAATGGACATGATGGGAGTTAACTCCGCAAATTACCTCATTCTGCCAAAGATTGCAGCAGCTACCCTCTTTAATCCTCTGCTGATGCTCTTCAGCTTTATGCTGGGGCTTGTGGGCGGAGCACTGATAATCTTCATTACCGGCATTGTTACAATGAGCCAGTATGTAGACGGACTGCACTACGCATTCCGCTCCTACTATATCTTTTACAGTATGATCAAGATGTCTGTATTCAGCTATGTAATTACAAGCATCTCATCATTCTATGGCTATTATGCATCTGGCGGATCGCTTGGAGTAGGTAAGTCAAGCACAAAGGCTATTGTGGTGAGTTCAGTAATGATTCTCGTTGCCAACCTGGTTATCACTCAATTAATGCTCGGATAAGATGATTAAAGTAGAAAAACTAAATAAATTCTTTGGAGAAAAACAGGTTCTGAAAGACATCTCTATCTCTTACGAGCCGGGCAAATGCTCTCTGATAATTGGGGCGAGCGGCTCCGGAAAGACAGTGCTTCTGAAGTCACTTGTTGGACTGCACAATCCGGAGAGCGGCAATATATGGTACGGCGATGTAAATTTCAGCACGCTGGACGAAAACGGAAGAAAGGAGATAAGAAAAGAGATTGGAATGCTTTTCCAGGGAAGTGCGCTGTTTGACTTTGCAACAGTAGAAGAGAACATCAGGTTTCCAATGGATTTCTTCACTGACTGGAGCAACGAACAGAAACTGGAAAGAGTTAACTTCTGTCTCAAGAGGGTTAACCTCATTAATGTAAATAAACTCTACCCCAACGAACTGAGCGGCGGAATGCAGAAAAGGGTTGGAATTGCCAGGGCAATCGCCCTCAATCCAAAATACCTCTTCTGTGACGAACCAAACTCAGGCCTTGATCCTCACACCTCAATCCTTATAGACCAACTCATTGCTGAGATTACTCAGGAGTACAACATAACCACAATCGTGAACACTCACGACATGAACTCGGTTATGGAGATTGGAGACCAGGTCTCATTTATTCACAAAGGAGAGAAAGTGTGGGAAGGTAATAGCAACGACATTCTGACATCTGATAATCCTGAGCTGAATGAATTCGTGTTTGCAAACAACATGGCAAAACGGATGAAGGAGCTGATGCAGAAAGGACAAGTCATCTAAGAAGTAAATGATCTAAGGAATAAGATTTTATTGATCATATAATAAATGAGGCGGCGGCCGCATAAAAGCAGAAGTGCTTTTATGCGGCCGCCGCCATTATTCATCTGCTGCAACAGAGATTACTCAATTACAGGTTTTACTGAGATTATCTTAATGTCGTTTGCAGGTCTGTCACGCGGACCTGTTGGCTCTGCAGCAATCTTATCCACAACCTCCAGTCCTGAGATTGTCTCTCCAAATACAGTATACTGTCCGTCAAGCTGAGCGCAAGTTCCTGCATCTTCAACAAAGTAGAACTGAGATCCTGACGACTCTTTCTGAGGGTTTACAGAATCTGCCCTTCGTGCAGCCGCAAGAGCCCCTTTTTTGTGCTTGAACTGAGGAAGAATCTCTGCAGGAATAGTATAGCCCGGCCCACCGGTGCCATACTGAGATGCCGCACCGGGATCTTTTGTGAAAGGATCTCCGGTCTGGATCATAAATCCGCGGATAACCCTGTGGAAGAGTATACCATCGTAGAATCTTTCAGAAGCAAGTTTTACGAAATTGTCACGGTGGAGAGGGGTCTCCTCATAAAGTTTTACACGAATAGTGCCTGCTGTAGTTTCGATATCGAATACAGGTGATGCCGGAAGTTCGGCAGGATTAAATGCAAGGTTTGATGTCATAATAGTTGTGTCTTCTTGTTTAGTTTGATCTACACCCTCCTCCTGCTTGCCTCCTTTGCAGGAAACAATTAGCAAGGATGTGATAATCAGAAGGTTGAAAATTCCGTTCTTCATATGATTAAGTTATAAGATTTATTCAAAATTTAATACCTTTGTAATGAGGACAAAAATACCTCAATTACCCCTATTATGCAAGGAAAAAAGATTATCATATTTTTTATTCTCGCGGCAATCTCCTGGGGTGCGGGTGCTCAGAGCGTGGGACTTGTGCTTAGCGGGGGTGGCGCAAAAGGTCTGTCTCATATTGGAGTAATCAAAGCACTTGAAGAGAATAATATACCTGTTGACTATGTCGCCGGGACATCTATGGGTTCAATTATTTCCGGGCTTTATGCCATTGGACTTACTCCCGATGAGATGATAGTTCTCTTCCGGTCTGAAGACTTCAACTCCTGGCAGCAGGGGGAATCTGAAAGAAATTTTGCAACTTATGTCTACAGAAGAGATCCTGTACCCGAGCTCTTTGGAGCAACCTTCTCACTAAATACTAAGGAGAGGTCAATAAATTATAATCTTCCTACCAGCCTTATCTCTCCTTACCCAATGGATATTGCACTAATACAGCTCTTTGCCTCGTCATCTGCGGCTGCAGGGTATGATTTTAACAGGCTGATGGTTCCTTTTCGCTGCGTCTCCTCAGATATTGCAAATAAAAAGCCTTATGTGATAAGAAAGGGTGGTCTCGGAGAGGCTATCAGGGCCTCCATGACATTCCCGTTTGTTTTCAAACCAATCATAATTGATTCTGTACTCATGTTTGACGGTGGTTTTTATAATAACTTTCCGTGGGACGTTATGGTTAAAGACTTTAACCCCGGCTACATTATCGGGGCAAAATGCTCTTCCAACCCCACTGAACCCGACTCCGAAGATCTGATGACTCAGATTGAAAACATGATGATGGTAGAGACAAATTATGATATCCCGCGTGAAAAGGGCATTCTGCTGGACCAGCTATATCCGGGTGTGGGGCTGATGGACTTTGAACGCATTGATGAGCTTGTGCAGAAAGGATACGACCTGGCTATGTCTCATATGGATGAAATCAAAGAGAGGGTTAAAAGCCGCAGAAGTGCAAAAGAGCTGGCAGAGATGAGACTGGAATTCAGAAAAAAATGCCCGCAGTTAATTTTTGACAAAATCTATTTCTCGCCTGACACTCTTAAGGATAGCAAAAAGACTTTCATTACAAATACCCTCCGAAGCCACAGAAAAGGTGAAGTGAATTTCGAGATGATTAAGAGAGGCTACTTTCGGGTTGTTGCATCCGGGAATGTTAACACTTTTTTCCCAACTGCAAGAATGAATAAGGATTCCCTTTTTGACCTATATCTCAGGGTTTCAGAACGACCTCCTTTCAGAATTGCAATTGGAGGTAATATCTCATCATCTTCACTTAATCAGGGCTATCTTGGTCTGGATTACAGAAAATTTGGACTATATCCGTGGAGAGCTTCTCTGGATATCGATCTTGGCAGATTTTACACAGGTGGAACAATATCTTTCCGCCAGGACTTTTCCGTGAAACCTCTTGTGTTTTACGAAGCCTCAGTAACTGCACATAAATTCGACTACTTCCGGGGAAGCCAGACAAAATACTATCCGGACAGGCTTCCAACCAGCATAGAAGAGACAGAGGTGTTCTTCACTCTTAAGGTAGGCACACCAATTAACCTGGAGAGGAGTATAATGGGAAAATTCAAACTGAATGTAGGACGCGATAATTTCATCTACTATCTCACAGACAACTTCACATCTTACGATATTCCGGATCGTACCGGTATTTCAATAATTGCACCATCGGTTATCCTTGAAAGAAATACCACTAACTACAGAATATATCCAACCGCGGGGATGAATCAGCGTATAAGTGCAGGATATGCCTTTATGTCTTCTGACTACACACCGGGCAGCACCTCTGCAGAAATGACACCAACAAGCCATGTCATTAACCACAGGCTTAAGGCAAGACTCTACTCAGAAATATACCATCAGATAAACAGCTGGTTTACCCTTGGAACAATTGCTGACATAACCTTTTCCAATAAAATTGTTCTTGGAGATTATATCTCTACACTCATTGCATTGCCTGCGTTTCAGCCAACTCCACACAGCAAGACATTGTTGCTCAGAGACTACAGAGCACCGTCCTATTTAGCTGCCGGTCTTAACCCAATTATAAGAGTTTCAAACAGCGTGTTTTTAAATACTCAGGTCTCCTATTTTCAGCCATATCGTTCTCTTGTCAAAAATAGTGACGGTACAGGAAGTTTCACAGGGATATTTCCAAAAGGATTCTTTATGGGAAATGTTGCAGCGGTATGGCAATCTCCCGTAGGACCCGTATCTTTGTCTGTCTCTTACTACCAGAACGGAGATGTTAAGTGGTATCCGCAGTTCAATATTGGACTGCTGTTGTTTAAACCTAAATCTCTGGAGAACTGATAATAGTTTTAAAACCAACCTAAACCAATGAGTGGAAATCTTTTGAAAAAACTGGCAGGTGAAACTGTAATATACGGACTAAGCACCATACTTGCCAGAATCATCAACTTCATATTTGTCCCCATATATACCCGCATGCTTACAACCGGAAGCTACGGGATAGCAGCAGAGTTTCTTGCATACATTGCCATTCTTCAGGTTGTGCTTACTCTTGGTCTGGAGACCGGCTGCTTTAATTTCGCAAACAAGCATGAAAAGCCATCTGATGTCTTTTCTAATGCACTCCTTACTGTTGGAATTCTGGCGCTCCTCTTTTTTGGTTCAATGGTGGTATTCTCACAGGACATCTCTTCCTGGATGGAATTTGACGGCTATGGTTACATTATTATTTACATTGGCAGTATTCTGGCAATAGACTCTTTTACTGCAATCCTCTTTGCCAGGCTCCGTTACCAGCACAAAGCTTCCAAATTTGCACTTCTAAAGACAATTAAAATCCTTTCAGAGACTGCTTTCAATTTTATTCTCTTTTTCTGGGTACCCAAATACATCGTTTCGCATCCCGATACCTTTTTACTTAACTTCATTTCTGCAACTCCGGACTTTACATACATTATCTTCGCAATCTTTATGAGCGGAATTGTTTCGCTCCTGCTTTTTATTCCAGACCTCTCGACAATCAGTTTCAGGTTCACCCCAAAGCTATGGAAGCAGATGATGCTCTATTCACTTCCACTAATGGTGGCCGGGCTTCCCGGTATTATTAACGATACCATTGACAGGCCTCTCTTCAGGTTCTTTACTCCCGAAGGTCTTGACTGGAGCTCAGAGCTGGGAATCTTCCAGGCTGGGGTAAAAATTGCAACTCTCATGATGCTCTTTATCCAGATGTTCAGATATGCATCTGAACCGTTTTTCTTTTCAAGGGCAGGAAAGGAGAAGTCCAGAGAGGATTATGCTACAATAATGGAGCATTTTACAGCTTTCAGCATACTTGTTTTCCTGGGGATTACCCTCTTTATTGATGTGGTGGCTTTGATACTGGGCAAGGACTTCCGCGAAGGTATGGACATTGTTCCTGTCATGCTCATGGCCTATGTAATTCTTGGAATGAACTTCAACGTATCTATGTGGTACAAACTTTCAGGAAAGACCAGATATGCAATCTACATAACTGCAGCAGGGCTTCCTGTAACACTTGCTGCCAATATGATTTTCATGCCTCTGTTTTCATACCATGCAGCCGCATGGGGACACCTTGTGAGCTACCTCATTATGCTCATTGTGAGTGTGTGGATGGGAAACCGTTACTATCCGATTCCCTACAACTGGAAGCGAATAACAATCTTTGTTGGCTCGGGCGTGGTTCTTTATGCACTATCAATGCTGGTAAAAGATGCAAGTCTTGTGCAAAAGTACCTTGTTCACTCACTTTTAATAATCATCTATATTTTCATTTACCTTAAAACAGAAAAGATTACCATATGGAAGTTAAAATTCTAAACAAGTCGTCAAACGAACTTCCCAACTACGCGACTATTCATTCAGCAGGAATGGACCTGAGGGCAAACATTACTGAGAGCATAGTTATTGGCCCTTTGAAACGAATACTTGTTCCAACAGGTCTTCACATTGAGCTGCCTGAGGGTTATGAGGCTCAGATAAGGCCTCGAAGCGGTCTTGCCGCTAAACACGGCATAGGTATCGTGAATAGTCCGGGAACTATTGATGCAGATTACAGAGGAGAGATTAAGATTATTTTGGTGAATCTATCTGATGAGGAGTTTGTCCTGAATCCGGGAGAAAGGGTTGCCCAGATGGTTGTTGCAAAATTTGAGAGAGTTGAATGGAAGGCTGTGGATGAACTGGGCGAGAGCGAAAGAGGAGAAGGGGGATTTGGATCTACCGGTAAAAAATAAATCTGATAATCATGAAAATTGAAGAGTTATACAGTCTGTTTACTGCATCTGCAGGAGTAACAACAGACAGCAGGGCAATCAAACCCGGATGCATCTTTTTTGCACTAAAGGGAGATAATTTCGATGGTAACGATTTTGCTGCTGCCGCAATAGAAAAGGGGGCATCTCTGAGTGTTGCAGACAGAGCAGATGTAGCCGGCGAGAATATAATAATTGTTGATGACGTGCTTACCACTCTGCAGCAGCTTGCGAGATATCACAGGGAGAGGCTGGCAATTCCGCTCTTTGCACTTACCGGCACAAACGGAAAAACAACAACAAAGGAGCTGATATCGGCAGTACTATCAGCGAAATTCAAGGTAGCATTTACTGCAGGAAACCTTAATAACCATATTGGCGTACCTCTCACTCTCCTTAAAATGGACTCTTCTACAGAGATGGCAGTTGTTGAGATGGGAGCAAGTGGACCGGGCGAAATACGGGACTTGTGCGAAATTGCAAGACCTGATATGGGGCTTATAACCAATGTTGGTAAGGCGCACCTACTGGGATTCGGTTCTTTCGAAGGGGTAAAAAAGACTAAGGGGGAACTTTACGATTTCCTTGAGAAAAAGGGTTCAACAGCACTTTACAATATTGACAATCCACATCTGTGTGAAATGATTGGTCAAAGAAGAGATCTTCGCAAGGTGGCGTATGGCCTTAACTATGCTGGCGCAACAATTCTGCCAGCCTCTCCTGAGCAACCATTCCTGAGGATTGCGCTTGAAGACGGGAAGGTTGTTAATACCCGTCTTGTTGGCTCTTACAATGCCGAGAATGTTATGGCCGCCCTTGCCGCCGCTGAGCTTACCGGTACAGACAGAAATGCCGCAATTGCTGCTATAGAGAACTATATCCCTTCAAATAACCGCTCCCAGATGATGAAGGGCAAGGAGAACCTGCTCATTGTTGATGCTTATAATGCAAATCCCACAAGTATGAGCGCTGCCCTGGAGAATTTTCGCCAGATGGAGGCAGCAAACAAGGTTGTCATTCTGGGAGACATGCTGGAACTTGGGGCTGACTCACAGAAGGAGCATGCAGGAATTCTTGCGGTTGCCAAATCAATAAACATCAGATACTACTTTTTTGTAGGAAAAGAGTTCAGGAATGCAGCAGCCGGAGATAAATTCTATGAAACAAAGGGACATTTCTTTGATGATTCACCAAGGTTAAGGGAATTCCTTGAGGAGAATCCTTTAAGGGGAAATACAATTCTCATAAAGGGATCAAGGGGAACAAAACTGGAAAAGGTTCTGGAGATTCTGGCCTGAGAAGTTACCTCTCAACACCCGGAGCAATATCAATAAACCTTGGTTTTCCAAGATGATACAGGAATGACAAAACTATAAGGCCTCTGAAAACTCCTTTTGGTTTTGCATTTTCTGCTCTGCCGGTGCGTACAGTTTTACTTCTCATTTCATAGAAGTCTTTGTGGGCATTCAGAACTGCCCTGAAGAAACCGTGTTTCCCCTGTAATAAATAGACAATAGCAGAGAGTCCGTCCATTAACATTCTGGCAAAAAGCACCGGCAATAACCAGCCTGATGATACATTCTTGTATAGCATCAGCAGGTTATTCCTGTAGTTAAGATAGAGCTTTTTGGGAGAGTTATTGGGGAGGGTTCCGCCCCCTACATGATAAACAACCGAGCCGGGAAATGCCCAGACTTCACTTCCGGAAAGCTGAGCTCTCCAGCAGAAATCAATCTCTTCCATGTGTGCAAAGAAATTGTCATCCAGCCCGCCAAGGTCTCTGTATAAGCCGGACCTCACCATCATTGCTGCTCCTGAAGCCCAGAAGACCGGAACATCCCTGTTGTACTGAGCACAATCCTTTTCAATATGAGAGAGAATCCGCCCACGGCAAAAAGGGTAGCCAAGTACATCAATATATCCGCCAGAAGCACCTGCATATTCAAAATAGTCTCTCTCAAATGCAGAGAGTATCTTAGGCATAGCGATGCCTGCCCGCGGATGTGCCTCAAATCCCTCCAGCATCCTGTCCAGCCATCCGGGAGTAACCTCTACATCTGAATTGAGGAGTACATAAAAATCTGCCTCTATCATTGACAGAGCCCGGTTGTATCCTCCGGTAAAACCGTAATTTTTGTCAAATTCAATGATCTTAACCGCAGGGTAGTGATGTTTCACCCAGCTGACAGAGCCATCTGAAGAACCATTATCGGCAATAACGATAAAGGCCCCCGGGGTTTTAGTCAGAGCGACAAGCGAAGGAAGGAAACGCTCTATATAGTGTTTCCCGTTCCAGTTTAGTATAACTACGGCTGTTGAAGGCAATGGATATGCAATTTTTTCAAAGGTACAAAAAATGCACTAAAAGCGATATCTGAATCCAATTTCCATACGGAACTGCAAAGGTTCGGCTGTACGGATATTCATAGGCTGATTGCTTCTGAAGTAGTAAGTAAGCAGAGGATCTGCATATAATCCGGTATGTTTGCCTATCATATATTCAACTCCAAGTCCAGATCCTATTGACCACTGAAAACCACTAACTCTCATAATTTCGTCTGAAGGAAGTGATCCCGTTCTTTTGAATCTTACAGCAAGCCCCTTTTCAAGAGTTACTCCTGTATTTGCATATAGATTAAGCTTTGGAGTTTTATAAAGATAAATCTGAAGGAACAATGGTACACCAATATAATGGAGAGTCTGCTCAGTGCGGTCTGTACCAAAGCGGTTATGCTCTTCTGTTATTGAATAGAGAAGAGAGTAGTTGATTCCTGTCCCTAAAGAGAATATTCTGTCAACCGGCAACATCAACTGAAGACCAATTGTTAGAGGTGGCAGAAACCTGGTATCGCTTACATTGTCAAAGGAGACCTGTTCACGGTCCATGGATGAACGTAAATCTTTGTGATTTGCGTTTGAAAGTGAGAGCAAGTTTATATCTTCGTTTGATGCAGCAGGTGAGAGCATTGCAGAGAAAGCAAGTACCGGTTTCCCTCTCTTACCGAGGCGGTTCTTAAGCGACTCTTCAAATTCAACCATTTCAATGCTCTTCTCTCCTGTCTGCGGTATTTTTTTCTCTATCACGGGTGATTCCGGATTTTTATCAGCACTGGCGGCAACAGCCACCGGGTTCATTACAGTTACTTCTTCCTGTTTTATGCTCATACTTCCCTTTGCATCTGCATGCAGAGCGCGGCTTTCACTTCTCACGGTCACCACTTTCGCAGGTACCTCACTGCTGTCTGAAACAGCCTCCTGAGCGTTCTGCACAACAGTTATCTGAGGCTCGATTTTCTGTTTAATTAAAATATCATCTCCTCCTGCAATGAAAAAGAGAGCGACAACGGCAGCTGCTGCAGCTACGGTTGCAAAACTCCTCTTCATCCACAATCTCCTTCTGCTTCCGGCCAGAGAAGACGCAATTCCATCCCATGAAGAGGCTTCCGGCATTTCGCCGTAACTCTCCATCATCTCTCTTAGCCTGTTATCAAATTCGTTCTCCATCATATTATCTTGTAATCCTCTCCTGCAGCCATGACCTTGCTCTGCTGAGCTGAGACCTGGAGCTGCTCTCACTAATATTTAACTCCTGAGCAATCTCCTGGTGTGAATAACCCTCAATTGCAAACATATTGAACACAACACGAAAACCCTCCGGCATGGATGCTATAAGCTCCATAAGTTCCTTTGAAGAAATTTTGTCAAGAGCACTTGGCTCAAGACTCTGTTCTCCTGAGGCATCATCAAGCTCTCCTGTTTTACGCAGAACATCTGCCTTTCTTAGTGACATGAGAGCTGTATTCACAAAAATTCTTCTCATCCAACCTTCAAAAGAGCCGGTACCCGTGTAGCTTTCAATTTTGTTAAAGATCGTAATAAAACCATCGTGCAGCATATCTTTTGCACGTTCTCTGTCACCGGCATAACGCATACAAAGAGTGAGCATCCGTGGAGCATACATATCGTAAAGACTGCGCTGGGCAAGCGTTTCACGCTTAATGCAGCCCTCAATGATTGCCTGTTGTGTTGGATATTCTCTCTTTTGGATAGCCATTGCTGTTCTTTATAGATGCAAAATAAGGACAATTTGCTGCATCTCCAACGAGAAATTGCACATTGGATTAATATTTGCAAAGGTGATTATTTGATTAAATTTGTAAATCATTTAAATCGTAAGGATGCGCAACCAATTGAATTCATTTTTCAGAATGCAGCTGCTTTCAGTTGCTCTGCTGTTTTCATTGACATTGCTCTTCTCCCCGGCCTCAGCGCAGGTGGATTCAAGAGAAAAAGACTTTAACTTTATTGAAGGGCTCAGATTACTCAATCTGGGAAATATTGACGCTGCCGAAAAGGTATTTGCGGGACTGCTGGAGAAAAATCCTTTAATGGATGCCTCCCATTACTACCTTTCAAGCATATACATCAAAAAGGGAGATCTTAAAAAGGCAGAAAAGAGTACCGCAGAGGCTGTTAAGCTTGACCCGGATAATTACTGGTACAAAATTCAGCTTGCAAGAATCTACTCTGCAACAAATCAGCTTGACAAGGCTACAGAAGTTTATGAAGATATCCGCAGATCAAACCCGGCCAGAAGCGATCTTTATATAGATATGATTGATCTTTACACAAGAAGGCAAGACTATCCAAAAGCGCTCGCCATTCTTGACGATATTGAGAGAGTTAGCGGAAAAAACGAAGCGACCGGACTTACCAGATACAACATTCTTATTGGCCAGCAGAAACAACCGGAAGCAATTGAATTCCTGAAAGAGTTTGCCAAAGAACACTCCTCTCCCCGCATTGCAACAGTTCTTGGAGATTACTTTGCAAGTATTCAAAAAGATACCCTTGCAATGACTTATTATTCCACAGCTTTGTCTATGGATCCGAAATATATCCCTGCCACATTTGGAATTGCAGAGGGCTATCGTGTAAGAGGCCAGTATGACCTCTACTTTGAATATATGTTTCCCTTCATGTCAAATACGGAGGTAAATCCAAGGCTTAAGGCAGACTATATGAAGGAGATTCTTGCAAATCCCAAGTTTGTCCAGACGTTTTATCCTCAGGTAGACACCATGATGCAGAACCTTTACGGCGCACACCCTCAGGATAGTCTGGTTGCGTACGGATTTGCCGTGTTTATGGTCCAGACATCTAGAGCAGACATTGGTCTTAAGGTTCTTGAAAAAAACATCGGGAACTACCCTAATGAGAGGGAGCCTATGCATCAGTTGCTCTCACTCATATATTACCTTGAAAGATGGGAGAATCTTATAGCTCAAAGCGACACGGCCCTGCTCAAATTTCCGGGGGACCTTGACTTTATTCAGCTTAAAGGGATAGGCCAGCTTCAGCTTAATCAGACAGATAGCGCAATTAATACTTTTCTGAGCATCCTGCCTCTTGCAAAGGGAGACAGTGCTACAACAGTAAGAACCCTCTCTATCCTGGGAGATACTTACTATATGGCAGGCAACAAAAAAGAGGCCTACAAATATTATCAGAAAACTATCCGCCTGGAGCCAAATCACGCCGCAGCCCTGAATAATTATGCCTATTATCTGAGCGAGGAGGGAAAACAGCTTAAAAAAGCTAAGCAGATGAGTAAGAAAACCATTGAACTTGAGCCTGAGAATGCAACCTACCTTGACACTTACGCATGGATCCTTCATAAACTGGGGCAGAATGTCGAAGCGAAAGCAATTCTTAAACAGGCAATGGTATACGGTGGAAATGAAAATGCAGATATTCTAGATCACTATGCCGAGGTTTTATTTGCCCTGGGAGAGAAAGATCTGGCATTTATGTACTGGGGACAGGCAGATAAGCTGGATCCGTCGCTGGGTATTGCACAGAAGGCAGAAAAGCTAAAAAAGAAATAGTAAAAGTAAAAACAAAGAATACACTTTTGGTTTGAAAAACAGATTACTCATACTTCTATTATTTTGTATGTTACTCCCTGCAGCAGGTTTTGCTCAGAATGTGACTGAACAGGAGAAGAAAAAAAGGCAGATTGAACAGGAAATTGAATTTCTGGATACTCAGCTTGCCTCGACTTTAAAGAAAAAGAGTGCTAACACAAATGATCTCAACTTTATAAGAAGAAAGATCACAAACCGAAAAAAGCTACTGGCTCAGATTGAGAGTGAGATTAAAACCATCAATTTGGAAATGCTTCGCAAAGAGTTCGAAATTAACAGGCTGAAAGGTTCTCTTGGTGAACTTAAAAGAGAGTATTCCAAACTTATATACACCGCATACAAAAACCGTGACCAGTCTGCATGGCTCATGTATGTTCTGGCCAGCGAAAACCTGAACCAGAGTTACAGAAGATGGGCCTATTTCAAGGAGTTCAACCGCTCAATGCAGAACAGAGCTTCCCAGATTAAGAAGACTGCAGATCAGATTGATTCCGAGGTTAATGCTCTGGAGAAGATGAAAATGAGCTCACTGAAGGCTCAGGACCAGAAGAGCCGGGAATTCAAGAAACTTCAAAACGATGAACTGGGGGCAAAACGCACCATAACTCAGCTTACTCAAAAAGAGAAGGATGTAAGAAAACAACTGGATGCTAAACGGAGGGAGGTTGAGAGGTTAAACAGGGAGATTGAACGCATTATGGCAGAGGCTGTAAAGGAGAAGAAGTCCGTTGACTATAAGGAGAGTGCAGCAGACAGGCAGCTGTCGGATAAATTTGAACTTAACCGCGGCAAGTTGCCATGGCCTGTAAAAAGAGGTGCAGTTGTTGAGGAGTTTGGCCAGCACAACCACCCTGTCTTTAAGAACATCAAACTGCCATTTAATAACGGAGTCAATATTGCCACAGATCTGAATGCAGAGGTATTTGCCGTTTTTGATGGTGTTGTCAAACAGGTTCTTGTTATGCCGGGATATAACCAATGCGTGTTAATTCAGCATGGAAATTTCTATACATTCTACTGCAAACTCGACAAAATAAAAGTAAAGGCAGGCAGCAAGGTAAAAACCGGAGATTCTCTTGGCACCCTTGCGGCTGCAGATGAGAAGAGCTCTGTGATTCATTTCCAGTTATGGAATGGTATGACAAAACAAAATCCGGAGAGCTGGATTTCAAGGTAATCTGCAGATTATCACTCTTGAATCAATAATCAAAACTACTTCCGCCAATAAACTCCCTCATTACTGAGGTTGGTGGAATTATTGAAATCTCAGAAGGCTGAAGCTCTGTTATATATGAAAGAAACTTAAGCAGGCGGATACTCTCTGTTGATGCCGGCGAGTTTGCGGGAATCCTCCTCAGAAGAGGCTCTGCATAATACTTGAGTAGAGGCAGTTCATAAATGAGAGCAGAATTGAACATTATGTCTGCATTCTCCTGATATGGGAAAATATTGGTTATCTCTCCCCTCCTTACGCTTGGCCACCTGAGGATAGTCTCTTCAGGCCTCATGCCGCGGGAGCTGTTATCTCTAACCATTCTTCTTATCAAACGGCTGTCCGAAGTCGAAATATTATTGTTTTCGTCAAGTGACAGAGATGTGAGAGCAGATGCATAGATTCTGAAAATTCTCTCCTGTGGGATATGGTTGGTAAGAGCCGGATTAAGTCCGTGAATTCCCTCCATTATGAGAATATCCTTCTCACCCAGTGTTAAAGTCCGGCCCGTAAAGGTGCGCCTTCCCTCTGAAAAATCAAACTTGGGCAGCTCAATTGTTTTGCCTTCAAAGAGCTCATTAAGTTGTTTATTAAGAAACTCTGTATCCATTGCCCCAAGCGATTCAAAATCATAATGCCCGTCGGCATCAAGCGGAGTTTTTTCCCTGTCTACGAAATAGTTATCCATTTCAATAACAACCGGGTTAAGGCCAAGAACTTTAGCCTGCAGTGCAACTCTTTTTGATGTGGTGGTCTTTCCGCTGCTTGATGGTCCCGCAATGAGAACCAGTTTAACCTTGTCGCGGCGCTTGAATATCTCGTCAGCAATAAGAGCATATTTTCTCTCATGCAACGCTTCAGAAATCTGAATCAGCTCCCTTGCCTTGCCTCTCTGAATGGCTGCGTTGAGCATACCTACCCCGCTTACCCCCAAGATGCTGCACCAGTCTGAATACTCCTTAAAAACATCAAATAGTTTGTACTGATAAGCAGATCTAACCAGCTGGTATGGTTTGGTCACAGGAGGAGTTTTAATCAGGAATCCTCTGCTAAAAAATTCAATGTCCCAAACGGTTATTGCACCTGTTGACTCTAAAAGCGGTCCATAGTAATGGTCCGGGTAGCCATCCAGAAAATAGACAGTTGTGAAAAATTTACCACGAAGTTCATGAAGCAGAGCCTTTTCGTTACGGTTATTGCGGCGGAACATTTTTACTGCCTCCTCTGTCCTTATTTTATGCCTTGTAAAAGGAAGATCCTCATCAATAAGCTGCTTTACTCTTTTTACAATTGCCTCAATCTCCTTTCCGCTTAGCGGAACCTCCTTTGGTGTTCCATCTTCGTCTCTGTCCAGCTCCCTCAATTCTGCATACATCCCATTCTGTAGATTATAGTCTATTACCAGGGAATATTGAGGATATATATCTGCAACAGCCTTCTGAACCACAAAATTAAGCGAGCGAATATATGTTCTCTGACCATCGGGGTGTGAATAGTCAATGAACCTAACATGGTTGGCAACGTAAATCTCGTAGCTAAGCTCTTTAAGCTGATTATCCACAATCGCCGCAAGAACGGGATAGTCGGGAACATAACCTGTTTTTCTGAGCAAATCGCTCAGCCTGGTTCCCGGTTCGCAGTCGAAAGTAGAGTTGGTATTTTCACAAAAGACTTTAATTGCAGCCATGTTTCAGAATTTTAAATTTTTTTAACCCTTCTGCTAAAGATAGCAGCCGGTAACAGATTGAGGATTATTGCGCAGCTCCTCGGGAGTACCCTGCGCAACAATCATTCCACCCTTGGCGCCTCCTTCCGGTCCAAGATCAAATATATAATCCACAGATCTCAAAACATCAAGATTGTGTTCAATAATAATTACAGTATTTCCCTGATCTGCCAGTTTCTGCAGAACACTCAGCAAGACTCTGATATCCTCGAAATGAAGACCCGTTGTTGGTTCGTCAAGAATATAGAGGCAGTTTCCAGTCTCTCTTCTAGCCAGCTCTGCCGCCAGTTTCACCCGCTGACTTTCACCTCCTGACAATGTGGTTGAAGCTTGTCCCAGAGTGACATACCCAAGGCCAACCTCTTCCAGTGCTTTAATTTTCTGAATGATTGAAGGCATATGTTCAAAGAACTCCACGGCCTGAGCAATACTCATCTCCAGCACATCATTTATAGACTTTCCCCTGTATTTAACGGCAAGTGTGTCCGGAGTATATCTCTTACCATTGCAAGCTTTGCAATGAACATATACCGAGGGGAGAAAATTCATCTCAATTGTCTGAACACCGGCTCCCTTGCACTCTTCACACCTTCCTCCCTTAACATTAAAAGAGAATCGGCCCGGTTTAAAACCTCTGATTTTTGCATCAGGAGTCTCAACAAAAAGTTTGCGGATATCTCCGAAAACCCCTGTATATGTTGCCGGATTACTCCTTGGAGAGCGCCCTATGGGTGCCTGGTCTATCTCAATAATCTTGTCAATATTATTAATCCCAATGATTTCCCCATATGGAAGCGGCGAGTAGAGGGAGTTATGATGATAATTATTCAACACAGGCATAAGTGTCTCATTTATAAGTGAGGATTTTCCGCTTCCGCTGACACCGCTCACTCCTATAAAACAACCAAGAGGAATCTTAATATCAACTCCTTTAAGATTGTTCCCTGTCGCCCCCTTTAACTCAATAAACTTTCCATTACCGGTTCTTCTCTTTGCCGGTGGATCAATATTTCTAATTTTTTTGAGATACTCAATGCTGAGGCTGTTTTTTGCCAGAGCATCCTTTACATCCATCTTAACAATATCTTCAGGCGTTCCGGAAAAGAGCAATTTACCACCCTTCTCTCCAGCTCCGGGCCCAAGATCTATAACCCAGTCTGAGCTCATCATCATCTCTTCGTCATGCTCAACAACAAGAACAGAATTACCCTCGTCCCTTAGCCTGCGCAAAGAGGCAATCAGCTTTATATTATCCCTCTGGTGAAGGCCTATGCTTGGTTCGTCAAGTATATAGAGAACATTCACCAGCTTGGAGCCAATCTGTGTAGCCAGTCTTATTCGCTGACTCTCTCCGCCGCTAAGGCTTCTTGTCGAGCGGTCCAGTGAGAGATAACTCAGCCCTACATCCAGCAAAAAAGTGATTCTCTCTCGAAGTTCCTTTATAATATCATGAGCTATAGCTTTCTGACGGGCAGATAACTTTACCTCCAGCTGATCTACCCACTCATAGAGAAGATCCATATCCAGTGAAGATACCTCACTAATATTTTTATTGTCGATTTTAAAACTGAGCGACTCCTCCCTCAGGCGGGTACCATTACAAACAGGGCATTTAACCTCTTCTGTGAAGCGCTCCTTCTTTACCATGAGCTCGTCGCTGTCATTTTCGCCCTGTTCAATTTTTGCAATTACCCCGTTAAAGCTCATCATCTGCGAAAGTGCAGGCGAAGGGCCAACCCTAAAGAGTTCGTCCGATCCGTAAATAATTACATTAAAGGCCTCTTCCGGAATATCCTTTATTGGGTCGTGAACAGAGAACTGATATCTTTTGGCGATTGCATCCAGCTGAGAGAAGAGCATATTGTTTTTGTACGGCCCAATTGGAGTTATGCCTCCTGAAGCAATTGATTTACTGTCATCGGGAATAATTTTGGAAAGGTCTGCCTTTGCAATCATTCCCAGACCTTTGCAATGCGGACATGCTCCCTGCGGAGAATTAAAAGAGAATGTATGGGGTGCCGGCTCAGGGTATGAAAGTCCGCTTTCCGGACACATCAGATGCTTGCTGAAATGTCTGAGCTGTTTGCTCTCCATATCCAGTACAGCCAGAGAACCCTTACCATGGTGAAGAGCAGAGAGAACGGAATCTTTGATTCTCTTCTCGCTTCCGGGCCCTGGAAGCAGCTTATCTACAACAAGTTCAATAAAGTGTGACTTGTATCTGTCCAGTGGTTTTACTCCAACAAGATCACAAATCTCACCATCTACCCTCATTTGTGTAAATCCCCTTTTGATATAAAGGTCAAACAGTTCACGATAGTGCCCCTTTCTTCCGTTCACAAGCGGGGCCAGCAGATATGACTTCCTGCCGTTATACTGCTCCATTATCAGAGAGACAATCTGGTCATCTGAATATTTAATCATGGGAAGCCCAGTTACGGGAGAGTATGCATCAGCGGCTCTGGCATAGAGAAGGCGCAGAAAATCGTAGATCTCTGTAATTGTCCCTACTGTTGAACGGGGATTTCTCCCGGTAGTCTTCTGTTCAATTGCAATTATAGGACTAAGTCCGTCAATAGAATCGACATCCGGCCGCTCAAGCGAACCAATGAACTGCCTTGCATATGCAGAGAGTGTCTCCATGTATCGCCTCTGCCCCTCGGCAAAGATTGTATCAAAGGCAAGAGAGGACTTCCCACTCCCGCTCAACCCGGTTATTGTCACCAGTTTGTAGCGAGGAATCGTTACATCTATATTTTTAAGATTATGAACCCTGGCACCTCTTACCTCAATATTCTGCATAAACAAATCTCCTATTGCTCCCTTGTACCTTCCTTAGGCACTTTAACTACATAAGTACGGTTAAGCCTGTTTTCCAGTTTGTTTGAGCGAATCCACTGGTTGTACATCTTAAGCATTTTGAAATTAGTATTGTGTTTTGCTGCAAACTCGCTCCAGTTCTCAACCCTGCCCTTTACCGTCACCTCTGTGTATTCCAGCGGCTTGTAGAGGTCCTCGGCACCTATGTAAAAACCGAAACGACGGGGGTCCTGAAGAAGGATTTTAAAGGCAAGCGCCCTGTAGACATATCTTGCTGTCTCCTCAGGAAACTGCATGTCATAATAGTTTTTGAGCGATTGTACTTTCATTCTGTAACGCACGTTGCTAATACCGATATTAAACGATGCAGCAGCCATTGTCCAGGTACCAAACTCAGCATATGCCTTTTTGAAATATGCAGCAGCTGCGCGTGTTGATTTTTCAATATTGTACCTTTCATCAACCTCTTCATCCACTACAAGTTTATACTCCTTTGCGGTTCCGGCCAGAAACTGCCAGTAACCTCCGGCATTCGCAGGTGAAACTACCGGCTGAAGCCCACTCTCAGCTATGCACAGATAGTAGAAATCTTCATGCAGTCCCTCCTCTTTAAGTAATGATTTAATCTCATCCTTATAACGGTTGTTAAGCTGAATAATATAGGTTATACTGGCATGCCAGTAAGATATTACCATTAACTCCCTTTGTATAGCCTCCTTTACATCAAAGTAATTAAGAGGCACATCCTCTCCTGCAAACGACAGGCTTCGCGGAATTGCCGGTACCTTTACGACCTGTTCAACCTGGGTAATTTCTCCCTCTGCAGCTGCAGCGGCTGAGTTTCCGGCTCCCGTACAAAATGCCAGTACAGGGACAAAGAGCAATAATCTTAGTTTCATAACAATTTGTTTTATTCGTACCTCAAAAATGGATTGGTTGCCAGTTCATGACCAATTGTTGTTGCAGGGCCGTGACCGGGATATACTGTATAATCATCTCCAAGTTTAAGAATTTTATCCAGCAGGCTCTCCATCAGCTCCTCATAGTCTCCGCCGGGAAGGTCTGTCCGTCCTATACTTCCCGAGAAGAGAGAATCTCCCGTAATTACAATCTTATCATCTTCTGAATAGTAGCAGACACCGCCCTTAGTATGACCGGGAGTGTGAATCACCTTTAGTGTGCTTATCCCGAATTTTACTTCCGAACCATCAGTTACATCAACTGTATTTAGTGGCGGCTGCTCAATTTTGTACCCGAACATCTCTGTGTATTGCTGCGCTCTGGCAAGATGTGGCTTGTCAGAAGCATGAATATATGTTTCAAGATTCCACTTTCCTGCAACAAAAGCATTTCCCATTATATGATCAAAATGGCCATGGGTATTGAGCAACTTTACTGGTTTAAGAGAGTTTGCCTCAACAAATTTGACAAGACGCTCTTTTTCACTTTCGGAATAGCATCCCGGGTCAATGAAAACGCACTCTTTGGTTTCGTCCCATAAAACATAGCTGCATTCACGCAGGTCATTGAAATAAAAAGCTTTTATATGTATCATCTTAAAATGGTTTATCAGTTTTTACCGGGGCTTACTTTGCCGTCCCCTCAAGCATAGGAACAAATTTGAACTCTCCGTGTTCACTTGTCTCATACTCATTCTCTCCCTTTCTCTCCACCACAAGCATCCGCTGTGTATCTACCCCTACAGGAATCACCATCCTCCCTCCAATGGCAAGCTGCTCAAGCAATGCCTGAGGAACTTCTGGAGCTCCGCAGGTTATGAGTATTCCCTTGAATGGCGCAAATTTGGGCAATCCGGCAAAACCATCGCCAAAAAAAAGCAGCGGGGAGTGATACTCCAGACGTATAAGATTCTTCTGTGCCAGCTGATAGAGTGAGCGCTGGCGCTCTATGCTGTACACCCGGTACCCCATCTCTGCCAGAACTGCTGTCTGATATGCACATCCGGTACCAATCTCGAGAACTTTGTCCCATTTAGATACATTAAGCAGCTGGGTCTGGACAGCCACGGTAAAGGGCTGAGAAATTGTCTGACCGGCTCCTATGGGAAGCGGTTTGTCCAGGTATGCAAGGTGGTCCAGTCCATATTCGAGAAACATATGTCTTGGCACACTGTTCATTGCCTCTAAAACATCGTTGCTGAAATTAAACTTCTTGGATAACTGTTCGATGAGCTGCCTTCGCCTGCCCCTGTGTTGTAAAGTGTCTAGCATACCGCAAAATTACGAAAAGATTTTTGTAAATTTGCAGAAGCATTCACCATGCACACACACTTATAAAAACGCCATTTATGCATATCGCCATTGCCGGAAACATAGGGAGCGGTAAGACCACCCTCACGAAATTACTTTCAAAACACTACGGATGGGAACCAAAATATGAAGAGGTAGATAATAATCCTTATCTCTCAGATTTTTACAATGAAATGCAAAGATGGTCTTTTAATCTTCAGATCTACTTCCTTAAAGAGAGGTTCAAGGGTCTTGTTGAGATTGAACGCAGCGGCATAAATGTAATTCAGGACAGAACAATATATGAGGATGCGAGAATTTTTGCACCCAACCTCCACAGTATGGGCTTAATGAGTTCACGCGACTTCGAAAACTACAACTCTCTTTTTGATTTAATGCTTTCGCTGGTGAAGCCTCCCGAATTGCTCATTTATCTTCGTTCATCCATTCCAAATCTTGTCTCTCAGATACACAAGCGCGGCCGTGAATATGAAAGCGGCATAAGAATCGACTATCTATCCGGCCTTAATGACAGATACGAGAAATGGATTTCCGGATATAAAGACGGAAAGGTTCTTATAATTGATGTGGATGAAAATAAATTTGAGGACCGCACAGAAGATTTAAGCATAGTTATTGACCGTATAGACGCTCAACTTAACGGCCTTTTTTAATCTTCCCCAAAATCTGCTTTAGCCTTATCTTTTTTAATGAAGAGGGCCCGCTTACTGAAGCAGGCCAGCGTACTCCCTTATCTGTTGCTTTGCATGCTTCCAGCGAGGTATGTCAATCTTTGGTCCAATAACCTCAACAACTTTCGCTGCTACAATTGACCCCACATCTCCGCACTCCTTAAGTGACAATCCGTGAGAGTGTGCAAAGAGAAAACCTGCTGCATAGATATCGCCGGCACCTGTCGCATCAATAGTATCAGCAGGCCAGGCCTCAATATAGTGATACTCTTCGCCACTTTTTACCATTGAGCCATCCTTCCCTATCTTGACAATGGCAATATCGCAAATCTTTGCAATTTCATCCAGCGCCTCTCTTGGAGGTTTCTTTGTAAATACCTCTGCCTCGGTTTCATTTGCAAATACAATATCTACATAATGTTCTATTATGTCGTGCAAGAATGCATCGTTACTCTCAACAACATTATAGCTGGCCATATCTATCGAAATGATCATACCGGCCTCCCTCGCAAGTTCAACGGCACGTCGAACCAGCCCCTGATTCTGAACAAGGTATCCCTCAATATGAAAATAGTCGTATCCGCGGAACATATCAATTGTGAGATCTTCCGGGCCCATCTCAATTGCGGCACCAAGGTATACTGCAAAAGTTCTTTCAGCATTGGGAGCGGTAATAAAAACCATAGCTCTTCCGGATGCAGCCTTGCCCTTAAGAAGAGTTGACTTTATACCATTGCGGGCCTGATCTGACTGAAATAGTGAGCCAAGCTCGTCATCCCCGACTTTTCCTATGAATGAAGATGGCATGCCCAGTACCGCTGTTCCGGTAATTGTATTAGCTGCAGAACCTCCCGCAACAAGCTGTACACCCATGTTTTTGAGTGTCTGCCAGATCTTGTCTCCGGTTTCGCGGTCTACATGCTGCATGCTGCCTTTAGGCAGGTGATAATGGTTCAGAAGAGCGTCATCCTCAAGTACAGCGAGGATGTCGGTAAGTGCATTGCCAATTCCCAATATTGATTTCATATCCGCAAAGTTCATATTTTTTTGTAGGTTTGCAAAAATTTCAACCAGATGACCATCAGTTATTCATTGGCAGATTTCAATCAGGCTCTTGCCTCTCTGCCAAATGATTGCACCACAGGATTCGTCCCCACAATGGGAGCTTTGCACCAGGGGCACATTTCCCTTGTAAAACAGGCACTAACCAGAACAAACACAGTTGTAGTATCGATTTTTGTCAATCCTACACAGTTTAATAATCCGAATGATCTTGCAAAATATCCCCGCAGCGTTGAGGAAGATTGCAGGTTACTGGAGGAGGCCGGAGCATCTCTGGTATTTGTTCCGGGGATTGAAGATATTTACCCAAATCCCGATAACAGAATATTCGACCTAGGAGGGCTTGACTCTAATGGTGAAGGGCCAAAGAGGCCGGGGCACTTTAATGGAGTTGCCCAGGTTGTAACCCGTCTGTTTGATATTGTAAAACCCGCATGTGCATTCTTTGGGGAAAAGGATTTTCAGCAACTGGCCATAATAAGGCATTTCACAAAGGAAATGGGATATCCTGTTGAGATAATTGCATGCCCTACCCTTAGAGAGGAAGACGGACTCGCAATGAGCTCCCGCAACCTTCTCCTGACTTCAGAACACAGAGCTGCCGCACCTGCAATTTTCAATGCACTGTCTGCTGCAAGGGAGAAGACGGCTCAGATTTTGCATAAAGAGTCTCCCCGGAAACAGGATGATATCACACCTGACGGAATTATTCGCGAAGCCACTGCTTCAATTGAGAAGAGCGGGCTTCTGAAGGTAGAGTATATTGAAATTGTAAACTCATTAAATCTAAAACTCATCAATAACTGGGACGAGGCAGAGGGCATTCAGATGTGTACAGCTGTTCATGCAGGCGAGGTGAGACTGATAGATAACATTAAACTGAAATAAGATGCTTCTTGAAATACTAAAATCGAAGATTCACAGAGCCCGTGTAACAGAGGCAAATCTCAACTACATTGGCAGCATAACCATTGACTCAGACCTTGCAGAGGCGGCCGGCCTTTTTGCAAATGAGAAGGTTGCGGTCGTAAACATTAACAACGGAGAGAGGATAGAGACCTATGTAATCAAAGGAGAGAGAGGAAGCGGAAAGATTGGGATTAATGGTGCTGCTGCACATAAATTTTCTGTAGGTGATCTTGTTATTATTATGGCCTATGCACAGATGAGCCCTCAGGAGGCTTCTGAATTCAAACCCTCAGTTGTTTTCCCCGATTCTGACACAAATAAAATAATTGTCTGATGAACTTGCCGCTTAAGAGAATATGGTCTGCAGTTAAGTACCTCCTTCTTCTGGGAGTTGCAGCACTACTTCTCTGGCTCTCATTTCGCGAAGTGAAATGGGAAGATTTTGTCAGCGGTATCAGAGGGGCAGATTTCAAATGGATAGGGGTTGCCATGATTATCAGCATTGTTGCGTTCCTTATAAGAGCTCTCAGGTGGAGGCTGATTATGATCCCGCTTGGAAAGAAAATTTCAAGAAAGGATGCATGGGATGGAATTAACATTGGGAACATAACAAATTTTGCTGTTCCCCGTGCCGGGGAGCTTGCGAGATGTGGTGTTATTACCAGAAAGACCGGACTACCGTTTGAAACTGTTGCAGGCACTGTAGTTCTGGAAAGAAGTATTGACCTGTTGTCTTTAGGCGCTGTTTTTTCTGGAGTGCTTATCTTTTTCTGGGATAGTTTTGGGGGCTTTATTGACACTCAGATTCTCTCGTCGCTGCAAAGCAAAATGTCTGTTGAGCTGATTATTACTGCATCTGCAGTTTTTCTTGCCTTCGCAGTCTTTATGTACATTATCTACAAATACAGAAAGAACCACCCGGTTTTGCACAAAATTACAAACATCGTAAAGGGTGTTTTTGCCGGAGTTATTTCCGGCTTCAAAATGCCACAGAAATGGCTCTTTCTGATATATACGGCTCTTCTCTGGGTTTGCTACTGGTTAATGAGTTACGCTACCATTCTGGCCTTTCCGGAGATAAATTCAGGGCTTGGAGCTGCAGATGCATTGTTCCTTATGATGGTGGGAAGTTTTGGATGGGTAATTCCCGTTCAGGGAGGTATTGGAGCATATCATCTGATAATTTCTCTTGCACTTTATTCTGTTTATGGTATTTCTCAGACAACAGGTGTTATATTTGCTACAATTTCGCACGGATCTCAGACAATAACGATGGTTTTGTGCGGAGCAATATCACTTCTGGCATTTACCCTGTACAGAAGAAAGACGACCAGATAATAAAACTATGAAAAAACTTCTGCTTCTTCTCTGCACCACAATTGCTGCAATCTCAATGCATGCCGCTGTCGTGCTGCACTCTCCGCTTGAGAACTCCTCGGTAAAGAACGGATCATACCTCATTGTAGCATCCTACAATCCGGATACTGAGAGGATGAGTAACTTCATAAACTCTTTTCAGCAGACGCTTCAGGAGAACAATCCTGCGACCAGAGTCTTTGTAGAGGATATGGGCTGCAAAAATTTCCAGACAGAGGCCCATCTTTGGGGTGAGCAGCTAAAGTTAATTCTGAAAAAGCACAACGCAGACAACATAATTTCTGTTGTATTTCTGGGACAAGAGGCATGGGCCACTTTCCTTAGTCTCGTTTCAAAGGACGAAGCAATCGCTCAGATGTTCCGGAATACTCCTGTTTTCTCTGCATTCGCAAGTGAAAACGGAATTGACATTCCTTCTGACTCACTTGACAGAAGCTGGCAACCGGTGGCCGTCAGGACATCAGACCGCATCAAGTCATTAAACGCCGCCGGCGGATTCCTCAACTCGTACGAAATAAGCAAGAATATTGGTCTTATAAAGACCTTTTACCCTAATGTTTCAACAATAGCACTAATAACCGACAACACATACGGGGGAGCATCAATAAAGGCACTGGTTGAAGAGGAGTCTTCAATATATCCCGAAATCTCATTCAGATATATTGACGGCAGACTGCTCTCAGAGGATGAGGTAAAGAGAAGCATAGGGAATCTTCCGGAGAACAGTGTAGCTCTTATTGGTACATGGAGAGTCAACAGTGAAGGGCAGTATTTCCTGGGAAGCTCTCTGCAGGAGCTCTTTTCACAAGCTAAGAATCTTCCTGTGTTCTCGCTAACCGGTGCCGGAATAGGAAGTATAGCTATAGGCGGATTCGTCCCTGTTTACAATGCCGACTCAAGAAAAATTGCTGAACAGATTAATGCATACTATAAAGGAAATAAGAGTGCTGTTAATTTTATTGTGAGTTCAGGAGAGTACAGTTTCGACAAACGAAGACTTGACGAAATGGGAGTGCTCAATTATCAGCTTCCTGCGAACAGTGTTATAATTGACACTGAAGATCCGCAGCTGAAGCAGTACAGAAAATTTCTTGTGTTTGCAATTGGAGCCGTACTTGTATTAATATTCTTTGTGATCACATTTGCATGGCTTTACAGCAAAAACAGAAAACTCAGACAAACTCTGGAGAAGAACGAGAAAGACATTCTTGAGGCAAAAGAGCGAGCAGAAGAGGGAGACAGGTTAAAGTCTGCTTTCCTGGCAAACATGAGTCACGAAATTCGCACACCTCTCAATGCAATTGTAGGCTTCTCGCAGCTTTTGAGCGATGACGGCTGCTCACAGGAGGAGCGTTCAAGCTACAGCGAGGTTATCACTCAGAATTCAGACATGCTTCTGACCCTTATCTCAGATATTCTTGACATCTCAAAAATGGATACCGGAAAGTTTGATCTCGACTACAAAGAGGTTAACCTCAGGGAACTTTGCGAGAGAATTTTCCAGACAACCGGTCACCTTCGCAAAGATACTGTTGAATACATCTGCATCCCTGATTCTCAGGAGGTAATTATCAAAACTGACCTCCACCGCCTCTCTCAGGTACTTATTAACCTGATTACAAACGCAAACAAATTCACAGACAAGGGTTCAATTACAATGCAGTACTCTGTAGACAGAGACATGGGGCATGTACTCTTCTGCATTTCAGATACCGGATCCGGAATTCCTCAGGAGAAACATATCCGCCTTTTTGAAAGGTTTGAAAAACTTGACGAATATACTCAGGGTGCAGGCCTTGGCCTTGCCATTTCAAAACAGATTGTCTCCCGCCTGGGAGGTAAAATCTGGATAGACCCAACATATACAGAGGGTGCCAAGTTCTGCTTTACACATCCTATTTAATAAAAAGAAATTTTTTCTTAAGTTTGTATGTTATGTCATTTATTAGAGCGCTCATTTGCATTCTGTTCCCGCCGCTGGCTGTGATTGATTACGGCTGCGGATCAATCCTTCTTGTCTTCCTGCTTACTCTTGCCGGATGGGTTCCGGGGGTGATTGCCGCGCTCATAATTGTTAACCGGCACAGATAAACTAATCTTTCTGATTATGAAAAAACTTGTAGTTCTCTTCTCCATAATGCTCATCAGTATTACCATCTCTGCGCAAAAAGAGAGGGTATTCGAAAAATCTGCTGAAGTTGGCTATGCCCTTGGCGTTGGAGATATCAGAAGCAGCGTTTTCAATGCAGCTTTCAACTATGATTTCAGACTTTCAAAGCTAGCCACCGTAGGAGCGGGAACAGGAATAGGCATAACTGACGGTGAATACGAAAAATACCTCATTCCTCTTTATGCAAGATTCAAACTAAACTTTACAGAAAAGAAAATATCTCCCTATTTTCTTATGAATGTGGGATACACTTTTTCACCAGGCACAAAGATGGGCGAAGGTTATGGTGTATCATATGCAGCATATTTTGGTTCAGACTTCAATATATTCAAGGGATACGGTCTATATTTCCAGACTGGTTTTCTATACCAGAAACACGATGTTTTCAACGATCTTGACTACAACGAATACCTCAACAAATTTCTCCGCGGCTGGGATATCCGCATAGGATTCAGGTTCTAAACTTGGAGCCTGAAATATTTTTTGCTATATTGTCTTGTAATTACAATTTAAACCATTTAAACGATTATGAGAAAATATATCTTTTTTACTTGCGACGGCTCGACACTGGATCCTGACGGAAACGAAACAGAAAACAGCCAGGTACTAGGCTGGGGAGAGGGATCGGATGAAATGTCGGCTTTCGAGAGGTTCAAAAGTGAGCACAAATTCGTTAACATTTACAAAAAAGTAAGCTGCCAGGAGATAGCAAACGAACAAATTCACAGAATTTTCACAGCCTGATGGAAAATCTGCTGCACGATTTTTTCAATGGGAACAGCCAGATAATCAATCTGGCCGGCAATCTTGCAACAGTCATGCTGGTTACTGCCCTTATATGCTTTGTTGTCTCGGAAATCGTGCGCAATTACAGTCAGGTAGACAAGCTATGGAGTATTATGCCGGTCATATACTCCATAATTGTTTTATATAACTTCCCTGACTCTCCCCGCATCTGGATAATGACCATTCTTGTTGCAGCATGGGGCTTGAGGCTCAGTCTCAACTTTGCAAGAAAGGGAGGATACAGCAGGATTCCGTGGAGAGGCGAAGAGGATTACAGGTGGGAGATTATGAGAAGAAAACCAATGCTCCGGGGACGAATTCGTTTTGGAATTTTCAATCTGCTTTTCATTTCGCTATATCAGAACATTCTTATTCTTTTGTTTTCAACTCCGCTTCTTGTTGCTGCCCGGTATACAGATACTCCTCTTTCTGCGGCAGATATTATTGCCGCAATTCTTATAATTGGTGCTTTAATAATTGAAACTACAGCAGATAATCAGTTATTCAGTTTTCAGCAACAAAAAAAAGGAGCGGCACCTCATCAGGATAGATTTGCACGCTCGCTTAAGAACGGTTTTATTTCTGACGGTTTGTTCTCAAAGTCCAGGCATCCCAACTTTGCAGCTGAACAGGCTGTGTGGGTCTTCTTCTATATTTTCGGAGCCTCTGCATCCGGAGAGTGGCTCAACTGGAGTGCATCCGGGGCAATCCTTCTTATTCTTCTGTTTATAGGAAGCAGCACGCTTACGGAGAGAATCAGCAGCAGCAAGTACCCTGAATACAAGGAGTATCAGAAGAGGGTTCCGCGCTTTCTGCCAAGGCTTTTTTAACATATTTCAGAAAAATACTATCTTTATGCCATGTTTCGAGGCGCGGCATATATCAGGTTATTTTTAATTGTCTTCTTTCTGTCTTTCTCTTCTCCGGTTGAGGCAACAGTTCAAGATAATGAGGTTTCCCACGAACTCACAATCTATGTAATACCCTCTTTCTCACCTATAGACTGGAGCAGCCCCTCAAAACTTTACAAAAGTGCAATCAATAGTTATTCCGAGTCATTTTTCCAGAAAAAGGAGTATCCTATAGGGCACATGTTCATCGAACTCCGCACACCTCTCTGTGATTCTGTGATTCTTACATCAATTACGAGTGTTTCAGGAAAGGAGCAGCGTAACATGGTGCTTAAAGAGAAAGTCGGCCTCTCAATACTTGGCACTCCTGTAGAAGGGAGAATGGAGACCAGTCATGAGCTGCGCAAAAAAATTGATCGCTTTTCTGCAAAGAAAAAACTTGCATTCATGCAGTTTGCTCTAAATGGTGAGGCAGCAAAACGAGTTCTTGAATATATCCGCAGGTTTACAACCAAAAACAGTGATGGTAAATCCCCGTCGGACCAGTACGGCGGAGCATTTTGGCCACTCTTTGAAAATGAAGGTGCCGGTTGCAGTTCATTCGGGATGTCTGCACTTGAAACCACAGGTTTCATAATTGAGAGAGCAGACTGGTTTGCAGACCTGCTCATTCCTATGGATCTTCTTGGTGGCAGAAACAATGACGGAAAAAGGGTAAAAGGAAAAGATATCAAACGCCGGAAAGAATGGCATAGCGGAGAGGGTGTTGTTAACAAAGATTTCGTACCACTCAGAACTTATGATCCCAGTATGATTTTTAACTGGATTCTCAGACAACGAATCAACCCGGATAAAACCTCAGAGGGGTTTGTCCCGGTAAAAAAAATGGGTACGGCTAAGTCTAAAACGGCAATTCCCGGGCTGTACTATAATGCAAGAAATATAAAAATATCAGAAGATAATCCGGTTTTCCGGAAAAGATCCCAGGCATCCTTCTTTATTAAGTAACACAAAAAGGACACCATGAACAGATTATTGTTCGGTAAGCTCCTGTTTTATTCCCTCCTGTTGTTTTCCGCTGGAAAAATGCAGGGGGCAGAGCCATATATTCAGGACACTGCTAAGGTACATGAACTCACAATTTATGCGATTCCTTCATACTCAAAACTGGACTGGGGATCTCCTGCCAGACTATACAGGACATCCATTGCAAGTTTTCTTGTATCCAGATTTGTGAAGTACTCTTACTCAATAGGACACATGCTCATTAAGTTTGAATCTCCTGTAGTTGACAGCGTTGTTTATGCTGCAATGCGCTCGACATCCAACAGTGAAAAAATTCAGCTTTTCATGAAAGAGAAGATAGGGCTCGCTATACTTGGTGTTCCAATGAAAGGCCGTCTTGAAACAAAAGAAGAGATTACGGCCCTGCTGGATCACTACTCAAAAAAGGGAACAGGCGCGGCATACATCAGATACAGGCTCAACAGGGAATCTGCGCTCCGGGTCAAAACATTTCTGGAAAATTTTTCCAGAGAGGGAAAAAGCGGATTCACTCCCTGCAATTATTATGGCGGAGCCTTCTGGCCAAGATATGAAAAAGAGGGTGCCGGCTGCTCTTCATTTGCCCTCTCTGCGCTTGAAGCCGCCGGAGTGTGCATTGATAATCCCGACTGGCGGGTAGAGGTAAATATTCCTTACTCTCTTATTGGCGGAAGGTACAACAAGCAGAAAAGAGTTGGGAGCTATGATATTGAGAGCCGCAGAAGGTGGCACCCGGGCACCGGAGTTCCCAACAAGGATTTCTTCCCATTTTCCATTTATGATCCTTCGCTTGTATACAACTGGATAATTAAGATGTTTTCTCATCCGGTTGACGGATACTATTCAGATATGAAAGCGGGGTTTGCAGGGTTGGTGTACGATGCCAGAAATGTTAAGATTAACAGCGGAGAGCCTGTTATGCTGGCTCGAAAAGATTCATCAATTTTTATTGACCTTTTCCGGAAAAATCATTGAGGCAAAGAATTAACCAGACAAAGGAAACGCATTCACCTTCACCTTTTCTGCAGCAAAAATCGGGCAGAAAATTGTTGATAAGTTGTTTGTTTCCGATTTTGTAGTACCTTTGCGCCCCTAATGACGTTTGAAAATTTAGAAATTATCGAGCCTGTATTGCGGGCTCTTAATCAAGCGGGCTATTCAGCCCCTACACCAATTCAGCAACAGGCAATCCCGATTATTTTAAATAACCACGATGTTCTTGGTTGCGCACAGACAGGCACCGGTAAAACGGCTGCATTTTCTATTCCTATTATTCAGAATATATTTCTCTCATGCCAGAACGAACCGGTTCAGGAAGTTAAAGTCAGCCAGGAGAGCAGACTTAAAAAGAGAGGAAGAGGACCCGGAAGAGAGATTAAGGCGCTTGTCCTTACACCCACACGTGAACTCGCCGTTCAGATTGACGAGAGTTTCAGTACATATGGCAGATATACCGGACTTGTACACACGGTAGTATTCGGAGGCGTTGGACAACGCCCGCAGACAGACGCCCTGAGAAGAGGCGTTGATGTTCTTATAGCAACACCAGGCAGACTTCTTGACCTTATGGGCCAGGGATATGTAGACCTGAGAAGCGTGCAGTTTCTCGTACTTGACGAGGCAGACCGCATGCTGGACATGGGATTTATTAATGATATCCGCAAAGTGGTATCTACGCTTCCTACAAAAAGGCAGACTCTTCTCTTTTCGGCAACAATGCCGGATGAGATAGCGCATCTTGCAGAGAGTATCCTAAGGGATCCCGTAAGAGTTGAAGTTACTCCTGTATCTTCAACAGTGGACACAATAGAACAATATCTTTACTACGCAGACAGGGACGAAAAACTTCCACTGCTGGTAGATCTTCTCAAGGATGAGAGTAAAGAATCTGTACTTGTTTTCTCAAGAACAAAACATGGAGCAGACAGAATCGCAAAAGGGCTTATGCTGGAAGGTATCAAAAGTGATGCAATCCACGGAAACAAGTCTCAAAGCGCAAGACAAGCCGCACTCAATATGTTCAAAAGCAAAAAGATACGAGTTCTTATTGCAACAGACATAGCATCAAGAGGAATTGATATAAACCGCCTTTCACACGTAATTAACTACGATCTTCCAGAGGATCCGGAGAGTTATGTCCACAGGATTGGCCGTACAGGCAGAGCCGGAATGTCAGGCATTGCCCTTTCATTCTGCGACAACAAAGAGAGATCGCTTCTAAAAAGCATCCAGAAACTTATTGGCAAAAAACTTGATATTCTCGAGCACGAAGTTACAAAAAGAGCACCGAGAGAGTTGAAGAAAGAGAATGCCGGAGGAGGAGAGAGAGCAGAAAGAGTTGCACCAAGAGGTGACAGGTCAGAGGGCAGAGACAGAGCAGTTAGAAGTGACAGGAGCGACAGAGGTGAGAGAAGTGACAGAGGTTACAGGGGAGAGAGAAATGAGAGAGCGCCTGTAAGAGAGAGAAACTACTCAAGAGAGCAGGAAGATGCTCAGGCAAGACCGGTTTTATCCCGCAAGGATGAGGTTTGGCAAGACCTGATTGCAGCAGACATGAAAGCCGAAAGAAGCAGCGGAACCGCTTCAAAGAAGAGGTATTTTGGCAAGAACAGCCGGAAGAAATCGCAAAATTCATTCGGAAAGAAAAGGAGATAAAGGCTATATTTGCCATAAAAACAATCAATGGCAAAATACGGCACCGCTATCTGGGTAACACTCCTGGCAGCTATATCACTTTTTCTTGCAATACCTTCCACCAGGGAGGCATTTGAAAATATTACAAAAATGCACCCATATATAATGGGATTTATGAAATTCGCCCTTCTCTCAACGATGGGTGAATTTCTTGCTTTAAGGCTGGTCACCGGTGAGTGGAAAGCCGTAAAGGGTGTTCTGGCAAAGATGTTTGTCTGGGGAATCCTTGGTGTGATGATTGTTGCAATGTTCGCAATCTTTACCGGCGGAGTAAACGTGGCAATATCAAAAGGTCTTTTGTGGACAGGTGAAGCTTCGTTTTTCTCAAGGCTTCTCACTGCCTTCTACATCTCTGCAATCATGAATCTCACATTTGCCCCGGTGTTTATGGCCTCTCACAGAATTTCCGACACATGGATTGAGACAAGAGAGAGTATTGGAGTAATTATTTCAAAAACAGACTGGAGTGGTTTCATAAAATTCGTAGTGGGCAAGACAATCCCGCTATTCTGGATTCCTGCCCACACGATTACATTTATGCTCCCGGACCAGTACAGAGTGCTCTTTGCAGCGTCTCTGTCAATAGTCCTGGGACTTATTCTTTCTTACGCGAAGCTCCGTAAATAGAGGCTTCGTTTACAAGACTCCTGAAGATTCCCAGGAAGGTATCATACCCGTTTGAGGTAAATACCTCAGGGTGAAACTGTACTCCATAGACCTTCGTGCTGCCAATCTTTTCCATTGCCTCAACCACTCCGTCCTTTGAACGGGCAGTAACCCTGAAGCCGGGAGCAACATCTTTTACAGCCTGATGGTGAAAAGTATTTACGGCAACGCTGTCAAGCCCAATCTGCTTATTAAGAAGAGAGCCTTTATCAATAATAATTGAATGAGTTCCGTACCAGCCCGGTGCTTTTTGGCTGTGCTTTACAAAATACCCCTTCATCTGAGACGGGATATCCTGATAAAGTGATCCGCCAAAGGCAACATTCAGCAACTGGTGCCCCCTGCAGATTCCAAGAAGCGGAAGGCCCTTACCTACAGCCATCCGAATAAGAGCTATATCAAAGGCATCTCTTTTTGGAGCAACCTCCCCAAGAGCCGGATGCGGTTCCTCTCCAAACCACTTAAGAGGGTCAATATCTTCTCCCCCTGTCATAATTACAGCATCTACCCTTTCAAGCATTGCAGTCAGCAATTCAGGATCTTCTGTCACAGGAAGTACAACCGGAACACCCCCGGCTCTGATTACAGAGTTCACATAGGTTATGGGAGCCTGTGCTGAGCTACCCTCTCCCCAGGTGGAAGAGATTCCGATAACCGGCTTTTTTCCTCCCTGAGCGAACAGGGAGAGAGCAACAAAGGAGATCAGGAAAAATAAGACAATTTTTTTCATTGTGTTTATAATTTTAACAATTAAGGCATATGTACAGGTCCGTCGAATCCTACCGGCAGACCAAGAAGCATCCATGCAGTGATCAGCACAAGCCACACCAGAAGGAATATCACAGTATAAGGTATCATCAGTGAGATTATTGTACCTATGCCGTTTTTCTCATCATACTTCTGGGCATAGGTAACTATGAGAGCAAAATAGCTCATCATTGGGGTAATTACATTTGTAACAGAGTCTCCAACCCTGAAGGCCGCCTGTGTAAAGCCTGGATGATAATCCAGAAGCATAAACATTGGGATAAATACAGGAGCCATAATTGCCCACTTTGCAGAGGCACTTCCCATAAAAAGGTTCAGGAATGCCGCAAGAAAAACAAAAGCAATTATTAGCGGAATTCCGGTGAAACCTACATTACGTAGAAACTCCGCTCCGTCAATAGCAAGAACCAGTCCCAGATTTGAATAGTTAAACCAGTAGATGAACTGAGCAGCAAAGAAAACAAGAACGATATATCCGCCCAGCCCCTTCATTGAGTGGGTCATATGCTTGATTACATCTTTGTCGTTCTTGATTGTTCCTACAATAATTCCGTAAATCATACCCGGAACCATAAAGAGAAGAAGAAGACCTACAACAATTCCCGAGAAGAATGGTGAGCGAAGTATTCCTCCTGTTTCAGGGTCGCGGAGTAGCCCCTCTTCAGGGATAATTGTATAAGCCATCAGGGCAATAAACAAAAGGGTGCCCCACCCCGCCCATTTGAGCCCCTTTTTTTCAAGAGGTGTAATTTGCTCAATCTCAAGAGGCTTTTCCGTTCCATGATATGCACCCAGCCGTGGCTCAACAATTTTCTCTGTAATCCAGGTACCCACAAATACAACCATGAGAGCACTTACTACCATAAAGAAGTAGTTTACCATTGGGTTGATGTTCATTGCCGGATCAATAATCTGAGCCGCAGATGTCGATAGGCCCGCCAGTATGGGGTCAACCGAGCCTATCAGGAAATTTGAGCCAAATCCGGCACTTACACCGGCAAATGCAGCAGCAAAACCGGCCATCGGGTGCCTGCCAAGAGCATGAAAAATCATTGCTCCCAGAGGAATAAGTATAACATATCCAACTTCAGATGCCAGGTGTGAAAAGATACCTGCAGCTACAATAGAAGCTGTTATCAGTTTTTTGGGAGCTCCCAGCACGAGCTGACGTACCAGCACTGTAAAGAGTCCGGACCCTTCGGCAACGCCAATTCCTATCATAATCACTAGAACAAGACCAAGAGGAGGAAACTTGACAAAGTTATGCTCAACATTGGTATAAATCCACCTGATTCCATCTGCACTCAGAAGGTTTTTAACCTTAACAGCCTCTCCCGTCGCAGGGTGAATTGCCTCAAGTCCGGCAGCAGATGCCCACCACGAAAGAAGGGCAATAAGTGCTGCCATCATGAAAAACAGAGTTGCAGGGTGAGGCAGTTTGTTCCCTACAACTTCAATCGTGTCGAGGACACGCGCAAAACGGCTTTTTTTAGTCATTTTGTGTAAAATTAAATTATTTGGTTTTTAAATTATTAGTGCCGATTCTCTTCCATTCTCCAAAGTTCTCGCCTCCATCAAAATCAATATCCAGTGAGGCTTCGGGGCCTGTCTTGAATTTTACTGAAAATCTGTGACCATCACTGCGGAAGGAAAATTCATTTCCGTTTACATGGCTGAGTTTATGTCTCCATCCTTTTGGTCCAACAGTTATGTATGCATCACCGCCCTCAATATCTACAACAGCCTTCCCGAAAATCTCCCCCTTGTCATAAACACCTGAAAGGAGATTAAGCTCCGGTGCAGCCACCTTTTCAGGCGCAGGTCGTTTTGCTGCCTTGAGGATTGATTCGCGGGAGCTCTTGTTCCACTCGTCAAAATACTCTTTGCTGTAGTCCTTTGAAGGAACACCCATATAAAGATCTATCAGCCTTCTCATAAGAGCATATCTCATATTTGATGAGGCATCTGAGTTTACAAGCACAATCAGTCCCAGATTAAGTTCTGGAACAAATGCTGCCAGAGTAGTAAACCCCCATGTTGTACCGGTATGGAACCAGAGTCTGTATCTGTTGTTCTGCTCCACGAACCAGCAGTGGCCGTAGAGAGTCGTTCTTGCGGAGTCCTGTGATGTTATTGTCTGCCCTCTGTGAAGGTAGTTCATTCCTTTTCTTGTGATTAGCTGATTTCCGTTTACAGCTCCCTTGTTCAGGTGAAACTGGAGATACTTGAGCATATCTCCTGCTGTGGAATTGACAGACCCTGCAGGTCCTACAACTGTGAGCCAGTGCAGAGCCTGCTCCTCACCCCTTAACGGACTTACCTTTACTGAGTCTGCCCAGGTTGAGTCGTTAACAACTTTACCTTTTGCATATCCGTAATCGTGCGGAGTAACTGAATTTGGATCTGCAGCAAAAGCATCACCATTTGCAGATGTCGCAGACATACCAAGCGGCTCCAGAACTCTTGCTCTGAGATTCTCCTCCCAGCTTTTACCGGTAACCTTCTCAATAATTTTCTGTGCAATGATAAAAGTAATGTTGTTGTATTCGTATGCACCGCGAAAACTGTAACCCGGCTTCAAAAGCGGAAGCATTTTATAGACATCATCCCTTGAGTAGCCAAGGTTTGGAATATATGTTCCCTGCTGCCCCTTCAGGCCGGTTCTGTGAATCATGATATCCTTAACCTGCAGGTTTTGCTCAACCCATTTGTCATACATGCTGAAATCGGGCAGAATATTTTTAACTGTATCGTCCCACTTAACCAGCTCTTCATCTACAAGCTGTGCCATGATAGTGGCCGTAAACGACTTCGAAACAGAGCCAATCTGAAAAAGAGATTTCTCAGTGATAAGTGCTCCGCCCTCTTCACTCACTCCGTATCCCCTGAGCAATTCAACCTTACCATCTTTGATAACACCCACAGACATCCCGGGAATTTTCCACTCATTAACAACCTTTGATGCGTATTCGTCGAACTCTTTGATAACAGACGGCGATTTGACCGGCTGAGATTGTGAGAAAGAGGTTGTGGCTGTTGCAAGGAAAAGCAATAAGCCGGCTAAACGGGGGTTGAATAGTTTGCTCATAGTTTAGTTCATTTAAGACAAAGATAATTATATTTGTAAAGTATAAAAGAGAGCAAGAATGGCCAAAGTGAAAAAAGCGTGGTTCTGCACATCGTGCGGGAATGAGAGTGCAAAATGGCTGGGTAAATGTCCGGCATGCGGGGAGTGGAATACGATGCAGGAGGAGCTTATCACAAAGGATAGCTCGTCAAACGCCGGGGGACGCAGTTCGCACATTCCCGGCAGAAGTCCAAAGCCTGAGCCACTATCATCTATTAACTCTTCTGAGGAGCAGCGAATCTCGCTGGGCATAGGAGAGCTAAACAGAATTCTGGGCGGAGGACTTGTACAGGGCTCAATGGTACTTATTGGCGGAGAGCCGGGAATTGGAAAATCTACCCTCTCACTGCAGATTCCCCTTCACAGCCCGTCGCTTAAAACCCTGTATGTATCCGGTGAAGAGAGCACAAGACAGATAAAACTGAGGGCTCAGCGCCTTGGGGGCGATGACTCAAATTGCCTTATCCTTGGAGAGACGCTACTCGAAAATATTATCCTTCAGGCAAAAGAGGTTCAGCCTCAGCTTATTGTTATAGACTCAATCCAGACAATGTATTCAGAGGCTCTGGAGAGTTCTCCGGGCTCTGTTTCACAGGTGAGGGAGTGTGCCGCACTTCTTCTAAGATATGCCAAGGAGACCAATACTCCAACCATCGTTATCGGGCATATTACCAAGGAGGGCAGTATAGCCGGACCAAAGGTGCTTGAGCATATTGTGGATGTTGTACTCCAGTTTGAGGGCGACACCCGTCACTCATACAGAATATTAAGAAGTATCAAGAACAGGTTTGGCTCAACTGCAGAGCTTGCGATTTTCGAGATGATCAACACCGGTCTTCGCGAAGTTGAGAACCCGTCTGAGATGCTTATCCCAATGCACGGAGAGGAGTTATCCGGGATTGCCGTAGCGGCAATGCTGGACGGAACAAGACCATTCCTTATTGAGACGCAGGCTCTTGTGAGTACGGCGGCCTACGGAACGCCGCAGCGTTCGGCCACCGGCTTTGATACAAGACGAACCAACATGCTTCTTGCCGTTCTTGAAAAGAGGGCAGGATTCAGACTCTCAGCCAAGGATGTATTTCTGAACATGGCCGGTGGCCTTAAGGTAACAGACCCCGCATGCGACCTGGCAGTAGTTTGTGCCATCCTGTCATCTAATTTTGACCTTGCAATTTCGCCGGGATACTGTTTTGCCGCAGAGGTTGGCCTTAGCGGAGAGATTCGTCCCGTGAGTCAGATAGACAGAAGAATTTCCGAGGCCGAAAAACTTGGATTCAAAAAGATCTTTATATCTGCATACAACAGTCCTGAAAAGAGAGGGCTCAAATCCGGCATAAAGGTAATTGCTCTGAAGGACATCCCCGAGCTTGTAAGAGCGCTGTTTCAGCAGTAGATAACTGTTTTGACAATAATTTAAAGAAAGAAGAGCGAAACACCCACCACACTCAGCACTGCGCCGGCAAGCTCAACCATGGTTACCTTTTTCTTGTAGAACAGCACATAAGGCAGAAGAATGATAATGGGAGTTGTTGCCATGATTGTGGAGGCAACAGCTGTGTTGGTATTCTGAACAGCAAGAAGCGAGAGGGAAACTCCAACAAAGGGACCAAAAATTGACCCAAGGAATGTAACTACCATCGCCTTTTTATCTTTGACTCCCTCCCTCAGAATTTTAATTCTTCCGGTAAGGGCAATAATGAGAGCAAATCCTGCCGCTCCGCTGATGATTCTCATGTGGGTTGCAGCAAAAGGGATATACTCAACCACTGATGTACCCTCTGCAGAGATGGCATAATAGTTCATTCCAACCTTGCTGAGGACTATTCCGAATCCCTGTCCGAGAGCCGCACCAACACCAAGCAGCACTCCCTTCATTGGAAGATGCAATTCTACATTGGGCATCATCTTGCCCACGAAACTCTTTTTCTTTTCGGCCGGAGATTCCGTAACGACAGACATATGACTTATACCGGCAACTACTGTATTGTCTCCGTTTTTAGGCTGACTCTTCTTGAGTATAGATATGCCTATTCCAAAAAGTGTAACCGACATTCCCACAAAGCCCATAAAAGAGAGCTTCTCTCCCAGAAGGATCCAGCCGAAAAAAGCAGCAAAGGGAGGTGCCAGAGTCATGAAAAGTTGTGCAAACCTAGCAGTGATGATTGTGTAGGAATAGAAGAGACACAGGTCTCCAAAAACAAATCCCACAAGTCCTGAAAGGCTCATCCACAGCCAGGTACTGGCATCTGCATGAAGCGGCAGAAAAGAGCCTGTGGTAAAATAGAGCATCCCTCCCAGCAGGAAGAATGCAAAAAAGAGCCTGAGCAGGTTCACCGAGAGCGATCCTATTCTTTTGCCCGCGAATTCAAAAAAGAGTGCGGTGAAGGTCCAGGAGACAGCAACCGCTATTGATATCAGTTCGCCAAAATATTGCATAGTGGAATTATAAGGAGCGCAAAGGTATAAAAAAGAGGAAATAAAATAGCCCGGGAGATTAAGAATCTTGTCCCGGGCATATTTTAGAGTTTAGGATCGGTGCCGTACTGGTTGTCACCCATATCTCCCTCCTTCAGGAAGAGTATGAGGAGCCAGATGAAACCAATCACAGGAATGAGTCCAATGAGCAGGAAAAAGCCTGTCTTGTTGATGTCGTGGAGCCTTCTTACAGCAACGGCAATTGAAGGGATGAGCATTGCCAGTCCGTATAAGCCGCTAACCATGTTCCAGGAACCAAGAATCCAGTCCAGCACAGAAGCAAGTGCTGCAAAGAGAATGTTAAACAATACAAACATCCAGTATTCTGTTCTTCGGGCCCTGCCTGTAAAGACAGCGTAATTCCTTACGACTTTGAGATACCATTCCATAATGTTTAGGTTTAAGTTGTTTATACTCTTCAAATTTGGGATAATTTAATGAGAATAACAACATTTTTTATGGCAGATACTCTTCATATGCAGCCATATCAAGCAATCCGTGACCTGAGAGGTTAAACAGAATAACCTCGCTCTTCCCGGATTCCTTAGCCTTAAGAGCCTCCCTGATTGTTGCTGCAATTGCATGGGTAGACTCCGGTGCCGGAATTATACCCTCACTTTTTGCAAAGAGCAATCCCGCAGCAAAAGCCTCAGTCTGCTCCACGGCAATGCTGTCAAGAAAACCATCTGCCTTGAGCCTGCTGACAATACGTCCGCCTCCGTGATATCTGAGTCCTGCAGCGTGTATCTGTTCAGGTGCAAAATCGTGTCCCAGGGTATACATTGGAATGAGCGGAGTCATGCCTGCAGTATCACCAAAGTCATATTCAAGTTTGCCTCTGGAGAGCTTTGGGCAGGCAGCCGGTTCGGCAGCAATAAGCTTAAGTCCTGCAGCCTTTGAGTTTCCATCACCTGTTAGTTTGTGGCGAAGAAATGGGAAAGATATACCCGCAAAATTGGAACCTCCTCCAAAACATGCGATAATTTTGTCAGGAAACTCTCCTGCCATCTCCATCTGTTTCTCGGCCTCAAGTCCAATTATAGTCTGGTGAAGGAGTACGTGGTCGAGCACACTGCCCAGAGTGTATTTTGTTCCGGGATTTGTCACTGCCATTTCAACGGCTTCAGAAATTGCAATTCCAAGACTGCCCCTGTTTGACGGGTCTCCTGCAAGTAGTGAGCGACCGTATTCAGTAAGTGCAGAAGGAGATGCATGAACTTTCCCTCCATAGCTCTTGATTACAACCTTTCTGTATGGCTTTGCATCATAACTCTGTCTTACCATGAAGACATTCAGGTCAAGGCCAAAATGCTGGCAGGCAACGCTCATTGCAGACCCCCACTGACCGGCTCCGGTCTCTGTGGTGATATTGGTAATTCCCTGTACCTTGTTGTAGTAGGCCTGAGGAATAGCAGTATTAAGCTTGTGAGACCCAACAGGGCTTACGCTCTCATTTTTAAAATAGATTTTTGCCGGTGTATCCAGCGCTCTCTCGAGACCATATGCCCTCACCAGAGGAGTGGGTCTGTAAATCTTGTACAATTCAAGAACCTCCTCCGGAATATCATGCCATCGCTGAGAAGAGAATTCCTGAGCAACCAGCTCCTTTGCGAACAATCCTTCCATTTCGGCAGCCTTGAGAGGCTCCCTTGTTCCGGGATTGAGAAGTGGCTGGGGCTGATTCTTCATGTCTGCGGTAATGTTGTACCACTGCTTTGGCATTTCACTCTCTGAGAGTACGATTTTCCTGTTCTGTTTCATTTCTGAAAATCTTTTTGGTTAATGAATGTTGAAATAATAAATAAAAAAAAGGTCCGTTGCGTGAGCAACGGACCCTTATATTTGTCAATAAAATAGCCTTTTACTACCTTATCATACACACATGGATATGCTCACAAATCTGTCAGACCTGTGCCACCACCATGATTGTGTAATTAAAAGCGAATAATTCATCTTCGTAAATTTCTAATGCAAATGTATATTATTTTTTCTACCCTCTGCAAAAAAATTATGGCCTCAAACAGGCCACCATCCTGTCTTTTTCGTTAATATCCCTGTTTACAGATATTTCTGAGTAGCCATATTGCAAAAGAATTTTTTTTGTCTCATCACCTAACGCCTCATTTATCTCCATAAACATTCTCCCTCC
>PHDT01000007.1 GCA_002842695.1 Bacteroidetes bacterium HGW-Bacteroidetes-10 | reverse complement strand
CCTCTTCTCAAGGGCAAGAGAGTGGCAGTTCTCACTAACCAGACAGGAATCATTGGCAAGAGTCATCTTGTAGATTCTCTGGTTTCGCTAAAAATCGACATCGTTGCAATTCTCTCACCTGAGCACGGGTTCCGCGGAGATGCAGATGCAGGCGAGCATGTATCAAGCTCAGTAGATCAAAAGACTGGAATTCCAATCAAGTCTCTTTACGAGGGAAACACCGGCAAACCATCTGCAGATCTTATGAAGACCATAGACGTACTGGTGTTCGACCTTCAGGATGTTGGCGTTCGTTTCTATACTTACCTTACAACAATGGCCCGTATGATGGAGGCATGTGCAGAGAACGGTGTCCAGATGATTGTGCTTGACAGGCCGAATCCAATTGGCTTCTATGTAGACGGCCCTATCCTGGATATGAAGTATAAATCCGGCGTTGGCTGGCTTCCAATCCCAACCGTTCACGGTATGACTCTTGGTGAGCTTGCCGGAATGATTAACGGCGAGAAGTGGCTCAAAGACGGAATTCAGTGTAATGTAAAGGTTATTAAATGTACCAACTACACACACGCAAGCATGTATCAGCTTCCGGTAAAACCATCTCCAAACCTTCCGGATATGCGTTCAATCTACCTCTACCCTTCTACATGTTATTTTGAGGCTACTCCTGTAAGTCTTGGCCGCGGAACTCCGCACGCCTTCCAGATGTACGGACACCCTAACATGAAAGGATACAGCTACTCATTTACACCAAGAAGCATCCCCGGTGCCAAGTTCCCTCCTCAGCTCAATAACGAGTGCTACGGAGTTGACCTCAGAACCACTCCTTCAATTGAGGAGATTAACAAGGCCGGAATCAATCTGGAATATGTAATTGATGCTTACAAAAATTTAAACCTCGACGACCATTACTTCCGCTCATTCTTTGAGCTGCTTATTGGTCAGGGTTATGTACGCAAAATGATTAAGGAGGGCAAATCTGCCGCAGAGATCAAGGCCATGTGGGCCGGTGATGTGGCAAAATTCAAGGAACAAAGACGTCCTTACCTTCTTTACCCTGAGAACTAATTTAGAGATTAAGGCCTAAGAGCTTGCACGAAGGCGCGGCTCAGAATATTGCCCCAAAATCCGCAGAGATCTGACTAAAAACTCAGTTCTCTCGAACCATCTTCAAGAACAGATATTTTCACCCGCAATGTGTCGGAAGGAAGTATCTGTTCTATTTTTTCGGGCCACTCAATCAGACAGAGGTTGCCCGAATAGATAAACTCCTCAAAACCTATATCAAAGGCCTCCTCAAGTTTTTCAATCCTGTAAAAATCAAAGTGATAAATAGTATCGTCATTTTCTGTGCGATACTCATTAATGAGCGTAAAAGTTGGGCTGTTCACACCATCTACAACCCCCAGCACGCGGCACAAAGCCTTTGTGAAAGTAGTCTTGCCCGCACCCATCTCTCCATATAAAGCCACAACCGGATTCGCCGGTTTTTTTCTTAAAAACTCCCTCGCAGCAGCATCAATCTGCTCAATACCTTTTATGATTATCTTTTCGCTCATGTTATTAATATTCTCACTTCCTGTAATAAACACCAAAACAATTACCCCGGAATGAGGGTTCAAAGTTATAAAAAATTAGGGGTGCGGAAACTGCACATGTCAGCCTAAATTACATTGCGCTCATAATCATTCATTTACGATTTCTAATTCTAGAAAATATCAATTATGAATATTTTTATAATGCTAATAATCTGCTAGTTGTAAATTAGGCTGACATGTGAGATTTGCTGCCTGGCAGGATATGTAACAATTAATTGATTATCAAGCAGCAGACTTTTAAAAATTCTTTACAATTGTGTTTTCTCAAAATTTAAACCACTGATAATCTGCGTATTCTCACATATCCTGCTAGGCAACAATGTGCCCTACAGCGAAAACTTCGCCCTTAACATTACGCTTCGTTGTCTTATTTTATAGAGGTTTTCTGAGTTTGAGAAACTACCCAGAAATTTCACTGCATAGTCACGGGTATTCATAAGATTTGCAAGCTCAACACTAAATTCAATACGGTTTCGTTTATATATGATTTCTGAATCTAAAAAGAATGATGAAGGGATGAAGCTTCCGGCAGAAAATAATTTTCTGTGCTCAGCCTCAACCTTAAACTGAAGATATTTATAAATGATACTTTGGAAACTAAGAGTCTGATTCAGGTCATTAATTATGCCCGAAGCAATTTCCTGATTTCTCTTACTTGTTCTTGAAAGACTATTGGTCCAGCCGGCATTGTATCTAAGGTCTGAATTCTCCCACAGGCTGATATCCATTGCAAGATTGAGATAAAAGGAATTGGTGGTGTTTTTAACAATCTCCCCTCCCTGAACCTGCCTGTTATTATAAGTTGAATAGGAAGATGATAATGTTGCTTTTCTTACAACCCCATCAAAACCTTTTGAGTGCATCAGAATTGTGCTGAATACTCCGCTATGTACCGGAAGAGGCAAGATATATCTGTAGAGCATTAAATCATTAAAATCCTGTGATACAATCTGGTTTGTTGCTCTGTAGGTATAGAGAAATGTAAGATATGTGCCGGAGAGTTTCTCGGCATTGTTAAAAACAAAACTCAGAAATACTTTATTAAGCGTATCCTGTGCCCACATTTCAGATCCTTTGCTCAGGCTTCTGTAATTTGTAAGGATATAACCTCTGTTTAGAGAACCGATATCACCTTTTTTATAATCCCTCTCAAAATTAATGCTCATTCTGAAATCATTAGACGGGTCATACCTGAAACCTATTGAAGGGCTCAGGAAAATTCCGCTTTTGGATAGTGACTCACCTGATTCAGTCAGTCTTCTGAAATTGTAATTAACCGGAATCTGCACATTTAAAACCATCTTCTTATGAGAAAACCTCAGTGATGGAGAGAAATAAATTCGCAAATCATTTAACCGAAGCCTGTTTTGCAGGGAGTCACCGGGCAGTGACTCATTAATTGTTAGCCCGGACTCTAACCTAGACGATTTATAATCAGCACCGGCTATGAAATCAAAATTAAAAGCTCCGGCTTTCCCGCCAGACATTAAACTGTTTTTCGTTTCGAAAAGCTCTCTTCCTGCAACCTGAATGTAGTCTCTCTCAGCAACTCCATTCACAACAGACAACTCTTCGTTTATCCTGGAGTAAGTAGTTAAACTCTGTACCTCTACCCTCTTTTTGTTAAAAACCTTAAGTGCCGAAAAATTGTTTGAAAGTGATGCATTATCAAAGGATAGCTTTTGATTTATCTCCCTGGTATTTATGATTGAAGCATCTGAGTTTCGCCACTCTGTATGAGCTTTAATAACGTTATTCACAAAAAAGGAGGGAGAGTTATTCCTGTAATTAACCGAAAGATTTGCCCTGTTAAGCCTGATGCTATGCTGCGACGCTTCAGTAATTTTTAGAGAGCTGTCCTTCCCAATAATATAATAAGTGTTGTAGAGTGAGCTCTGCTTTTGCCTGTCAGTAATAAAATCACCCTGAATACTTATTGTTTCATACTTACTTAGAGCATAAAGCCTGTTAATATTGACAGTATGCGCATCATTTCCCAAATACCTCTGAGTATTTGGCAGAGGAGGCTTAGAACCAGGTATTTTCAAAAGACTATCATCGTATAAACCATCAGTATTTCCGTAAAATGATCTCAATTCGCCATCTATCATCTTCCCCACATTGTTTCCTTTGTATACGACATTGGTCTGCTTCCGAACAGCAAATTGCATAAGTGACACTTCGTTGTCCCACTGGAATGGCATAGCACCTGCGCCAAGTGCAAAGGTGAGCATGTATTTGTTTCTGGAACTCTCTTTAAGTTTTAGATTAATTGCCGCTCTGTCTGAACTGCTGATTTCCTTTTTTGCTCTTACAGGTTCATGATTTTCAAGAATCTGCACCGTTGAAACATCGTCATATGAAAGATTATTTACAACTCCCCCGTAACGCCCGCCCATAAGATCAAGCCCCTCAACCAGAAACTCGTTAATAGCCCTTCCCTGATAATTAATCTGACCAGTAGTTAAAACCTCAATTCCGGGAAGTTTCCGTATAACGTCGCCTATACTTCTGTCTTGCAGAGAAACAAATCTCCGGACATAGAAATTTAGAGTATCTCCCCTCCTCTGTACTGCCTCCGGGCGAATAATTATCTCATTCAGATTTGTTGCATGCGGATTTGCAACTATATGAATATCTGCGCTTTTATTTGGAATAACAATTAATGTTTCCGAATAATCAAGTCGGGATGTCTTTATCTGAACCGAATCTTGTGCTGAGTTGAAACTTATTGTAAACTCTCCGTTTTGGCCGGTCGTAGCATACCCTATAACCGCCCTGGAACCAGGGTTACTTGCAATTATATATACATCTGCAACCGGTAACCCCGATGGCTCTTTTACCGAGCCGGTTATAATGGTCTGCGCAGCAAGATGAGATCCCGCAAACATCATAATAAACAGACATATATATTTTATACTCATCTTTCGATAGTATTCAATTTTCTCTTAATTCTAGGGGATGAAGTTTTTATTTTAACCGGTCCAAAATCTCCATCACTTTCGTAGACATTTTTTTGCATTCTGAGGAAAGCCTCTTTTGTGGTTTTGGTAAGCGACAATTCGTCCTTCAGCATAATCTGAAGCCTCTCTTCAGGCGCAGGCTTCCCGGCAGAGACAGCGATAAAAGCAAAATGCCCCTCCTCATCTTCAGCCTCCAGAATTAGCCCGGGGAGACCGGTCAGCTTCCATGGCCCGCAGTTAAAAGGTAACTCCGTAGTAAACCATGCAATCCATTTTCTGCCAAGATAATTTGCTGTTGCCCTTTGGCAATGGTATCCCATAATTGTCTTTTCCTCCTGGTTAACAGACCACTTTGGAAATGAATACTTCTCAGAATAAGTATAGAAACCCCTGAATAAAACTCTGCCGACAAATATCTCCTCCATTTTAAATCTGTCCAGATATGTGTACTCTGTTGGCCCGATAGTTCCTGAATAATCGGCTGGGCGGGTCCTTTTCATGTTCCCGTTTTCATCAATAGTAAGAACTGAATATTTTCTCGAATCTGTATCCGTTCTGTTAAAGTAAAAATCGTCGTTGTGTTTATTGTAAAAAAGAGACCACTGCTTGCCAATCAGCAAAGTCATAACTACTTGCTTTGGCTGAGGCGATAAAAGATTGCTGACATATTCGTACCTGTAAGAGATAGAGATTAGTGCATCGTCAAGGATTTTCTCCTGAGCATTTACTACAGAACAGGTTAAAAGAAAAAGAATTTTGAGCAAGATATTTTTCATAACTACTTTTCATTTTTCACTCTTAACCAAAGATAGGAAAATAAATTATGTCACTAACAAAGTAAACATCCTGTTTTATCACAACATAATGAGATTATTAAAAAATGTTTGGCTCAATTATTGGAGCAAGATTTTTGTTCCCAATTTGCTTCTGTTTCCCTTGAAGCCAAACTTACAACCGTTTCTTTTACTGCTGCTTATTCTCATTTAAAGATAAATTGTAATACAGCCGATTATGAAGAAGATTCTTTTATTCCTGTTTTTAACACTTCCATTTATTCTGCTTGCTCAGCAAGAGAATCCGGGTACACTTTATGGTGTTTTTTCAATGGATGATAATGAGTTTAGATCTCTTGTAAGCTCTAAAAGATCTCAGGTTAAAATGTCTGAAAATGAAATAACTGAAATATGCAGAATAATCGGTAATAAAAAAGCAGAATATTTCATGTTAAATGAGAAGGCAAATCAATCTATTAAATATGGTGCAAATGGTTTACCAATAGGAAAAGCAGACCCTGAGATTATGAGAGATTTGCGAATTGTAAAAAATATGGTATATGATTCAATATATAAAATTCTCGGAGAAGAGAAATACGAACTATTAAGAAGAACTCTAATAGATGAGAATGGCAGAAGAAGTTCTGAAAGATTAAAGAAAACAGCTAATAAAAAGAAATAGCGATGAAAAAGATAATCACTTTATTAACAGCCATTTTCCTGTTTTCATTACCTGCATTTTCGCAGCCAAAGGGAGCCATGAGGGCCGATATCACTCTTTCTGTGAGAGATAGTATCACGGATGCTCCGCTGGAGCTGGTGACTGCCGTGTTGACAAAAATAGACATGAATAAAATGAAGGAGATATTCACCTATGCAATTTCTGACAGCTCAGGAAATATAAAATTCAACAGACTTCCCCCGTCTGACTATGAGATATCTCTTCAGTATATGGGCTATTACATGAAAATTATCCCGGATATCAGAATTGATAGAAAAGAGTTGATTAAAGGCAATTACTTATTTGAACTTGGCGTTGTCAAATTGCGGGAAAATATTGCCGAACTAAATGCAGCAACCATCAGGGAACACATTGCTCCAATAAAATATCTGGGAGATACAATTCAGTATAATGCAGCAGCATTCAGGCTGTCAGATAACGATGTTCTGGAAGACTTCTTCAGGCGGCTTCCGGGATGGAGTGTAGACAGAGACGGGAAAATCACGGCCAATGGTAAAGTAATTGACCAGATAACCGTGAATGGAAGGGTATTCTTCCTGAACGACCCGGTATTTGTCAGCCGTAATCTGCCTGCTAAAATATTAAAGAACATTAAACTGTTTGAGAAACAGTCTGAGAGATCAAAATTCACCGGCATTGATGACGGAGCAAGGACAAATACAGTCGATGTTGCCATCAAAGAGGATATGCTTAACGGATGGCTGGGAAGCATTAAGGCCGGCGGAGGTACAGATAAACGTTATAAGACAAATAACTTTGCCGCAAATTTCAATAAATTCAATCAGATTGCCATTATTGGAAATGCGTCAAACCTGAACGAAGCCTCAGTTTCTGCAGGTCTGACAGTACCATCCGGCATATCCAGAAACTACTCTATCGGTAGCAATGTAAATCTTTCAAACAGGAAGAATAATTTTGAAGCCGATATTTCATACAGGCTAAACGGGAAGTCTACTCTTAGTGAAAATGATGTTCACAGGACAAATTTTTTAAAAGACAGCATATTCGTATATGACAAAAGTTCCAGAAGTGACAATTCGAATATTAATCATGTTCTGAACGGACAGATTAAGTGGAGTGGTAAAAAAAGCATGATAACTATAAGTCCAAAAGTTATAATGCTATATGGTAATTACTCAGATTCTGTAAAGTACAGGACAACCGGAGGTCTCTCAGGCGCCACTATCAATGAGGGTGAAAGCGTAAATTCGGGTAAAAGGTCTAATGAAAATTTTTCAACAGATATTCAGTATGTGACAAAAATGGGTAAGAGTATGAGGACATTCAGCATAAAGGGCACTCTGGGGTTTGATAAACGGGAGAGCGAAGGGAAAAATAAAATATTGAACAGATCAGATCAGCAGTACTTTACTGATGACAGGACATTTAATGTTTCGACTAAAGTATCATATACCGAGCCAATTACTAAAAAAATATTATTCGGCTCAAACTACAGTTTAGCATCTTCAATATATTCCCAGAGTAAAGAGACCTATAATTCTGATATTAACGGCAATTATTCAGAACTTGATTCGCTTTTGTCTGTTACTTCAAACAATTTTGAGTTAAGACAAAATCTCGAGTTTTATCTTCAGAAGCCCAAAGGCAGAAACGACGTAAGTTATTTTATGCTTGGAGCATCTGTATTACCTTCATATATTAAAAGAAATAGTCAGCATACGGAATTTGACAAATGGTTCTGGAATATTTCTCCAAATGCTGAATACCGGTTGACTACTAAAGATTATTTCTCCTTTTTTGTCAAATATTCAGGAAATGTAAGAACTCCTTCCCTAACGTTAATGATGCCTGTTCCGGATAATACAAATCCATTATCAATCAGATTGGGAAATTCAGAATTAAAAAGCGAGTATGAGCACAATATTAATCTAACTTTAAGAAAAATCACATCGTTTTCAGACGGATTTGGTTGGGGTATTTTTTTTAAAACACAGGCATCATATTTCAAAAACCGGATTTTGAATAGATCATGGTTTGATGAAGATGGAATTCAATATACAATGCCAATCAACTACAGCGGAGACTATCTCATAAATTCAAACCTGCACTGGGAACAACCTTTTTTCAAAGGAGTCTTAACAATTGCAAATATTATAAACGGAGGACTTTACAATAATATCTCCTTTGTGAATGGGGAGAAAAATACAACTAAAAGGAGTGTTATTGGAGAAAGTTTAAGACTAAGTGTAAAACTGGATAAAATATATTTTCAGACAAAAGCTACATTAAATTATGAGCTGGCTGTAAATTCAATCTTTTCAGAGAAAAAGACAAAAACATGGAGAAATGTAATTGAGGGATATATCAGCTATTCGATGCCCTTTGATATTATTTTAAAATCAGATATCTCTTATCAGTACTTTAAAGGGTATACTGCTCAGTACGACAAGCCATATCTTCTGTGGAACGCAGAAATCTCCAAACCCTTAATTAAAAATAAGCTGATAATGAGCCTCTCCGCAAATGATATACTTAATCAGAATAAAAACATCCAGCGAGAGGTAACCGATTTCTACATACAGGAGACTCGCTTTAACACTGTCCGGCAATACTTCCTGTTCTCTCTGACCTACAAATTCCTGACAGGAGGTAAGACTGGAGCATTCAGAGAAAGGGCAAATTCAGTGATAAGATCAAATGAAATGTCTATTATGACTGAAGCCGTCAAAATTAATTGACTAATAATACGAGAGGAGAGAATATCTGTTACTGCCGAAATTTTAGATCAGATTATGAGAACATTGCATGGATTCGTTTACACAACTTATTGGATAGTGCCATACCTTATTAGAATATATATGAAAAAGAAAGATAAATGCTCCGCCCAAAAATTTCGTCCCTTACTTTTTTAATATATGCATCTTCTATCGTTATAATAATAGATTTTGCCTGATTAAACATATCATTAATTGCTAAAGTTAACACTCCATTATTATTCTTTCCAAATTTGCAAGACAGAGATGTGTTCATTATTATTTCTTTACGGTAAGAATTTGGTAAATTAGCATTGTAAAATTGGAATATAATATTGTTGGACCACCAAAAATTTTCCATAAAATTTATTCTAGTACCAAGATTCAATTTGTCAGAAATTGATTGTAAGGTATAACTATCTTTATTAATTATTGAATAACCAATTTCGGCAGTATTTAAAGCACTTATTTCAATAAATCTAGAGAATCCACTAAGAAAAAAACAAGATGTAGCTAATTTATGTGTTGAATTTCTCAATAAATCGTTATTAATAAAAATTGGGATTCTATCATAGAGATAATCAAAATTAACACGAAGCGAAGACTCTAAAAATTCGGTTTTTTTTGAGTAAGTTATACCTGAATTCATAGACCACCTTCCATTCGCATTTTCTAAAGTGGATAATGTAGTCCCTGCTTTAGCAGCTATATTATAATTATTTAACAATGAATCCTTAGTTAAAATTATTGTTTTTGTTGTTAAATAGTTTGAAATAAAAGTTGCTTCAAATTTAAAATTTAAATTAGCAGCTGAAAGGATAGAAAAATAATCCCAATTAAAAAGGACACTTCTGTTAATACTCTGGGTGAGATGTGGGTTACCCCCTTTGATATGGGACGAGTTTCTGGTATCAATAAACTCCCTAAGTTCTGTTATTGATGGTTCTGTTGTACTTTCAGAATATTTTATTAAAAATCTTGATGTGGGTGCAGTAAAAGAAAAATTCAGATCTGGTAATAAGCTCCAGTAATTCACTCTTTCTATATTAGCAATTGGGAATGATTCTTTTCTCGTTTGTTTAAGATTTACAAGCCGAAGTCCAGCCGAAAGTTCAAATTTGTTTTTTTTAAATATTAGTGCTGTTGAAACCGAATTGAACGTGTTTCTAAAAGAATAGTCATAAGTATTTAACGTGTCAATTTTGTTTGTAAAAATATTAGTTGATGACTGCGTGGTTTTGTTATTACTTATAATGAATATGTAGTTAACAATCAAACGAGTGTGGGTTGTTAGAGGTTCCTGATATTTTGTGTATACTTTAAGATTATTACTCCATCCTTTTCCGTTATCTTCAAAGTAAATTTTATTGAAGCTAGAGCTCAAGGTGTCTATACTTGAATTAATTCCTAACATGTTCTCGAAATTTAAGGCAACTCCGGCTAAGAAACTGCCTCTATTTTTAAAAACATGTTTGAATTCTAACAAATTGTTATACGTAAATATAGCTCCCTTGTTGTTTTGACTTAAATCTGATAAATAAGTATTATTATCATTAATCTTAGTTTCGTTTTGTAAAGCACTACCTTTTTGACTATTGAGTATCTTTATATCTGAATTGACCGTTATTGTATTAAATTTATTTAATCGATAATAAAATGTGTTATTTGATGATAATTGTAAACTCTTAACAAATTGCCTTGATTTTTCGATTTGAAAAAATGTTTCATCTTGCTTTGTAGAAAAAAACTCTTTACTGGAGTACATTGAATTTTCATATTCATTTTTTGTTAGTACTGTAGTAGAGATAAAATGTGTTTTAAAGTCTTTCGGATGCTTATTCCAAATTAAATACCCATTTATCTCTTTCGTGTTTTTTTCTGTTGGATTCCCCAATGATGTTGATTTATCTCCAAAACCTAATTGAAGAGTGAGGTTATTGCCTTCTTCGTGTTTGTTATAAGCACCTGATAAAGTATATATGTATTTATCTTTAATATTGACTGTATCCTTATCAATTAAGTATTTACCTGCGGAGGTTTGCAACAATGTTTGTTTAATTAAGGTTACTGTTTTTCTGGTTTTTAAATCAATAATCCGGTCTTTTGATTTAAGAGTGTCACCTAAAACCTTATCCTTTTTAGAATACGTATCATAAACTTCTATCGTCTTGATACTATCTGCTTTCATTAATTCAAGAGCAGCCTGTACATTGGTTCCGAAAATTGCCAGCCCATTTATATAAATTTCCTTTATCGATACACCATTGGCACTCAATTTTCCACCATTATATTCTATGCCTGGTAATTTTTTTATTAAATCGAGTACACGATCTCCTCTCATTGTTTTAAATGCTTTTCTTTCATATATAGTCGTATCACCTTTCACCCTCATTGCGGAAATTCGACCAATAACTTTAATTTCAGGCAGAACAATGATGCTATCCTTAAGCCTCACTGTTATGGAGATTCTTGGGTCTGTTATCTTGTGAGTATAATTAACCATTTTGTATTTAAAAGACTTAATTATAAATGACAAAGAATCCTTAAGGGATTCTTTGTCATAAAATACATTACCAAAATTATCCGTGGTTAGGATTAAAGAATTGCCTGTCGAAAGAATTAATCTAACATTTATACCTTCTAAGGGTGCAGAGGTTGTAGAATCTAGAATTTTTATTTGAACAAAATGTTTATTGTCAGTAGTAAGTGTTTTCTTAGACTCATCCACTTGTTGAGCATTAATGGGTTGGGCCAAAGAGAAGAATAATAGAAAATATATAATTACATTTCGCATTAATTACAAATTATCCATACTTTATTAAAATTTCTTTCTTGTCAAATAAGCTTCTAATACAGTAGAAGGAGACGTTATGCTCCATGTCTGTTTAAGAGTATCGTACCCGTCCTTTACTAAGATTAACTCAATTTCTTTCGCCTTCAAGGGTTTATAATAATTGATGCCGTTCTGACTTCCGGATTGTAATCTAATTGTGTCTCTATTTGCGATTATTGTAATAGTAATTTCCGAAATAGAAATTTTTTTTGAGTAATCTTTTTGATTGATCGAAGAAGCGTCATAAAAATTAATAAATAATAAATTCTGCCCGGGATTTACTTCATAATTTGGCTTTCTTAATTGACCAAACGCAACTATTACAATAGTTAAAAATAAAACAGTTAATAGTATTTTTTTCATGTTAAGTAAATAATATAATTTAGTCAATCTATTTCAAAAAAGATGCCTGATTAATTGAAAACATACAATTGTTGCCTGGAAAACAGGGCGATATATCAATATAAAAATATTAAATCGACTCGGAACCGGCGTTTAATCTTCATTTCGCCGCAAACTAGCCCCCCTGTACTGAATCGCCTCTGCAAGATGTGCGACGGTGATATTTTGCGAGCAATCTAAATCTGCGATGGTGCGGGCGACTTTCAGAATGCGGGAGTAGGATCTGGCAGAGAGGTTGAGTCTGGCGATTGCGGTGGTCAGAAGTCTGGTCTCGGCGGGGCCGGTGTGGCAATATTTTTTCATATCCTTCACAGTAATCTGTGCATTGGTATCGTACTCTCCACTAAATCTCTCCTGCTGAACTCTTCTTGCAGCCTCTACCCTCTCACGGATAGCACTGCTGCTCTCTGCACGGCTCTCTCCGGTGAGGCTTTCGGCAGTTACGGGCTGAACATCAATGTGCATATCGATGCGGTCCATAAGAGGGCCAGATATCTTTGAAAGGTAACGGCTCACTGCAAATGGGGTGCAGGTGCATCTGTCGCCGGGCTGACCGTAAAACCCGCAGGGGCATGGATTCATCGAGGCCATCAGCATAAAATTGGCCGGATATACCAGTTTCTGCCTGAGGCGGGAGACATGTACCACTCTCTCCTCCATAGGTTGTCTGAGAAGATCGAGCACGTGTCTGGGGAACTCTGCAATCTCATCGAGGTATAGAATCCCGTTATGTGCAAGCGAAATCTCTCCGGGCACAGAGTTGGTGCCACCTCCGGCTATTGCACAGGCAGAAGATGAGTGGTGCGGCGAGCGGAACGGCCTCTCCCTCATAAGACCTCCGCCCGGATTGCTTTTACCCGCAACGCTGTAAATCTTGCTTGTCTCAAGGGATTCGTCACGGGTCATCTCCGGGAGAATACCGGCTGTGGCCTTTGCCATGATTGTCTTGCCGGAGCCGGGGGTGCCGCACAGGAGGATGTTGTGGTTGCCGGCGGCGGCGATTTCGAGCGCCCTTTTGGCGCTCTCCTGGCCTTTAATATCTCCGAAATCGGGAAGATCTTCCGCAGCCTTCGCCGCCGCCGCCGGAACTCTCTCCATTGGTGCCACCCGTGATTCTCCCGAGAGAATCGATATTACCTCTTCGAGATGCCTCACGCCGTAAATATCAATACCGTCAATCTCCGCCGCCTCCCGTGCCGACTCTTCGGGAAAGATGCACCCCCTGAACCCGCTCCTCCTTGCGTGAACTGCCACCGGAAGGACACCCTTTACAGGCCTCAGACTCCCGTCCAGGGCAAGCTCCCCCATGATAATGAAGTTATCCAGATTATTGAAAAGGTACTGATCTGTTGCAGCCAGTATTCCCACAGCAATTGCCAGGTCAAATGAAGAGCCCTCCTTTCTGATATCTGCAGGAGCCATGTTAACTACAATGCGTTTCCCAGGAATTTTGGCCCCTACTGCCTTTAAAGCCGTGGTAATTCTCTGCTGACTCTCCCTTACGGCGCTGTCCGGCAGACCCACCAGATAAAAACTTATACCCTGCGTTACGTCAACCTCTATGGTGACTGTTATTGAATCTACCCCAATGCATGAGGCACAGTATGTTCTTCTTAGCATTTTTATTCTAAAAATACACCTCATTTAAGAGGTCGGCAAGCCTTAACAGATGGTTTATCTCTTTCTAAAAAAAGTCTTTCCAATACTAAAATTTTGTAGATTTGTAAAGATGGAAAAACCGCAAACTAAAAGACATTATTGTGCTTCAATCAAGGAGATACCCGCTCTTATCCCGGCAGGAAGAAGAGTAGTTGTACTCATGGACCAGGCTCTTACCCCTGTGTGCGGGAATTTATTCCCTTTTCCAGTCATTGCCATTGAGTCCCGGGAGGAGAGCAAAAGCTTTTCAATGATTGAGGAACTTACAATGAAACTAATTGAGTTTGAGGCAGACCGCGGCACTCTGCTGATAATTGTTGGAGGGGGTATTATGAGCGACCTTGGCGGATTCCTTGCTTCAATTTACTTCAGGGGAATTGATTTTGGTTATATTCCCACCACCATGCTCTCGCAGGTTGATGCCTCTATTGGCGGAAAAACCGGAATAAATGTGAGGGGCTTAAAGAATATTCTGGGGGTAATTAATGAATCCTCCTTTACCATTTTTTGTGCCGAATTTCTTGAGACTCTTCCAAAGAAAGAGATTGAGGCAGGAATTGCAGAGATGCTCAAGACCTTTATTCTTGCAGACAGAAATACATATTTTGATGCGGTTGATACCCTTAACGGCGGAAATCCATATCTTAAGAAGTTGACCTCCTTCTCTGAACTTATGCCTTTCATCAGGCGGGCAGCAGAAATTAAATGCGGAGTTGTAGAGAGAGACCCTTACGAAAAGGGTGAGAGAAAACTTCTCAACCTTGGACACACTTTCGCTCATGCACTTGAGAAGATGACGGGTATTTCTCACGGAGAAGCTGTGAGTATAGGACTTGCTTTGGCCTCAAAATTGTCGGTAAAGCTCCGCCTTCTTCCATCGGGAGAGGGTGAAAAAATAATCAACGACCTCGAATTGCTTGGAATGCCCTGCAAATCGCCGGTCAAGCCATTGGAAATGATAGAAATAATAACAAAAGATAAAAAAAGGGACGGTGACACAATCCAGTTCATTTTGCTGGAGTCAATTGGCAAAGCTGTCATCTACCCTGTAACTATCGATAGATTAAAAGGACTGCTTAATGATTTGTCTTAGTCTTCAGAAACTGGAATTTAAGGCTCTGCTGCGGGCAGTTAATCACGCAGAGATGTCAGAAATTCGCCTTGACCTCACAGAGATGTCGCTCAGGGAGATTTCTAAGTTGTTCTCAAAAGAGACCAACCTTATTGCAACATGCAGGATTGATATTGTTGGGAAAGAGGCCTGCATTGAGAAACTGACTGCCGCAATCTCGGGAAACTGGCCGGGTAAAAAGAGCAAGATTAAAAAGTACGTAGATATAGAATTCGATGCCCCTGCAGATTACCGGGAGCAGATTACCGCAATGGCGCGTGAAAACGGATTCGGTCTTATACTATCGTACCATAACTTTTCAAATACAGATCCCTTCGAAAGGCTTATGGATATTACCCAGAAGTGTTTCGATGCCGGAGCGGATATTGCAAAAATTGCAACTACAGCAATCATGACTGAAGAGGGCACACGTACACTAAAACTTTACAAGCACTTTCCGCCCGAAAAGCTTCTGGCCTTCTCAATGGGCAATGCCGGTAAGTTTACCCGTATTCTCTCCCTCAACCTGGGTGCACCCTTTACATTTGCAGCTCCTACGGGAGAACTTGCAACAGCACCCGGCCAGCCACTTGCAGAGGAGGCTAAAGCCGCTGTAAGCCCAAAAAGCTATCCGCATAAAATCAATTTCAAGTCTCTGACTCCAGTAATTAAGGCTCCTGCATCCAAAAGCCATGCTCAGAGAGCTGTTATTGCTGCAACTCTTGCCCGCGGAATAACTAATCTCTATGGTTACACCCCATGTAATGATACAGAAGCTGCAGTTGAACTTGCCAAAAAATTTGGTGTGGAGGTAAAGTACAGCCAGAAGAGAGGCCAGCTTACAATAAAAAGTCCGGGGTCAAATGCCATTAGCCTTGAATTTGCAAAATCAAGCACCCCTCTGCAGTTTAATTGCGTAGAATCGGGATTGCTTTCAAAACTGATAATTCCTATATCTGGACACCTGTCGCCAAGCCGTGAGATAACCGTTACTGGTAAAGGAACACTTCTCAAAAGGGAGTACAAGGGAGTTGCAGAGGTTGTTGAAAAGATAGGACTTAATTTTGAATCCACAGACAATTACCTCCCTGCAAAAATTACTGGTGAAATTAAAGGCAGCAACATTCAGCTCTCTGGTAAGGGAGGTTCGCAACTTGTTTCCGGCCTTTTAATGGCTCTCCCGCTTTGTCCCGAATCGAGCAAAATAGAGCTGGAGCACCCAACAAGCAAGCCATATATAGATTTGACATTAAAGACCCTGCGCGATTTTAATGTCAAAATTACCAATAACAATTACTCTCAGTTTGTTATCCCCGGAAGACAGAGATACCGCAAAAAAATCTTCTATCAGATACAGGGAGACTGGAGCTCTGCAGCCCTGATGCTTACGGGAGCTGCCATATCCGGCAATGTCACCGTAAAGAATCTTGCAATCAACTCCTCTCAGGCAGACGAAAAGATACTCGACATACTCCGTTTGGCAGGAGTTGAGATGGAGGTAACAGAGGGGCCTAAGTATCTTATTATGTGCGGAGATGTCCCTTGCGCATTCCGCGACAACCCGGAAGATGAGGACAGCTGCTCAGGAAAAGTTGAAATAAGGGGAGGAAAGGGCCCGCTTAACGCCTTCGAGGTAGATGCCACTGACTCTCCCGATCTCTTCCCGCCTCTTGTTGTACTTGCAATCAACTGCGAAGGCGAAAGCCGCATCAAGGGTGTAAGCAGGCTCTACAACAAGGAGAGCAACAGGGCCGAGACACTTTATACCGAGTTTACCCGACTTGGCGCCGATATTGAAATTGACGGAGATTACATGATTATCCGCGGCGGCCGCGAACTTCACGGCGGCTACTGCAACAGCCACGGGGACCACCGCATTGCGATGGCACTTTGTATTGCCGCTCTTAAGATTAAAGAGCCTCTCCATATCGATAACATGGAGTGTATCTCTAAATCGTACCCCGGATTCCTTAACAACTTCAAAAAATGAACAGGTTCGGAAATAAATTCAGAATCTCAATCTTTGGAGAATCACACGGTCCGCAGATAGGTATTGTTGTTGACGGAGTGCCGGGCGGAATACCTCTCTCACCTGACGATTTTACTGAAGATATGTCGCGCCGCAGAAGCGGAGCTTCAGGAACAACTCCAAGAAAGGAGGCAGATGTTGTTACAATTGTGAGCGGTGTATTCAATGGTCACACAACCGGCTCGCCCATATGTATGACGTTCATGAATAACAACACCCGGCCGTCGGACTATGAAAAGTTCGAAAGCCATCCGCGTCCCGGACATGCAGATTTTACAGCAACCCGCAGACATAACGGATATGCCGACCTTCGCGGAGGAGGACACCACTCCGGAAGAGTGACAATTGGTCTGGTTGCTGCAGGAGTAATTGCAAAGAAAATAATTGAACCGGTCTCTGTTGTTGCAAAGATTTCAGAGATAGGCGGATTCAATCCATGGGATGATGCTCTGGCAAAGGCCGCAGAGGCAGGAGATTCGCTGGGCGGAATAATTGAATGCCGTGCAAGCGAGATGCCGGTAGGAATTGGAGAACCATTCTTTGATTCACTGGAATCGGTTATTTCTCACATTGTTTTTGCTATCCCCGGAATAAGGGGAATTGAATTCGGAGACGGATTTGCCGCCTCAAAAATGAAAGGCTCTCAGCATAACGACCCAATAGCAGACGAAACCGGAAAGACCCTTAAGAATGGGTCTGGCGGAATCAACGGGGGTATTTCAAACGGGAATGAATTGCTCTTCAGGGTAGCCGTAAAACCAACATCAAGCATCTCTGTACCACAGCATACATTTAATTTCTACAGCGGAGAGGTAGAGGAGCTGCGCGCAGAGGGACGTCACGACACCTGTTTTGCACTAAGGGTTCCGGTAATAGTTGAGGCAGCTGTATCAATAGCACTGGCAGACCTTTTGATGTAGCATCTCCGGGTTTTGTAAGGGTGGCCTTCATAGTAGTCAAAAATACTCTGAACCGCCCTGTTTGTCTCAAGCTGCGGGTTTGCAATAACCCGTTTAACTCCCAGTTTTAGAAAATTCGTATTGATGTGGTCGAATATGACCGCATTCAGTCCCTTATTCTGATACTCCGGAACAATTCCTATCATTAGCATGTCAACAGTCTCAAAGTTTTTAAGAGCCTTCAGTATGTGGTAGAATCCAAAAGGGAAAAGTCTGCCTTTTGCTTTGCGAAGCGCTGCAGAGAGGCTGGGCATAGTTACGGCAAAAGCAACAACTTTCTCCTCCTCGTTCAGAACCAGACAAACCAGATCAAAATTTATCATTGAGATAAACTGATTTATGTAGACATTTATCTGTTTGTCAGAAATTGGTGTAAATCCGTAAAGCGGTACAAACGCTTTGTTGAGAGCCTGAAAGAGTCCGGTTGCATATCCCTTGAGCTGCTTCCTGGATTCAGGTATAAGAACACGCACTCCATATTTCTGACGGATAATTCTTGAATATTGTTTCAGCTTTTCGGGCACAGATTCAGGGACATCGAATATTCTCTGGTGCCAGTCTGCATCCTTCTCGTAACCCATCCTCTCCAGATGTTCCATGTAGTAAGGGAAATTGTACAGTGTCGTAAAAGAGCCCATATGCTCAAATCCCTCCACAAGCATTCCCTCCCTGTCCATATCTGTAAAGCCGAACGGCCCGTGAATGGCTGTTAGTCCCTTTTCTGAGGCAAGCTCCTCTACCTTTCCCATGAGGGCAGAGGAGACCTCGAAGTCGTCAATAAAATCGAGCCATCCAAAACGCATGTTCCTTTCGTTCCAGTCCCGGTTGGCATTATTGTTTATGATTGCTGCAACCCTGCCCACTACCTTTCCATCCCTCTCGGCTACAAAATACCAGGCATCACAAAATTCGAATGCCGGATTTTTATCCTTGAGAAGAGTGTCGTATTCGTCTATCCAAAGAGCGTGTACCCAGTTAGGGTTGTTCTTGTATAGTTTTTCGGGGAAGGAAATGAAAGCTTTAAGCTCTCTTTTTGTTTTTACCTCCCTAATGGTTAGTGTCATGCAGGTTTGGTTATGTGAATAGTCCGGAGTCCTTATTTAACTACAGATCCGGCAACGGCGTTTGCTACCAGTGCACGAAGGCGTACCACGCTTCCCACATCTGCAGGGTGAACCCTGTGTGCCAGAAGAATAACTGCAGTCTTTGAAACCGGGTCAATGATAAGAGATGTTCCTGTGTAGCCTGTGTGTCCGAAAGTTTTTACCGGGTGGAAAAGGTTTCCGTTGTTTGAGGCGTATGATGAGTAGTTGTCCCATCCAAGTGAGCGGCCAAGCTCTTTCACTCCTTCAGGAACTGTAATCATGGTCTCTACTGTAAGTTTTCCAAGAACTCTCCTTCCGTTGTACTCTCCTCCGTTCATAAGTGCAGCAGCAAGAATTGCCAGATCCTCTGCGTTTGAGAAAACACCTGCATTTCCTGAGTTGCCGTCGTTTAGTACGTTTGCTATTGGATCGTGAACACGGCCAAGCAATACTGAACCATCTTTTTGTTTTTCTGTAGGGGCAACAAGTTTAAGGATTTCGCCGGTTGGATTATATGTAGTGTTTTTCATTCCCAGAACATCAAAAACATTCTTTTTTGAGTAGTCCATAAGCTTCATTCCTGTAACATTCTGCAGAATGTTCTGGAGTGTAACAAAGTTAAGGCAGCTGTACTGGAAGCGGGTTGTAGGCTTGAAATCTCTTTTGCAGTTTGCAATCCACTCCATAAGGGCAACCGGATTAGGAGCTCCGCTTTTCTCTACTATTGTTGCAACCGGAGCATAAGGAGGCAGACCGGATGAGTGAGTCAAAAGGTCAACAACTCTGATATCAATTTTTCTGCCTGAAGCTGAATCAACCCATGGCTTGAAACCAGGGATATACATAGATACATTGTCTGTAAGGCGGATTCGTCCCTGCTCTACCAGCTGCATAAAAGCAACAGCAGTACCCACAGGTTTGCTTACGGATGCAAGGTCAAACACAGTATTAACTGTCATCTTTACAGTATCGGGATAAACAGATTTATTTCCGTATGCTTTCAGGTATGCAAGTTTGCCGTCTCTTACAACAGCCAGTACTGCTCCGGGCACTTCGCCTTTGGCAATTGATTCATTTATAATTCTGTCTGCGTTTGAAAGTCGCCTGGAATCCATTCCTGCCTGCTCCGGAGTAACTTTCAAAAGTGGCTGAGCAACAAGTGCTGCAGAAGCAAAAAACAGGACAAGTGACAATAAGATTTTTTTCATGGTAAACGGGGGTTAAGTGTTAAGCAAAAGTACAAAAAACTAGTATAATTATTGCTACATTTGCAGGTGAAAAGACACCGGTGCGAGAGAATAACCAATTATCATCACAATCTCTGATGTACAAGCATAGGCATGGTTCCACATACTCGTTATTAGTCCTGCTCTCCTTACTAATCTTCAGTTTAAATTCCCGTGCTCAGTCTCAAACTGAGAACAAGTTAGTTTTATCTGCAAATGCTGACATTTATAGCAGCTATATCTGGAGAGGTCTTGATATGGGACATAAACCGGTTTTCCAGCCAGGCCTCTCTGCTACTTACAGAAATTTTACACTTGGATATTATGGTTCATACAGAATATCCGGAGAAGGTGATAATGAAATCAACTTATATCTGGGCAAATCAATTGGACCTGTTACTTTTGAATTGTGGGACTACTGGTCGTGGAGTAAATCAAATTTTGGAGGTTTCACAGATTTTAACATGGAGACAACAGGACATCTGATTGAAGGTCTTGTTACTATTTCCGGAGGCGAAAAGCTTCCCCTGAGTCTCACCGGCGGCTGGCTCTTTTACGGTGCAGACCCCACCAGAAGTATTTATCTTGAACTGCAGTATATATTACCCGTGAACAACTCTCAGATTATGTTCAATGCCGGGTATCAGGCAAAAGGCAGCTACTATGCAGAAAAACCCGGGTTTGTAAATCTGGGTGTTACATATACCCAGCCGCTTGCTGTATCTGAAAAATTAACACTTGATCTTTTGTTAAGTTTGATTGCCAACCCTTCTGCCAAAAATATTTTTTTTACGGTAGGTATCAGCCTTTACAATAATTGAATTTTGGAATGAAAAAGAAGTATAGTATTTATTCGGTATTCGGAGGTCTGCTCATAATTGTGGTTGCCTTTGTCACAATTGTGACCTTTGTGGTATCGGCAATGAAATCAAGAGAGTACGACCTGATACTTGAGGGTAATAAAAATCAGCTGGATCAGGAGAGCGTTGCTCTTATAAAGCTCATGGGGCGCTCAATGAGTCAGGTAGCATGGGACTACACATACTGGGATGAACTTGTGACATCGGTAGAAAAGAGAGATCCTCAGTGGTTTGAGGATAATATTACAACAATCATTACCTCCTTCAGACTTGACTATGTAGCTGTTTATAACGCCGAAAACTTGCTAATTCACGAAGCCTCATCAGATTCTGAGGCAGTCTCTTCAATTATCCCCGATTCTGTATTCTCTCTTTTTAGAGACAGTGCCCTTATTACCTTTTTCGTAAATACTCCTCATGGTTTGTACAGAGTATACGGGGCATCTGTCCACCCTACTTCTGACCCTCTTCACAATGAGACACCTGATGCGGGCTATCTGTTTGTTTCAAAAAAATGGGACGATGCTCTTTTATCTGAACTCTCCACTCTCAGTGGCACCCAGGTAAGCCTCATACCGGTTTCCGACAGTACAGGAGCTGCAGGAGCATACTCAATTGTATCTGCTCACAACCTGCCTGGCTGGGATAAAGAACCTGTGGCAAAAATTAAATTCCTCAGAGAAAGCAATCTTCTTAAGAGGTACAGAGAGAGCACCCTCAATATTGTTTTGTTGTTATCAGCGAGCCTTCTGGTAATTCTGGGCCTTTTTATGTATGTGGTTGTAAAATGGGTAACCAAACCGCTCAACCTTGTAACCAGATATATTGAAACAGAAGATGGAGCCGGGCTGAAAAACTTAAAGACTACTTCTCTTGAATATTGTAAAGTTGGGCTTCTGCTTTCGGACCACTTCAGGCAGACAGAGGAGCTAATTGCTGCCAAAAAGATGGCGGAGGAGTCGGATAAACTTAAATCGGCATTCCTGGCAAATATGAGCCATGAGATTCGTACTCCAATGAATGGTATTATGGGTTTTGCCGCGCTGCTCACAGAACCGGGGCTTACAGAAGAGGACAGACAGTCATATCTTAAGATGATTGAAGAGAGCGGGAACAGGATGCTCAATATTATTAATGACTTGATTAATATCTCAATCATTGATGCAGGGCAGATTAAGATTCACCTTTCAAAGGTGAGAATCAATGAGCTTACCGACCATATTTATGAATTTTTCCGTCACGAAATTGAGGGTAAAAATCTTGAATTTAATTACAAAAAAGGACTTGATGACGAAGCTGAGATCCTGACTGACAGAGATAAGCTCTATGCAATACTTATCAATCTTGTAAAGAATGCTTCAAAATATACTCATGAAGGGTCAATCATGTTTGGCTACTCACTTAATGAGGACAATCTTCTGTTCTATGTGTCAGATACCGGGATAGGTATTCCAAAAGAGAGACAGGAGGCAGTTTTTGGACGCTTTATACAGGCAGACATGAATATCTCAAGGAATTATGAGGGAGCAGGTCTGGGGCTCTCAATTTCGAAAGCATACGTTGAGGAACTGGGCGGAAAGATCTGGCTTGAAAGTGTTCCTGGCGTAGGTTCAACCTTCTTCTTCACAATTCCCAGGCGATAATATCCCGGGAAGATAATTCTCCTTTTGAATTCTGATTTTTCGTTTGAAGATTTATACAGCAGGATAAAAAAAAGGCTGACCAAAATTTGGTCAGCCTTTTTTATTTGAGCTAGGAGTGAACTAGTTTTCGCTTGTCTCTCTCTGCGGGCGTGAACCGCCACGTGAGTTGTTTGAGCGACCTCTGCCACCTCTTGCATCACCTCCACGGCCTCTGCGATCGCCACCACCGCGACGTTCGCCTCTTCCGCCCTGTTGTCCGCCCTGAGCGCCTGAAGCGTTCGCAGCCATACCAACGTTAGGAGAAAGGTCTCTTTTGCCATAGACTTCACCGTTGCAGATCCATACTTTCACTCCCAGAACGCCTACTTTTGTGTGGGCTTCTGCATGTGCATAGTCGATATCGGCACGGAAAGTGTGAAGCGGAGTTCTTCCCTCTTTATATAGTTCTCTTCTCGCCATCTCGGCTCCGCCCAGACGACCGCTGATGAGTACTTTAATACCTTCTGCTCCCATTCTCATTGTAGAGGCCATTGCCATCTTGATCGCACGGCGATAAGATACGCGTCCTTCTACCTGACGGGCGATATTGTTTGCAACAATATTTGCATCAAGCTCAGGTCTTTTAACCTCGTAAATGTTAATCTGAACCTCTTTGTTCGAAATCTTCTTGAGCTCCTCTTTAAGCTTGTCAACCTCCTGACCGCCTTTACCGATGATAATTCCCGGACGTGCAGTGTGGATAGTTACAGTGATAAGCTTAAGGGTTCTCTCAATTACAATCTTTGAAAGCGCCAGCCACGGATAATACCAAGTCGGTTTGATATAGGATTTGTCTTTTGTCCCATCTTATTGCTCCTCTTTTACGGTTTTAACTTTCTTGCCAAGCACGATTGTAACGTGGTTCGAACGCTTGCGGATTCTTGCAGCGCGACCTTGCGGTGCTGTTCTGATACGCTTGAGTGAACGGCCTTGTCCAACCATAATTGACTGAACGCAGATATTTCCGTTTTCTAACTCTTTGCGATCTGCTTCATTTTTAGCTTCCCAGTTTGCAATTGCAGAACGAAGAAGTGTTTCCAAACGAACAGATGCTTCCTTTTTGGTATATTTCAATATATCCAAAGCGCGGTTCACCTCTACACCCCTGATGATGTCTGCCACAAGGCGCATCTTTCTGGGTGAGGTAGGAACATCATTCAGCTTTGCGACAGCTGTCTGTTTCCTTATTTCTTTATGCCTTTCGGCAGATTCTCTTTTTCTGGCTCCCATTATTGTGATTTTTTACACATTAATTAATTAGCGATTACCCGAGTGACCTTTGAAGGTTCTTGTCGGTGCGAACTCGCCGAGCTTGTGACCAACCATGTTCTCGGTTACATATACCGGAATAAACTTGTTTCCGTTGTGAACTGCAATGGTGTGTCCCACAAAGTCGGGAGAAATCATGCTGGCTCTTGACCAGGTCTTGATTACCTCTTTTTTGCCTGCTTCATTCATGGCAAGTACTCTTTTCTCGAGAACAGCCTGAATATAAGGACCTTTTTTTAATGAACGACTCATACTCTAATCAGTTTAATTCCGTTATTTTTTCCTTCTTTCAATAATGAATTTCTTGGTCGTCTTCTTAGGGTTACGTGTCTTGTAACCTTTAGCTGGAAGCCCTTTTCTAGAGCGAGGGTGTCCGCCGGATGCTCTTCCTTCACCACCACCCATCGGGTGATCGACCGGATTCATCACGACACCACGAGTACGTGGTCTGCGGCCCATCCAGCGCTTGCGACCGGCTTTTCCATCCGACTCCAAGTTATGATCTGGATTTGATACTGTTCCAACAGTTGCGCGGCATGCTACAAGCACCATCCTTGTCTCACCTGAAGGGAGCTTAAGGATTGCATGAACACCTTCGCGGGCGAGAAGCTGAGCATATGCTCCTGCACTTCTTGCCATAGCTGCACCCTGTCCGGGACGAAGCTCGATGTTGTGAACTAGTGTACCTAGTGGAATTTCTGACAGAGGAAGAGTGTTGCCAATCTCCGGAGCAACTCCGGGTCCTGATGCAATCACCTGGCCAACTTTAATTCCGTAAGGAGCCAAAATATAGCGCTTTTCTCCATCTCCATATACTACCAAAGCGATACGAGCACTTCTGTTCGGATCGTATTCAATAGTCTTTACTGTAGCGGTGTACTGATCTTTATCACGCAGAAAGTCGATTACACGATACATTCTTTTGTGTCCGCCTCCAATATAACGCATTGTCATTTTACCCTGGCCATTGCGACCTCCCGACTTGCGGAGCGGCTGCAAAAGTGATTTCTCAGGAGTAGTACATGTAATCTCGTCAAATGCGCTTATTGCTTTATGTCTTGTACCGGGGGTAGCCGGTTTAAATTTGCGTATTGCCATAGAGTTTAAATGTTACTGTAGAAATCTATCTTATCTTCACCAGCCAGAGTTACAAACGCCTTTTTAAAGTGGTTTGCACGTCCTGACAACAATCCCGCCTTTGTGAAGCGGCTCTTGCGTTTTCCGTGGTAGTTAACCGTATTAACGTTCAATACTTTAACACCATACATCTCCTCAACCGCTACCTTGATCTCAATTTTGTTGGCAGAGCGGTCAACCTCAAAACCGTAACGATTCAACTTTTCGCCTTGAATCGTCATCTTTTCTGTTACTATAGGCTTAATTAATATTCCCATTTCGATACGGTTTAATTGCGTCCATACTGTGCCTGCAGTATATCCTGAACGCCGTCAACGAAGATAACGCTTGTTGAGTTAACAAGGTCATATGTGTTGATTTCATTCACAGAAATTACCTTAATGTTTTGCAGGTTGCGTGAAGACAAGTAAATATTTTCTGAATTTTCGGGAAGTACGAAGAGAAGTTTTCTGTCGTTAACCTTAAGGTTTTTAACGATTTTAATTATCTCTTTTGTTCTAGGTCCTTCCATTGTGAAAGACTCAACAATTGTAAGTGCGCTATCTTTTACTTTATATGAAAGTGCAGAAAAACGTGCAAGTTGTTTGAGTTTTTTATTGAGCTTAAAGCTGTAGTCGCGTGGTTGTGGTCCGAAAGCTCTTCCGCCTCCTACAAATGTAGGTGACTTAATGCTGCCGTGGCGTGCTCCGCCTGAACCTTTTTGACGTACAATCTTCTTTGTGCTGTAGGCTACTTCCCATTTCTCTTTAGTTTTATGGGTACCCTGACGCTGATTTGCAAGATATTGCTTAACATCAAGATAAATAGCGTGATCGTTTGGCTCAATGCCAAAGATGCCGGAATCAAGAGTCACTTTCTTTCCTGACTCTGTTCCATCTATTTTATAAACTGATAATTCCATAGACGCTTATTCCTCCACTATTACATAAGAACCTTTTGCACCAGGAATAGATCCTTTTACAAGAAGCAGATTATTTTCAGGGATGACCTTGATAATTCTGAGGTTCAAAATTTTAACCTGATCGCCACCCATACGGCCGGCCAATCTTTTTCCTTTAAATACCCTAGAAGGCCAAGATGAGGCACCCATTGATCCCGGAGCACGAAGTCTGTTGTGCTGTCCGTGAGTGGCGCCGCCAACTCCTGCGAAACCATGGCGTTTCACAACACCCTGGAATCCTTTACCTTTAGAAATTCCTGTTACGTCAACCCATTCCATCTGATCGTGAAATACATCTGAAACGGTGATTGTGTCACCTAGCTGAAACTCTTTCAGGAAGTCGTTTGAGAACTCCACGAGTTTTCGCTTAGGTGTGGTATTTGCCTTTTTAAAGTGGCCCATCAGGCCTCCGCTGGTGTGTTTTTCTTTCTTTTCGTCATAGGCAAGTTGTACAGCGGCATAACCATCATTCTCTTCTGTACGAATTTGCGTAACAACACACGGACCAGCCTCAATAACGGTGCATGGAATGTTTTTTCCATCGGCACCGAAAACGGATGTCATTCCGATTTTCCTTCCAATTAATCCAGGCATTGGTTGTTAATTTGGTGTTTTATAAATAATTAATAAACCCCGCACAAAATTTGCGGGCTGCAAAGATACAATAAAAACTTATAAATGCAATAGCTAAACGCGATATATCAACAAGATATCCACAAATTTTTTGTGTCGAAAACTCATGCGAATATCACCCCATTCAGAGAGATTTCCCTGACTGTTTTCCCGGAATCATCATCAAAAGTTCTCCTTTAACCGCAGACTCTTTAAGTATATTTACAGAAATATTACGTTAAAAGGGTATGAAGATTCGAGACAATCAGCTTAACAGCGATGGCGAGCAGAATTATACCAAAAAACTTCCTCATAACATAGATTCCCCCTTTTCCCATCTTGCGGGAGATGAAGTCAAGGTTGTTTAGCACCAGATAGACAACTACAATATTAAGGAAGAGCGCAATGATTATATTAAGCACGGCATATTCTGCCCTTAGCGAAAGCAGTGTGGTAAAGGAGGCTGCGCCGGCAATAAGAGGGAAAACAATCGGCACAATTGTAGCCGAATCAGACGGACCATCATCCTTGAAAATCTGCACGCCAAAAATCATCTCAATTGCAAGCACCAGCAGCACAAGCGCACCAGCCACCGCAAAAGATGAGATATCCACCCCAAAAAGGCCCAGCATCGCCTGTCCCAGAAACAGGAAGGCTACCAGAATGGCAAATGAGATTACAGCTGCATTTAATGGGCTGAAGCTCTTTTTCTTCTCCTTCATCCCTATAATAATAGGAGTCGATCCCAAAATATCAATCACTGCAAACATTACAATGAATGCACTAAAAACCTCTTTGATGTTGAAACCCATAATGATAATTTTTGCAAAGGTAAGAAAAAGAGACGTCTGCCCAAAAACGCCGCCTGAGCCAAGTGGGGCTGGCAGTTGACTGCGCCGCAATTTCTGTTAACTAATTGTATTACTATTACTTATGAAACAGAAACTTTTGCTTTTTGAAAGTTTGCGTTTTGTATATTGCTCTTTTTCTGAATGTTAACAGAAATTGCGGCGCAGATTTTTCCTTTGTTCCAAACTTTTCCTACATTTGAAAAAATAGTGAGAAAGATGGAAGCGAGAGAAACAAAATCAAAACGTGAGAGCAATTCTGCACCTCAGCGCCAGGGGCGCATTCAGTCAGGGAATCTGCATGTATGTATTCGTGGCAACTGCCGCAAGGTTATCTTCCTAGATAATGAAGACAAAATCGAATTTCTTAAGCGTTGCAAAAAGGTCAGCGAACAATTTGACACCATAATTGAAGCATTTGTAATTATGGACAACCATATACACCTGCAAATTATAACATCCTGTGTAACCGAGTTCGTTCGTCGCCTTTTACACGGATATTCATATTGGTACAACAAGAAATACTCTCTATCAGACAAACTTTTTAGAACTCCTTTCAAAAGCTTTTGCAAGTATAGCGATGAGTGGCGTCTGAACAGCATCCTCTACATTTTGTCTAATCCGGTAAATGCCGATATATGTTCGCGGGCAGAGGAATATGAGTGGAGTTCCTATAATTTAATGTATCACCAAAAATGCAGTATCAGAAAATACATTGACATTGACACCTCATTTATATACAGTCATTTTACCACTCGAAAAGAGCTCGATTTGGCAATAGCCGGGTTTATTAAAAGCCATAAGGCTGAATCAGCCATAAAAAAAACCTCCGCTCCGGCAGGCGCACCATTCACATCAAGATCCCGGATGCCTACTCATGAAATACTGACTCATCTGAAAAAGATACTTGACGGGAGAAATATGTATGCACTTGATAAAGTGGAGCTTGAGCAGTGTATTGTAAAATTAAAGCGAGCAACAGGTGCTACACATTATCAAATTGCACAAATTTTTAACGAGAATTATGAGTATGTAAGAGGTGTTCTGCGCCGCAATCTCTGTTAACTCATTGTATTACTATCACTTATAAAACACAAACTATTACTTTTGCAAAGTTTCTCATTTGTATATTGCTGTCTTTCTGCGCGTTAACAGAAATTGCGGCGCAGACGCGTTTCGCCCCCGGGGCCACCTGTCTCTCCCCGGCCCTCACCTGGCCCGGCTCTTAGCCCCGCCGCTCGCCACCATGCAAAAAAAAAGACCTCATTTCTGAGGCCTTTTGGTGATCATTTGTGCTCGGGACGGGAATCGAACCCGTACGGACATTTCTGCCCACAGGATTTTAAGTCCTGCGTGTCTACCTATTCCACCACCCGAGCCCAACCATGAAAAAAGGCCTTCCTGTGCGGAGAGGCCTTTCTCATGTAGAGCGGAAAACGAGACTCGAACTCGCGACCCTAACCTTGGCAAGGTTATGCTCTACCAACTGAGCTATTTCCGCGTTTTGGGACTGCAAAAGTAATAATAATTTCACATGCTCCAAAAAAATCTTACGCTGTTTTTAAAATTTTGTGGTCAATTTTTCAAAAACATTGTAAAATTCTAAATCATAATTTCAAATATCTAAGCGAGCCTACACCACTGTATCAAACTCCCTGAGGAATCTGATGTCGTTCTCGAAGTAGTGACGAAGGTCTTTGACCTGCCACTTGAGCATGGCGATGCGCTCAACTCCCATGCCGAATGCGAAGCCGGTGTATACTTTGCTGTCGATGCCGTTTGCCTCCAGGACATTTGGATCTACCATCCCGCAGCCCATAATCTCGAGCCAGCCTGTTCCTTTACAGATATTACATCCTTTGCCGCCGCAGATGTTGCAGCTTACGTCTACCTCTGCGCTTGGCTCGGTGAACGGGAAGTATGATGGCCTGAGTCTTATCTGGGCCTGTTCGCCAAACATTTCGCGGGCGAAGAGAAGAACTGCCTGCTTGAGGTCTGCGAATGATACGTTTTTGTCTATATAGAGCCCCTCTACCTGGTGGAAGATGCAGTGCGCACGGGCCGATATTGCTTCGTTTCTGAATACGCGTCCCGGACAAACTATTCTTATGGGGAGCTTCATTGTCTCCATGGCGCGCACCTGGGCAGAACTCGTGTGAGTCCTGAGCAGCACCGGATTCTCACCCTCTGTTATAAAGAAGGTATCCTGCATGTCGCGGGCAGGGTGTTCAGGCGGGAAATTCAGAGCACCAAACACATGCCAGTCATCTTCAATCTCCGGGCCTTCGGCCAGATCGTATCCATATTTATTAAAAATCGAGAGAATCTCTGCCTTGGTAACAGATATTGGATGACGCCCGCCAAGATCTAGTCTGTCGCCAGGCTTGGTGAGGTCATACTGAGGCTCGTCTGCATCCATGCTCTCATCGAGAATTGTGCGAAGTTCGTCAATCTTTTTGGTAGCGGCTACCTTGAGTGTGTTCAGAACCTGTCCAAGCTCTCTTTTCTGCTCTGGCAGTACATCGCGGAACTCATCAAAAAGTTGAGTAATAGTTCCCTTTTTTCCAAGCAGGCGGACCCTTATCTCCTCTATCTCCTGCTCTTTTTTGGCAGCAAGCTGCTCTACCTCTGCAAGGAGTTGTTCAATTTTTTCTCTCATTTCCAATTCTTTTTGAACTTCAGTAAAATTTACCGAGCTACAAAGGTAATAATTCTTTTATTGCTCTCTCCAATTGAGGGTCTTTTGACTCAAGTCTGTCACGGAAAGTGTTCTTCACATATATATCCGGTGCGACTCCTGAAAACTCCATATCCTTGCCGTCAAGTGTGTAGCAACCCCAGGCCGGAAGGCGTACAGAAGATCCATCTACAAGACCAACTCCGGAAGTGAAGATTATCCATCTGTATGTTTCAGTTCCCACAAGTTTAGCAATTGAGAGAGCCTTTATAGCATTGGATGTAACCTCGGCATCACTCAGGCTCCTTTCGTTAATGAGAACTACAATAGGTTTGTCAGAAGGTGTTACATTAGGATGGGAAGCAAGTGACCCGTCCCTGAATTTCCATTTGAAATGCTGTTTTTGCGACAGAAAATCAAGAACCTCCTTATGTACATTACCACCATTATTAAACCTCAGGTCCAGAATAAGAGCGTCCTTGTGAACAGCATAGGTATTCATATCAATGAGAAAATTCTCAAGTGAGCCGTTGCCCATATCCCTCATATGCACATAGGCAATCTTGCCTCCTCCAAGTTTTTCCACTGCCGCTCTGTTTCCGTCCTCCCATTCAGTGTAGAGAAGACTTCTCAGTTCGCCAGAAGAGATTGTATGCAAACGAACATCAAATTCTTCAGCCGCGGAACCCGCAAACCTCAGAGTAACCTCCCTGCTGCTGGCCGGCGAAACAAAATAAGATTCTCTGTTTGCAGCAGAACTAACTCTTACACCATTAACTGCAACCAGCCTGTCACCCGGTTTAACCGGATTCCCGCTAAAATCTGCCTTAGAACCAAAAACAATTCTGTCAACGATATAAGGATTATCATTCCTGAATAAAATTCCGGTCTCCATTGTAGAATTCCTTACCGGAGTCTCCTCATCCTTTCCGAATGTGCTGAATCCCATATGGGATGAATTAAGCTCATTCAGCATATCATTTAAAAGTATCCTCAGATCGTCCCTGCTCTTTGCGTAAGGCAGGAATGACTCATAATATTCCCTTTTGGCCTTCCAGTTAACTCCGTGAAACTTCTGGTCATAGAAATTCTGCTCAAGAGTCGCCCAAACCTCATAAAACATCTGGTTAAACTCAGCCCCGATATTTTTCGCAAACGTCTCCTCAAACTCCACCTTGGTTGCAGATGCACCGGAAGCATCAATTTTAAATAGGCCACCCCTCCCAAGAACAAACAGATCCTTGCCGTTTGAGATGTATTTTCCTGCATTTGCAATGCCCTTCACCTTCTGTGCCGGCTTCTGGTCCCACTCCTTAAGCTCCTGTACATAAAGGGCCCCTTCGCCCTCGTGGTTTGAGGAGTAGAGAAGGTAGGTCTTATCTTTTGCTGAATGGATATAGGGAGAGTTCTGAGTTCCTCTAACAACAATCTTAGTAAAGCGTCTCTGCAGGTAGTTTCTGTCTATTGCAACAGCCGAATCCTTCGATGCCGATTTATTTCCAAATAGTTTGTCATACTCATCCCCCTCAAAAGGAGCAGGAACCTTTTCCAGACCCACCTTGTAAAGAGAGAATTCAGCACCCCGCGGAAAGCTTGGAGATGTTCTGTTTGTTATAAGGTACATAGACTTGCCGTCCGGAGAGAATTGAGGATCATCCTCAAATGTTGCGGAATTTGTCAGATTAAGAACCTTTTTCTCTCCGAAAGAGTAAACGAAAATATCTCTGTCAAACATATTAACTGCAGAAAAGGCAAGATATTTATCGTCATGCGAAAAGCTCAGGCTGTAACCCTGAAATGCCCAGAACTCCTGCTCAGAGATTTTCTCGGCCTTGTCACTCTCCATATTGAGCACCATAACCTTTCTGGAGCCGCTAATAAAGGCAGTCAGCCCGCCCTTTCTTGAAGAGGTAAGGCTCCTTGCGCTCTCCGAAGCAACATAAACCGCCTTCTCCTCACCGGCAATATCTGCCCTCTGTTTGAAAATATTGTAATATCCCTTATTTGTTCTGGTATAGTAAAGAGTTTTATTATCCTGTGCCCATACAATCTCGTCTACCTTTTCGCTCTGCGGAGTATTCACCATTTTAGCGAACTTACCCTTTGCATCACTTACGAAGAGCAGTCCTCTGAATGAAAATGCAAGTTTTTTTCCGTCCGGAGATACAGCAGCATCTGAAGGCACCTCAACCTTAAAGAAAGAGTCATTGCTTCCCTTGCTGTCTGCGACATCTACAGAAGGCTGAAAGCTTTTGCCGCTCTTTACATCATACAGAAACAACTTGTAGCCCTTTATAAAGACAATTTTAGAACCATCATAACTTATTGAAGGATACTGAAGCGACTCGTCAAAATTTGTAAGCCACTCCCTTTTGTCTCCCACCTGCTTTACCAGATTTGCCTCACCGTTTTTTTCATCCGATACATAGTAGAGATTTCCCTTTGAATCAGTCATTGGCCATAGGTCGCGTCCCGGATAAGTTGTCACCTCCCGGTACTCCTTTTTAGCCGGATTCCAGGCTATTATGTTTGCATTATGTTCGCCCCTGTATCCCTTTCTGGTCGCAAACCTGAAACTCTCTGCCGATTCCGTGAAATACAAATCCCCGTTCACCGGATTTTCCACAAGTGCCGCAACTGTATTAAAGTAGTTTGGAAACAGTCTTGATGGCGTCCCTCCCTCAGCAGGCACAGAATAAATGCTGATACTGTTATATCTGCTGGACTCAAAATAGATTCGCTTTGAATCAGGAGACCATGAAACAGGCACATCAGAGCCATCATGAAATGTAAGCTGAACGACTGCCCCGCCTGCCACAGGCACAACATATACATTATTGTTTCCTGTCTCGTTAGAGGAGAAAGCAAGGTATTTCCCATCAGGAGAGACCTTTGGATTGGACTCTATTCCGCTCATAGATACCATTCGCAGTGCCAGCCCCCCTTTTGAAGGAACCCGGAATATATCACCCGACCATGAGAAATAGATCTCGGAAGCATCTGGCGCAAGCGCAGGTTTTGAAGCAAATACTACATTTTCTGCATAGGCAGAGATACCGGCTGCAAGAGAAACCAGTAACAATAGAGACTTTTTCATTTCTGTATAAGGGATTAAATATTTAATCGAATGCTATTTAGACCAGTTTACTGCAGACCTGTGAAGAGGCATTGTCATGCACCTTGCGCCGCCGCCGCCGCGTGGAAGTTCAGAACCATCAATTGTAATCACACAGTTTCCTGTTTTAGCGAGGTCCTTCTTTCCGTTAATTACATCCCATGCAGTAATAATCTCAAATCCCATTTTATTCATCTCATTGAGAGTGTGAACATTCCTGGCATAAGACATAACCTTCCCCGGAGCAATTGCAAAGAAGTTAGCTCCGCTGTGCCACTGCTCTCTCTCCTGATTCCATTCATCTGCATATCCGCCGCAGATAATTGGCTCAACCTCCATGCCCAGTTTCCTGAGAACAGAAGGGATATTGTTAACCGATTTAATTTTGGAAACCCGGCCACCCTCTATAGTCATATGAACTGTCTGGTACTGGTTGTCATTAAGGATAAGAGGCTCAAAAACCATTGCCTTATCCACATCCAGAAGAGTGAATACCATATCAAGATGGATAAATGATTCCGGAGAATCCGGCAGCTGCTGAACTATGACATTCCATTTGTCAGGCCCGGCAGATTTGCAGAGTCTGTTAATGAGCATGTCTATTCCAAGACTGCTGGTACGCATACCATTGCCCACAATAAGAATATCTTCCCTGGCAATTAGAATGTCACCCCCCTCCATAAATATCTCTTCATTACCTGGCTGAAAGTCATGAGCATTCACAACTTCACAATCAAAAAACTGAGGGTTTCTGAAAATTGCCTCTGTGATGAGCGACTCTCTCATCCTAACCTTGCTCGCCATTTTACAAATGAGAGCCCTGTTTCCTATTGACACAGCCGCATCCCTTGTAAAATAAAAATTATACAACGGAAGAAGAGCATAATAATCGTCCTTGAGGTATGCGGTGAGAGTGTTGATTTTTGCAGGAAGCCCCTCAATAAGGGCATTTGCAAGATTCTTCGAAGACATCTCCATCAGATATTCGAAATAATCTGTCACATTCTCAGTTACACATACCTTTCCAACCAGAGATTCCCTCTCCTGATGATTATCCAGAATCTTAACCAGAAGCTCTTTAATCTGATAAGTCTTAGCTACTTTATTGAGAACACCCGATACCTGCTCGTACTCCTTTTGTGCAATCGAGAGGTTGAGAATGTCACTGTACAGTGCCCTCTGCGCATGTCTTGGAGTCATATTCTCCACCTCCGCTCCTGGAGAGTGAAGAAGAACTGCCTCAAGTTTTCCTATTTCTGACTGTACCTCAATTTTTAAAGGTGAGTTTGCCATATATTGGTTTATTGAAATTTCATGAATTCGTTTAGCGGAAGGTCCGTAAGGATGCTTTTAAATGCCGATTCGTCCCTCGGGCATACCAGCAGCACATCGTCTGTATTGATTACCATATAACCTGAGAGCCCGCTAACTACAACCAGTTTCTCCTTCTCCTGAGAGACAATTACGCACTCATCCACATCGCTCACCAGTGTATCTTTGCCAACAATGTGATTGCCCTTCTCATCCTTGTCTGCCTGGACATAAAGCGACTCCCATGTGCCCAGATCTGACCACCCGAAGGAGGCCGGATATACAATTGCCTTTTCTGTCTTTTCCATGATCCCGTAGTCAATGGAAATACTGGTACAATCCTCGTAAACGCTCTTGATAAAGCTCTCCTCTGCAGGAGTGTAGTAAATCCCTTTCCCTTTTCCAAAAAGTGAGGAAATACCCTCCTGATGCATCTCAAGTTCTGTCTTAATTGCCTGCAGGTTCCAGATAAAAATACCTGAATTCCAGAGAAACTCTCCTGATTTTACAAAGACCTCTGCAAGCTCCTCATTTGGTTTCTCCGTAAATGTCTTTACAGAGTATGCAATGTTTCCGCTGATGCTTACATGACTGTTTTTATTGGCCTGAATATATCCGTATGCTGTTTCCGGCCTGGTTGGATTGATTCCCAGGGTGAGGAGAACATTATGCTTGTCTGCGTAATCCAGCGCGTTGTTTATAGTCTCCAGAAAAACATCGTCATTCATAATCAGATGATCAGAAGGAGCTACAACAACAGATGCCCGCGGATTCTTCTCAAGAAGTTTATATGTTGCATAGGCTACGCAAGGAGCAGTATTTCTTCTGTATGGTTCAAGAAGTATGTTTTCTTCAAGTACCTGCGGAATTTGCTCCTGTACCAGGTCCTTGTAGAGAGAAGAAGTAACAACAAGAATATTTTCAACGGGCATAATCTTGGAAAACCTCTCGAATGTCTGCTGAAGAAAGGTCTTGCCCAACCCCAGTATGTCCAGAAACTGTTTGGGTCTGGCATTTCTGCTCACCGGCCAGAATCTGCTGCCTATTCCTCCGGCCATGATTATACAATAGTGGTTCCTGTTCATCTTACTTAATATTTTTTATATATATGTATCTCTTCTACCAGTCGGGAGAGAAGGCATCCGGAAAGTATTGAATTTCTGCCTTATCGCCATTGAGCACAACAGAAACTATGTCAAATATAGCCTCATTGTACAACCTGCGGGAAGCAAGATAGGCTCTTGCCGCTGACATTAGCAGCATTTGCTTTTTTCTTGTGATGCTTTCAAAAGGTTCATGAATATTGGGTACTCTAAGTGTTCTGACCTCAACGAAATGGATACCATCCACCCCCTCCATGATAAGGTCTATCTCACGGTGACCCGCTCTCCAGTTCTTGTCCAGCGTTTTCAATCCCTCCTTGTGAAGAAATCTTTCGGCCTCCCGCTCTCCAATTCTTCCGGTTTCACCTCTGTCGCTCCTTTGCATCATTCCGTCCCTCCTTTAACAAAGTTAATAAAATTAAATGCATTAAATAAAAAAAAACAGGGCCGCTCTTAAAGAGCAGCCCTGCCAAATCAACTGTATAATATCTTAGAAAATCAGACGTATACCAAGTTGCATTCCCCAGGTACTACCTGTGTTTACCTGGTTAATCATCTGGTTCTTTGCATCAAAATCCTCAAAATTCTTAGCATTAAGAGTATAAGTAGGTTCTCCACCAGGGTTAACACCTTTGTAAGTCAAAGGCATGATAACACCATACTGGTTTGAAAGACCTGATCTCTTGTAAATACCCCAGTTCTTACTTAGAAGGTTTGCTGCATTTACGATATCAAGACTCAACTGAAGGGTGTAGCGATGATCTCTTCCGAAATCTGAGAATACATCCTGGAGTACTTTAACATCCCAGCGGTTTCTCCATGAGTTAACGGCACCAAATCTCTCGGCATATTCACCCTGATGTTTCTTCAGGTATGGATCGTTAATAACATACTCATAGAATTTGTCTCTCTGATCTGCAGCAGACATAACTACATTGCCACCTGAAACAACATCTACAAATGTTAGTTCATATTTGTTGTTAGGGATATAGATAAGGTCTGAAACAGCTCCGTCACCGGTCATGTCATTTGAATAAGCAAATGACGAACGACCTGTTGCTGATCCGTTATAGTACAGCGAGATTGAAGTAGCAAAATGTTTTGCATATTCTATTCTGTAAGAAATTGAACCAATAACTCTGTGAGGAACTGAGAAGTTAGAGTAGCTAAGTTGCGGATCGTTAAGATTGAAAGCGTCAAGGTTGCTGGTCCATGCAGAGTATGCAGAAGAACCAGGATTTGACGATACATCTTTAGATACGTTGAAAGTGTATGCAAGCATACCTGAGAATCCGTACTGGAAGTTCTTTACAAGTTGTGCAGTAACGAATGCCTGATAACCTTTTGAAGTGTTGTCAAGAACCATTGCAGAAGAAACATTGCTGTTTACTTTGTTTCCAACCCAGTATGCACGTTTGTCCGGACCTGAGAATACTCTGTTAGCGTCAGGAAGGTTTACATTTTTCTGAACAATAGCATTAATATCTTTTGAGTAAAGAGCTTCAAGTGTGAAGATCATGTTACCCGGAAGTTCGAAGTCACCTGCGATATTAGATCTCCAGATCTGAGGCATCTTGAAATCTTTGTTTACCTCTGCAAGAGAAGCACCTGAAGCAAGTGTAGAGCTCATTGTAGGAGGGAACAAAGTAGGATAGTTGGCAACCTGCTGTTTGAAATCTGGGTTAAATCTGAAATCTGCAGGAAGCTTTGCAGCTGTAAGGCCAATTTCAGGACTCTGAACAGTACCAGAAGCTGTAGGCTGGTTTGTAAACCATACGAAAGGAAGCACACCTGAGAAGATACCTGTACCTCCGCGAACCTGAATACTTCTGTCGCCCTTAACGTCCCAGTTAAAACCAACTCGTGGGTTAATCTGAATTTTGCTGTTTGGCCATTCGCCGAGTTTCATGGTATAACCGTTGAAATCCATTGCAGATACTGCAGGGTTATCAACAAGTTTGTTATGATATAAAGGAAGCTCAGCGCGAACACCATAGGTAAGTTTGAAATCCTTGTTAATTTGCCACTCATCCTGAACATACGCACTTGCCAGACCAAAGCTCATCTTAACACCCTCAATATCCTGGCCTTCGTATCCGTAAGTTATACCAAAGGCTGTTGGTTTTGCGTTATTGATGAAATCGTCAAGTGAAGCGTATCTGTAGTAGCTTGTTCCTTCACGGATATATGAGTTGTTTACAAAAATATTGTTGTATGAAAGACCTGCAGTAATTGTGTGCTTGTCAAGGTTAATTGACAGGTTGTCTGTTACTGAGAATGTGTTGTTCAATACCTGATTCTTGTATGTGAAAAGCTCATAACCGAAAGACATGTATGGATCACCATCTTTGTAGATGTCCACGAATGGGAACAGAGCACTGTTTGAAGTTCTCTTAGGATCTGTGGTTGCAGTGTATGAAACCAGGAACTTGTTTGCAACTTTAGAACCGAATGTACTGTTTAATTCAGCTGCGAAAGCGTCAATTGCATTTTCGTTACCGTAGAACGCGTTTGAGAATGAAATAGATTTGTCAGATACACGACCGTAGTTAGATCTTGGAACTCCTGAAGGTCCTGAAGTCGCATTTGTAAGATTTGTAGATGTGTTTCTGAGTCTGTTGTATCTTGCAACGAACTTGTGGTTCTTTGCAATGTTCCAGTCAATACGTGCAAGAATTTTGTAGTTCTGTGAAGGGAAAGCAGAGAAGTTCTGATATTCGCCCGGATCATATCCGTAGGTGTTCATCAGGTGTGTTTTTGCTCTCTCAAGGTCAGTAATTGTTGTACGTGAAATCTTGTTGGTAAGGTCAACAACTCCGTTTGTGCTTGGTTCCCATGCACCGCTTGGAGATGTCTCTTTTTCAAACTCACCGCTCACAAAGAAGAAGAGTTTGTTTTTGATGATTGGGCCACCAACAGTAATACCATACATTTGAGACTCCCTGTCACGGGCACCTTTAACAATAGACTCACCAACTTTTTCGCCGGTGAAGAATTTAGGTCTCAGGTAAGTGTAAACTGAAGCTTTCCAGTTGTTGTCACCACTCTTTGTCACTGCGTTGATAGCAGCACCTGTAAATGAAGACTGGCGCACATCATAAGGTGCGATGTTAACCGACACCTCTTCGATAGCATCGAGAGAAACCGGCTGAGCTGTACCACCCGGAAGAGCGTTGCTTGAGAGACCGAAGTTGTTGTTGAACGCAGCACCGTCAATGGTTACTGTGTTGAAACGTCCGTCACGACCTGCAAACGATGTTCCGTTTGACTGTGGAGTCATACGGGTGAAGTCTGTGATACTGCGGCTGATTGAAGGGAGATTGTTAATCTCTCTTGAGCTGATGTTCATAGAGGCACCTGTACGGTCGCTGTTTAGAATTGGATTTGTTACACCTGCAGAAACCACAACCTCGCTGAGGCTAACAGCCTGCTCGGTAAGAACTGCATTCTGAACAAAGTTCTCTCCCAGTTTGAGAGTAATATTACCTGCTTTAACCGATCCGAAGCCGAGGAACGATACCTCAACTGCATATGGTCCACCAACACGCATGTTCTGTATGCGGTAGTTACCTGCATTGTCGGTCATCGAATAGTACTGTGTTCCCGAAGGTGTGTGCACGGCAATCACAGTTGCTCCCGGTACAGGAGATCCGTCAGCCTCTGAAACTCTTCCGCTCATGGAAGATGTTGTAACCTGTGCATAAGATGCAAAGGCAACAAACATGCTCAGGGCCATTAAGGCAAATTGCTTAAGTGTTTGTTTCATAGATATTTAGATAAGTTGTTTGAGTTTGTGTCGCAAAATTAGGAAAATCAGTTATAAAAATGGCAATAAATTTCGAATATTTAACATTTCTGTAACCATTTTTTTATTTATTTAATTTTTTTACCTTTGCACCCGGAATGTGGAAAAATTTGACTGCTTGCAACCACACAAAAAAATGCTAAAACGATCTTATTGACAGTCGGTTATATAATCAAAAATCATCTGATGACTGTCTTTTTTCAGATAGCAAGGTAAATGGCAGGAGAACACTTTCACATAAGAAGTGTTATTATTAAACTTATTTTAATTTAAAGTTATGTCATATTTATTTACTTCAGAATCGGTATCTGAGGGCCATCCCGATAAAGTTGCCGATCAGATTTCGGATGCTATACTTGATGAATTCATAAGACAGGACAGCAACTCCAAGGTTGCATGCGAAACTTTCGTAAGCACGGGGCTTGTGGTTGTTGGAGGTGAAATTCACTCAGAAGCTTATGTTGACATTCAGCAGGTCGCAAGGAGAGTTATAAACCGCATTGGATATACCAAGGCCGAATACATGTTTGACGGAAACTCCTGCGGAATTTTATCTGCTATTCACGAACAGTCGCCTGATATAAACCGTGGGGTTGAGGTTGCAGTTAAGGATGATCAGGGTGCCGGAGATCAGGGAATGATGTTTGGATATGCCTGTACAGACACTGAGGAGTTAATGCCTCTTCCGCTTACTCTGTCTCATATTGCTCTCATAGAGCTGGCAAAGATCCGCAGAGAGGGCAAAGAGATGCTCTATCTGCGTCCCGATTCCAAGTCTCAGTTTACAATTGAGTATGACGACAATAATACCCCTCTGAGAGTACACACTATCGTTATCTCAACTCAGCATGATGAGTTCGATATCAACGAAAAGGCAATGCAGGACAAAATAAAGGAAGATGTCAGAAACATTCTTATCCCGAGACTAATTGCAAGACTTCCTGAATACACACAAAATCTGTTTAAGGGAGACTACATACTCCACGTAAATCCTACAGGCAAGTTCGTAATTGGTGGTCCTCACGGAGATACCGGACTTACCGGACGTAAAATCATAGTTGACACATATGGTGGCAAGGGTGCACACGGCGGAGGAGCTTTTTCGGGTAAAGACCCGAGCAAGGTAGACCGCTCTGCTGCATACGCCGCAAGATACATTGCCAAAAACCTTGTTGCAGCCGGTGTTGCAAAAGAGGTTCTGGTTCAGCTTGCCTATGCGATTGGAGTTGCAAAACCGGTTAGTGTATTCGTGAATACATACGGAACTGCCCGGAAATTTACAGATGGCGAAATTGCACTTAAAATTCAGGAGATTTTTGACCTTCGTCCTGCAAAAATCATTGAGAGGTTCAAACTGAAATATCCTATATACGAGGCAACCGCTGCTTACGGTCACATGGGAAGGGATCCCTTTACAAAGGAGGTTGAACTTATTGAGAACGGAGTTTCAGTAAAGAAGCAGGTTGAGTTTTTCGCTTGGGAAAAACTTGATGCAGTTGAAGATGTTAAAAAGGCATTCGGCCTCTAGATATATATCCCCAAAAGGAAAAACTTAGTTCGGGCACAAGGTTGCCGGCAGATTTCAAATAAAAAGTGGAGCTCAAATGCTCCACTTTATTTTTTTTCCGAATCCAAGGCGGTTATCTGTGTATTTTGCCTCTTTAAGCTTAAGGAGCCAAAGATCGCCTCCCTTGAATATTGCATAGGGATATTTCCTGAGATATTTAAGCTTGTATGCTCCAAAAATCGAATCGTCACAACGCTCAAGTGACGACCGGAACTGAATTCCTCGAATCTCTCCCACCCTTTTGGTCTCCAGTGCGATTGCACCCGCCACAATGCCATCTTTCGATGCAAGCCTTATATGCCTGGTTCTCTCTTCTGAGGTAATCAAAAAAGCATTCTCCTCTTCAAGGTAAACATAGAATGCGTGCGAGCACCAGAGGTCATCTCCGTCAGTTGCGGCGAGGGTCAGAAGATGGTGTTCTCCTATAAACTTAACCATGTTTGCGGGGAGATCCCCCCTTTTGAAATTATCTTTTCCTTCCAGATCGTCCATTCCTTTAGTGAGTAATGATAATAATTAATGGAGCGGATGTTTTTCCGGGGAAGAAGAATCTTCCCAAAGATAAATCTTGTCAGATCTGCGAAGTCTGGTTCCCTTTGCCACCGGAATAGAACAATACTCTCCCTTGACAGCTCTCTCTGCAGGCTGAAGATCTGTGCGGATTTCATCAACTCTTTGTTCGACAACTCCTGTTGAAGGTCCCATGATGAGAATATCGTCACCCAGGTTAATCTCTCCCGTTTCAATCAGCACTTCTGCAACTGATAAGTTTGCAAAAAAGTTTGTCACCTTGCCCACATATCTCTTTTTCTTAGTAGCCTTATTACCGTATACCTCGCTCCATTCGCCAAGCTTTGCTCCCTGATAGTAGCCATCCCAGAACCCGCGGTTAAATACCTCAGAAACCCTACCCTCCAGCTCTTTAGCCAGTTCGGGAGTATACCGCCCTTCGGTTGCTGCATTTGCAGCCTCCCTGTATGCAGAGGTTACCCTCTTTACATAATCGGCAGATCTTGCACGTCCCTCAATCTTAAAGACTCTTATTCCGGACTCAATTATCTTGTCAATAAAAAGAATCGTTGAGAGATCCTTGGGAGACATAATATATTTATTATCAATCTCCAGTGTATTGCCTGTCTCCTTGTCCTTAACTTCGTATGAGCGTCTGCAAATCTGGTAGCAGCTGCCTCTGTTTGCAGATGCATTGTACTCATGAAGGCTCAGGTAACACTTACCGGAAACGGCCATACAGAGTGCTCCATGGCAGAAAAGCTCAAGTCTTACAAGCTCTCCGGAAGGTCCTTTTATCTGCTCTCTTTCAATAGTGTCATATATCTCCTTAATCTGATGAAGAGTAAGTTCTCTTGCCAGTACCACAACATCCGCAAATTGCGCATGATATTTAAGACTCAGAATGTTAGACACATTTAGCTGAGTAGAAATATGTACCTCCATTCCCCTCTCCCTTGCATACAGAATAACAGCCATATCCGAAGCTATGATTGCAGAAACGCCCGCCTCAACTGCCTTGTCTATGGCGTCCCTCATTGCAGGGATATCCTCGTCATAAATAACTATGTTGAGTGTCAGATATGATTTTACTCCTGCTTTACTGCAAATCTGTACAATCTCTTCAAGAGAGTCGGCAGTAAAGTTGTTGGCAGAGTGGGAGCGCATATTCAGATTGCCCACTCCAAAATAGACAGAATTTGCACCGCCTTGTATTGCTGCATGCAGGCTTTCGAAATTGCCTGCAGGAGCCATTATCTCAATGTTTGAATTCATAGACATAATAACAGATTTTACTTCTCCCGGTTCAAAAGGGATTTGGCAAAATCAGAGAGCTGAGATCTCTGATCGTCCCTGAGAGATGCAGAGTCAAGTGCCTTTTCGGCCTCATTGTGAAGAATACAGATTGCCCTGTCTGCGGCCTCTTTCACTCCCAGTTTTTCATAAAGGGCACGCATAGCTGCTATTTTGACCTCCGGTTCTGGGTTGCTGGCAGCAAGCAAATCCTGCAATGCCTTCATATCTTCTCCGGTTGCTCTCCTAAGACTCTCTACCAGCAGCCACGTCTTCTTATTACTCATTATATCCCCGCCTATTGCCTTGCCAAAGACCTCTGTCTCTCCAAAACTGTCCAGGAGATCGTCCTTAATCTGAAATGCGAGTCCAAGTTTATATGCATAATTGTATATTGCATCTGCAGTGGCAGGAGTTGCTCCTCCGGTTACTGCACCAATCTTTGCAGAGCATGCAATGAGAACTGCGGTTTTAAGGCCAATCATTCTCAGATACTCCTCTGTAGTGATTACCGGCAGCGATTCATAATTCATGTCAAATTGCTGTCCTTCGCAGACCTTGGCTGCAGTGTCGGTAAATATGTTCATTACCTCTCTGAGTTTTGCTTCAGGTGCATGCGTAAGTAACTGATATGACTTAATGCACATCACATCTCCGGAGAGAATTGCAATGTTGTTGTTCCACTTTTTGTGCACTGTAGGCTGACTTCTTCTTAGAGATGCCCCGTCCATGATATCGTCGTGAATGAGGGTGAAACCATGAAAGATTTCCAGCGCAAGAGCGGGGTAAAGAATGGAATTGTCAATTTTATCGTTAAAGAGGGAGTGACACAGAACAGCCATCCTGGGACGAAGTCTTTTTCCACCTATTGATATCAGATATTCTATTGGCTCATAAAGCTCTCCGGGCTCCTGTTTCCAGTCGAGAGTCCGCAGTCCCTTTTCAACTATAGAATCAATTTCTCCTATTGTAAACATCTTGTTTTGCATTTAATGTGGGTGCGAAGTTAAACCTTTTTTATACAAATTCGTATATTCGCACCCGTGGAAAAGAACAGGCAAGAGACAGCTACGGTAGTGAAACACACCGGCAGCCACTATTTGGTGAGTCCGCTTCCCGTATGGGATCCGGTAACATGCGTTGTAAGGGGAAGGCTGCGGATGAAGGATTCGCGGACTACAAATCCCCTGGCTGTTGGAGACATTGTGGATTATGACCCCGGAGACGAAGGGAAGGGAATGATTACCGCAATCCATCCCAGAAGGAATTATATTATAAGAAAGTCCACAAATCTGTCGCGAGAGGCACATATCATTGCCTCTAACATTGACATTGCATTTCTGATTGTCACTCTTGATTTTCCTGAAACCAAGAGTGCCTTCATTGACAGGTTTCTTGTCACATGCGAGGCATACAGGGTTCCTGTCAAACTAATTCTCAATAAATTTGACCTGATTGACGAGAATTACACAGAGATGCTTGCCGGGTTTAAGGAGATTTATGAAGGCGCCGGCTACGAAATTATTGAAATCTCGGCACATACGGGTTATAACCTGAATCTGCTCAGAGAGGAGTGTAACGGAAAGGTGACTCTCTTTTCCGGACAGTCAGGTGTTGGAAAATCTTCTCTGATAAACGCCCTGGACAGTAAACTGGTGCTGCGTACAGGTGAGATTTCTGACTACCATCAGCAGGGTAAACACACCACTACATTTTATGAGATGCACCCTCTCGCTACAGGCGGATTCATAATCGATACGCCTGGCATAAAGGGATTCGGGTTAATTGAAATGGCAAAGGAGGAGTTAAGCCACTACTTTCCTGAAATGCTCCGGATATCCGATAACTGCAGATTTGCTCCTTGCACACATACTCACGAACCCGGGTGCGCAGTCAAGGAGGCTGTTGAGGATGGAAGAATATCGGCAGACAGATACATATCTTATCTTGGAATGCTCGAAGAGGAGGAGAAATACAGGTAGCCTATGAACAGAAAAATCCTCAGGCTTGCGACTCCAAGTATCCTTGCAAATATTACGGTTCCGCTCGTTGGTATGGTAGATCTTGCCATTGCCGGAAGGCTTGGCGACGCAGCCTCAATTGGAGGTATTGCAATTGGAACCATGCTTTTTGACCTTCTCTACTGGAACATGGGCTTTCTGCGGGTTGGAACAGGCGGATATGCTGCCCAGGCATACGGGAGGCGAGACTTCCGGGACAGCATTAAGGTACTGGTTCAGGCTGTGGGGACAGCCCTTGCAGCAGCTCTGGCAATTATGGCAATTCAATATGTTTACATTACGGCAGCGTTCTCAATTGTTGAATGCTCCCCCGATGTTGAGAGGATGGCCAGAGAATATTTCTTTATAAGAATCTGGGCTGCACCCGCTACACTTTCCCTTTTTGCATTCAAGGGGTGGTTTATTGGTATGCAGAACACAATCAGTCCTATGGTAACTGATATCCTGATAAACGTACTCAACCTGCTGCTAAGCCTTCTTTTTGCTATAACACTGGGAATGGGCATCTCAGGAATTGCCCTGGGAACTGTTGCTGCACAGTATGCAGGACTTTTCACCGCCCTTATTCTTCTTACCGTATATTACAGAAAACTGTTTCATTATATAAATGTCAAAGCGAGTCTTAAGCTTAAGGAGATGAAGAATTTCTTTATTCTCAACGGCAATCTTTTTATCAGATCTACAAGTCTGCTGCTTATCTATTCAGGCTTTACCAGTCTCTCTGCAAGGTACGGCGACGAACTGCTTGCAGTAAGCACCATCATGATGAAGCTTATGCTTTTATACTCATATCTGGTAGACGGGTTTGCCTATGCAGGAGAGGCTCTAACAGGAAGGTACATTGGTGCGAGAGACCTCCCTTCACTAAAGAAGGCAATTAAAGGGCTCTTCTTCTGGACATTTATAGTTGCGGCCCTCTCCACATTAGCTTATGTAGCAGCCGGTGAACCAATAATCCGCCTGCTTACAAATAACAGCGAAGTAATTGCAGCTTCTGCCCCATTCCTTCCGTGGCTGCTCATAATTCCTCTGATAAGTTGTATTGCTTTTATGTGGGATGGAATTTACATTGGAGCAACAGCTGCTTCTGCAATCCGAAATGTCATGATAGCATCTGCTATTGCATTCTTCGCAACATTCTACATTACAGAGAGCATTATTGGAATACAGGCGCTCTACCTTGCTTATGCAATGCACCTTATTGTAAGAAGTGTTCTCATGACGATATTTGCAAAAAAAGAGGTTACCGGAAAAATACCGGCAACCTCCTGATTTTCTCAAAGAAGAGAGGTCTAATATCTTGCGTTTACTGCCTCCCAGTCGATAATTTTCCACAGAGCCTCAAGGTAGTCTGCTCTCCTGTTCTGATAATCCAGATAGTATGCATGTTCCCACACATCAAATGTAAGAACAGGCTCAAGGTTTTTGGTGAGAGGTGTTCCGGCATTACTCTCCTTGATAATTGAGAGTCTGCCATCTTTGTCTTTAACCAGCCATGCCCAGCCTGAGCCAAACAGCGTGGCGGCTGCGGTATTAAACTCTTTCTTGAAATTCTCGAATGAATCCCATGTCTCTTCAATGGCTTCAAGCAGATCTTCTGAAGGTTCTCCTGCTCCTCCAGGAGTAAAGCAGTTAAAGTAGAATGTGTGATTCCAAACCTGTGCAGCGTTATTGAAAATGCCGCCTTCTGACTTTCTGATAATATCCTCCAGACCCATATTCTCAAAAGGAGTTCCAACAACCATGGCGTTAAGGTTATTTACATACGCCTGATGGTGTTTCCCGTAGTGAAAGGCAATTGTCTGGCTGCTGATTGCCGGTTCAAGGGCGTTTGCCTCGTAAGCCAGCTTTGGTAATTCGAATTTCATAATTATTAGATATTAATAATGGTGATGATGTAACAAATTTAGGAAAAGTTCTCAAGTAATTTTTATTAACTTTGATTATTCTAACATCGTACAAACCAACCGGACGACCTATGCAAAAACTATTACTGCCCATCCTGATTTTTTTCATGGCTTGCATACAGGTATCGTCTGCTTATGCTCAGAATGCAGCAGATATTGCCGGTACAGATTCCATGTCTGTGAGTAAGCGGATTCTGATAATCTATTCTAAGGAGAGAAGCAATGAAAGACTCCGGGAGATTACCTCCGGGTTCTCGAGTTATCACTCCGGAAAGAAAACCCAGACACGCATTACATCTATGTTTCTGAACGGAAACGGAGACAGGAACAGAGAGGAGATGCTCAACATGCTCAACAACTCATGGCGGGCATACAGGATGAGCGGCATAGACCTCATTCTTGCCACAGATATAGATGCTCTTGACCTCATTATGTCAATGGACGGAACTCATGGCAACCTTCCTCCTGTGCTTTGCATAAAACTTGAAGGAGTTGGAGGTGAACTTAGAAAAGATGTTTCATATGTCTTATCGACAATCCCTGTTCAGGAGAATATTGAACTTGGAATGGAGCTTTTTCCAAATACATCTAAGATTCTTTTTATTTCTGACGATACTCAGTATGGGGAGAGGGAGGCAGAATATGCAAAGAGAATCACAGATAAGATTGACAATCATGTAAATTTTGAATTTCTCTCCCCAAAAGGGCTTGAATTTGGCGAATTCATTAAGAAGATTAATTCCATGCCTCTCAACTCATTTGCCATATTATCTTCATGGATGACAGATACGGTTGGTAATTACAAATTCAAAAATATCAGCTATCCATTTCTTTCAAGAATCGAAAACATACCTGTTTTTGGGATTCAAAACCTGATGATGGGCACCGGAGTTATAGGCGGTTATACGGTTTCGAGCTGGGACCAGGGATATGCAATAGCAGAGAAGGCTCAGTGGCTCCTTGACAATCCCGGAAAATTAATCAGGGATACTTTAAGCAATTACAATCTCTCTTTTGATTTTTCAAAGCTCAGGAAGTGGAACATCTCGGGCGACAAGTTGCCTAAGGGTGCAACTATCCTAAATAAACCTCCAAGTCTTTATGACGATTATCGCACAGAGGTCCAGCTGTTTCTTGCTTTCATCCTTTTACTGCTTACATCCTTTATGGTATTTGCTGTCTATCATTTCCGCTACAGGATGTTAAACAAGGAACTAATGAGGCTCACCAAGGAGAATATACGCAGAAAAGATCTTTTGAACAACACCCTATCAGTTATGAAAGAGGGGGTAATTTCTTTCTCCCCTGATTTTTCAATAATTGATGCAAACTATGCAGCTCAGGAACTATCCGAATACAAAAGAGGGATGATCGGGAAGAAGTTCCACGAAGTATTCAACACAAGTCAGAGCGAAGAAAACGAAAGTATTCGCAATCTCATTGTGGAGGCGGCAGAGAGAAAGGAGTCTCTCCGCATCCCGGAAAATACCCGAATTGATTACAGAGAGAGAGAGTCGAGATATATTGCAGGAAACATAACCCCTGTTCTTGACCCCGTGGGCAATGTAAGTCAGGTTGTACTGGTTATGAGGGATGTCACTGACTTTATCAAACAGAAGAGGTATCTGCAGCTTGCGCTTGAATCTGCAAAATCTTTCATCTGGTTCTACAATACCAACACCAAGCAATTTGTTGTGGTTGAAAACTACGAAAACATCTTTGGCTCCTCAGGAAATAAATTTGTCACTCACAAAAATTTTCTGGACATAGTTCACCCTGACGACCGTGACAAGCTTGCATTGTCATACGAGAAACTAAAACTGCAGCAGACAAAAAGCTTTACAGTTGAATATCGTCTTTCAATCAATAACGACGGAAATTGGGAGTGGTGGGAAAGACGAGGAATTGTATACTCATCTGCCCGTTCAATGGGCGGCGAAACGCGCTTTCTTTACGGAATGGATATTAATATTGATGCTCTTAAGAAACGGGAATATGAGTTGCTGGAAGCAAAACTTAAAGCAGAAGAGAGCGACAGACTCAAGAGCTCATTTCTCTCCAATATGAGTCATGAGATTAGAACTCCACTTAACGGAATTGTTGGCTTTGCAAACCTTATCTCTGACCCATCATATTCAGCTGAAGAGAAGGCAGAGTTTTCTTCAATTATTAACAGCAACTCAAAGACTCTTATGACTCTCATAAGTGATATACTCGACATCTCAAGGATTGAATCCAACAGTATGGTATTTGAGTTCACAAGATTTGACCTGGGGTCTCAGATTGAACAAATTGCAGATGTAAGCAGGCTTAATCTTAAGAAAGATGTAAAGATTATTACTGTCAAGCCCCAGGAGAAAAGGGATATTTGCGCAGATATTGTCAGAAACAGACAAATAATCAGCAATCTGGTGAGTAATGCATTGAAATTCACCGAGAAGGGAGAGATTAAAATTGAATATAGTTTCCGGAAGGATTGGGTAGAGGTTGTTGTTAGCGACACCGGGAAGGGTATTCCGGAAGAGGCTCTTGAGAATATCTTCAGCCGGTTTTATAAGACTGATGAGCACGAGAAAGGTACGGGTCTGGGACTCTCTATCTGTAAAGCAATTGTTGAAAAATTCGGCGGGAAAATCTGGGTTGAATCTGTTATGGGAAAAGGTAGCTCTTTCCATTATACCATACCTTACGATATTGAAACAAGAGTAGCTGCTGCAGAAGATAACTCTCCTCATGCGCCAGGTGGCCCTCTTTTTTTCTCTGACGAGAGCTTCAGCAGAGCAGCAAAAAATGAATCAGACAGGAAAAAGATATTAGTAACCGAAGACCTTGACAGCAACTTTATGCTTGTGGATATTATCCTGTCTAAAAAATACGAGGTACTCAGAGCTGTTAATGGTGAGCAGGCTCTGTCATATCTGAAGGAATTCAATCCTGACATTATTCTGATGGATATAAAGATGCCTGTTATGGACGGGCTCACTGCAACTAAAGAGATCAGGAAAATCCCTAACGATATTCCGGTAATAGCTCTAACAGCAAATGCGTTTGAATCTGATCACCTTGAGGCAATTGAAGCCGGGTGCAATGAAGTGCTTACCAAACCGGTAAAGTCAACTCTTATGCTTTCGGTAATTGAAAAATACTTAAACAGATAACTTTAATGAGGGATTTAAAATACCTGCAACTGCTGTCAAAAAGCTTTCCGACAATTTCTGCGGCAAGCACAGAGATAATAAATCTTGAAGCAATTCTTAACCTCCCTAAGGGGACTGAGCATTTTCTAACCGACATTCACGGAGAGCATGAAGCTTTCCAGCATGTTCTCAAAAATGCATCGGGTGTAATCAGAAAAAAGGTGGAGGATATATTTGGTCACCGGCTCAGGGAGTGGGAGAAAAGAGAACTCTGCACACTTATTTACTATCCGGAGGAGAAGCTTAAGGTTATCAAGGCCAGGGAGAAGGAAATTGAAGACTGGTACAGAATGGTGCTTCTGCAGCTGCTCAGCGTGCTTAGCAATGTATCTTCAAAATATACAAGATCAAAAGTGAGAAAGGCTCTTCCTGCCGAATTCTCATACATTATTCAGGAGCTTCTTCATGAATTCAAAACTGATCCAAATAAACTGGATTATGTTCATGCTATCATCTCCACCATAGTGACCACCGGCAGGGCAGAGAACTTTATAGTTGCCATGAGCCGGATTATTCAGAGGCTCACAATTGACCACCTTCATATTGTAGGTGACATTTACGACAGAGGTCCGGGAGCCCATATTATCATGGATCTTTTGTGCGATTATCATAGTTTTGACATTCAGTGGGGCAACCATGACCTTGTCTGGATGGGAGCTGCCTCCGGCAGTGAAGCCTGCATAGCAAATGTTCTGAGGATGAGCCTTCGTTACGGAAATCTCTCAACACTCGAGGATGGGTACGGAATCAACCTGCTTCCTCTTGCCACCTTTGCAATGGAGGTTTATGGCGAAGATGCCTGCAATCTCTTCAAGCCTAAAGCACGGGAGGATGAACCGGTAAAGCAGAAGCATATGAAGCTGGTTTCACAGATGCACAAAGCGATAGCAATCATTCAGTTCAAGCTGGAAGGAGAGGTTATTAACCGCAACCCTGAGTTTAATATGGAGGAGAGAAAACTTCTTCATAAAATTGATTTTAAAAAGGGTACAATAATTCTGGAGGGAAAGGAGTATCTGCTTCGTGATAACTTCTTCCCTACAATTGATCCTTCAAATCCATATTTGCTTACGGATGACGAGCGCGAGGTGATGGATATAATGAAGCACTACTTTACCCACAGTGAAAAGCTCCGCAAGCATATGCGCTGCATTTATGCAAACGGCTCACTCTATCTGGTAAAGAATTCAAACCTTCTTTATCACGGCTCTGTGCCGCTTAATGAAGATGGCACTTTCAAAAAAGTCAGCATAAGGGGTATTGAATATTCAGGCAGGGCTCTATTTGACAAGGTAGACCAGATAATCAGACAGGCATATTTTGAGGAGAAAAAGCGGGAGAAGCAGTATGCGACCGACTTTATATGGTATTTGTGGTGCGGCCCGTCTTCTCCGCCTTTCGACAAGGACAGAATGACCACATTCGAGAGATACTTCATTGCAGAAAAGGAGACTCACAAAGAGAAAAAGGGACACTACTACCAGCTTAAGAACAGCCGCGAGATCTGCGAAATGATTCTTCAGGAGTTTGGAGTTGAAGACTCAAAGGTATCCCATATCATTAATGGTCACATACCTGTAAAAACAGGAAAGGGAGAATCTCCAATCAAGGCAGAAGGAAAATTGCTGGTTATTGACGGAGGCTACTCAAAAGCATATCAGCCTGAAACAGGCATAGCAGGGTATACGCTTATATACAATTCTCACGGGCTGATGCTTGTTCAGCATGAACCATTTGAGTCTGCAAAGAGGGCAATTGAAGAGGGGCACGACATCATATCAGTAACCACGGTACTGGAGTTTAGCAATAAGCGCAGACTGGTAAGGGATACAGATATAGGCGCAGAATTAATGCGTCAGATTGAGGATCTGACCAGGCTGCTGGCTGCATACAGAAGTGGTTACCTCAAGGAGGACGACAATTAAAAGGTTACTCCTTAATCAATGCTGAATCTGTCCGCTAAAAATATATCTCTGCAATCATGCAGCGGGCAGAGCCGCCGCCGTTAGTCTCTATTGATTCCAGTTCCGGAGCGATAATCCTGCAATAAGATGAGAGTGTTGCCAGCTGCTCTGCAGTGAGTGATCTCTTTGCAGTAGCAGACATAATAAGCAGAGGCTCGCCGCCCTTTCCGCGAAGCTGAAGCATGTTCCCTGCAAAATTTTCCATCTGCTCCATTGAAATCTCGACAAGCTCCTTATCGCAATCTTCAACAAATCCTATGAAGTTTTCTCTCTCCTCGATATTCCTGATTGAGTCAAGACAGGCTACCACAAATTTTTCGCCTATGCACATCATCACATTTGTGTGGTAAATAAGCGAGCCGTTGTTGTCTGTAGCATCAAAAATGAAGTATTCGTAATCCAGCTCTTCGCAAAACCTCTCCAGCACCTTTTCGTCGCTTCTTGGAGAGCGGCATACGAAAGCCATTTTATTTGGGCGGTCAAGTATAAGACTGCCTGTCCCTTCAAGAAAGAGATTTTTCTCTTCCCAGGAGGTAAGGTCAACTATTCGCTTCATCTTGCCATTGTGCCCTATCTCATTTATTGCTTTAAGGACTGCCTCTTTTCTCTCCAGTCTTCTGTTTGGAGCGCACATTGGGTAGAGCACAAGCTCTCCCGATTCGTGGGTTGAAAACCAGTTATTGGGGAAAATTGAATCCGGGGTATGGGGTTCAGGGGTATCCTCCACCACTGTAACATCTACTCCGCTCGCCTTTAGCAGCTGTACAAAATTGTCGAACTCTGCAAGAGCCATCTCCTGTGCTGAAAGCTCCAGACCTCTTCTCTGAAAAGAGTTGTTTACAGCAGTCTGTTCATTGAAGCCGAATTTCACCGGCCTTACCATTAAAATCCTTGATGTTGTCTGCATATCCTGAAGTTATTCGAGCTCTTTGAATGATTTGACAATTATTGCTATCGCCTCTCTTAGCTGCTCTTCTGTAATTACGAGCGGCGGTGCGAAGCGAATGATATGTTTATGAGTAGGTTTTGCGATGAGTCCGTTTTCTGCCATTCTTTCGCATACATCCCAGGCCTCTTTGCCATTATGTGGTTTAACCACTATTGCGTTAAGCAGACCTTTACCCCTTATGAGCTCAATGAAAGGTGACTTAACATTTCCCATCTCCTCCCTGAAAATTTTTCCAAGGGATTCAGCTTTCTCAACCAGCTTCTCCTCTGTAACAACCTCCAGCGCGGCAGTTGCAACGCGGCATGCGAGAGGGAATCCGCCAAAGGTGGAACCGTGCTCGCCCGGTTTAATAGTCAGCATAATCTCATCATCTGCCAGAACGGCCGATACCGGAAGTACTCCTCCTGATATTGCTTTACCCAGTATCACTACATCCGGGCGTATTCCTTCATGGTCGCAGCAGAGCATTTTACCTGTACGGGCAATACCTGTCTGAACCTCGTCTGCAATGAACAGAACATTGTGCTTTTTACACAAATCGAAGCATGCCTTCAGGTAGCCTGCGTCTGGTACAAATACACCTGCTTCACCCTGAATTGGCTCAACAAGGAAGGCGGCAATGTTTGCGGAGTTTTGCTCAAGAACCTGCTCAAGTGCCTTAACGTCGTTATATGGAATTTTCACAAGACCCGGAGTAAACGGGCCATATTGAGCGTATGAATCTGGATCTGTTGAAAGTGAAACAATGCTTATGGTTCTTCCGTGAAAATTACCTTCGCAGCCAACTATAACTGCCTGATTTTCGGGTATATTCTTCTTTACATAACCCCAGCGTCTCGCAAGCTTGAATGCTGTCTCAACAGCCTCTGCTCCTGAGTTCATGGGAAGTACTTTATCGTAACCGAAATAGTTATGAATAAACTCCTCATACGGGCCAAGACAATCATTATAAAATGCTCTTGATGTAAGACAGATTTTCTCGGCCTGATCTTTTAATGCACCAACAATTTTTGGATGGCAATGTCCCTGGTTTACTGCAGAGTAGGCAGAGAGAAAATCGAAATACCTTTTACCGTCAACATCCCAGACAAAAGCTCCCTCTCCTCTTGACAGAACAACTTCCAGCGGATGGTAGTTATGTGCTCCGTATTTCTCCTCCTGACTGATGTAAGCAGCTGCTTTTTGCGAAATTTTCATAATAATGTTAGATTATCCAACAAATATAGCCCTATTTTTCCACAAAAAATGTTGATAAGTTGTTTGCATTTCGGAAAATATACCTTATCTTTGCAACCCGTTTTATATAACGTAATTACATAAAGTAAAGATTAACAATTAATTATGCCAACAATTCAACAATTAGTACGCAAAGGCCGTACGGTGATAGTGGAGCAGAGTAAGTCTCGCGCACTGGACGCATGTCCTCAAAGGCGTGGTGTTTGTGTTCGCGTGTACACAACTACTCCAAAGAAACCAAACTCGGCTATGCGAAAAGTTGCCCGTGTTCGCTTGACTAACCAGAAGGAAATCAACGCTTACATACCGGGAGAAGGCCACAACCTCCAGGAGCACTCAATTGTGCTTGTACGCGGCGGTCGTGTTAAAGACCTTCCGGGTGTTCGCTACCACATCCTTCGCGGTGCGCTTGACACAGCAGGTGTTGAGGGACGCAGACAAAGTCGCTCGCTCTACGGTGCAAAGAGGCCTAAGAAAGGCGCTGCTGCAGCTCCGGCTAAGAAAAAGTAAAAAACTAAATTATTAAGAGAATCAAATGAGAAAAACGAAGCCTAAAAAGAGGATTCTGCTTCCTGACCCAAAGTTTCACGATGTTTTGGTAACTCAATTCGTGAACAACCTGATGTACGAGGGAAAGAAGAGTATTGCCTATGGCATTTTTTATGATGCTATGGATATTATTGGCGAGAAGATGAAAGATTCTGACAAGGCTCCTTTGGAAATTTGGAAAAAAGCACTTGAAAACATCACACCACAAGTTGAGGTTAAATCTCGCAGGGTTGGTGGTGCAAACTTCCAGGTTCCAACTGAGGTACGTCCCGAAAGAAAAGTTTCACTCTCGATCAAAAATATGATTCAGTACTCACGCAAACGCTCAGCCCATTCAATGGCAGAGAAGCTTGCTGCTGAGACTATGGCCGCTTACAATAACGAAGGTGGTGCATATAAGAGAAAAGAAGATATGCACAAAATGGCTGAAGCCAACAAGGCTTTCGCTCACTTCCGTTTCTAGTAGAGGAGTAATAAAGAATAATGGCAAGAGATTTAAAATACACAAGGAATATCGGCATCATGGCACATATCGATGCTGGTAAGACTACTACTTCTGAACGTATCCTGTATTATACGGGTAAGACCCATAAAATTGGAGAAGTTCACGAAGGTGCCGCAACAATGGACTGGATGGTACAGGAGCAAGAGCGTGGTATCACTATCACATCTGCTGCAACCACCGCTTTTTGGAATTATGATGGAAATCAATACCAGATAAACCTCATCGACACTCCGGGTCACGTAGACTTTACAGTGGAGGTTGAGCGTTCTCTCAGGGTACTGGACGGAACAGTAGCTACTTTCTGTGCAGTAGGCCGCGTACAGCCTCAGTCTGAAACCGTATGGCGTCAGGCAGACAAGTACAAGGTTCCAAAGCTCGCATATGTTAACAAAATGGACCGCGTAGGAGCAGACTTCCTTGCCGTTATCGAAGAGATGAACGACAAGCTGGGTGCACATGCAGTTCCAATTGTTCTTCCTATTGGAGCAGAAGAGAAATTTGAAGGTATTATTGACCTTATTTCACAGAAAGCATACTATTACAATGCGGATAGCAAAGAGCTCGTAAACTACGAGATCAAGGAAGTCCCTGCCAACATGGCAGCAGAGGTTGAAGAGTGGAGAGCGAAACTGGTTGAGTCTGTTGCTGAATACAATGACGCAATTCTCGAGAAGTTTTTCGAAGATCCAAATTCAATTTCTGAAGACGAAATCATTGAGGCCCTGAGAAAGGCTACAATTGATATGGCCGTTGTTCCTACAATTTGCGGATCTTCATTCAAAAACAAAGGAGTTCAGTTCCTGCTTGACGCTATCATGCGCTATCTTCCTTCACCGCTGGATATTGAGGCCATCAAAGGTATCAATCCGGACACCGGTAACGAAGAGATTCGCAAACCAAAACCAAGCGAACCATTCTGCGGACTAGTCTTCAAAATTGCAACCGACCCTTATGTGGGAAGGCTGGCATTTATAAGAGCATATTCAGGTAAACTCGAATCAGGCTCTTATATTCTAAACACCCGTTCAGATAAAAAAGAGCGTGTGGCAAGGCTTTATCAGATGCACTCAAACAAACAGAATGCAATAGATTTTGTTGAAGCAGGTGACATCTGCGCAGCGGTAGGTTTCAAGGAACTCCGCACAGGTGATACAGTTTGCGTAGAAAATCATCCTATAGTTCTCGAATCTATGTCTTTCCCTGATCCGGTTATCGGACTGGCAGTTGAGCCAAAGACCCAGAAGGATCTTGACAAGCTCGGCCTTGCTCTCGGAAAGCTTTCAGAGGAGGACCCTACATTCACAGTTCGTACAGATCATGAAACCGGCCAAACCGTTATCAGCGGTATGGGCGAGCTTCACCTGGAGATTATCGTTGACCGTCTCAGAAGAGAATTCAACGTTGAAATTAACCAGGGAGCACCTCAGGTAAACTACAAAGAGTCTATCCGCTCTACAGTTTCTCACCGCGAGGTATTCAAAAAGCAGACCGGTGGTCGTGGTAAATTTGCAGACATCGTATTTGAAATAGGTCCTGCAGACGAAGGTGTTGCCGGACTTCAGTTCGTAGATGAGGTTAAAGGCGGAAATATTCCAAGAGAGTATGTACCGGCTGTAGAAAAAGGCTTCAAGGCAGCACTTGCAAATGGTGTACTTGCCGGTTATGAAGTACCTGCAGTTAAGGTTGTACTTAAGGACGGATCTTTCCACCCTGTAGACTCAGACGCACTGTCGTTCGAAATATGCGCAAGACAGGCTTTCCGTAAGTCATGCCCTAAGGCAAACCCTTACATCATGGAGCCTATCATGTCTCTTGAGGTGGTAACACCTGAAGATTATATGGGAGATGTTATCGGTGACCTTAACAAGCGCCGCGGACAAATCACCAGCATGGATTCAAAAGGTAATGCCAGAATTGTCAAAGCCAAAGTTCCGCTTTCTGAGCAGTTCGGTTATGTGACCGTGCTTCGTACCCTGTCATCCGGCAGAGCAACAAGCACAATGGAGTTTTCACACTACACCGAGCTCCCTGCATCTCTTGCAAAAGAGGTTATCGAGAAAGCCGGCGGCAAGAAATTTGACGATTCAGACGAATAATAGATTTATAAATTGGTTAATAATAAATAAAATGAGCCAAAAGATAAGAATAAAGCTAAAATCTTACGATCACATGCTTGTAGACAAATCTGCAGACAAGATTGTAAAGACTGTTAAAGCTACAGGAGCAATTGTAAGCGGCCCGATTCCTCTTCCTACAGACAAGAAGATTTTCACCGTTAACCGCTCGACCTTTGTTAACAAAAAGTCACGCGAACAGTTTGAGCTTAACTCTTTCCGCCGTCTTCTCGACATCTACAGCTCTACTCCTAAAACAGTAGACGCTCTGATGAAACTCGAGCTCCCTAGCGGTGTTGAGGTTGAGATTAAAGTTTGATGATTTTTCCAGATAAAGACTGCAATAAATACTAAGGTTTTACGGAATTTTACTATTTTTGCAGTTAGCTCAGTTGGTTAGTAGCACCTGACTCATAATCAGGGGGTCGCTGGTTCAAGCCCAGCTGGGCCCACAAAAAAAGCACTTGCGCAGTAATGCGCAGGTGCTTTTTTTATGGGCCCCGGCCCATTCATTTCTTACCCACCCCCAACCCCCTCCACGGGAGGGGGCTTTGCGGCTAAAGCCGCGAATCGTCACAAGAATCAGCCCTTCATGCTTGCCAGGGCTTTTTGTTCACTCCCTGCGGTCGTGGCTCTCGCTACAAATTCACACATGTCAGCCAAATTTACATTTATCTGTCCTAAAGGTATTTACAAATACGAAGGTAATTAAAAATCTAGAATTAGCAATTGCATTACATTGATATATAACACATTGCAAATTAGGCTGACATGTCTGAAGTTTCCCGCGTGCATTTACCCCTGGGGAAAACAATTGAACTCTGCCAGAGTTTTTACGAACTTGCAGAATATCAAGACATAGCAATTTTTTTATGCCGAAAAAACACCTTCTTGAAATTTTGTTCTAGCCTAATACTTAAGAACTTGCTAAAAACTCTGGCAGAGTTTTGCACGTGGTAAACTTTAACAGATACACAAAAAGACACCTGCACAAAATGTGCAGGTGCTTCATCAATTTAATTAACGGATTCTTTAGAATCTGAATGCGATGGTAGCCTGATACCAGATATTTTTATAGCGTGGAGTCTCTGATGTTCCGTCGCCTTTATTGGCCTGAAGGTCCCATCCAACTCTTGTACCTATAACAATCCTGTTTAGGTTGATGTCGACTCCTCCAAGAAATGATAGTGTATTCTTGCGAATATTATCATTTTCGAATTCATTTTCCTGCTCGAGATTGATAAGAGCACTGTTAAAGGTATAAGTATCCTTAACCAGGAACGAGTACTGCGGGCCGGCCACAATTGTTATCAGTGAAACAGGCTTAAATGCTAACAGCAAAGGAACATCTATGTAGTTACTGGTATAGGAATAGCTGTAGTTGCTTCCAAGCAGGGAGCCGGTACCTTTATAACCTTTTTGCGAAAAAAGTATCTCCGGCTGAACACCAAAGTATTTTCCCAGTGGCAGGGCAACAAATATACCTGCTGCCAAACCTAGTTTTGGATCGGCATTAAATTGTTCTCCCTGTGAATCGTATACATTTGAAAGATTTACTCCTGCCTTAATACCAAACGATATTTTTTCCCTGAAATCGACATTGCTCTTTTGGGCAAACACGTTGCCAAAAATAAAGGTTGCAAATGCGAACACTAAAATTAGTTTTTTCATTTTTCTCTTCTTTAATTATATCATTTTGAATTTAAATGATTAGACAACAAAAGTGACCAGATTAAAGTTGTTAAATGCTATTGAATTATTGCAAATACTTACACAATTCCCATGTTATTGAAAATTTATTAACATTACATAACTGGTTATTAGTCATTAGGAGCAACAAAACAAATTATTATCTACATTTACGCATCGCAGAAAAACCCAAATCCACAGTATATACATCACTAATAGCAATAACAAATTATGAAAAAAACACTTTTTGCTTGTGTCATTATTATGACCTCTCTGCTATTTACAGCATTTAGTAATACCTTGCTTGCCCAGGAAATTGTAACGAAGGTTAGCCGCGGCGAGATTGAAGAGGTAAAGGCTTTGCTTGCAAAAGGGGTTAATCCGAATACAAAAATTCATAATGAAACAATACTGGCAATCTCCCTTGATGGTAAGTTTCCTGAGGTAACAAAACTGCTCATAAATGCAAAAGGTATCAAGCTAAACGAATGGAATATGCTTACTCAGCCTGAGCGTTCGTGGAAATATACTGCTTTGATGAAAGCAGTTAAATATCCGGAGATGGTTAAGTTGTTGCTTGATAAAAACGTTTTGATTGACCTTCAGGATGAGTGGATTCTCTGGGATGGCAAACTTCACGAGAGTGGCGGAAATACAGCTCTCATGCTTGCAGTGGGTGCTCCAAATTTTACTTATACCGAGAGTGCAAAACTACTCATTGACAAAGGAGCAAAAATTAATATTCAGAACAGGATGGGATACACAGCCCTAATGCTGGGTGTGCATAATACAGAGGTTGCAAAAATTCTCATTGATAAAGGAGCAACCATCGATACCAAAACCAAGCATGGTGAAACAGCACTTATGCTTGCTGCCGGCAAATACACAGAGGTAGTAAAACTGCTCATCGATAAGGGAGCAAATATTCAGTTCAGGCAGTCGACCTTCTCCTCTTCTCCAAACGCTCTGGATTATGCCGCTAAAGAGGGCAATATTGAAGCAGCAAAGCTGATTCTTGAAAGGGCAGAACAGCTGGGAATCAAGAAAGATGTTATTAGCGCAGGACTGCACTGGGCGGTAATAGCAGATCAGCTTGCTATGGCAAAATACCTTCTGGACGAGGGAGCTCTGGTTGACGGTACAGATGAATACGGTAAGTATACCCCTCTGATGGAGACCTCCTCGCTGGAAATGGTTCAGCTGCTTATTGCCAGGGGAGCCAATGTCAATGCGAGGAATAACTTCAACTATACAGCACTGCATAAAGCTGTAAGTAACTTTATGAAGCCCGATGTCAATGAGAAAAACTGCGAAAAGATACTCAAAATACTGTTTGACAAAGGAGCCGACATTAATGCCCAGGACGGAAACGGAACAACCCCGCTTATGTATGCGGTTCAGAAAATGTCACCCTTAAAGGCACTCGTGGCTAAAGGAGCAGATTTAAATATTCAGAACAAAAACGGCGAGACTGCACTTATGTTCGCTGTAAAAGGAGGTCTGCTTAAAGTAATCCTGGGAGGTATACCTGTAGTGGGAGGATCTGTGGAGGCGACAAAATTCCTTATCAGCAAAGGGGCTGATGTTAATTTGCAGGATATCTGGGGCAAAACAGCGCTGATGCATGCTGCCGGAGGAGTGAATGCTCTGGGAAACAGATACGGCACATATACAGATATATTAGGAATTCTTATTGAAAAGGGTGCAAAACTGGAGGCCGAGGACAAAGAGGGAAACACTGCATTGTACTGGGCACAAAGATATGGCCGCACCAAATCTGCCGACCTGCTTCTTGCAAAGGGTGCCAATCCCGCAAAAAAGTATGACAAGGCAGCGGATAAATCAAACATTACCTCCGGCATTGTAGGAATATGGGAGAAGACAATGAAGGCCGAGGGTCAGGTTTTCACCACCCGGGTTGTTTTCAATAAAGACTGGACTTACAGCAAAGGCATAAGAGCTCCGGGTAACCAGTGGATTCCTGACGGAGGCGGATATTCTACCTATGAGTTAAGGGACGGCAGAATCTGGCTCTTCAACAGCCTTTCAATGGGAGCCGTTATAGAATTTAGATTTGAAGGCAAAGACCTTGTTCTGAATGGCGAAAAGTATGTGAGAGTGCTCAAATAAAGTACGCCTACAGGAGAGAAATGCCTCAGAGGAAAAGTGTCAAATCACTTAATATTAGCAATTTACAATAAACACCTAAAAATTGTAAACAACTGATGTAGTATGATTTGACACTTTTCCTCTGAGGTGCAGACACCTGGCGCAGGCACCTGGCACAGGCACCTGGATCTCGCACAAGGCGCAGTCAGCTTAAAACAGAAACGGGAAAACAAAGGTCACTATCACTGTCCATATCACATAAACCGGAAGGTAGCGGGCAATTGCGTTGCCAATCTCTTCGGGGTCTGTCTTCTTTGTCAGGTGCTTGTATAGCTGGGCTGTTACAAGAATAAGGTTTATCAGGATGAGGATATTTGCTCCCAGAACAGCAGCACGGTTTGGAGTGATACCCCACTCGGAGATTCTGAACAGAATTGCAGATAGTGCAACACTGTTTACAACTATAGTCAGAACAGAAAGCAGAAGAAGAATCCAGATATCTGCACGACTCCTGCTGCCTCTTGAGGTCTCGGCTGCAGAAAAGAAAATTAATGCCATCACTCCAACCAGCAAAGCATTGAAGATAATAAGGAACTCTCTGTCGTTATAGGGATCTTTCCCTGAAAAAATCATAGCTCCAAGAAAAACCATAAGCATAACCAGCACAAGCGGGCTGAAAATCTTAGCTATAACGGGAGATACCTTACCCACAAGCTGAGGGTTGGTTTGCGTGAGATAGGTTGCAACAATTGGAGCTGCGGCAACGCCAAAAATTCCAAAGTAATCAAAGTAAAAATCTTCAATTTTAAATCCAATAAGATTAAAGAGGCCAATTGTTACTGCGCTCATTATTCCGCCTGCTATAACAATAAGGGTAGTCATTACAACCAGATCGCCGTTGTATTTTAGATACTCCATTCGCCCTTTGTTGCTGCCTTTAAGTGAGCCCACAAAAGCAAATCCTGTCATTGCCCACAAAAATAGGACAAGGTGAATGCATGACAGAATTAGCGTGTCAGTCTCGGGCAGCGGGCGGGTATTGATGAAGAGAAGCCCTGCAAGCATTGCTGTGAAGATTACTGCTATTTTCTCTTTAGGCAGGTTATTCTTCCATGCGAAGTAGGCAGACAATATTGGGAAGAATATGAATCCAATATTTCGCGGGAAGAAGAACTCCTCGTCAAGGGCAAAGATTGCAGGTATTTTTGCAATCAGTCCTGCAAAAAGAGATGCCGCAATAATGATAAGCAGCTCACGCCCGTTGCCCCAGGTTATAGATTCGCTTTCAAAATTGAGCCTTTCGTTCCAGGTATCGGCTACGGGATTTCCTGTAACATCGGGATAGAGAGCAGCAAACTCCTTTTTGAAGAGTGTTTTATTTGACCTGTACATCTTTTCCAGTTGTCCCGGGTCGTTCAGAAATGCCAGTATTTCGTCTTTCATTGTAATTATTGTTTAAATCATTCTTAATGCTGATAAATATTTTCTGATTGCCTGGTTAGTTCCAGAATGTCCCGTTTAACCCAAGTACAAATCCCATCCACAGGAAGAATACGAAACCCAGAAGGCCCATTATTGTAGCAACAATTTTCATTGTTGTGCTGCCGGTACGCAGGTGGTCAAGGTAATAATAGAGTACTCCGCCCAGAGAGGCTACCATTGGTGTGAGAATAAGTGGTTTCACCATCCAGTATTTAGACCACTCCGGATTTACATGGTCTGCGCTTAAAAGAAAAGCTGCGATTAAAAAGAGTGCAACTGCTGCGCTCTGCAGCATTCTCTTAATTAATGAACCTGAATGAACCGGTTTCTGTTGTGTTTGTGTGTTGGTTTGCTCTTTCATAATGATTTTATTTTTTAAAATTCTGTTTTGATAATCTGTTTTTTGAAAAAAATAGTACTTTGCTTTTCAAAGTAAAAAGGTAAAAAAATTAATCGTTATTATAATTCTATATTTTTCTTGAATTCAGGAAATGCTCCAGCGCAGCCAGGTGGCTGTTGAATGCTCTTTTGCCCTCTTTTGTCATAAAGTATCTTGTGTTTGGTTTTTTCCCTATAAACGATTTCTCAACCCCAATAAACTCCTCCTTCTCGAGAGCTTTTATATGGCTGGCAAGATTTCCGTCAGTCACATCAAGATACTCCTTGAGTGCATTGAAATCCAGCATATCATTTACAGCAAGTGCCGACATTATTCCAAGCCGGATCCTGCTTTCAAACGCTTTATGTAAACCGTCAATTGAAATTTTCACCTTTCGTACTTGTAATGCATGTAAATGCCATAAATAATGTTGACTGCACCAAATCCAAGTGCCCATATTAACAGGCCATATTCCACAAAACAGGCCCCGGCGAGGCCCAGCACAACCTGAATAATTCCAAGTACCCTTACCTCTTCAAGAGTGAGCTTGCTTGCATTAAAGAGAGCAAGTCCATAAAAAATAAGCGAAACTGGAGCTATCAGCCCAATCATACCCTTTGAAATAAGGATAAGAATAAGAATACCTCCGGCTGCGAGCGGAACAGCCATATCAGTCATAAGCCGCCTGGTTGTCTGATTCCATAATTTTTCGCCCTTTCTGCCCGCATTTCTGCCTGAAAGAAAGACAACAGTACTTAATGCAAGAATCAATATTGCCAGAGCAACATAGATTACATTAGTCAGGCTGGCTGTTGAACTTACTGACTCTTCTGCACAGTACATAATCGCATCCGGGTTAAAATCAAAAACCTTGTATGCAATAAAGGCGCCTGCCAAAGCATATACCCCGGCCATAACTCCTGCCAGACCGGAAAGAGAGAGAAACTTCGATGAACGCTCCATCATTGAACGAATCTCAGAAATGTCCTTAATGTAATCCTTTTCTTCTTTCATTTGAAAGTACTTTTATTTGCAAAGTAAAAACAAAAAATTTGATTCCGCAAAAAAATCTTTGCTAATGAGAATTATTCTTAATTTTGCCGCCCAATAGTGCTCTTAACTTACAAATAACCCTAATGCTCTTTAATTCAGTATCTTTTGCAATCTTTTTACCGGTGGTTTTTCTCCTGTACTGGTTTGCAACAAAGAAAAATTTAAGACTCCAGAATATACTTCTGCTCGTTTCCAGCTACTTTTTCTATGCCTGCTGGGACTGGCGTTTTCTGTTTCTGCTTGTATTCTCTACATTTCTGGATTACTACACAGGCCTAAAAATTCATGAGGCCTCCGGAACAGGAAAAAAGAGATTCTGGCTTTGGTTAAGTGTTGGTATAAACCTTGGATTCCTTGGAGCTTTCAAATATTACAATTTTTTTGCCGACTCCTTTGCAAACGGAATGAGCCTGCTGGGTGTCCAGACAAATCCGGTAATGCTGGATTTCATTCTGCCTGTTGGTATATCCTTTTATACCTTCCATGGACTCTCATATGTTATAGACCTCTATAAAGACCGGATCAAGCCTGAGAGAGACTTCATCAACTACTCAGTATTTGTAAGTTTCTTCCCGCTGCTGGTTGCAGGTCCGATTGAAAGGGCAACCCATCTCCTGCCCCAGATTGTAAAGCCCAGAGAGTTTGATTATTCAAGGGCAGTTGACGGTCTCAGGCAAATCCTCTGGGGACTTTTCAAAAAAATAGTGATAGCAGACAACTGTGCCGAGTATGCAAATCTGATATTTAACAACTCTGCAGATCAGTCCGGCAGCACTCTCCTGCTTGGAGCGCTGTTCTTCACCTTCCAGATTTACGGAGACTTCTCAGGATATTCAGATATTGCCCTGGGTACGGCAAGATTGTTTGGAATAGAGTTGCTTAGAAATTTTGCCTTCCCTTACTTTTCAAGGGATATTGCAGAGTTCTGGAGAAGATGGCACATCTCTCTGTCATCCTGGTTCCGGGATTATGTTTACATCCCTCTTGGCGGAAGCAAAGGAGGAATATGGATGAAGGTCCGGAACACATTCATTATTTTTATATTAAGCGGATTCTGGCATGGTGCCAACTGGACCTACCTTGCCTGGGGAGCGCTTAACGCCTTCTATTTTTTGCCTCTGCTGCTGGCAAAAAAGAACAGAACCAACCTTGAGACTGTAGCGGCCGGGAAGAGATTCCCTTCTGTGAAAGAGCTCTTCATGATGCTGACTACTTTTACCCTGACTGTATTTGCCTGGATCTTCTTCAGAGCAGAGAACATCGGGCAAGCTGCAGATATTGTGGCTGAAATCTTTTCGGCCTCACTGTTTACTGTTCCCTCCTTTGAGGGAATTCATAAGGCCATGCCCACTTTTATCCTCCTTGTAATTTTCATTCTTGCCGAATGGAAGGGAAGAGAGCAGCAATTTGCCATTCAGCAACTGGGAGCAAGCCGCGGGAGAACATACCGCTGGTCATACTATATAGTTATTCTGTTGTCAATATATCTGTTCGGGAATTTTGGCAGCAACATTGAGTTTATCTATTTCCAATTTTAAAAATCTACTGAAAAATGAAAAAAATTTTAAAATCGGCTTATAGATTTGCACTTATAATTTTAGTTTTAAATCTGGTAATTTATATTGTAAAGGATCTTGTCTTCAGGGAGTATTACAAATACTCAGACAAATTCGACAGTTACCTGCTTGCAGATTCTCACGGCTGGAAACTCCACGACTTCACTGAGAGAATTGGTGTTGCCAATTTCTCATACCACAGTGAATCATATTCAGACATCGAGAGAAAACTGACTTACCTTATACACCACGAAGAGGTGGACACAGTCTTTATTTCTGTGGACGACCATACGCTGAGTCCCTACAGGGATAAGTCAAATAATGACTACAAATCTGTAAAATATGAGTATACTCAGGGGGATTTCAATCTTCTTGACTATGCAAAATTCAAGCTTCAGTATTATGTAGTAATTTTTGACCCCAATATTAGGGCGATTATTTCTCACTTCTTTACGGAGCAGGGGCGGAAGCTGATAAGTAGCGGCAAGGGGGAGAGAATCGGCATAAAAGATGTTCCGTGGCCGCAAATGAATGCAGAGCAAAGGGATGTTCTTGTTGAGGAGAGGTACCTGGAACAGTTTCCTTCAGAGAGGCACTCAGATGTGCTTGAGAAGTCGCTTGTTGATATTATTGAGACATGCGAAGAGAACGATATAACTCTTATAGGGATTAAATTCCCTCTTTCCGGTGAATATCTGGACAAGCTGGGAGAGAGGTCATACGGGGCAGACAGTGTTCTTGCTGCACATGGTATAAGAGTGCTCGATTTCAGCGATTCTTTCCGGAACAATCACAACTATTTCGAAGATCCGGACCATTTGAATCCTTTAGGAGCAAATAAATTGATAGATTTCTTGATTTTGATGCATTTTTAATGATTATTAAACCGATAAAATTGATAAATTTGTACGAACGTCAATTTTAATAAGGGTTTTCATCATTATCACTGCATTTTTTATGGGGAAAAAATTTAAGCTCACCTTGCCTTGGCAAATTCTGATTGGAATATTACTGGGCATTCTTTATGGCATTTTTGGCCACGAATACACACAATATACAAACTGGCTGGGGGAGATTTTTTTAAGGGGCTTGCAGATGGTGGTGATTCCACTGGTATTCAGTGCTCTTGTTATGGGTGTTTCCAGCATTGGCGAAAGCACAGATCTGGGGCGTATAGCAGGGAAGACATTTGCCTACTATATCCTTACAACCTTAATGGCCTGTATACTCGGACTTCTGCTGGTTAATATTTTTGAGCCGGGCGTGGGTGTTGACCTCAAGTTGCAGGAGACTATCACAAGCGTTGCATCTACAAAGGTCTCATTTATGGACCAGATGCTTTCAATAGTACCAAGTAATGTAGTTAAAGCAATGGCAGACGGGCAGATGTTACCGGTTATCTTCTTTGCAATTCTTTTTGGTTACTTCATTACCGTCTCTTCTCCGAAGTCACGCACTTCCCTTACAGATTTCTTCAACGGGCTCTATGAGGTTATGATTAAAATAACTTTCCTGGTAATAAAGTTTGCTCCTGTTGGTCTCTTTGGCGTTGTCTCAAAAATGGTGGGATCTCATGCCGGGAACACGGAGGCTCTTCAGACAATGTTCGGAAGTCTGGGAATCTATGCAGCAATTATCGCCGGCGGTTGTCTTATACATGGTCTTGGGGTTTTGCCTGCAATTTTCCTTCTGCTAACCCGCAGGAATCCGTTTAAACTGATGCAGCAAGTAGGAACAGGTCTTATGACTACATTCTGGACGGCCTCATCTGCCGCATCTCTTCCAATAAACCTGCAGGATCTTCAGGAGAAGACCGGAGTATCCCGCAAAATAGCAGGCTTCTGCCTGCCACTGGGCAATACCGTAAATATGAACGGAACAGCTCTTTTCGAAAGCGTTACAGCAATATTTATTGCACAGGCATATGGAATTGATCTTACACTGGTACAGCAAATTGTGATTATTCTCACAAGCCTTCTTGCAGCCATTGGCTCGGCAGGTATCCCGCTGGCGGGACTTGTAATGCTGGCCGTTGTGCTTAATGCTGTTGGTCTGCCTCTTGAGGGCATTGGACTTGTGCTTGTTGTACAGCAACCACTTGACATGATCCGCTCAGCAGTTAATGTATGGGGCGATGTTACAGGTGCTGTAATTGTTGCTAAAAGCGAAGGAGAAACTATTAATCTCTAAAATATGCTATTCAACTATATCTGTCCGGAATGCGGCAAGGTGATACCTGCCGACACTCCGGTATGGCGCTGCGAATGCGGCAGCTACCTCGATCTTGATTATATGCCGGTTCTGGACAGAAGCAGGCTCCCGGAAGAGAAAAGCATGTGGAGGTACAGTCAGGTACTTCCTCTTGAAAACATTAATCCGGCACTTTCATTCAGAGAGGGCTACACTCCCCTTGTTCCAATGGAGTTCTGGGGCGTACCTGTTCTTGGAAAACTTGACTATCTCATGCCTTCCGGCTCCTTTAAGGACAGAGGGGCAGCTCTCATGATTCATAAATGCCACGAGATGGGAATCAATGAAATTGTAGAGGACTCTTCAGGAAACTCTGCCTGTGCTGTTGCGGCATATTGCGCAAGGGCAGGAATCAGGGCAAATATTTATATGCCTGCGGGCAACTCCAGTGCAAAGAGTATTCAGGCTCGCGCATACGGGGCCACTATACACCTTATTGGGGGAAGCAGGACAGATTGTGCCAACGCTGCTATTGAGGGTGCTAAAAAGAGCTATTATGCAGCGCATGCATATAATCCCTTTTTCCTTCACGGTACAAAAACCGTTATTTACGAGATTGCCGAGCAGATGGGCTGGAGTGTTCCCGATTATTACTTCACACCTGTAGGAAGCGGCTCTCAGCTTCTTGGCGTGTATCTGGGACTTAAGGAGATGCTTAATGCAGGCATAATTGACAAAATGCCAAAACTTATGGCTGTGCAAAGTAATCTTTGCGCTCCGCTTAAAGAGTTCTCTGAGGGCAGACCTCTTAGTACTCCGGTATCTCAGTCAATTGCAGAAGGGATTGCCATTGCAAGACCTGTGAGGCTTAAACAGATTATCGAAGCTGTAAAGGAGACCGGCGGAGACTTTGTTATTGTTGATGATACAGAAATTGTTGAAGCTCTGCGCCTCTCTTTTGCTCAGGGATTCTACATTGAACCTACATCTGCAGCAGCTGTTGCTGCTGTAAAACAGTATGCAGGAAAAATCCGGCAAAACGAGAGTGTGGTTGTTTCACTGACAGGACATGGCCTGAAAGCCTCTGCAAAAATTGAATCTCTGGTCTGATTAAGCCAGGTTCTCTTTGCCGGGATTGTTCAGAATATCCTGGACAATTGCAGTTACACTTCTGAAATCAATCTTTCCTGAACTCATCATAGGAAGCTCCCTTATTACTATGAAGTGCTTGGGAAGAGCTATGTTTGGAAGCTCGTCTCCCATCTTCTTAAGGATTTCAGATTTATTTACCTCAATTGTTACGGTGGCAATAATTGAAGAGCCCCTCATTTCGTCTGCAACATCAACAACACAGCAGGAAACTCCCGTTGGCAGGTGCTTTTCGAGGGTGTTTTCCACCTTCACAAGTGAAACCATCTCACCTCCTATCTTCACGAACCTCTTAAACCTTCCTGCATGCCACAGATAGTTGTCGGCATCAAAGTAGCCCATATCTCCGGTATTGTACCATCCATCAGTAATTGCCTCTGCAGTAATGTCGGGATCATTGTAATACCCCTTCATAACAGAATCTCCCTTAACCATAATCTTGCCAACCTCACCTGCCTTACACTCCTCTCCTGTTTCAAAATTCTCTACTTTAACCTTAACTCCCGGAATAACTCGTCCGGTACTTCCTGGTCTGTTAAACTCAGGTGTGTTTACAGAGATTACTGGTGATGTTTCAGTTGCACCATAACCTTCCAGAAGAGTAACTCCGTGCTTTTCCATGTATCCCTCTCTGAGAGCGTCGGGACATTTGTCTGCACCGGATACCATTATGCGGAGTGTCTTGAAATCGCCTGGCTCAGATTTGTGAAGATAGCCCCAGAAAAAGCTTGGTGTTCCCACCATGATTGTTGGTTTCTCCTCTTTTGCAATTTTGCAGATTGTCTGAAAGTCAAGCGGGTTTGCATAGCATACCATAGTAAGACCATAGAAGAAAGTCACCCACAGGTTGACTGTAAGCCCGAATACGTGGAAGAAGACTAAGTTAGCCAGCAAAACATCATTATCGTATATGTTCACATAGTTCCCGAAGTTCTCTATGTTTGAAGCAATATTTTTGTGAGAAAGCTGAACGGCCTTGGGGTCCTTTTCGCTTCCGCTTGTAAAGAGAATCACTGCCGATTCGTCCTCGCTGCCTTTGTGAATCATATTAAGCAGCAGCCCGGCAGGGAGCTTTGACTTTAACGCTGCACTAAGTTTCTCACCTGTTGTTATGCTTGCCATGATATCCTCAAGCATTACCATTCCCTCAACAACAGGGCAGTTGATTTTATCCAGAAGAGCCCTTGAAGTGATAATAGTTCTGAAGTTACATTTACTCTGAGCATATCTTGCGTTTGCCTCAGCTCCGGTAGAGTAGTTGATCATAACAGGAACGCGCCCGCTCATTAACGCCCCCACAGTGGCAAGAGCACTCCCGGCTGAAGTGGGGATCATTATCCCTATGAATCCCTCTTCGTATTTTTTGAATTTTTTGCTGAGTATAAGTGCTCCTATGAGAGCTTTTGAGTAGGTGACCTTCTTATTTAATGTTTTGTCAATTATTGCAAGTTTTGAGGCATTTTTCTTTGCCATCCTTACGAATTGCTGATGTAGTAACATAAATGTTTTCTTTGTTTTAACTCCATTTTCAGGCAGCTAATATAAGAATTATTTAACATAACAAAACAAGCGGGTGTAAATATACCCGCTTGTTATTTTCGCACTTAGTAAACATATTTACCTTTAAGTGTAGACTTTTATAATGGTTATAGTGTAATTATATCTGCAATCTGAAGATATTATTTGAGCAATTTTTCAATTACCTCAATCATCTCCTTAAACTGAGCGGGCGTATATCCTATATCCATGTGGACAATCTTACCTGTCTTGTCAACAACATAGTTTCTGGGGATAGAGATTTTTGCAAACTTTGAATAGACAGACCGGTCTGTATCCATTCCCATCGGGAAGTTGTGACCTCTTGCCTTTCTGAAGGCGGCAATTTTTTCGTAAGCATCCTCTCTTGATACCGGAAGAAATACAAACTCCTTTCCGGCAAATCTGTCAATAATCTCCTTCTGAACAACTGCCAGCTCCTGAATACAAGAAGGGCACCAGGTTGCCCAAAAGTTAATTAATACCACTTTGCCTTTAAGCGCCTTTATATCTGTCTCTTTGCCATCAAACATTTTTACCTTGAAATCAGGAACCATATCTCCTGTCTTAACGATATTTCCGTTATCTTTTTCCTGAGCAGAAAGAAATAAAGCAGTAAATATCAATGCTGCGGTCAATAAGATCTTTTTCATAAAACCAGATTTTTTTGTTAAATATCATTCAAAGCAAAAGTATTAATTATTTCCAATTATCTTTGCGCGCTTAAAAATTTTTATAACAAAGATAAATGGAGAAAAAAATGGGTAACCCTGCTGTTGTAGGACTTGCAGGTTTTGGATTAACAACGCTTCTGTTGCAGTTTCACAACATCGGTCTGCTGGGTCTGGGTCCGGTAGTGGCAATGGGCTTAATTTTCGGTGGTCTGGCTCAGATGATAGCTGGATTTCAGGAGCAAAAAATGGGAAATAACTTTGGTTACAGTGCTTTTGTTGCCTACGGAAGTTTCTGGATTGGCCTTGGAATCATCTGGATGCTTAACTATTACGGTATCTATGCATCAAGTCATTCAGATGTAGGTTACTTTATGCTTGCATGGACGCTGTATACAGTAATCATGTTTATTGCCTCACTTCGTGTTCATAAGGCTATGGCAATTACATTTGGTCTTCTGTTATGCGGATTCATCCTTCTTGTTATTGGTCACTTCGGTTACCCTGTCTTCAACAAGATTGCAGGATTTGAACTTATATTCTGTGCACTTGGCGCATGGTACATGATGGCCGGAATCATTATCAACGATTTGGCCGGAAAAGTTGTTCTTCCTATGGGTAAGGCCTTTGTAAAATAAATAATTGTTGTTACACCAAATTTATTTTTAACTTTAAGTCAACAACTTAAAGCGGAGGTGTAAAATGAAACCTAAAATTGCAAAGAAGGGTCCCTATGTAGTGGACCTGGAAGAGGGAAAGAATTATCACTGGTGCGCATGCGGAGAGAGCAAGAATCAGCCTTTCTGCGACGGATCACATAAGGGGGGAGTATTCACACCGCTTGCGTTCAAACCCGACAAGGGAGGAACTCATTACCTTTGCGGATGCAAGCATTCAGAAAACAAGCCTTTTTGTGACGGAAGCCACAATAAAATTTAGTACTAAAACACGACTCTTTCTACCTGATAAAGGTCAAGCATTGAATTAATCAAATAAATGCTGTCGTAGAAGGCGATATCGGAAGGTTTAATTTCTATCTGAGTGATAATACCACTCTTTAGCAAAAACTCTCTTTTCACCCCGTTGAGCAGAAATGCCGACGGGGTGAACAATTTTCCATCTCTGCCCATAACTATATTTGAGTATGAGGTGTCAGTTATAAACCCATCTTTTATAATCAGAATATCGTCGCAATCTCCTTTCTGCTCCAGAAGTCTGCTCAGCAGGCTGCGATCTTCGTATTTGTAGCTGTATTCAACATTTCCGCCCTCAACAATCTTAAGAGATCTGATATTGCGCGGCTGATAGTTTTCGCAGCTTATGGAGATGATCTCTTTTGAATAAAGGATACGCATTTTGAACAGGCCCTGAGGGTGGCGGCGGGCCTCGAGCAGGATCTCCTGCAGGGAGAGGCCTCCCTTAAGCCCAAAATGGTGATAAATGGTGCGGGAGGCCCGCCCGGCATGCAACTCCAGGTTCTGCGGAACGCCGTCAACTACCTTTATGGACTCTATAAAATTCATTTTGATAACTTACCTAATAATATTCAAATTCATCTTTTAGCCAGAGGCAGGTAGATTTTTGCCAGCATCTCTTCATACTCATCCCTTGCATTGCTGTTGACTGTTATTCCACCTCCGCTCCGGTAGAATAGCTTTCCGCCCTCTCTCTCTTCAATAAATCTGATGAGCACCGCCGAATCAAGAACCTTTCCGTCAAAATATCCGGCTATCCCGGTATAAAAACCCCTACTCTCCTGTTCGGCAGAGGCAATCAGCCTCACTGTCGAAGGCTTGGGCGCTCCTGAAATTGAACCGGCAGGAAGCAGTGACAAAATAAGGCTACCCAGCTTACCCTGCCATCCATCCGGAAGCTTACCCCTGATATCTGAACTTACCTGTAGAATATCTCCTCTGTCTGTATTAATCCTGTCAATGTATTTAAACCTCTCAACCCAGACTCTTTCCGAGACCATCCCAAGGTCATTCCTTATGAGATCTGTAATTGTATTATGCTCACAGCTCTCTTTGTAATCGTGAAGAATTTTGTGTTCTGCCCCGGGCTCCGATGCACTTATTGTCCCCTTCATGGGGCAGCATGAAATGACTCCATTCTCAATCCTCACAAATCTCTCCGGGCTGAATGACACAAACCTACCGGGAAGAGAGATTCCAAAAGGTGAATCAGTGGCAAGAAAAATCTCCCTGAGGGTGAGGCCGGATCTAACCTCTGTACTGCATGTAAGATTTACAAGATATGAGTCTCCCCTCATAAGTCCATCTCTTATTATGTCGAATTTCCGCTTATACTCAGGGTACTCGTCACTCTTTACAATGCTAAGCCGCTCTCCTTCCTCATTTAATACCATTTGTTCATTACAGTTTGATATCTCCCCTATCCGGAAAAGAACATCTTGCTGGTCAAGCGGAGAGGAGATAAACAGAGCCTCTGACAGTTCATAGTCGAATGCAAAGAGGAAAGGCTCTCCGGCAGCACCATGACTGTTCATTAAACTGACAGCTCGACTTATATCTGTAATTCTATCCATATTTATGACAAATGTAGCAATTTATCTACTTTTGCCTTATGAAGAGAATTCTGCTTATAGACAATTACGATTCGTTCGTTTACAATGTGCTCCACCTGGTTCGCAGTGCGTGCAGCCTGGAGGCAGACATAGTATTAAACGACAAAATCAGTTTTGAGCAGCTCTCTCACTACAGCCATATAATTATATCACCGGGACCGGGAGTTCCTTCCGAAGCCGGAAGACTAATGGAGACAATAGATTACTGCCGGAATAGTCACTCAATTCTGGGGATCTGCCTCGGACACCAGGCAATTGCAGAATATTTCGGAGGTAAGATATACAATCTGGGGCATCCTCTGCACGGACATAAGAGCACTGTTTTTGTAACAGATGAGAATGACCCTGTTTTAGGAAAAATGAGAGACAGCTCGGGCAATCTTCAGGAATTCGAAGCCGGACTTTACCACTCATGGGCAGTAGACCCGGCCTCTCTGCCTTCGGAACTGAAAGCAGGCAGTATCAATGAAACCGGAGTCGTTATGTCGCTCTATCACACAAGACTACCTGTCTATGGTATTCAATTTCATCCTGAATCAATTATCTCAAGCCATGGAAAAGAGATAATTTCTAACTGGATTAATATTAAATAATGCTCATAAACATTAATAAATATCACACTAATTGATTTTATCTATTATTAATCAATTTCTTATATGTGCATTTTTTTCATATTAACACAATAAACATTTGGATATTAAAGGAATTTACTTTTAATTTGCATGTTAATAAAATGTTAATAAACAAAAAATGATAAAACAAATTAAACGCTCTAAATATCTGATAGTTGCACTACTATCTCTTATTATGATTTCAAGTTGCGTAAAATTTCCGCAACCAAATCCGGGTGTTATTTCAGATATTCCAGAAAATTTTGACTGGAAAACTGTTCAGAATGTAAATTTAAATGTTCAGGTTAATTCGGTAAGTGGAATTAATGACAGCTATATCAGGGTAATAAAAGTATATTCCTCGCCAATGCTCAAAGATGGCTCACTGCTATCTTCAGGTGCAGCCAGACCAGGCACACCATTTAGTGTAAACCTTACACTTCCGTCGTCACTGCAATCATTATATATTCAGGAAATTCTTCCTGACGGCAGCAGAACACTTATTAAAACTGATATTACATCAAAAAACATTAGTGTTAATACAGCAGCTTCAGTTACAAAGTCAAATTCAAATATTGCCCATAACGCAGCATTTACCTCTCCAACAGTCCCTGTTCCGGCAAACTTTGATGTTGTTGTATCCAACAACAGCACTTTGAATGTTGTTGGTTTCTTAGCCGGTGAAAGTTCTGCACATGGCAACCTATACAAATCCTATTTAATTCCGGCCGGGGTAACCAGGACTGCAAACGTTAATATGGGTAACTACATAGGACATGCAATACTTTATGTAGAAGGAACTCTAAAGATGACTGGCAATATGAGCCTTAATAAAGCGTCTATTGTTGTTCTGGATGGTGGTAGTGTAGAAGTTGGAGGATTGACTTGCGGAGTTTTTGAAGCAGATGTACCAGTTTTTTACACCGAACCAAATGGAAGTTTTTACTCATCGAAAATAGTTAATTTTTCTGATGGGTCTGACATGGTAAACAAAGGAACATTTACCGTTAATAACAATATTGATGTAAACTCTTCAAGCACACTATTCAACGAAGGAGATATCATTGTACCTAAAAAAGCATCAGGACTACTAATATCTAACAACTCGAGGCTTTTCAACAACGGAAGTATTGATGTAAAGAAATTTGACATCACTGTAAGCGCAAGTGCAACAAATGATCTGGGAGGAGTTATCAAAACCGAAACATACTATCAGAGTAACGGAACAGTCGTAAATAATCACAATGAAATTATTGCAACCATAAGCTTTAAAACCAGTGGTGGTGGTACCACAAACAATTTCTGCAACATTTCAACTGCACTTACTGACCTCCAGGGCTCTGTTGCTAATCTTTACGATGGTTCGTTGTGGGAGTCACTGAACACAAAAATTAACATGTCAGATATTAATTTGTTTGGTGGAAGTATATTCCTTACCGGCAATGTGGAATCAGTCTGGGATATGGCACTAATTTCAAATTCAGACTCATATTCACTGTTTAAATGCACAGGCAATATTCCTGATTTAAGGTATGCGGGATCACAAATATCTGGCAGAATTGAACTTGTTCACACAAATATGGCTGAAGGCTCAGGCACAAACGGCAGACAATTATATGAAGGCCTTTTCACAGATGGCCTTGCCTTACTTTCAAAAACTCAGACCAAGAACATACTTGCATCAACATGTAACGACGCTGCGGGTCAAATCGTAGCACCTTCTCCTGCTATTGTTGACAATGATGCCGATGGAGTAGCTGAAGCATTGGACTATGACGACAACGATGCAACAGTTGCATTTGTCTCCTATTTCCCATCTGAATCTACCTGGGGAACATTTGCATTTGAAGACACATGGTCATGGAAAGGTGACTATGATATGAACGACCTGGTTCTAAACTTTAGAGTTACATATTACACCAACTCTTCAAACAAGGTTTCTCGTATGAAATTTGATCATAAAATACTTGCTGCCGGTAGTGGAGTTGAAATTGCAGCGGCATTCCAGCTTGACAATATATCTGCCTCAAGTATATCCACCATAAATGGTCAGATAATTTCGGGAACAGTTCCTTTTGCGGTTACTGCTAACGGCACAGAATCTGGTGTAAGCAAAGCCGTTATACCAATATTCAATAATGTAAGAGATGTTGTTACAGACGAATTTGGAATATTATTAAATACTGTTGATGGCATCCATTTTAATACACCATCTGGTGCTATAATAATGCAATTTACGACACCACAGGAACTTGCAAGTGTTTCAATGGATTCGTTTAACTTCTTTATTGTTCCTTATACATCTGCAAATGTTTCAAGAAGTAAAGAGATTCACCTTCCTACTTTCATGCCTACAACTAAGATTGATGCAACATTGCTTGCAGGAGACCAACTTAGCTCAGCAGATAAATACAAGTATGTAGATGGGATGATGTGGGGAATAATGATTCCGGAAGAATTTAATTATCCTAAGGAATATGAATCTGTTGGTAATGCATTCTTAAAATTCTTCAGTTGGGCTACATCTGGTGGTGTTGAATATACTGACTGGTATAAGGATATTGAAGGTTACAGGAATAATCAAAAAATTTATAATAACTAGAAATTAGTTAATATCATTAAAAAAAAGAACTGCCATCTAACATTTGGCAGTTCTTTTTTTTAAAATATTAATGAATCTAATATCTAAAGTTTTGCACGGGCAATTACAATCTGAGCAAGTTCTTTCCCGCATTTTCCGTAACAATCTTTTAACTTAAGCCCCACAGAATAGTTGTCGTCAACGTCACTATCTGTGCTAATATTAGTAATAATTACCCTAGCCATTTCATTTCCAGAAAGCCGTTCAATGAATCTGCAGGTAACATTCATGGAGGCAGCTTTACTAACAAAGCCTCCGGCGTTGAAACCTGGTTCAAGATAATCTACATTCACCTTAATTTCAAAAGCAGCTTCATCTGCATTCTCTGTTAAGGAAATGCCTTTTGATTTCATAATAATTCCGAACAGATTTTTCAGCTGTTTTTCGTTTATATTGGTCTTTGTATTCAGGTACTGTTCTCTCCACTCATCTCCCTCTCCAGTATACTTGTTGTTCTTCTCTGTTACTTTTTTGTTGATATAATCTGTCTCAGCCATTTTGCCAATGGATGTATTGTCATACGAAAACGCAATGTTAACAACCGGTTTTGATTTCATGAAATCAAGCGAACCCGACTCGAGTTTAGTCTTTTGTCCGTAAAGGGCAACAGAAAAGAGAGCCACCATCAGGAGACCAATTATCTTTTTCATAATATGAAATTTTTAGAGTTTGAAAAACTTCTCTAAAGGCGAAGCCCAATAATTCCTAAGGCCAAACCCGCCAGCCTTTGCTGAGACTCTGTCTGCAAAAACGATTCTCTTGGTTCTCACATTAAAACAAACAGCAATAAAATTTCCAATACCATCCTCTTTATTAAGAAGTTCTGCAACATATATCACACCATATCCGGTATCTTTTCCTGTATTAAATGACTTAATTAAAGCAACAAGTGCGTCATCATCAATCTTGAAGGCTTTGTTATAGGTAGGCATACCGGCTTCATTCATAATTCTCGCCCTGTAGATAGCCTCATCAATATTAACGTTATCAAATGCCGAAAACTGAATTTTTTTTAGCTCCGCAGACTGATCTATCTCTCTTACATATTTTGCAAAGAAATTTCCATATGGATATTTCTTTGTTTCTGTGACAAGCTCCTCTTTTACGCCAAAAGTTTTCACTAATGTAAAATCAACCCCGTAAAAATTCATTTTAGGAACAGGTTGTCCTTCCCCTTTTTCGAGTGCTAATGCCAATCCCGGTATAAGCACAAATAACAGAAACAGATACTTTTTCATATGATTGAAATTTTTAGTTAAGTGTAAAATTAAAAAAAAATATGCTAATATTTATTTGCTCTAAAGACAAATTTGATTGCAAATTATTACTAATTAGAATCGACTCCCTGGCAGAATAATTACTTAATAATCAATCCTAATATACCAAATAATATAATAAGAAAAACAAAACGATAGAATAATTGTTATATTTGTTAAAATTGGGATGTTCTATAGTTATTCCAAAAATATGTATAACTATTTGAATTTATTATTTTTACAGCTATGAAATCCATTACCTTAAAGCAAGTAGCTTTTTTATTTATTACAATAATTTCGGTTGGATGTGTTAAGTTTCCAGAAACTACTATTGTCCCATCAACTTCAGACTTGAATATTTCGAAAACATTCGACTGGAAAACAATTGAAACAAAAATTGTATCATTCAGCACAACTTCATCTGTATTAAATCAGCATGGAGATACTATTGCCAAGAATCTTCCTGCAGGAGAGTATCCTCTTTATGTGGGAAAGGGTAGTATTTTGACGGTTGTAACATCAAATGTAATTTTGGAAGAGTCGACGAAATCTATTTCCACACCTGTTAGTGGAACCAAAACAAGAATATTTTTTCCTGCTCAAAGCAAGTACGCAACAGTTATGTTTGAAGATTTATTCCCGTTTTCAGGGGACAGAGATATGAACGACATCGTATTTGGACTTAACATTGAATATGATCTGGATAACAAAGGCCGTGTTATGGCTATAAACTTTAACATAGAACCCAGAGCTATTGGCAGTACAAAAACATATATCGGACTTGGAGCAAACTTTACCGGAATGCCCGTAGAGGTGAGCAAAATTGTACGTAAAAGTTTGACTTTACCTGGTATACTCAACAACCATTCAGACCTTGCACCAATTTACAATATTGACCCAAAATCAGGATACTTCAATCCTGTTAACCCAAGTGATCAGGCAAATGCAGATTACAAGGTAGCTCCATTTACCGGTAATTACAGAAGTTTCTTCATAAATCCGCCAACTGACACAAAGTTCGTAAATGTATATAATGATGCTGTATCAGTTGCATCTCATAAATTTACAGCTACGGTTTCTTTGAACTCGGTAATAAAATACTCTTCGTTTACTTTTCTGGAAGGATATAATGCGAACAAAGTAAATATTTCTCTGTTTTCATCGTTTGAAGACAGGGCGCATGAAGTTCATTTTAAGGGACAACTACCAACTAAATATTTTGACTTAAGCTTGTTTAATCATACTGGTAGTACTGACTTTACATCTGCATCGGACAATTGGGTTTGGGCGATAATGAGCGACAAGTCTGTTAGACACCCTATTGAAAACATTAAAATATATGATGCTTACTCCGATTTTGCTTCATGGGTAGAGTCTCAGGATATTTACAATTGGTACTCAGTCATTAATCTGGAAAAGTTATATACTAAAACAAGTTTTAACTATATTAATTAATCACATTTATTGAAAAAGTTTAGTTTTATACTTTTATCTATACTGGTAGTGTCCTGTGTAAAGTTTCCTGAGGACACATACAAGAAAGTTCTTGATGTCCCTGCAGATTTTGACTGGAAAACAATTGAAAAAAAGACACTTACCATTACTCAGTTGTCATCTGTTTTAAATGAAACAGGCGACACAGTGGCTTCTTTTTTACCACCTGGAAGTTATGACATTACTATAGGAAAAGGATCCACACTAAACATCGTTCAGGAAACTGTCGCTCCAGCGATGACAAAGGCTCCCGGTGCTGTGAAGCAGAGGGTATACTTCCCGGCCAAAAACAAATTCGCAACACTCATGTTTGAGGATTTATTCCCGGATAAAGGCGACATGGATATGAATGATATTGTATTCGGGTTAAATGTTCAGTTTGACTTGGATGTACAGGCCAGAGTTCTTGCAATTTGGTTTCACATACAACCTAGAGGAATTGGAAGTTCATACAAGAAAATTGGAATTGCAGCCAATTTTACAAATTACTCAAATACAAATCCGGGTATTACATCTTTGATATATTCAGACGAAAATCTAAACATATCAAATTTCTTTTCTGTTGACTATTTATCACAATACATCTACTCACCCGAAAAGAACACAACAATTTCTGAAGTGATTCCACTGACCGGAGATTATCGTGCCTCATTTGCAGATACTTCAGAGCTTTTCATCAATGTGCGAAGCATTGACCCGGCTATTGCGACCACTAACTTCTCTGTCGCAGCAGATATGCTCACGAAAAATAATTATTACTGGGATTTTACATTGTTTGACGAGCCTCTGCCAAATAAAATCAACATTGATGTCTTTACTATTATCAATGTAAGGAGCAAGGAGGTCCATTTTAAAGGCCAGAAAGCAACAGAACGATTCAACAGACAATATTTTATCTATACTATGCCAAAAACAGATTTTTCTACTTTAGATAACTGGGTTTGGGCAATTATCAGCGATAAATCTATCCGGCATCCATTAGAATTTGTTAAGATATTTAATGCGTATCCTAATTTCAAAAAATGGGCAGAAGGAGGAGGTGCAACTAATATTGGCTGGTATTCTCCAATGATAATTGATAGTTTGTACAATAAACGTAATTTTAGTTATATAAACTAGTCCGTTTAGGCTCTTTTTGCTTTTTCCCAGGTACCGTCTCCCTTGCTTTTCTTTAAGTAATATCTGAATCCCTGAATTACATTATAATTCATAAAAAGAAAATAGTAGGGAACATAGAAGTATTTATTTTTGATCTGCCTGTCTGAATAATACTTCCCTAACAATGCAGCAGAATAGAAAAGAAATTGCAAAAACATAGTTAAACTATAAAACATACCTCCTTCCATCAACACTAAGGCGCCATTCAATGGCAAAAGAATAAACAGACAAACAGGCGTTACTGACCATCTTAATACACGATGAGAGATATATTGAAATGATAACAACGGATATTTGAAAACATTCAGCAACTCTCTTAATCTAATAATCGACTGGATGCCACCTGCAGAAATTCTTACTTTTCTCTTTTTCTCTTCGCTAATATTTGCAGAGCCTCCTTCAACAGCATATGCATTACTGCAGTACTCGATTTTATAACCTTTTAAGACGATTCTCATCGAAAGCATAAAATCATCCAGCAGAGTATCAACCTCCATTGTTTCAAACAAATGTGTTCTTATCGCAAATAATTCTCCAGCGGCACCTACGGTGGTATATAATTGAGAATCCAGCTTCTTTAGGAGTGACTCATATTTCCAATAAATTCCCTCTCCTCCTGACGCTGCCCCATCTTTTTCATTAACCATAATCCTCTTTTCACCTGCAACACATCCAACTTCAGGATTTTCAAATGCATACGCAATTTCAAGTATTGCATCTCTGTTTAGCATTGTGTTGGCATCCGTAAAGACTACAAGGGGTGAATCAATATAAGGAATAGCTCTGTTAATCGCTGCAGTTTTACCGGCTCTTTTACTGTCATAGAGAACCTTTACCTGAGGATACTCTTTTTTTAATATATCATTAGTCGAGTCATTTGTACCATCAGTAATCCAGATAATTTGAAGCTTACCCGGAGGATAATTAAGGTTAAGAGAATTCATCATTTTCTCTGCAACCACGGATTCCTCATTGTAGGCCGGGATGAGTAATGAAATATCAGGCAATTCAGACTCAACTTGTCTAATAAATACGTGTTTACTGTTAAAAAGCTCTTTTACCTTAACTAAAAAAAATAGCACAATTCCATACCCAATGTATGTATAAAATACAATAGCGGCAAAAGACCAGAAAAGTATCTCAATTAATTTCATTTCAAATGACATGCACTATTTGATGTCTCTCAAAAGTAATACTTTTTATTTACATTTGTAATATTGATACTATGGCAGCAAGTTTAAAAGATCAAACGATTAAAGGAATGTTCTGGAGCGTAATTGAACGCTTTGGTTCAATTATGCTTCAGTTTATTGCAAATATTTTTCTTGCAAGAATTCTGGACCCGGTAGATTTCGGTCTCATTGGCATGATCATGGTCTTTATAGCAATAAGCAATACTATTGTTGAGAGTGGACTAGGAGCTGCGCTGGTGAATAAAAAAGAGGCAACAGAAAAAGATTTCTCAACAATCTTTTACATGAATACAGCCCTTTCATTTGTATTCTTTATTCTCCTGATAGTATTCGCACCTTATATAGCAGAATATTATCGACAACCACAATTAACAATACTATTGCGGATACTTAGCTTTATACTCATTTTCAATGCTCTTAATAACATTCAGTATACACAGCTGATTAAAAACATTAACTTTAAGCAACTTGCTAAAGTTAATCTGGCTGCAACTTCAATCGCCTGCTTAGTGTCGGTTATAATGGCGTATAATGGCTTTGGTGTTTGGAGCCTTGTGACTCAGCTGGTACTAATTGCATTTATTCGTACAATATTGTTTTGGATATGGAGTAAATGGAGACCAAAGTTAATCTTCAGTATTAGCTCTCTAAAGGAACTCTTTGGATTCGGATCTAAACTTCTTTTATCTGCCCTGCTTGACACTATTTACAACAATCTGCAGGCCCTGGTTATTGGAAGAGTTTTTTCGGCAAAAGACCTTGGTTTCTATTCACAGGCGAAAAAATTTGAAGAGGTTCCATCATATACATTTTCAAGTGTTGTTAATCAGGTAACATTTCCTGTTTTCGTGACAATGCAGGATGATTACGAAAAATTAAAAAATGGAGTGAGAAAAAGCATGAAATTGCTGGTATTTATGCAATTTCCTTTGATGTTTGTACTGATACTAATCGCTGAACCGTTATTTGAATTATTATTTACTTCGAAATGGAATGAAGCCGTACCATACTTTCAAATATTGTGCTTTTCCGGGATGCTTCTCTCTATGCATACCACAAATCTAAATATTCTGAAAGCAATCGGTAAAAGCAATACATTCCTCTATCTGGAGGTAGCTAAAAAGGTAATTGGGTTGCTGGCTCTTATCGTTGGTATGCAGTTCGGGGTGATGGGGATGGTTACCGGAATTGCAGTCAGTTCCTATTTATCATTGTTTTTAAACGCCTTTTACTCAGGTGGGAAAATAGGTTATGGAGTTATTGGACAAATGAAAGATGTACTACCTGCTTATATTCTTGCATTCTCTTTGGCTTTAGCTTTGTACTTATCTCTTAATCTGGCTAATCTCAATAATTTTTTATATGTAGCAATAGCACTCTTTTTATATACAACGGCTTATCTAGGCTTAGCAAAGCTATTTAAATTTGAGGCCTTTGCAATACTTTTATCCATATTCAATGACAAAATAATCAGCCGATTAAGAAAATGAAAAATAAAGAAATTTTTGTTACACGGCCATGCATGCCGCCATTAAACGAGTTTGTCAAATATCTGGAAAGGATATGGGATAATAAAATTCTTACAAATAATGGTGAACTTCACCAACAATTAGAGTCAGAATTAGCATCTTACCTTGGAGTTAAGTACATATCTCTTTTTTCAAACGGCACACTTGGTCTTATATCAGCTCTTCAAGCTCTTAACATAAGTGGAGAGGTTATTACTACTCCATTTAGTTTTGTTGCAACCACACATTCGCTTTGGTGGAATAAAATTAAGCCCGTCTTTGTTGATATAGAGCCAGATTATTTAAATATTGATCCCGCAAAGATTGAGGCAGCAATTACTTCAAAAACCACAGCAATAATGCCTGTTCATGTATATGGTAATCCATGTCGTTATGAGGAAATTGAAAAGATTGCCAGAAGACACAATCTAAAAGTTATCTATGATGCTGCTCATGCATTTGGAGTATCTGTTAACGGTAATTCAATTCTAAACATGGGTGACCTCTCTGTATTAAGCTTCCACGCAACTAAAGTCTTTAGTACAATTGAAGGTGGTGCAATAGTTAGCCACTCTCAGGAAATGAAGCACCATATAGACAATCTTAAAAACTTTGGTTTCCGGGGCGAAACTGTAGTAGAAGAACCCGGCATTAATGCAAAAATGAATGAAGTCCAAGCTGCTTATGGGCTACTACAACTTAAATATGTGGATGGATTCATCGAAAAGAGAAAAATTATTACAGAAAGCTATAGAGCTAAACTTCAAAATACTAAAGGTATAAGAATGATTGGAGACATGGAGGGAGTAAGACATGGTTACTCCTATTTCCCAATTCTTATTGACGAATCCCTTTATGGTATTAACCGAAATGAGTTATATGAAAAACTTAAAACCTATAACATATTCAGTCGAAGGTATTTCTATCCATTAATTAGTGAATTTGAACCATACAGGGACCTTCCATCTGCATCAAGAAATAACTTACCAAATGCTATTGAAGCTTCTGAAAAAGTTTTATGTCTCCCAATTTATGTTGAACTGAAAGAAGAAGAAATTGAATTGATTTGTAAATTGATTAATGATTTCAAAAAATGAACAACCCTGAGAATCCACTGGTTAGCATTCACTGCCTTGTTTTTAATCATGGGCCATATCTGAAAAACGCGATAGAAGGGTTCTTGATGCAGGAGACTACTTTCCCATTTGAGATTCTCATACATGATGATGCATCAACAGATAATAGTGCATCAATAATTGAAGAATATGCATCACAATACCCCGGTTTGATTAAACCACTTTATCAAAAAGAAAATCAATATTCAAGGGGAGTTGATGTTACTTATGATTTTCAAATATCCAGAGCTTTGGGGAAATATATTGCCATTTGCGAAGGGGACGATTACTGGACAGATCCAAAAAAACTTCATAAACAGGTAGCCTTTTTGGAAAATAATCCCGATTTCGGGTTGGTTTATACAGATTTTGATAAACTTTTTAATAACTCGGGAATCATTCACAACTCCCTATTTAAGAATGGCGAAGAGATTCCTTATACAGAGTTTAATGATATCCTCGAGAACAAACCATATCTTGCCCCATGCACATGGGTTTACAGAAAAGAATTTACCCCTCAGAAAAGAGGAAATTATACAGATTGGTCATATACTATCTTACTTGATATTGCAAAGGCGTCAAGAATCAAGTACATGGATGATACCACAGCTGTTTACAGACTTCTCCCTGAGAGTGCCAGTCACTCAAAATCGATTAAGAAGCAGTTCAATTATATGAAGGGAGTGTATCAGATCCAGATGGAATACGCCGCAAAACATGGCATAGAAAACTTTGTCATTGAAAAAATAAATTCAAAATATTTTGTTGAAATATTCCCTTATACCGTTGCCGGCAAGGATCAGGATACTACAAAGCGCGCAATTATTTCAATTTGGAAAAATCATCAATTTTCACTTAGATTCTTTGTAATCATTATACTTTATTGCCTTGGAATAGGCTCATATCTGCTTAATAAATATTTTGTGTTTAAGAGAAAATATCTTGATAAAACATAATATCATTTATTCTTTTCGTTGTCTATCAAATTAGACTCCTGATCTTCATATTTTGTTTTCCTGGTAAAATAAGCAGAGATCATTCTAAGTGAAAAGCTTATTCTGGTAAATAAAGCCCGGATAATTCCTCCATCTTTCAATAGTGGTGCAGCACTCGTATATGCTCTGGCCTTTCTGCTCCTTACTAATATAATTTTCCCGTAATTTTTCAAATATGATGCCATCGCACCATCCTCACCTCTCTTGATATTAACTCTAAAGCCCTCTCTCTTTCCAATTTCTGTTATAAATGCAAATACAGACCCTCTTACAGTCAACTCCGGACGTTTTATTGAAAGAACGAATGAGTTAAAATCTCTTATTATCTCATAAAGCGTTAATGTTAATCTGCTAATACCAATTTCCGGGATAAAGTTATATTGAGAAGAGACCGCAACAACATCTTTTCCCTGCAATGCTTTAATCATTGTCTCAATATAAAATGGTGGGTAAAGGGTGTCTGCATCAATACAAAAGTAGTATTTCCCTCTTGCCTCAACTAACCCTTTTTGCCGGGCATAACCGGCGCTTTTACGTGACTCATTGAAATATCTGATACCTATTCTCTTAAACAAATCCTCTGTTCTGTCCGAAGAGGCATTATTAATACAAATAATTTCAACAGGATTTGATGTAATGTTTTCGCAAAGAGACCAAATACAAGGCAGAATCCTCTTTTCTTCATTGTATGCAATAATTGCAATGGTTGCAATTGGTTCATTGTTCTGAAAATTCGCAACAGACTCTCTTATCTGGTCAAGTAAAATACTATCCTGTTCGTCAAGCGACTTATCTAATGTTTGCAAATACTTTCTATACCACATCTTTTATATCAATTAAAGATATTTTTCTCCAGGACTCCTTAATCTGACAAATTTCGCAGGATGTCCATACATTAATGAATTATCAGGGCAATTAGTCAATAAAAGAGAACCGGCACCAACAACAGCATTATTTCCGACAGAAATTTTTTCTCTGACAACAGCACCAATTGCAATAACAGAAAACTCTCCAAGTGAAAAATCTCCTCCGGTTATTGCGCCAGGACCCAGTGATGAATAGTTTCTTAGAAATGAGTTGTGCCCAATGCTCGAATTTGAATTAAGTATGGAAAAATCACCAATAACTGATCCGGCACTGACATTAGCTCCTGAAAATAGCGCAACGCCCTGACCTAGAACAACATCTTTCCCAATACATGCCCCGGGATGGATCGCATTTGCAAAGTATATTGAGCTATTGAATGATTTTAGTTTTTCCACAACAATTGATCGTCCCCAGTTATCACCAACAGCTGGGAAGTATGCAGTGTTGGGATTATCTTTAATAATATCCTTAAGGTTATCGTCATTCGCAATCACCGAATAGCCCAGTCTCTTCTCTCCAATCTTTCTGAATGAATCAATGAGTCCAATAATGCGGTAATTATCAGATTTTTCAAAAATATCAATTATATCTGCAGCATGTCCTGAAGATCCAAAAATTATCAAGTCTCTCATGATTTGCTATTTAAGGAAGTATAAATATTTAGTAGTTCCTGTGCTGTTTTCTTCCATGAAAAATGTTTTACTCTTTCAAGGCCATATTTTACTTGTAATTGATAATACTCTTTATCATCTATCAAACGAATTATCATTGAAGCAATTTGCTCCTCCTTAAACGGATCAACAAGCGTGGCTCCACTCCCTGCAATTTCCGGCATTGCAGAAGTATTTGATGTTATTACAGGCGTTCCGCATGCCATCGCTTCCAGCATGGGGATACCAAAGCTTTCTCTCAAGGATGTGTACAGAAATAACTTTGCAGCATTGTATATATATGGTAAATCCTTGTTAGAAATATATCCTGGTGCAAAAATCAGGTGCTTCACAAATTCAATATTCTCTTGCTTAAGTATTTCGGCAATGACATCTTTACTAAGATCTGCAATGAGAAGTGGAAGCGGATTCAACACCGTCTTTGCATAAATTGAATATGCCTTAATTGTTCTAACTGTATTCTTTTTAGGGTCAGTATTTCCCAGAAAAAAAATGAAGTCTCTATGAGGAATATATTTTTTAGATATAGACTCTGGGTTTTCAATTTCCTTAAAGTGCGAGCTATATCCGTTATATACTGCTTGAATTTCTGGTTTCAAATTTGGCAGGCTACTCCTGATTCTCTGAGCTTCAAATTCAGATACTGTAATAACAGTCTTGCATTTATTCAGTATTTTGGGTACTACAAATCGTCTATAATACCATCCCAAATTCTGGTAAGCTGAAAGACTTTTTGTATTGCGCTTTTCCAAAAATATAATATCATGAAGAGTAAGAACCAGGGGCGTTTTACAACAAATTGGTGCAGTGTTACTTGTACAATGGAGTAAATCGGGTTTAACTTTTCTTACTGCACATGGCAGGGATAGCTGTTCCCATATAGCATAGTTACTATTATCCAACTTAATAAAATGAAAATTATCTGACTCACTGAGACCTTGATAATCATTACCTGGGCCAACAAATATGAAATATTCATTGTCCTTATCAATCATTTGCAGATGTCTGATAGTTTCAAGTGCTACGAAGTCCATTCCGTGTTTATTCTCTCTGAATATTCTCTGAGCCTCAATTGCAATTTTCATATTCTTACCCCTTTTTTGTGTGTATAAACTGTTTATTTACCCCTTTAAGCCTAAAAAAATTTGCTGTCATTAATACAAAAAGCAAGGGAATCTTTTTTAATGCAATAAGAAATCTCTTGGTTAACAAATATCGCGGGATTGCAACTGCTAAAACTGTAATCAGCAAAAGAAGCAGTATCCACCATTTAACAGAATAGAATACATTAAAAACAGTCCATAACGATGACATAAAAAATATAAAACCTATCAGTACTAGCCTTGGTAACAGCATCCACTGAATTAACTTATCGGCATATCCGAAATTACGGTTTATTATGGCCATTGGTAAATCTGCTATTGCTTTGGAAAGAATATCTATCTGAGCAGCAATCCATCTTCTTCTTTGATTGTAAAAGCCACTGCTTTGCTGCGTTTTTTCGTCAAAAACAGGTACGCTCTCCAAATAAGCAATATGTAACCTATCTTTTAAAAGAAGGACCTCCAACTCTTTATCTTCTCCTGCAGACTCCAGTTTGGCAATATTTGACTTAAGCCATTTGAAATCAATTGCCATTCCTGAACCTATTAAAGCAGAGGGAAGTCCAATATTTGTATGACCCTTTCTAAAAATTGAGTTATTAATTTCCTCACTTATTGCGTCCAAATATGCTGTTTCTGTATTTAGATTCTTAGCTTTTCTGTGAGCCTGAATTGCCTTGAATCCATAATTATATGCATTGTTTATCTCTCCCAAAAAATCTTCATTAACGGTATTGTCTGCATCTAATATTACAGCAATATCGTACTCCCTACAAATATTAGTAAATGCATTATTTAATGCTTTTGCCTTTGAACTATTTGGATAGTTTACTACAAATAGCTGTATTTCAAGAGTCCTTAATTTTTCTATTGTTACAAGGTTCATTTGATCTGAAATAACAGAAATGTCAAATAATTGCCTTGGATAATTCTGCCTGAGCATCGAATTTACAGAATCAAAAATTACCTTATCCTCTTTATAGGCTGGAATAAGAATCAGAATTTTATTCATGTCGTTCTTTGAAACAGGCAATAACTTCATCGCAAACAAAGAAGCAAATGCAAACACTGCGAGGTATACTACAGAGAAGGCTGATAATACGAATAATAACCAGTCAACTATTGATATTAATGAAAGAAAAATCATTATTAATTAAGTTTATCCTTTAAGCGAAAGAATGCAAAAGCACCATTTATATGTGAACGAATTAAATCAGGCCTCCTGTTTAAAAATGATTGAATAATGCCTTTTGGTATTGCAATCATAATCAAATAGATCATTGACAGCATTCTTTCAATCCCACACCGGTTCCTCCAGGAATATAATAATCTGTTACGGACAATATAAAAAGTTCTCAAATAACTCCCTTGGCCTGTGGAGCGACTCTCTTTATGAATAACTGTGGCAGCAGGGACGAACCATAAAGAGAATCCTTTATTTTTCATTTTTGTGCACCAGTCAAGCTCTTCATAGTAAAGAAAAAAGATTTCAGGCATTAGCCCAACCTCTTTAATTACTGATCTTCGAAGAATCATGGCAGCTCCGTGAGTATAAGGAGTTTCATAGGGAACTGTGTACTGTCCATAATCTTGCTCGAAATAGCCTATTAGCTTATTTCTAATTGAAAACTTAGAAAGAGAGGTATAACCTGCAAATTGAATTGTATTCTCAGGGGTTTTAAATTTTATCTTAGGCGATGCTGCAGCGGCATTATCATTTATGTCCATGAACTTTACCAGTTCAGATAATGAGTCATCTATCAAAAAGGTATCATTATTAATCAAGAAAAGATATCGCCCGTTTGCTTTGTTAATTCCCAAATTATTGCCACCGGAAAATCCTAAATTAATATCGCTTCTGATAATTGTAATATCAGGAAACAACCTGCTAAGTTCCGTATTTTCATTGGATCTGGATCCATTATCCACTACAATTATCTCGAAACTGAACCCTTTACAATGATTTTTAAGGGATTGAATTAATTCTATTGTATCATTCAGTCCGTTGTAATTTATTGTAATAAAAGATATGTCAAGTTTACACATATTTTGCAATAGTTAAACTCTTGTTTTTAATTTCCAAATCCAATTTCCTGCTTTTAAACATGAAAGCCATTGAAATATAAACTAGAAAAGCAGTTGGAAACTGTCCAAGGACTTCGTTTCCGTATGATGTTGCAATAATCCCAATAACTCCGCAAGTAAGAGCCGTTATATACCCCCTCAGTTCCTTATCCTCTATCTTAAACATTACCATATAAGAACCATACGCAACAATATAAAAAAGAATGAGCAAGTTCAGAATCAGTCCGACAATACCAGTTTCAACCCATAACATAACAAACCATGAATCCGTTGGGATATGGGATAAATATGCATTAGGAAGAAACTCCCTTGCCTTGCCTCCTCCCAAGCCAATCCCGGCTCCAAAGGGTTTATCTGCTAAATATACTCTTAGTCTTTGTTGATTATCCAAGCGAGTTTTTAAGGATTCATCATTCATGTTTACTGCAGTCCTCATCCTCCTGATAAATGAGTTAGATTCGCCAATATATGTAAATTTCAGAAAGAGAAATACGCTAAGGAGTGCAACAAAAGTGATGAATGCCATTTTAAAATTTCTGGAAAGTAGGGTAAAAAGTGCATATCCAGCAAAAGGGACTGCCAATGCTCCCCTGGTTCCGGAAATCATCATAGCGGCTGCTGCTGAAACAGCAACTATCATGTAAAATATCTTTAAGTTGCGCTTCTTAACATAAAAGGATATTATGGAAAAGACCACCATTGAATATCCCATTCCTGATCCAAAATTTCCGGCATCTGTATAAAATGAAAAATATCTTATTCCTGAAAAAATTAAATGCTGTTTCCAGGCTCCCTCGTTTAACCATCTGGTCTCTGCATAGTCAAATCCAAATGTTTTCTGCATAAAGGCTTTCAAAACAGCAAGCATTGTCATTACTCCCCAGGCAAATATCACCCATTTTAAATCCTTGAACTTGTCAAAGAGCAACATGGAAAGTAACGATATAAGTACAAAGTAGCCTGCTACTCCTCTTATTGTTGTAGCCCAGGCAACTTGTGATATAGCTTCCGGATTAAGTAATTCTAAAACACAGTATACAAGCCATATACCTGATAATAGAATCAGAGGAGATCTTATTCTTGCCCAGTGAATCTTACCGTTGATTGTTTGAACGATAACACCAAGCAATGTTGTCATTATTAATAAGTCCATAGCTATACCACCTTGTAAAGGGATATAGCGTGTTATACCCATAATGAAATAATTGAATATGAATATAAGAACCAGACCCCAATAAGGATTTGATAATACAATAAACAAATAAAGGAGAACTGCTGGTAATAAGGAGTAGATAAAGGAATATGCAACCCCGAATTTGACTATCAGCAGTGGAATAATAAAGACACTGGCAAGCAGGATGCCATAAACCAGATATTTAAACTGGATAAGATTCCCTATAATTTTTAGGTTCACACCCATCTAAGATTTTGACGTTAACCCAAATTGTATCAATTTGTATACAAAAGTCCTCAGTCTGTTATGAGGTGGCAGTAGCCCAAGAAAACTTTCGGCAGCTTCTCTGTTTGTATTTGTCAAATAGAGAACCAGAGGAGATATTCCGCAATATTGTTGAAGCCTTCCATAAAATAGATTATCAATATCTTTCCATGGTCTGTCGGCTCTAAGAACTGTGATATTAATTGATGCCTCTTTCAATAAACCCTGAGGAATGGCTGAGTTTACAATTGGCTTGTGCTCAATAATAATAATATCTTCACTATCATATTCATACACATCCCCAATATTATTAGCAAGAATAAATTCTCTACTCTCCATATCAATATCTTCATTCCACGATAGGAATTTCACTCTAAGGCCTCTCTCGGTCCAGTAATCTGTTAACTCACTCACAATTGCAGACTTGCCAACACCATATTCAAGGCTAATCACATTAATGATGTCTGGCCTCTCTTTCGGATTCAAATATGGAACGATAGAATTAGCTAAGTTAATCGTAGAAAGTTTATTATATTCATTTTTGTATTTTCTAAACCTAAATCCTTTGGCACTAGGACGAGCACCTAAAACTAAAGAGCCGGGGACTAATCTTTCCGTTCTGAATTTGTCACGCAATGTCCTATCTAACAATTCAATAATAGTAAAGAAACCCAAAACAAAAATAAAAGATCCAATAAAAGCAATTGCTGTCATTTGCTTTCTATTTGTTTTTTCAGAATCGATTGGATAAAGTGGTGGATTTAGTGCTTTAAGTGTTGCTGAAGTCATTTCCAGATTCTTCTGTTTCATCAAAGCCTGGTTAAGATTATGCAGGATATTGAGATATGATTGTTCCTTAAAACTAATCTCACGTTCCATTCGTCTCAAAGTTGATCCAATTGGAGAGAAGAAAATATATTGATTATCCAGAAGCTTTTTCCTGTCATTCATAACAGTAAGTTCTGCTGTAGATTTTTCTCTTTTTATTATTTCGGCCAGCCATTCATTTACAAACGCAGATAAAGCAATGCCTTCCTTAGAGAACTGCTTGTCAGTAATTGAATTCACAATATATTTCAATTCAGTCTCAGCCCGCTCACGTTTCATTTTGTACTCTGCTATCTTTGGCCAACTTGTAGCAATTGAGTCCGATTGAAAAGATTCAAGTCTTGCGATTGATGAACTTAATACTGAAATTTCTTTAAGTTTATCAATAAATTGCCTGTTGTTCTCAATTAATTTTGCCTGATCCTGAATTCTTATGTTAAGTTCATTAACCAATGATGTAGAGCTGGTTAAATTAAGTAGAATCTCCTCATATTTTAGTTCGAAATCTCGGCTAAGGGCAGCAATTTGTTTTGTTTGTTCAGGGTAATTAATAACCTTGTTGTCAATATTATACTTAATCAGGCCATCTTCATAAAGCTTAAGATCTCTTCCCAAACGATCCAGCTCTTCCTGAAAATATGCAATTACATTAAAAGTTTCTCCAAAACGTAAACGCTTATACTCATTAATAAATTCTTCATTTAGTATTTCAAGAGTGTGATATGCAATACCCGGATCATTAGCACTATACTTAATTTCAAGCATATCACTATTGAACAGCCTTTTAACATCAATTTTTTCTAATGCCGAATAACTGTAATGAGGGTGATACCAATTAAGCAAACCATAAACGAAGTTAACATTTGTAGCCTTTTCGTATCCTTTAAGATTCTCAACTGTTGTACTCACAGAAGATTTATCAATGAGCGACCTAACCTCTTTTGGAGTAATACGGTATATTTCTCTGAAATTACTCCGTTTAATGTACTGATTATCTTTTGTTGAGTCACCTTCTATCATATGCTGAGCATATAATCGAAGTGAAACATTTCTGAGAGTATTCCGTGATTTAATAATGTTTATAAGATTGTCCAAACCATTATTAACAGCATTCCAGTCAGCACCGGGAGCATCACTGTCAGTCTCAATATCGTATCCGGAAGCAATACCAGTATAAATAGTTGTGCTAACAGTATAGGTTCTTTCAATGTCCCGTGTGATATAAATAACAACCAGTGTGACAATGACAGGAATTATTATCAGCCAATATTTTACCCTCCACAGAAAACGGAATATCTGGTTAATAATATCCATAATAAATTATTTATTAATAATTTTTACGTTGCTTAAAATTTCTAACCTTAGTAATGCATTATTTAGATTCTTCTTTGTCTCTTCAAGGTCACCAATTACTTGTGTTTGAATCATTTTTTGCCTGCTAAGTGCCTCTCCATCAACCTTTCCCAAAATAAAATTTTGCTCCACTAATTCATACTGACCATTAGCAAGAGCAACAGCCTGAGCTTTTACACTTAGCATTGCAATTGCTTCCTGTGCATTTGTATAAGCTTCGGCAATCAAAAGCTTTCTCTCGTTCCACCACATCTCTGCCTCTTTTTCTACTTCAAGAATTTTCTGCTTCTGTTTTTTTACTCTGCTGGGAATTGAAAACAACTCTTCAAGATTAATGTTAACGGACCCACCTACATTATACCAAATCTGAGCACTTCCTGATGTCTGATATATCAAAGGTAAATCTACCCCTGCATTAACAAATGAATTAACGCCCAAAACTCCGTACTGATATGTTCCATATAAATTAAAAAACCTGAGCCATCTTTTCTTTTCAACTTTTAAGAATGTCCTTTCACCATCCATTTTGATATTATAAAACTCAACATGAGATGAAGTCTTAGCGCTTTCATAAAGATCTTCAAGCGGAGGAAGCTGAACCCTTAGTAATTGATCAACAGTGTTTTGAGAAAAACAGATATTTGAGATCAATGCAAAAAAAGCAATTAGTATAAAAATTCTCTTCATCATACATTCTCCTTCTGAATAAAAGCAGTAAATGTTTTAAAAACAATTTTCAAATCCATCCAAAAAGAGAAATGTTTTGCATAATAAATGTCTAGCTGCTTTCGCTCTTCGGGTGAAAGTTTTCCGGAATCACCTCTTTTCTCAACTTGCCATAACCCTGTAAGTCCGGCAGGCCCCATAAAACGATCAATATACTGATCGGAGGTTAATTGTTCTGCTTCATAAAGAGGCAAAGGTCTATTTCCAACAATAGACATGTCTCCTTTTAAAATATTTATAATCTGAGGGAGCTCATCAATACTGTATTTTCGAATGAATCTCCCCATTTTTGTGATTCTGGGGTCATTTTCATATTTGACGAAATTATTTTGTCTCTTAATATTTTTATCTCTTAAGAATTCCTCTTCCGATATAACATCATCATCAGACACAAAGCAGTCGGCCGAGTTAATGTCTATTACGGGTATATGAATTGTATCCTCTGAATAATTGTAATAGTCAGGTTCAACATCTTGATATTGATTTAAATTCATAAACTCTTTAAGACGCTTATCGGCATCTTTATACATAGATCGGAATTTGAAAAAATCAAAAATCTCGTAATTGCTTCCGACTCTCTTCGATTTATAAATAATTGGTCCTGGGCTTTCAATAACAATAATTAAAGCAATTATTATCAAGAACGGAGACAATATAATAATTGCAACCAATGAGAAAACAATGTCAAAAAATCTTTTCCAAAGGGGAATTTTATATGTTCCTAATGGTTCATGTTCAAGTCTTGCATCGGCGATTAGTGCCTGATTCCGGGCAACGAATTCCAACCCGTTCTGCATACGAGTCTTGCTAACCTCCGGATGAGCAGTGTCTTTTATTCCTGCAGCCTGATATGCCAGAATTTCTTGCTTATCAATTTTTCTGGCTACCAGAACCAAGTACGCAAGTGGATGCTCATATGAGATTTGTTCAATTTTGGGTATGTCACTTTGAAGATTGCCCTTTTCAAAAAGAATCATCAATGGAAGAGCCTCTTGTTTATTAACCTCGCTTGAAAATTCATTTATGTTTTGACAAACAATAACATTCCCACTCAGAATTTCTCTGAAATGAGATATGAATTTATCATTCGAACCTATATAAACTACAATAACATTCACTCAATAATCTTTTTTAGCCTTACTTTTAATTCCATAGGATTGAAGGGCTTTGATATGTAATCATCTGCACCTTTTTCAAGTAATTCAATTTTCTGAGATGTACTGTCCTCTCCTGAAAGGATTACAAATGGTATCGATTTAAACAGATCATTTTTTTTAATATAATCCAGAAATTCGACTCCATTCATATTTGGCATATTGATATCCGAAATAATTAGATCAGGCATATTACTTTCTTGCAGCCAAGCAATAGCTTTAATTGGATCATCAAAATATATACATTCAAATGTATCAGCAATATAGACCTGAATTATTTTTGCAATCGTCTGTTTGTCGTCAACAATTAGTACTTTTTTCTTCACTTTGACTTCAAATTAATATTTCCACACTTGATTAATCTTACAAAACTAAGAAAATTACATGAATTATAAGGATATCCAGAACTTTTTTTATGAAATTTGAAAGTAATTGCAACTTAATGTTTGATTGTAACTTTAAGCTCGGTATTTTTACATAATCAATAACATTGCTTATGAAATTTTTAAAAGCACGGAATTTATCAGATATTTTGGCTGGAATTCTTACATTCTTAACACTTGTTATGGCCCTGCTGGCATCAGTTTCTCCATATGTACACCCCCAAAATTTCTCTCTGGGTTCAATTGCAGGAATGACACTTCCTTTCATATTAATACTCTCAATATTTCTATTTTTTTACTGGATAATCCGGAAAGAATGGCTTTTCTTATTACCCCTTTTATCATTGGTAATTAATTTGGGATTTATTCGTTCATCATTTCAAATACGAAGTGAAAACACCACAAGCATTTTTAGCAAGGACGAAACACTTAAGGTGATTTCCTATAATGTTCATGAGTTTACCCAAAATGGAAGTCAATTGTCAATTGGCAATGTAAGAGATTTCTTAATTGCTGAAGATGCAGACATAATTTGTTTTCAAGAATTTGATGCAAATAACCAATTACATTTAAATGAACTGATTGGGTACTTTGATTCTTATCCATACCATGTAATATCTGCATCTGACAAAGAGGAGATTGGTATGGCTATATTTAGCAAAAACCCCGTTATTCGATGGAAAAAAGTTGATTTTGAAAATACCGGTAATGGATATTTATGGGCAGACATTAAGATTTCAAAACAAATAACAGCAAGGGTAATTAACGTCCATTTACAAACGACTAGCTTAAGCAGAAATAACATTCCAAAATTTAATAAACTGAAAACTTTTATTTCGAACAGTTCGTTTAGGGCATTACAATCTGAAAGCGTTTCAAATCTTATTGACACTACATCTCATTCTGTAATTCTTTGCGGAGACTTCAATGACACACCTGCATCATATACTTACGAAAAAATAAAAGGAGAAATATTAGTTGATGGATTCAGAGAATCAGGAAGCTGGTTAGGAGGCACATACAATGGATTAAACGGAATAGGTAAACTTTTTAGAATTGATTATATTTTGCACTCTCCCGATTTCAGATCAATCAGGTACACCTCTCCCGGCAAAAAATGGAGTGATCACAAACCAGTTATTTCTGAATTGGTATATCAAAACTAAAAGTTGATCCCTCACCTTCATTTGAACTGAACCAGATTTGACCTCCGTTACGAGAGACAAATTCTTTGCACAAAAGTAATCCTAGTCCGGAACCCTCTTCATTGTCCGTTCCAAAGCTTGTAAAATGAGTTGCAGAATTGAAAAGTTTTGCCTGGTTCTCCTCGCTAATTCCCTCTCCTCTGTCAACAACTGAGACTTCAATCCTGTCAATATTTTCAACAACGACAACCCTAACTTCACATCCTGGATTACTAAATTTTATTGCATTACTCATCAAATTTCTCAGAACTGTTTTAATCATGTCCTGGTCTATTCTGGCCTTTGCATTTGTGTGGCCCTCAAGTTTTACTGAGATCTTCTTTAATTCCGCCACGACTTCTGAGAGTTCAACTTCACCCTTAATTAATGAAAGAACATCAACACGATCCTGAAAAACGGTATTAAGACGACCGGTCTGGCTTTTTGTCCATTTAAGAAGGTTGTCCAATAGCACAAAACTCTCTTCTGCAAGTCTGTTACCCATCATCATGAGCTCGTACATATCCTCGTCAAGGTTTTCTTTTGGAACATTTAGCGAGAGGGCATTCATAACCATCCTTATTGACCCAATTGGAGATCTCAGGTCATGAGCAATTACTGAATATAACTTATCTCTTGCTTCGATGGTTTTACTTAATTCTTCCTTTTGAGTTTCAATTGTCCTTTTAGCAGATATTAATATAAGCTGATGTCTTACTCTAATAAGCAGCTCATCTTTGTTAAATGGCTTAGAAACATAGTCTGCGGCTCCAAATTTGAAGCCTTTTACAATATCATCAGGAGAATTCAGTGCTGATAGGAATATAATGGGAAGCTCTACAGTTTTGGGCATTTCCCTCAACTTTGCTGCAACTTCATGACCATCCATTACAGGCATCATAATATCTAACAGTACCAGGTCCGGCACCTGTTTCTCTATTATCTCAAGGGCGTTTTTCCCATTATATGCGCATAAAGTCTTATAACCGGCCTTAGTTAGCAAAATATTTAGAAGGAGCACATTTGCGTCTACATCATCAACAATTAATATTGTATAATCTGAGTTGTTAATCTCCATCTCGTTTGACTATTGTACGGAAGTAATCTATGGTCTTCTTCAATCCTTCCTCCAGCTGTACTTCAGGTTGCCATCCTATAAGACTTTTCGCAAGGGTTATATCCGGCTGACGCTGTTTAGGGTCGTCTGAAGGAAGGTCTCTCATTACAAATTTTGAATTGGATCCTGTTAATGCAGATACTTTTTCTGCCAGTTCCCGGATTGTAAATTCGTTAGGATTGCCAAGGTTAATCGGGCCGATAAAACTGTCATCTGTATGATTCATCACCCTGATCATCGCCTCCACAAGATCGTCAATATACTGAAAGCTTCTTGTCTGATCTCCCCCACCGTAAAGGGTTATATCTTCACCCTTAAGTGCCTGAACAATAAAGTTCGAAACCACACGGCCATCGTTGGGATGCATTTTTGGGCCGTATGTATTAAAAATTCTGATAATCTTAATCTTGACTCCGTTTTGTCTGTGATAATCCATAAAGAGAGTCTCTGCACATCGTTTTCCCTCGTCATAGCATGAGCGGACACCAATTGTGTTAACATTGCCCCAGTATGATTCCGGCTGAGGATGAACAGCAGGGTCGCCATAAACTTCACTGGTAGATGCCTGAAGAATCTTTGCCTTTACTCTTTTGGCAAGACCCAGCATATTAATGGCACCCATCACTGAAGTCTTAACTGTTTTTATAGGGTTATACTGATAGTGAACCGGTGAAGCAGGGCATGCCAGATTATAAATCTGATCTACCTCTGCATAAAATGGATGGGTTACATCGTGTCTGACAAGCTCAAAATGAGGATTACCAATGAGATTAATGACATTTTCCTTTGACCCGGTAAAGAAATTATCAAGACAAATTACATCATTACCCTCTCTTACCAACCTCTCACATAAATGTGACCCGATAAATCCTGCCCCTCCGGCTACCAGTATTCTTTTCATAATCAGCAATTTTTACCAATTGAGCAGTATCTGAAACCTTCAGCTTTAAGCTCTTCACTATCGTAAATATTTCTACCGTCCACTATTACATTTCCTCGCATTCCATCTTTAATTCTTCCCCAGGAAGGAAGGCGGAACTGTTTCCACTCTGTCATTAAAGCGACAGCATCTGCACCCCGGGCAGCTTCGTATATTGTTGAGCAATATTCAACAACATCACCGATTCGTCTGCGCGTCTCCTCAGTTGCAATAGGATCAGACACTTTAACTTTTGCCCCTGCCTTAAGCAGATTCTCAATAACAACCAGAGAGGGAGCTTCTCTCATATCATCTGTGTCCGGCTTGAATGACAAACCCCATACAGCAATTACCTTTCCCTGAAGATTACCGTCAAAAGCCATTAACAATTTTCTGAAAACAAGCTCTTTCTGCTCCTCATTAACCGCCTCAACTGCCTCAACAATCTGCATCCTTACACCATGTTCCTCTCCGGTATGAGCCAAGGCCTTTACATCTTTAGGAAAGCAAGACCCACCATATCCGGCACCTGCGTAAAGGAAACTCATTCCGATTCGCTTGTCTGATCCAATTCCCTTGCGTACTTGCTCTACATTTGCTCCTGTTACTTCGCAAAGACGAGCAATTTCATTCATAAAGCTGATTCTGGTTGCAAGCATTGCATTTGCTGCATACTTTGTCATCTCTGCAGATGCAATATCCATGAAAATTATTGGAAATCCATTAAGAACAAATGGCTTGTAAAGCTTCTCCATTAAATGAGCTGCCCGTTCGCTTTCAACACCCACAACAACTCTGTCCGGAGACATAAAGTCTTTAATTGCAGCTCCCTCCTTGAGGAACTCAGGATTAGATGCAACATCAAACTCAATGCTGAGCCCCCTTTTTGTAAGCTCTTCTGAAATCACAGCCCTGACTTTAGGAGCAGTTCCTACCGGAACGGTACTTTTTGTAACCAGCAGAACATAGTCTGTCATATGCTGCCCTACTGTTCTAGCCACATCGAGGACATACTTGAGATCTGCGCTACCGTCATCATCAGGAGGAGTGCCCACAGCGCTGAACACGATTGAGACTTTATCAAGATTATCCTTCAGGCTTGTTGAAAAGGTGAGTCTTCCCTCTTTTACGTTTTTAACAACCAGTTCTTTAATGCCCGGTTCATAAATTGGCATTTCGCCCCTCTTGAGCATCTCTATCTTCTTAGTGTCAATATCAATGCAAATTACATTGACTCCCATCTCGGCAAAACATGCGCCGGTAACCAGTCCTACATACCCGGTGCCAACTATAGCAATATTCATAATTTATCAGATTTTGATTATTCCAAATTCAGGAGCTTTGAAATTGTCTTTCTTAAAGTCTCTGCACGATAAGGTTTGGTGATGTAATCAGTACACCCAGCAAGAAGAGCTACACTTCTGTCATTATCGTATGCAAATGCAGTGAGAGCAATTATTGGGATTGTAACACCCATTTCTCGAAGACGTCTTGTGGCTTCAAGACCATCCATAACGGGCATTTTCATGTCCATAAGAATTATATCCGGCTCCACAGTTGAGTAAAGCTCTAACGCCTCTGCACCGTTGGATGCCCGGAAAATTTCGTATACGCCCTTTAACATCGCTTTTGCAAGAATGTAGTTGCTATCGTTGTCTTCTGCGTATAAAATCTTTATTTTCTGATTCTCTTCCATAATTGCAGTTAACCTTAAATTCTATCTTATATTTTGTAAAAATAATAGAAATTGAAGTAATATTTGTCAAATGGGAAAAAAAGATTTTAATTGTAGCTGATTTCAAATAGTGCAAAAAAAAATTTGAGTTAATCCCGGGAGCATTAACATTTTTGTTACCTTAACACACTTACTTGTTTTACTTGCTTTTTTACAATGCTTTAAATTATATAAAAATGAATAATATTGAAATAGAGAGAAAGTTTCTTGTCACCGGAAATTATAAAAATCTTATAAGTTCATCCAGAAAAATAACACAGGGATACATCTCTTCCAACCCTGAAAGAACTGTTCGGGTGAGGCTGGAGGAGTCAAAAGGCTTCATCACGATAAAGGGAAAAACTCTCTCAGGAGGGATCAGCAGATTCGAATGGGAAAAAGAAATCTCAAAAGAAGAGGCACAAAATCTTCTTAATCTTTGCGAAGGTCATTTAATTGAGAAGACAAGGTCACTGGTTAAACATGACGGTCATATTTTTGAAGTCGATGAGTTTTCCGGAGAAAATGAGGGATTAATTATTGCCGAAATTGAATTAAACGAGGAAAATCAGCCATTTTCAAAACCCTCATGGCTTGGCGAAGAGGTAAGTCATGAGAAAAAGTATTTCAATGTCTATCTCTCTGCACATCCATTCAAAACCTGGAAATAGGATACCATTTATTTAAAAGAATTAAGGCCAATCTATATTATAAATAGAGTGGCCTTAATCATTATATAACAATTATTTAAATATACTTATCTAAACTAATGAGTACTATCTCCTGAAAGATGCTATTTCTGATATAGCTTCAATTGCTGCATCAATCTCCTCCTCGGTTGTAAATGCTCCAATGCTCATTCTGACAGTACCATGCATATCATATGTGCCAATCTGTTTATGTACCATAGGAGCACACTGAAGGCCTGTTCTTACGGCAATGTTGTAATCTACATCAAGCATGGTTCCAACATCTCCGGCTTCGAAACCTTTTATGTTAAAAGAGAGTACCGGGTTATGATTCCTGACCCCGTTCGCACAATAAGTTGTAACACCATCAATTTTGCTGATAGCATTATTTAGCTTCTCCCAAAGTGCCATCTCCCTGTGGTGAATATTCATAACACCCTGCTCTGTTATCCATTTAACGCCGGCATGAAGGCCTCCAACACCCAGCAGATTGAGTGTACCATACTCCAGTCTGTAAGGATATTCGTCAAGATGACTCTCCTGAGCAGAACGGACACCTGTTCCTCCGGCTCTGGTATGTCTGATTTCAACACCCTCTCTCACATACGAGCCGCCAATACCTGTTGGACCCATCAGGCATTTGTGACCAGTAAAACAATAAACATCTACATTACAAGCCTGCATGTCAAAATCAACAGATCCTGCGCCCTGACTTCCATCTACAATAAACAAAACACCTTTTTCACGGCAAATTCTTCCAATCTCTTCAATTGGCTGAATTGTTCCAAGAACATTAGAACAATGAGTTACTATTACAAATTTCGTATTTGGCCTGATTGCGGTGCTAATATCCTCAGGATTCACAAAACCATCTGTGTCAAACGGGACATATGTTACATCAATGGTACCCCTGGTTTTGTGAAAATAGAGAGGTCTGAGTACGGAGTTGTGCTCAAGCATTGTTGTAACAACATGCGAACCCTCCTCAACCAGTCCGTTAATAATCAGATTAAGAGAATCTGTCGCGTTGTAACTGAATGTAAGACGGTTGTGATCTGATCCGCCATTAAAGAGCTTAGTAAGCATCTTTCTGGTTCCGTTAACTACCTCTTCTGCTTCGAGTGCCGCATCAAAACCAGACCGACCCGGACTAACACCCTTTGATCTGAAGAAGGTGTTCATGAAATCGTACACAGATTCAGGTTTTGGAAAACTCGTAGCCGAGTTGTCTAAATAAATCAGTTTGCTCATAGTTATGTTTTTAGTTGTTTTTTCTAATTACAAGAGCATCTGCCACCAGCTCTGCTATTGTTTTAATTTTCACACCCAGTTTGAAGGTGTGGTTAAGCTGTGAAAGCTGATCGACACAGTTATGGCAAGGGGTCACAACTACTTTCGCACCGGTCTTTCTTATCTGTTCTGCCTTAATTTCTCCAACTTTTATTCTTCTGTCGTTGTATTCACTCATTGCAAGCAATCCGCCTCCGCCACCACAGCAAAAATTTTCATTCCCAAAAGGAGCCATTTCTGTGTAGCTGTCACAAGAAGCAGATACAATATGTCTGATCTCTTCAAGCAAACCTCCGTTTCTCACAAGATTACACGGATCGTGAATGGTTACAACCTCCTTGTTTAGTGATTTGTCAAGCCTGATTCTTCCCTGTTTAATATAACCCGAAATTAGTTCTACAGCTGTAATCATATCAAAGTCATACTCCTTTCCAAGGTAGTTTGGACCATCCCATCTGTTTGCCCTGGAACCATGGCCACACTCACCCAAAACCATGCGCTTGCCTCTGAGACGATGAATTTCATCGTAAAGATTGCCCGCAATTTTACCAGCCTCAGCTCTGTTTCCGTTAAAAAAACCGTAATTGGTTACATCGTAGAACTTTGAGGATAGCGTCCAGTTCTCGTTTGCTGCATAGAAAATCTTTGCCATGGCAGAAATTGAGAGCGGGAAAAATTTCGGTTCTCTGGGATTGAGTGTATAGAAAATCTCGGCATGCATTTCATTGAGCGGAATCCTCGCCTTTTCGTCACCCATCTCATCAATTAGCTCCTCCTCCATCCACTGGATAGTACCGGTAAACTCCTCTTCAGGAATACCCATATTGTTACCGGTAGTTAAAGCTGAATCAACTGTTGCCTGAAGAGTATCCGGAACCATATCCATGGCGGCAAGCATCTCTCTCCCTTTTCTGACTACATAAGGTATATCCACCCCAATTGAACAGTGTTTAACACACCTTCCGCACATTGTGCAGGCTCCAAACAGGAGATCAACCATCTCCTCTGCAGCATGATCATCCAGTTCTTTAGCATTTACAAGTACAGGTGCTATCTTCCCTGATAAAGTAAAATATCTCCTGTAAACAGAACTCACAAGGGCAACCTTTCTTGCAGGTATATACTTTGGCTCATTCAGTGCCTTAAAGAACATACAGCTATCTGCACATAAGCCGCATCTTACGCAGCTGTTAAGATTTGTCAGAAGCTTGTTGTCAATTTTACCGGCAAGAACATCAAGACCCTTTTTCTTTATATTTCTTTCCATTTCCTGCTCTTTATTTAAGTGATTTTGGCGGCCATGTCCCGCGTTTCCCGAAAAAGTATCCAAGGTGGTATCTTGCAAAAAAGAAATAGAGAAGATGCCTTGTTTTTCCAAGAGGAATCCACAGCAGCAAAACAGAGACAATCATATAATAGAGAACCTCTGCCTGTTCAAAAAACAGAAATGCAGCTGTTGCAAAGATTGCCAGTGTAGTAAGAAAATTTGAGATGTAGTCATCTGCACCTGAGAGTGACCTCAGCCCTGCATTTATAAATCTCTTAAACAAGATAGCTAACCCGCACAAGCCTGAAATTACGAGTATTGCTCCTGCAATAATGCTTATGCCCTGCGGTATTTCAAAAAGCGATGAGATAAAAAGCAGAAACAGCAAAAGAGAGGCAAATATACCCGCATGGTATATCATCCCTGCCGCATAGGTTGGAAGGTGCAGGTATGCCGATTCCTTCTCCATTGGAGACATCGCTTTAGTATAGGAGTAAGCCACTCCGGCTGATATATTTCCTGATCCTTTCGACAGATCTTTTGGTTTACCTGCAGAAATAAGTTTAATAAGCTGAATGAGCAGCATTGCGACTGAGATTGCAAGTGCTGCCAGAGCTATGATAATATACCACTTCATGTCCTGAATGTTATACACATCCGTCCGGCTTTGGAAGGCCGGCTACCCTGCAGGCTCCTCTGGCAGGACCAAGCGGGAAAAGTTCATATATCTCACGCAGTTTGAGACCTGTCTCCTGGCAAATCATTCTGATCATTGGAGCATTCCCTTTCTCCTCAAAATTGTTTCTGATAATCCGGACAATTGCCCAGTGTTTGTCATTCATCTCTTCAATTCCGTCTGCCTTTGCAAACAGTGTCGCCACTTCGTCATTCCACACAGCCGGATCTGTAAGAAAGCCATCCCCGTCAATTTCAAATACTTTCCCTCCAAGTTCAATAGTTGCCATAAAGTTATAATAGTTAGTTAGGTTGTTTTGTAAGCCAGGTTATGCTTACGAAGATAAAAAATTATTGTTTTGAATGAAAACTTTAATAATTTATATTTGTTGTAACTAAAACAATAGTCTTTTCTTACAAATAATTATAATTTATGACTGATCAGGAAATTGCACGTACGATTAAGCTGCGCCCCATCGGAGAGGTGGCTGCGAAGCTGGGCATCGAAGCTGATGATCTTGAGCTGTATGGCAAGTACAAAGCCAAACTGCCCTTAAAATACATAGACAGGAACAAATTCGGAAAGCTGATTCTGGTATCGGCAATTTCACCTACTCCGGCAGGAGAGGGCAAGACAACCGTTTCGATAGGTTTGTCGCAGGCTCTTAACAGAATAGGTGAAAAATCTGTTGTGGTTCTTCGCGAACCTTCACTGGGCCCGGTATTCGGAATCAAGGGAGGAGCAACAGGAGGCGGATACTCTCAGGTTCTTCCAATGGAAGATATTAACCTTCACTTCACCGGTGATTTTTCAGCGATTGAGAAGGCGCACAACCTTCTTTCTGCACTCATCGACAACAACATTCAGAGCAAGAACAACAGCCTTAACCTCGATCCAAGAACTGTTTCGTGGAAGAGAGTAATGGATATGAATGACCGTGCTCTTCGCGATATAGTTGTTGGGCTTGGAGGCACAGGCAACGGAATTCCAAGAGAGACAGGATTCGATATCACAGCAGCCTCTGAAGTAATGGCAATTTTGTGTTTGTCAAAAGACAGAGAAGATCTTAAGACCAGACTGGGTAATATTTTCATTGGTTTCACATTCGACAAGCAACCAATATATGCACGCGACCTCAAAGCTCACGGCGCAATGGCAGCTCTGCTCAAAGATGCAATTAAGCCCAACCTTGTTCAGACAATTGAAGGTACTCCCGCAATTATACATGGAGGCCCTTTCGCAAACATTGCTCAGGGAACAAATTCAGTTATTGCAACACAGACAGCAATGTCACTTACAGACTATACTGTAACTGAAGCAGGATTCGGATTTGACCTTGGAGCAGAGAAATTCCTGGACATTAAATGCCGCTCGGCAAAGTTGTCACCAAATGCAGCAGTGCTGGTTGCAACTGTAAGAGCACTTAAATATCACGGAGGCAAACCTCTTAAGGAGATTAAGGATTCTGATGTAGCTGCTCTTGCAAAGGGTATGGGTAACCTCGAAAAACATGTAGAAAACATTAAGCAGTTTAGCCTTGCACCAGTTGTTGCAATTAACAAATTTGCCACTGACTCTCAGGAAGAGCTTGATTTTATTGCAGACTTCTGCAAAAAGAAAGGCATTCCTGTTTCAATTGTGGATGTATGGGGCAAAGGCGGAGCAGGCGCAGAAGAGCTGGCTCATATGGTTGTTAATGCAGCCGCAGATTGCTGCCCTAACTTCCTGCCTCTCTACCCTCTCACAGACTCTGTCGAGAAAAAGATTGAGACTATTGCCAAAAAGATATACGGCGCAGAAGCTGTTGACTATACTGCAAAAGCTAAGGCCAATCTTGCAAAAATCGCTAAACTTGGTCTTAACGACCTTGCAATTTGCATGGCAAAGACTCAGAAATCGCTCTCAGACAATCCGGACCTTCTGGGAAGGCCGAAAGACTTTGTTGTTACAGTAAGAGAGATTGAAATAGCTGCAGGTGCCGGTTTTCTGGTTCCAATAACCGGAGAGATCATGCGTATGCCCGGTCTGCCTGAAGAGCCGTCGTCAATGCGCATTGACATTGATAACGACGGCAACATTACAGGCCTGTTCTAGAATTTATTCCGAGTGACGGCTGTACAGCTCTTTTTCAATATCACTAATTGAAAGGCCGTACAGTTCAAGCAACACAAGAAGATGGTATATGAGGTCCCCGGCTTCATATACCAGTCTTTTTTTATCCCCTTTGATAGCCTCAATAATAACTTCGGCAGCCTCTTCTCCAACCTTCTTTGAAATCCTCTCGGCACCTTTCTCAAAAAGCGTGGTTGTGTAAGATCCCTGAGGCATATCATTATGTCTCTCCTTAATCACCTGTGTAAGTTTCCCTAAAAAACCCTCTGAAAGTTCATTATTAAAACATGAATTTGAACCTGTATGACAAACCGGACCTGCAGGATCTGCTCTTACCAGCAGTGTATCGTTATCACAATCTGCCTCAATACTCTTCACTTTAAGAAAGTTATTACTGCTCTCCCCTTTTGTCCACAACCTCTGGCGGGAACGGCTGAAAAATGTTACCCGCCCCTCCTCAATTGTCTTTTTGTACGCATCTCTGTTCATATAGCCAAGCATAAGAACTTTAAGCGTCTTGTCATCCTGGATTACTGCCGGTATAAGGTCAGAATCCTGCTTAAATATTAATTTTGTTTCAATTTTCATAATTCTTTTCAATAAGTGTTATCACTTCAGTAAATGTTTAAATATCCTTTAACTAAATCCTGACATTAATTCCCTGGCTATCGAGCCATTTCTTAAGTACCGGAACTGGTATCTCCCCGCTGTGAAACACAGATGCTGCAAGAGCTGCATCTGCCTTTCCATCACTAAAAACCTGAGCAAAGTGACTCATATTACCAGCACCTCCCGATGCAATTACAGGAACCGGGAGCATTGAACTTAACAAAGAGAGGGTACTGCATGCAAATCCGCCACGGGTCCCGTCATGACCCACAGATGTGAAGAGTATCTCTCCTGCACCCCGGCTGCATGCCTCTTCTGACCACTCGAACAACTCTCTGTTTGCTGCATAACGGCCTCCCTTTTTCATTACCTGCCATAGACCGTCCCTTTCTAGGGCATCAACAGCAACAACAATAAACTGAGACCCGAATTTTGAAGCAATTTTATCAATCAAATCAGGATTTTCAAGGGCAGAGGTGTTGACCGACACCTTGTCAGCCCCTGAGTCAAGCAAGGCAGATGCATCATCTGCAGAAGAAATACCTCCGCCTACAGTAAATGGAATGTTTATCCCCTTTGCTATTCTGCTGACCAGGCTTCTGAAAGTCCCTCTTCCCTCATAAGAGGCACTGATATCCAGATAAACAAGTTCATCTGCTCCCTGCTCTGCATAGTAGCGTCCCATCTCGACAGGATCTCCCATCTCTCTGAGGTTGATAAAATTTACACCCTTTACTGTCTTTCCGTCAAGAACATCAAGGCAGGGAATTATTCGCTTTCTAACCATTCTTTTACCTCCTTCTCATTAATAATTCCGTCATAAAAGGCCTTACCAATTATTATTCCTTTTGCGCCGCTGGTGTTTAGCTGTACAATATCTGAAAAAGAGGAGACTCCTCCGGAGGCAATTATATCCAGTTCCGGATACTTCGCAGAGAGACTCTTATAAAGTCCGTAAGCCGGTCCGGAAAGCATTCCGTCTTTTGAAATATCTGTACAGATTATAGTTTTAATATTGAGTGCAGTATAATATGATATAACATCTTCTATATTACTATCAATCTTATCTATCCATCCGTTTATCGCAATCTTGCCTTCATATAAATCGAGACCAAGCACAATTTTATCAGGACCATATATTTCAATGAGTTGTGAAGTAAGAAGCGGATTTGTAACTGCAACGCTTCCCGCAACTACTCTACCCGCCCCTGCAGATAATACTCTACCTGCAGATTCGAGCGATTTAACCCCTCCGCCAAACTCTATAAAGAGTGAAGTTCCGGATGCTATCCGTTCAAGCACTCTCAGATTGCGGGGCCCAGATCCTTTTGCCCCGTCAAGATCTACCAGGTGCAACTTCGTAAGTCCCATATCCTGATACTTCAGTGCAAGCTCAAGCGGGTCAAAGGAGTATCGGAACTCTTTTCCGTAATCTCCCATGGCAAGCCTGACGCATCTTCCGTCAATTACATCTATTGCCGGTATTATCTCTATTTTGCTTTTCATAAGCTCTTGTTTCTGATATTAATAAAATTCCTGAGAACCCTTTCGCCCGCTTCACCGCTTTTCTCCGGGTGGAACTGAGTCCCGAAAAACCTGCCGGATTCCAGAGAGGATGAAAACAGAGAGCCATGCTTTGTCATTGAAGTTGCTGAAAGAGAGGGAGCAGGAGCAAATGAATGGACAAAATAGAAACACTCACCCTCTTTAATCCCCTCGAAAAGAGAGCCTTTAACGCCGTTAATACTGTTCCACCCCATATGAGGTATCTTCACTCCCTCTGGAAGAAGCCTCTTAACTGAAGTGGCAAAATATCCCAGACACGGAGTATCTCCCTCTTCACTATAGCTGCACATTAGCTGCATCCCTATGCAGATGCCAAGTACAGGAACGCTGGTTTTCTCAATTATATGATCAAGCTTACGCTCCCGGATAACTCTCATGGCGTGCGAAGCCTCTCCCACCCCGGGAAGAATCAGCCTCTCTGCAGCAAGAATAACTGACTCTTCTGATGTTACTGTATACTCCTCTCCAATTCTCTCCAGAGCTGCGCCAAGAGAGAATATATTACCTGAACCATAGTCAATTATTGCTGTCATAACACTCCTTTGCTGCTTTGAATTTTTGTGTCGTCTCCGGATGAGCTCAGTGCGGTTCGCAATGCTCTGGCAAATGCTTTGAAGATAGCTTCAGCGACATGGTGGGCATTTGTCCCCCCGGCCTTCACATGAATTGTAGCTTTCATGCTCCTGGAGAGGGTGTCGAAGAAGTGTCTGAACATATCTGACTCAATTCCCTCAACATACTCTGCAGGAAAATCTGCTTCCCACTTCAGATATGCCCTGCCTCCGGTATCAATCAGGACTGACGCAGATGACTCATCCATTGGAAGAGAGAACCCATAACGATTATTGCCAGGCACAGATGCAACCAGCTCACTCAGAGCCTCCCCAACCACAATTGCAACATCTTCAATTGTGTGGTGAGCACCGTTTTCCAGGTCACCCGATGCCCATAACTGCAGCGAAAAACCGCCATGTACAGGAATCTGCTCAAGCATATGGTTGAAAAATGGTATACCTGTTGAAATCTCATTAACCAGATTTCCACCGGGATCAATCTTAACCGAAATCATTGTCTCAGCTGTACTCCGCTGCCGGCAGAGCAGCGAAAGAGCATTGCCTGCACAGGTTCCCTTTATCCTGTCAAGAAGAAGAGTATTTTCACTTCCGGTGCCTATGCTTATTCTCAGTGCACCTCTGCAGCCTTCAGCAGATGTTCTGTCTCTTACAATAATGCCGCTGTTAAGAAGCCTCCGGAACACCTCTTTTGAGTCCTTAAACCTTACAAGAAGGAAGTTTGCATCAGAGGGAAATACCTCAACCACATCCGAAACCAGCTTTAGCTCAGATGCCACCCTCTCCCGTTCGAAAATGACAGTGTCAAGCTGGCTTCTGTTTCCTCTTTTAAGCAGGGATACAGCCTTCTCCTGACTCAGGGTGTTAACATTGTAAGGATATTTTACCTTGCTGAGGAATGAGACCAGAGGGGCGGAAGCAATCGCAAACCCTACCCTCAGGCCGGCCATACCCCATGCCTTTGACAGGGTTCTCAACACTACCAGGTTGGGAAATGTATTGACCTTACCTGCAAAACCCCCGTCACCCGAAAAGTCAATGTAGGCTTCATCTACAACTACAATTCCCCTGAAATTTCTGATGACTGTCTCAACAGAATCTTTATTAAGGAGATTCCCTGTTGGATTATTCGGGGAACAGAGAAAAATAATCTTTGTCTCTGCAGCACACGCCTTCAGTAACTTTTGCGGATTAAGTGAGAAATCTGCCTCAAGCGGAACCTCTGTACATTTGATGTCGTTAACAGCAGCTGCAGTTCTGTACATTCCGTATGTCGGAGAGATGGTGACAATGTTATCTGCTCCTGGTTCACAGAAGACTCTTATAAGCAGGTCTATCGCCTCATCGCTGCCATTACCTGCAAACAAGTTCTCTGAAGGGATTCCGGTAACTAATGAATATATCTGTTTTAGCTTTAATTGCGCCGGATCTGGATAGCGATTGAATCCATTGTTAAACGGGCTTTCATTCGCATCAAGAAATATTCCGCTCTCAAGGCCGCACTCATCTCTTGCCGTCGAGTAGGGAACGAGTTCTCTGATATTTCTTCTGACTAAACTCTCAATATTCATGTTACAGCTCCTCCATTCTTACTTTAACAGCATTACAGTGAGCCTCAAGCCCCTCTGCAAGAGCCATGACTTCAATCGTTTTGCTTAGGATTGAGAGCCCCTCCCTTGATAACTCCTGGTATGTAATTGTTCTGCAAAAACTGTCTGTTGATATTCCCCCCTGAGACTTAGCCCAGCCGCCTGTTGGCAGTGTGTGGTTAGTGCCCGAGGCATAGTCTCCAGCGCTTTCGGGAGAGTAGTTTCCAATAAAAACACTTCCTGCCGCAGTAATTAGATTAGCAATCTTCCATGGATCTTCTGTTACTATTATCAGGTGCTCGGAGGCATACTCATTTGCCATCTCAACAGCCTGGTCAAGGTTCTCAAGAACAACAATCCTGCTGTTTCTGAGAGCCCCTTCCAGCTCTCTCTTTCTGGAGAGAGCAGCAAGTTGCTTTTTAATCTCTTCACTGCACTTTAACGCAAATGATTCAGAAGTGGTAAGCAGCAATACCTGAGAATCTGCACCATGCTCTGCCTGCGACAGAAGGTCTGCAGCCGCAAATGAGGGAACTGCAGTCTCATCTGCAATAACCATTACCTCAGAGGGTCCTGCAAACATATCAACAGATACCCTGCTGCTCACCTGCTGTTTGGCTGTGGCCACATACCGGTTTCCGGGGCCGAATATCTTGTCACAAGGCGAGATGGTTTCAGTGCCAAAAGCCATAGCAGCAACAGCCTGTGCGCCTCCGCTCTTAACAACCCTGTCAACACCTGCTACCTTTGCAGCGTAAAGTATAGCCTGATTAACTGAGCCATCTTTAGAAGGCGGAGTAAAGAGCGTTATCTCTTCACATCCGGCAATTTTTGCGGGGATTGCAAGCATCAGAACCGTCGAAAAGAGAGGTGCAGAACCGCCGGGAACATAGAGTCCCACTTTTTTTACCGGCAATCTCCTTTGAACACATCTCACACCGGCAGTAGTTTCAAGATTAACCTCCTGAGTAAGCTGAGCTCTGTGAAATGCAGATATGTTCTCTGCTGCAATTGCAATTGCTTCTTTAAGCTCCCGGCTTACAGACTGAGCACTCTCATTAATTTCACTCTCCGAAACCAGAAGAGTTTCAAGTTTTGCTCCATCAAGAACCCTTGCATATCTGAAAAGAGCAGAATCACCATTTCTGCGGACATCTGCAATTATGTCTTTTACTGCATCTTCAACCGAAGAGTCTTCTGAAAAGGGGCGGGACAAAATTCTCTTTTTGATATCTCTGTCCGGATAGTAAATAATTTCTGTCATGGCATCATTTTATCAAGTGATAATACTAAAATTCCCTCTGCACCAAGAGATTTGAGCTTCTCCAGTTTGGGCCAGAGCTCTCTCTCTGCGACAACAACATGCATTGAGCACCACCCCTCCTGTGCAAGCGGAAACACTGTGGGGCTTCTCATTCCCGGCAGGAGCGCAGAGACTCCCTCAACCATGTTCTGAGGCAGGTTCATAAGAAGATACTTCATACCCCGGCTTCTCTCCACAGCCTCAAACCTTGCCAGCAACTTCTCCACAATTAATAGTTTTTCTGGGCCTAATTCTCTGTTTGCTATGAGAGCGGCTTCCGACCAAAAAACTTTCTCTACCTCCTTCAAACCATTGGAAATAAGGGTTCCCCCTGAGCTGACAATATCAAAAATTGCATCGGCCATACCCACAGATGGGGCGACCTCAACCGAACCGGCAATCTGATGGATATCAGCAATAACACCCTTCTCCTTAAAGAATTTTGCAAGTATAACCGGATATGAGGTAGCCACCCTGCGTCCGGAAAACCACTCAATTCCGTTATACTCCTCTCCTTTTGGAATTGCAAGTGAGATACGGCACTTGCCAAAGCCCATCTTGTGGACTACATTTACACCAAAGCCTCTCTCCACGACTTCATTCATCCCTACAATTCCTATGTCTGCAACTCCTGTTGCAACCGCGCCGGGGATGTCATCATCCCTGAGGTAGAGCACCTCCAGCGGGAAATCCTCGCACTTGGCGAGCAGTTTCCGCTTGCTCTGATCTACCGAGAGCCCGCACTCATTCAGAAGCTGAGTGCTCTCTTCGCTGAGCCTTCCTTTTGCCTGTATTGCCAGTCTTATCATAATGTTGAATAAAAAAAAAGGGCTTGCCAACCGGCAAGCCCTTCAGGTAAATAAATATAATTTGTCTAGCTCATATATCCACAATAACCCTCCGGCCCGCCGTATGACAACAGGTGATGATGATGTAGTGTATGGATATTTGAACTTGTGTACATGTCTCTTTGTGAGTTCGCAAATGTAGAAGAAAAAAGTGTTAACAACCAAAAATAATTTTCACAAATCTTTAGTATGAGTGGATACTCTCCTGTGCTACAGCCAGATATTCTACACCAAGCCAGGTAATCATGAGCATGATAAAAGCAAGAGGGATTATTATAAGGGCTTTTCTTTTTGAAATACCGGCATATGAGGCATGCAGGTAAACCAGGTAGGAGGCGGCTGTGATAAATGCCCAGACCTCTTTTGGGTCCCATGTCCAGTAGTCTCCCCAGGCCTCTTTTGCCCAGACAGCACCCATAAGCATTCCTGCAACAAGAAAGCCAAAGCCAATAAAAATAAGGTTGTCGATAAGTGCAAACAGATCTCCCTCTTTACCCTCTTCTCTCCACAGGGCGATCAATGCAGCTATTGTAGCTGCTCCCATCATTGCATATGAAAGAATATAGACTGTCACATGAGGCACAAACCAGACGCTCTGCAGGGCAGGCATGAGATTGGCTGTGTGTATCTCAGGTTTAAGAATATTTACCAGAACAAAGACTGTAGAGACAACAACACTGTAGGCCATAAGCCATTTGTATCTCCACCTCAGGTATGTTACGTAGCCCACCAGCACAATAAAGAGCGAGTACCAGAGTCTGGTTTCTCCCATGGTCCTTAGCGGCGGATGGTCCATAGAGCTCCACAGAATCGCAATAAAGGAGGCAAACAGAGTTAAACCTGCAACGATGAGCAAGTTTCCCCAAAGCGCCTTTTTTGCCCTGTAAAGTAACAAGGTTCCGCTATACCAAAGTATCAGCGAACCGGCTGCAAAATATATGAATTCACTCCAGCTCATTCCTTTTTCCCTCCCTTCCAGAATAGTGTTAAAGATCCAAGCATTACCAGTATAATTCCGGTATAAACCAGTTTTATCCAGGGATCATAAACCAGTTCAAATACAGATATTTCTGAATCTCTTCCAGCTCTTGTATCATACGAATACTGATACACCTTCCAGCTTCCTGCCGTAAGAGGTTTATTCACCTCAACCAAACCCTTTTTCTCGATTCCGCTTTTAGTGTATACCACTACATCCGATGTAAATTTTTTTGGCTCAGGGAAAGTCATTGCGAAACACAGTCGCTCTGACACATCGAGTACAGAGAAGGGCTGAAAATGATTCCCGCAGCTTACCCACCCGCTTGTTACAGTATTATCAGCCTTGCGAGTTGCGGTAATAAATGCTCTCGGAGCCATTCGGGGACGATAATCGAACGTGTCAACAACAACAGCCCACTCAGATATCACTCCCTCTGAACCCTCGATACTCTCAAGAAGTGAAGGTTTTCCAGAAGGCTGAGTCTCTCCTGTCGCTTTGTCTATAAGAGCAATGCGAGGCGAATACTCCTCCATGGAAAAATCCTTTAGAGCTATCGCCAGGGGAAGCTCTTCCGGCGTCTGTGAACCCTCTCTCTCTCCTCTCCACTCAGTCTGACCTTCTGAAACTCTCATGAAATATCTCTGCATATCTGCAGATCCCGGGCCGGCCGCCACAAGCAGTATAAAGAGACCAAAATGGTTAAGCATGAAGCTGTAATCTCTTTTCAGTTTGAAGTTTCTCAGCCTGCGCCCCATTGTAAGTGCCAGGTTTGCCATTATCATCAGATAAGTAAATGCAAATGGCCATGAGTGCTTAACATCGTTTCCCGGAACGAGACCCATGTAAAGTGACATAAGAGTAATTGACACCAGCAATATCACCGACACCTTTCCGGAACCGAATCTGCCTACTGTGGTGGCCGGCTTTACAAAAGCAAGTGCCAGCAGAAGAGCTGCAAGCATTATGTTAACAGGTGAGGCAAAGATTGAAAAATCGAGAGCCCCTGTAACAAATTGCAGGGCGAACCCTGCAATTGTTACGGCCAGAATGAATAACAGTTCACTTATAAAAGTCTCTTGTTTGCCTTTGCTTTCTCCAGCCATTGAGGAACGATTGTAGATGTGAATACCTCTTTTTTAGCGCGAAGCTCTTTCATGTCAAGTCCAATATACTCCTGAGCCTTCTCTTTTGTAGAAATATCAGGTGTTGGAATTTCGCCCTTTACACCCAGCGATGCCAGCACCTTCTGAACCTCCAGCTGTGCCTGATAGCTTCTGTCAAGTGAATGGGCAAGAATTCTCTGAGTCTCAACCGGTGCGTGGAATGATGCTCCGTGCGAAGCAACAGCAAAGTCCCATCTCCACTGTGCTGCTCTGAGCTGCTTGAGTACGGGTTCCATCTGCTTTTCGCTGGCTCCGTTATCCCATGCATATTTTGCACCCACATGCGCCCTTACAAGCTCTTTTTCGACTCTGTCGCGAATCTCCAGTACTTTATCCTGATATTCGTAGATATACTTCATCAGGTTCTCCTTACTGTCGCGGTGACAGCTCTGGCATGTGCGGTCAATGTTCAAAACAGGAGAGACAAGCTGGTGGTCGCTGTATTTGATAGCACCATCTGTTTTGTAAGGCATATGGCAATCTGCACATGAGAGTCCTCTCTGAGCGTGAGGTCCAAGTTTGAAAATCTCATAATCGGGGTGCTGAGCCTTGAGCATTGGTGCCTTGCTTAGTTTGTGAGTCCAGTCTGTAAAGCCGGCCTCGTCGTAATACTCCTCTATTGCCTCAACAGTCATACCCTTATCCCACGGAAATGTAAGGTACTTTCCATCGCCCTTGAAATAGTACTCTACGTGACACTGAGCACATGCGAGGGAGCGGAGGTCCTGAATTGAAGATTTTCCAATATCCATTCCCATCCTGTTATATGCCTCGGCAAGAGCAGGGCGTGATATGTTAATGTTCATGTTCTGCGGATTGTGACAATCTGCGCAGCCTATTGTGTTAACTATTTCGTGGCCAAAAGCAGCCCATTTCTTAGAGTAGAAATTTTCTATTCCAACCTCTGCCATCATTCTTGGAACATCAGGACTCTTGCAGGCCCAGCAGGTTGCAGGCTGAGGTCCCTCCTCTGCCGTCATTGGAGCTCCGGTTCTGAGAGAGTTGCGCATATCGTCAAGAGCATGCGAGTGACCCCGCGGAGCCGAGTAATCCTGAGAGAATGCATATCCTGCCCAGAGAACTACCATCTCCGGCCTTTGCTCCAGTACATCGACAAATTTATTCCCGTTATGCTTGCTCTGGAAAGATGTATCTGCAGTTTTTTGCCATGTTTCGAATTCACGGGGATAGTTTTCGCCCCAGATCTCATTACGGGGCTCTATTCCTGTAATATCAACCCTTTTGTTCGAAAAGAGGGTGGCAATCTCTGCGCGTCTCTCGTTTACAGAGGCGGCAAGAAGTCCAAGGAGAAATACTATAATCATAGTTCCTCCAAAAAGCACCCACATTAGCAGGCCTTTACGTTTTTCAATGAAATGTTTAAGTTTCATGGTATCGGTTTTATTGCATTATCTTTTTTAACCACTGAGGGACAGGAGATGCAGGAAGCGGAACAATTGCATTTGGACTCATTGCCAGATTTGACAATCTGCCGTGAGGGACCTCCCTGTGGCAATCCCAGCAAGCCTTACCCATTCCCTTCTGTGTATCGGCATAACTGAGCATTCCTGTCTTTACAAATTCTGTGTTAAGCTGAGTATGGCACCTTATGCAGTTCTCCATAATAACACCATAGCTCTCCTCCCTCGGTCTGAGTACCTGAGGTTCCATCCTGAGAGTAAAAACAGATGCATGAAAGAGTCCGTCCTTTGCCTTGAATGCGTACTGACGAAAGACATTGTCATGAGGCACATGGCACTCGTTACATGTTGCCCATGCCTGATGGGAACTCTTCTGCCACGACTGATAATAGGGAGCCATAATATGGCAATTGACACATGCCGAAGGATCGTCCGACAGATAAGAGGGCATTCTGGCAACATACATCAGATAGATGAAAAAGCCTGCCGCAGCTCCTAAGAGTACAACAACAGGGACAACCAGTCTCTTTGGAAAAGTAACTTCCATAGTCTTCTCTTTTGATCCTTAACAAAGATAAAAAAATATATCAATAACCAAGCTCAAAATCAAGATCGACAGCACTTAATCCTTCATCCATCCATTTTGGCATCTTTTCCCCCTTCAGATAGTGGTCAAAAAACTGCATCATCCTGCGCTGAAAATCCATCTTGTTCTCAATTTTCTGAGGCCAGTGAACCTCACCCGAATAGTTGAGAAGCCATACAGGTTTCTGCAATCTCTTGAGAGCAACAAAATACTCAATGCCCTGATACCACGGAACGTGTCCGTCCTTGTCATTATGCATTATGAGAATTGGTGTTGTCACCTTGTCCATTGTGAAGAGCGGAGAGTTCTCAATATAACGCTGATGCGCCTCCCATGGTGTCTTTCCAATTCTGCTCTGCTGATGTTCATACTGGAAAGAGCGGTTGTGGCCGGTACCCCATCGGATTCCGCCATATGCGCTGAACATGTTAACAACCGGTGCGCCCGACTCAATTGCAGCAAACAGATTTGTTCTGGTGGCCAGGTATGCAACCTGATAACCTCCCCAGCTGTGTCCCTGAGCTCCAATGCTCTTTTCATTAATATATCCCTCCTTAATGAGCGAAGCCACTCCCGGCATAACGCAATTGTATGCGCTTTCACCCGGATAACCATCCCTGTAAACGATATCGGGATTAAAAATAACATAACCATTGCTGTTATACATATGGTAATCAATGGTAGAGCGGTGTGCCTCAGGAGTTCTGTATGTATTTAATGTTGAAGAGTTACGGTCGTAGAAATTTACTATCAGAGGATATTTTTTTGAAGGATCAAAGTTCTCAGGTTTATAAACAACACCCTCCATCTCCCTGCCATCTAGAGAGGTCCATTTAACAAGCTCTGCCGTTCCCCAAACAAATTCATTCTGCTGAGGATTTATGTCAGTAATTTTTTTCTGCTGTCTGAATGAGAGGTCACTAACCCATATATCCGGGGCGGTTGTAAAATTCTCCTTTGTAAAAATAATCTCTCCGCTCTCTTTTGCCTTAACAGCACCACCCAACGAAAACGGGCCGGAAACCATCATCACAGGCTCTTTTACAAAGCCGGCCTTAAGAATTGCAAAGCCGTAATCTTTACTTTTCACATCAAATGCAGAGAAGAGCAGATCCATTTTTTCATCGATATACTCCTTCTCCTTAACAAGCAATTCAGCCCTGTAGACAATACCCTTTTCGCGGCCGTTACGGGTTACCCTCTGAGGCTCGGCTGCCCCCGTTGGATCTACCCTCCACATATCAAATTTATCGTATACAAAAAAGGCCGATTCATCCTCGTTCCATCCGGCAGCCCCGTATGACGAAGGCATATCGGGAACATCATTATCCTCGTCAAATGCCTTGATCCGGGCCGGGTTTGTAATCTTTCCCCCTTTAAGAGCACTTACAGACCATGCAAACCATGAGCTGTCCGGTTCACTGTACCAGTAAACCCAGTTTCCCTTTGGAGAGAACCTCACCTGTCCTGCAACGCCCTGAGCAACAGGCACAGATCTGTCAAGTAGAGTGTTTGTAAGGTGAATATCATATCTTACTCTTCCCTCCCACATCTCCTCAAGTCTGTATCTATCATCTGAGAGAGTAACCACATAGTCTGAATTTCCCTTATCTCCGGTAATTACCCGGCCTGTACTTTTATTTTCGAGCTGTACGGTCATATCTGTTCCAAAATTGTATACAGCAGTATAGGTTCTCTTTTTGTCGCTCTCTTTCTCAATAACCTGAGTGGTAAACTGAACCTTCTCTTTCCAGCTCCATACCTGAACAACAGGCCACTCTCCCTTCACAACCGAAGTATCCTTTGTGCGCGGTGCCGGGGCTGTTCCAAAATAGAGCTTCTCCCCGTTTTCAGAAAACTTTAGAGTTGTGTAAGAAGGAATTACCCATCCCTCAGGGAGCGGTTTCTCCCCTTTTGTAATTAACCTCTCAACATTATCTCTTCTTACAACCAGCTTTCCCCCGGATACCCAGGCCATAGAAATTCCATTCTCGGAAATTGCGAGTTTGTCTGCTTTTTTAAGCTCTGACAGCTCCACCTCTGTTCCCTCTGCGGCATTTACAAGAATCAGCCTGCCTGCGGTGAGAATCAGCCCTGCAGGCCTCTTTTTTGCATAGGCCTCTGCGCTTACCTTCTTGTAAATTTTCTGATTGCCCGATTTCAGGTCTGCAAACCTGAGCGTTGAATCCTTTGATGAGAGGGCAACCCATGTTCCCCACTCAGGAAACGAAGTGAATTTGCTTACTGAATCAATCTGTGTGCTTCTCTTCTCCTTAACTGAATAGATAATGAGCTTTCCGTTCTTCTTACCCTGGCGGTGCATCACAAAATAGTCGCTCTCCGGGGTGAAGTAAATGCTTTTAACTGAATCAGATGAGAAGAGCTCTCTGCCCTCTTTGTCGTAAAGCCTTGCATAAGAAGTGCCCTTCCATGGCTCAATGATGGCAGCGATGCTTTTTCCGTCTGGCGAAATCTGCATTTGAGTGATTCTGTTCCACTTTACAATGTCGTCAACACCAAGGCTCTTTTTTACAATCTGAGCCTGTGTCTGTTTCCCCTTTTCTCTGGCTTGCTGATTCTTTGCCGCTGACTTCTGCGCCTCTGCGGGTATTACCACCGAGAGTAAAAACAGGGTTGTCAGCAAAAATTTTAAAGAGTTCTGAAGAGTGAAGTTTTTCATATTCTGAATTTTTGACGTTTTCAATTTAGTTAAATGGCAGATTTCAGTTCAGGTACGTGGCGGATTCCTGTTCCGGGTTAAAACACAGATACACCCAGGTATGTAGTAAACCTCTCAAGGGCCTCTATGCCCCTGTATGAGTTGCCGTTGCTGTTTAGCTCCGGGCTCCATACTGCAATTGCGAGTCGGCCGGGGATTACTGCAACAACACCTCCGCCCACACCACTCTTACCCGGAAGTCCCACCCTGTAGGCAAAATCTCCCGACTCGTTGTAGAGTCCGCAGGTGAGCATAAGGGCATTCAGCCTTTTTGAACTCCTTGTTCCGCATACTCTCTGCCCGCTGGAAGGAATTACTCCGCCGCTGGCAAGGAAGAGGAAGGATTTTGCCAGCTCCTCTGTATTCATGCTGATGCTGCACTGGTGGCAGTATGTGTTTATCAGCTCCTGAGGATCGTTGTGAATATTGCCAAAACTTTTGACGAAGTTTGCGAGGGCAAGGTTTCTGTATGAATGCTCTATCTCTGAAAGTGCTACCTCTTTGTCATAATCCAGGCCAGAGTTTCCGCTAAGCTCTCTTACAAATGTGAGAAGATCCTTTTTTGGATCGTCGTAAAGGGTCATCAGGCGGTCTGTAATCACAAGTGCTCCGGCGTTAATGAATGGGTTGCGGGGGATTCCCTTTTCCTGCTCGAGCTGGATGAGCGAGTTGAATGCCGTACCTGAGGGTTCGCGGCCCACAATCTCCCACAGCCTGTTTCCCATATGACGGCTCACCATTGCCAGCGTGAAGACCTTGGAGATACTCTGAATTGTGAATCTTCCCCCGGAATCCCCCGCCGAAAAAATCTCTCCGTCAAGTGTTGCCACTGTTATTCCAAATGAGTGCGGATTGACCTTTGAAAGTGCGGGAATATAGCCGGCAACCTTGCCGTGACCGGTGTAGTCCTTCAACTCATCGTAAATGCGCTCAATGATTTGCCTGTACTGCATCTTCTTCTTTTTTACAAATATAGCCGAAATTTTTCCTAAATTCGTTTATGGAAAATTTCAGACAAATTAACGAGCAAGAAATCAGGCAACTCAAGCAGCAGAGATGCCACTCACAGGACTGGTCACGTATTTTGGTGCATCCGGAGTTTAAACCCGAAAGAGTTTGGGATGCTGCATTTTCAGGAGATATTAAACTCGGATTGTTCGAATCCCGGTTTGAACTGCCCGGCGGTGTGAGGATTCAGTCGGGAATCTGTCACGCAAAACTTCATAATGTCTCAGTAGGGAACAATACCTGCATTGAGAATATCCATAACTACATAGCAAATTACGATATTGGGGAGGATTGCATCATTGAGAATGCAGACCGTATTCTCACAGAGGGCCTCTCCTCATTCGGAAACGGGATTGAGGTTGCTGTTCTCAATGAGACCGGCGGCCGTGAAGTTCCAATAAATGATAAGCTGACAGCCCACTTTGCATATATTATGGCTCTCTACAGGCACAGACCGGCCCTTATAAAAAGGATGCGTGAGCTGGTGAGGTTCTACGCAGAAAAACACACATCAGACCGTGGAACAATTGGAAACGGGGTAAAAATCAGCAATACCGGAACCATTAAAAATGTGCGAATTGGAGATGCCGCAACCGTGGAGGGGGCACCTATGCTCGTGAACGGAAGCGTTAACAGTAACAGCTTTGCTCCTGTTTACATTGGTTACGGAGTGAGCTGCGAAGATTTCATAATCTCTTCGGGTGCTCATCTTGACAGCGGAGCAACCATCAGCAGATGTTTTGTAGGTCAAAGCACTCAGCTTGGAAGAAACTACTCTGCCACCGACTCACTCTTTTTCAGCAACTGCCACGGAGAAAACGGAGAGGCATGCGCTGTCTTTGCGGGTCCATACACTGTAAGCCACCATAAATCGAGCCTTCTTATTGCCGGAATGTTCTCCTTTATGAATGCGGGCTCGGGTTCAAACCAGAGCAACCATATGTATAAACTTGGGCCTATTCATCAGGGAATTCTGGAGAGGGGATCAAAGACCACCTCAGACTCATACATACTATGGCCCTCGCGCATTGGTGCATTCTCCCTTGTACTGGGCAGGCACGTCAACAATACCGACACCAGTTCGCTCCCGTTCTCATACCTGATTGAGAAAAATAATACCACTCACCTCATTCCCGGGGTTAACCTCAGGAGTGTGGGAACAATCCGCGACGCACAGAAGTGGCCAAAGCGCGACAAGCGAAAAGATCCCAGCAAACTTGACCAGATTAATTACAATCTGCTCAGCCCCTATACTATTCAGAAAATGCTCACCGGTCGCGCTGTCTTGCTGGAGCTTCGAAGGGTTTCCGGTGAAACAACAGACCTATACTCTTACAAGAGCACAAAAATCAAAAACTCATCTCTTAACAACGGGATTACATTCTACGAAACAGCGATCCACAAGTTTCTGGGGAACTCAATTATCAAACGGCTGGAGGGAATCAGCCTTGAAAATGATGAGGATATCCGCAGGCGACTTAAACCCGACACCACAGTTGGTCTGGGCGAATGGGCAGATATATCGGGGCTCATTGCTCCGCGCAGCGAGATTGAAAAACTAATGTGCGGAATTGAAAAGGGAGAGATAGCAAAGCTAAGAGACATCAACTCTTACATTGAGAACCTTCACAACAACTACTATTACTACGAATGGACATGGGCTCACTCAAAGATTGGCGAGTTCTACGGTGTCAATCCGGAAACAATCACCGCCGCACAGGTTAAGGGGATTGTTCTTCAGTGGCAGAAATCTGTTGTCTGGCTCGACAGAATGGTTTATGAAGATGCACGAAAGGAGTTTTCACTCACCTCCATGACCGGCTTTGGTGCCGACGGCGACCGCGACGAGTGCCGTCAGGACTTCGAACAGGTGCGCGGCGGATTCGAGAACAACCCTTTCGTCTCTGCCGTCCTCCAGCACATCGAAGACAAAACTGCCCTGGGCAATGAACTCATTGCCCGGCTTGAGAAAGTCATCGTTTCCTCTGAGGTAAATGTCAAAAAATAATATATTTGTGGAAAATTCATAATACTACTAACTCACATATGAAAAAGATCATTTTAGTACTTCTGGCATTTTTTGCACTGGGAACATCAGTTCAGGCTCAGGTTGCTTACACCACTCAAAACTCACAACAAGAGCTTTTTGAAAGAAAAGTTGTTAATTTCAATAAGATGAAGCGTGCAGGAGTTGGTCTCACAATTGGCGGCGCTGTTATTACAACTCTTGGAATTGGAATCCTTGCAGATTATGTCGACAAATCCGTAAATGAAGTTTACTACGACCCTTACAGCGATTCATATTACGACGACGACGAACTTACAGCACAATATGTTGCCGGCGTAGCACTAACATCGTTTGGCATCACAGCCATGGGCGGAGGTATCACCCTCTGGTCAATTGGCGCCGCCAAATCCAAAAGCTACAAACGCAAACTCGACTCATTCTCATTCAACCTGAGCCCGGGCTACAAACAACAATTTTCGTTCGCTTACAGGTTTTAACCTCGTCGAATAGTCTGATTTATCGACACTTATTACAGAGCAGTTATTATGACTGCTCTTTTTCATGTATAATATTCACTGAGAAAAGGAACTCTGCCAGGCAACAATTTTGCGCGCGCAGCGCTGCACCGCCACCGGTTGCGGAGCAGCCGGTACCATAAATTAGAGGCTTGGAAATACTGCTTCAGAATTAAAAAGGTGCCGGGCATATGCCCGGCGGGAGATAGCCTTTGGTAAAGGTTTTTCAAGCTTGCGCCCATAAGGTCGTTTTCATTGCCTGGTAAAGGTTTTGAGTATGTGTTGAATGTCAATTTTTCATGCACCCGCACGGCTGTAACTAATTGGCTATCTGTAAGTAGCACTTTGTCCCCGCGAATGATCCGCGGGGACAAAGTGGCTCTCGTTGATTTACAGCGCGTTGCAGCCGTACGGGTCGTTAACTGAAATCTTAGGAAACTGTTTGCTAATCTGGATTTGGTGAAAAAATGTTCGAGGAAAACTTTATGCACATGTCAGCCTAATTTACATATTCCTGTAGCACAAGTGGTTAGCATTGCGGGTTTTCCAAAAAATTTAGAAATAGAAATTACAAATTGCTGACATATAACACATTGTAAATTAGGCTGACATGTGCCATAATTACGTATTGCATAGTATGTTGTCATGTAACAAAAAAGCGGCCCTACTGGCCGCCTTTTATTTGTTTATCGTGTTTGTCGGTATTAGCTGTATCCCGGATGTCAGACAGATTATTTCACCATCAGCCTCTCACCTGCACTCTCTTTTACCGCGCGTTTCCAGATTTCTGAATAGCCGGGCTGAGAAGGTGAGGCAGGGATGTTGCGGCCGTTGCCGTTATCAAGGAAACATCCGTTTGCATCCTGTTTCTTGATGTTACCATCCATAAACTTAACAAGAAGATGCTGGTCAAGAAGTGTCCACTTGTTAAAGAGATCCTGAGCAGTCATAACAGAGTAGTCTGTAAGAAACTCACGGGCCTTAGCAGGTGATTGTTTGTAAAGCTCCATAGCAGCAGCATCAATTGCAGCTGTGCGCTCAATGGCATCGAGTTCGTGCTTGTCTGCAACCTTTTTGATTTCAGGAGCAACCCGGTCATACATCAGGTATGCAAAGTGAGCAACCCTGTTGAACAGCCAGAAGGCCGATGTAGGAGAATAGGTTGTCATGTTGCCGTTTCCAACCCTGAAACATTCAGGAACTCTCAGTGAGCTTGAATAGATTGGAGTGAGTGCAGATGTAGCTGCAGCATCAACACCAAACCAGAAAATACCTCCAACTTCATCAGGAAGCCAGCTGCGGGCCTGTCCCAGAAGCCAGAAACCAGTCTGCTGTGTTCCAATAGCCCTTTCGTTAGTATATTTTACTCCGTCAACAGAGAAACCCATAGGCCTCCAGCGGTAAGGAAGAGCGTGTCCGCCGGCACCAGCATCTTTGGTCATATCAAGAGCGGTTCCTTCGTAGTGGTCTCTCATTACATCTGCAACCATCTTAACTGTAAGTTTCTGAGCAGGTTTAATGTACAGAGGCATTCTGTTCTTTGCATTGTGTCCCATTGCATAGTCGAGGTAGTCTGTGTATGGTTTTTCACCAATCTTTCCACCACCCATGATGTTGAATGCAGCCCAAACGCGAGCTTCGCAACCTCTCATTGCACCAAAATCAAGTGGTGCATAGGTGTCAGAAAAGCTGAAATCCTTATCTGATCCCTTGTAATATCCGTTTTCACGGGCAAAGCTGATAACATCCGGCGCAAACATTACATTTTCCGGATCATTCATTGAGAAAGTAGTGATTCTGGCCTGGTTTGCGTGAGCAGAAACATATCCGTCAGGAATTCTGACTGCTACCCATACAGCACCTTTGTTTGCATTTTTGCCGTTAACCATCTTAACACCCTTCCCTATCATCTCAAGAATCCAGACTTCATTTTTGTCTGCAACTGAGAAAGATTCACCTGCAGAGTAATATCCGTACTCTTTTACCAGGTCTGTCATTATCCTGATAGCTTCCCTTGCGCTCTTTGCCCTCTGAAGAGTTACATAGATAAGGGAACCATAATCCATTATTCCTGTTGAGTCATCAAGCGAAAGTCCGCCAAATGTCGTCTCTGTAATAATTACCTGGTGTTCATTCATGTTGCCCACAGTATTGTAAGTTTTGGCAACCTGAGGGATTTCACCAAGGAATTTTCCTGTATCCCATTCGTATATCTTGAGCATTGTACCAGGAGCAAAAGAGTTCGCCATTTTAAAGTAGAGCTCGCCGTAAAGCTGATGCGAGTCTGCCGAGTATGTTACCATTACCGAACCATCTTTTGTTGCACCTTTGGAGATGAGCAGGTTCGTGCATGACTCACCTCTGCCGGGCATAAGAAGCAACGCCGCAAGTGCGAAAGCAGATAAAATTGATTTCTTCATATTAATTACTGATTGATTTTTGTTTACATTGCCATTCATTACAAAGATAGTATTATTTTTGTATCAAAATGAAAGCTATGAAAGCCTGTAAAGTCATATTATTAATCGTTTCCTTCACATTTGTAACAACTCATCTGTTCGCTCAGTATCAGGAACAACAACCTCAGAAAACACCAACTGAGATGGCGTCGGAACAGGCAGACCGCCTTCAGAAAGATTTGAATCTCAAAGACCATCAGCTTTTTTTCGTTGACTCAGTACTTCAGTTCAATTTTGTTGGGCTTACAAATGAGGTAAATCAGATGAAAGCTGCCGGAATGCAGACAATGGAGAGCTACCGGGCTGTTCAGATCAAATGGGCAATGAAGACAGAAGAGGCTTTCGAGAAGATTCTCGATAACGAGCAGTTCATCCGTTACCTGAAAGTGAGCGGAAGATACAGGGATTACAAAAAGAGGAAAGGAATCAAGTAAGCTCAATTTTTTCACACCTTGCGGTTCTCTTCTCAAAATGAGTTAAGTACCTGAAACCGCATCTGTAAAGCATTGGAGGAAGCTCGCTGAGCCCCTCGGCAATCCTGTAAGTCTCGTGAGCATCTGAGCCCAGAGTCACAAATTCACCACCAAGTTCCCGGAAGCGTTTGTAAACAGCCTCATCCAGAACCGGAGTCATTCCGTTTCTTGTGCGGTAGGTATTGGTATTGATCTCAAGTGCCTGTCCGTTATAGGCAAGTTGTTTAAGAACCGGCTCAAGGTAATCTCCGTAGCGTTTCATGGAGAGACATTTGTCCCTGTATGGAGAGTATCTTACTATATAATCGAAGTGCCCCAGAATATCAAAGTTTGTGTAATTGCTTATGCACTCATAAATTGTCTCAAGGTAGCGGCTGTAGGCAGCAATTTCACCCCTTCCGCCGTAATAGTCTCCATGATATGGATCAATCCCGTCAATAAAATGGACGGAAGCTATTATGGTATCAAACTCAAAGAGAGCAACCGCCTTTTTTGCACTCTCTAGTGCAGTAGGCTGAAGTCCCAGTTCAATTCCCTTAAAAATCCCTATTGATGATTTCTCCCTCAGAGAGTCAATTTTCTGCTGATGCTCTGCCGGGTCGAAAGAGAAGTGATCATTGTCGCCGGGCGCATCAATATCAAAATGGTCTGTAAAGGCAATTCCTCCAAGACCAAGCCTGGTGGCGGCAGAGACCGCCTCCTCCATAGTCATCCTCCCGTCAGGAGAGAACTCGCAGTGTGTATGTGTGTCAAAAAATCTCAATGTCTGTTAAATCTTATTTCCCAGCTCCGCAACCTTCCACTCCTTGTCTTGCTTAACAAAAGAGAGAGTATTATCCACTCCCGAAGGGAAAGATGGCAGCACCACCTTGTATTTAACGAGAATAGTATCCTTTTGTTCGCTCTTAACAACCGAAATAACCTCAGTTGTCACAGCCTGAGCCTGTTTCTTTACCATCTCCTTAATTGAAGGATCAAGGGAATCGAAACTTTCAAGCATTCCGGCCAGCTCCATTCTGAGGGAATCTGTGCAAAACTGCCCTGCCGAGTCGTAGTCTGCATTAAAATATGCCTTCAGAAATTCCGTTGTCTTTATAGTTACATCCTGCTCGTGGTCCCTGCAACCTGTTGTTGCGGCCGCTGTCATAATGAGAGCCAGCCCAATGATCAATATTTTTCTGCTCATATTGCGATATAAGTTTTTCGTTTAAGAATCCAGTTTTACTACCGTTATACCCGAACCTCCCATCTCCAGAAGTTCATCCTTTGCCGAGATTACTCCAGGTACAGTGCGAAGGTATTTGCGAATCTCATTCATAAGAATCCCGTTCCCCTTTCCGTGAAGTATCTTAACCTCTCCCATTCCAACCATAATTGCATCATCAATAAACCTGCTGACTATCTCCATAGCCTCGTCTGCCCGCTGGCCCCTGACATCAATTGAAGGTTTGAAATTGAGCCTTCTGTCTGACACTCCGTATGAGTTATATGTACTCTTTGTCTGTGGTCTCACTATGTCCCGGAACTCATTTGCAGTAAGCTTCTCCAGCCTCTCCTTAGGCATTTTGCTTATGATATTCCCAATGGCCACACTCACATCCTTCCCCTCTATCCTGAGAACCTCACCGGTAAGATCGCCTCCCTTCACCTTCACTTTGTCACCCGGAGCAAGCTCCCTGTTTTTGACACTCTCTGAACTTTTATCCCCACTCCTTACAACAGGTTTCAGACCGGCCCCGCCCTGATTTGCCTTTCGCTCCTCCCTCTTATCCTTTCTTCTCTTAAGCTGCTCCATTTTCCGTGCAATCATCTCCTGACTTGCACTCTCCTTCTCCTCATGAGCAATTTTTCCAAATGTCTCAAGCTCCTTTCTGGCCTCCTTTGTCTTCTCCTTCTCTGCCTGACTCTCCCTTATCTCCCGGATGGTAGTCTCAATTTTTCTGTTGGCTTCTGCCAGAAGCGCCCTGGCCTCCTCCTTTGCCTCGGCAATAATACTCTTGCGCAATGCCTGAATATCGCCAAGCTCTTTCTGATATTTTTCAGTTATATTCTCAAGTGTTTTGTCCGTCGTTTTGATTCTGGCAAGTTTTTCGTCCAGCATCCTGCGGTTTCTTGCAATCTTTTTGAGGTTTTTCTCAAGGTCAATAAACTCACCTCCTGCCCTCTCCTCTGCATATTTTACAACCTCCTGAGGAAGGCCTATTTTTCTTGCCAGTTCGAATGCAAAAGAGCTGCCCGGAACACCGGTTTCAAGTTTAAACAGCGGGCGGATATTCTGAACATCAAATTGCATCCCTCCGTTTATGACCCCTCTGCTGGAGCCGGCATAAAACTTAAGATTACTGTAGTGCGTGGTGATTACCCCAAGACAACCCCTCTCCTCAAGCTCTCTCAGTATCGCCTCTGCTATTGCACCGCCTGCCGTAGGCTCGGTACCTGCCCCAAACTCATCTACCAGCACCAGCGCAGAGTCATCTGCATTGAGCAGCACATCCTTCATGTTGGTTAGGTGAGAGCTGTATGTGCTCAGGTCATTTTCAATGGACTGTTCGTCCCCTATATCAATAAAAATTGACCCGAATATCCCAAATTCAGAAATCTCCGATGCAGGAACAAGCATCCCTGTCTGCAACATATACTGAAGAATTCCCACAGTCTTCAGACAAACCGATTTTCCTCCCGCATTGGGACCGGATATCAGTAAAATTCTCTTCTCCCTGTTAAGCTGAAGGGTGAGCGGAACAATCTCCTTGCCCTCCCTGTTAAGTGCCTTTTCAAGAATAGGGTGTCGCCCCCTTATAATATTTATCTGCCTCTCATTAGAAAGAACAGGCTTCCCCGCCTGCATTGCCATTCCAACTCTCGCCTTGGCTCTGATGAAATCGATCTCCACAAGGAATTCGGCAGATGCGATAAGCTCGGGAAGGTAAGGTCTCAGAAAGTCAGAAAACTCAACCAAAATCTTCAGAATCTCCCGCTGTTCGGCAAAATGAAGCTCCTTTACCTGATTGTTAAGGTCCACTATCTCCATTGGTTCAATAAATACCGTTTTGCCTGAGGCCGATTCATCTACAATAAAACCGGGAACCTTCCTTTTGTTGGCAGCAGAAACAGGAATCAGCATACGACCATCCCTTACGGAAACAGATGAATCTTCATCTGCAAGACCCTCAGATTGCGCCTTTTTCAAAATGGCAGCAACTCTTCTTGATATCTGGCTCTCCTTCTCCCTGATTGATGAACGAACCTGTGCCAGCCCCGGGCTTGCGTTATCTCTTATATCGCCGTATTTATCTACTATTGAATCTATTCTTCTTGATACCTCCGGAAAATTGACTACATCTCCCGCAAGTTTTCTGAGAGCAGGATAGCTTCCCTCCTTGCTGTTCTTGAAAAAACGCACAATTGCCCCTATCGCCTCAAGTGATTGCCTGAGACGAAACATTGCACCAGCATCGAGGTAATAGTGCTCAGCCTCAAGTTGTCTGAGGAACGGAAGGGTATCTACATAGCCGTCATTTGGAAATGAAGATTCGAGCATCTGTATAACCCTCATCTCATCTGCAAGCGAAAGTTCCCACTCAATTTTTCCCACACTGGTCATGAAGGGAAATTCAGCTGCGCGGCTCTTTGCGGCATGGGTTGAGCATCCGGCCTCCACCATTGACCTTATTTTGTCAAAGCCCAGTTTTTGCTCAAGTCTGTTGAGGTTGCTCATTGGTTACTTGTAGGAATTTTCGATAGCCAGTCGTAGCTCGTTTATGCTGTTCATTGTCTTTATCTCACCGTTAGAAACAAAAGAGATTTCGCCCCTCTGCTCAGATACCACAATTACAGATGCGTCACTCTGCTCGGTTAGACCGAGTGCAGCTCTGTGCCTCATTCCGTAATGTGCCGGAATATGCGGATTCTCTGTAATGGGCAGTGTGCACCTGGCCGCAACAATTTTTTGGCCGTATATAATCATCGCTCCGTCATGGAGCGGAGCATTCTTGTAAAAAATACTCTCTATAAGTCTTCTGCTTACAATAGCATCAATTCTGTCTCCGGTTTCGACCACAAACTCGAGTGAAGAACTTCGGGCCATTACAATGAGGGCACCCGTTCTTGTCTCGGCCATTCTCCTGCAGGCCAGGGTAATTTCGTCCAGTACCTCCAGCGAAATACCTTTTTGCTGCTGACCGAAGAAAGCTCTCACCAGTCTTACCTGCTGCCTTGAATCCATATACCTGGTTCCAAGTCTGAGCAGAAACCGCCTGATCTCCTGCTGGAAAAGAATAATCAGAGCGAGAACTCCAACACCTATTACCTGACCCAGAATTGCACCAAGCAGATCCATATGGAGTGCTTTAACAACAATCCAGATAAAGTAGAAAACGATGATACCGGTGAAAATATTCATGGCAGCGGTGCCTTTTATAAGCTTATAAGCCTGATAAATAAGCAATCCTACCAGGAAAATATCCAGTATGTCTATAAATCCGATTTTAATGAAATCCAGCATAATCTGCTACAAACTTAAAAAATATTATTCAACAAACGCGAGTGTTGCAACACTCACTTTACAACCTTCTGACTCCAGAAGGGCGTGCCCGCATGCCTCAAGCGTTGCTCCGGTGGTGAGTACATCGTCCACAAGCAGTACATGTTTATTCTCCAAACTCCTCTTCCTGGCAATGCGAAAGACACCCGAAACATTGCTCCATCTCTCCTGGGCGTTTTTTGTAGTCTGAGTGGCCGTAAAACTGTTTCGCCTCAGAGCACCTTTCAGAACTTTTGTTCCAAGCTCCTCAGCTATTGCCTCAGCAATAACCTCAGCCTGATTATAACCTCTCATCCACTGCTTAAGCGGGTGAAGCGGAACAGCTACAACATAATCAATATCACAGAAGAGACCACTTTCACGAAGTCTTTTGCCCAGCATCCTGCCAAGCATTGCTCCAGCTTCTCTTCTGCCTTTGTATTTGAAATTATGAATGAGGTGCCTGTATGGGCTACCCTCGTTATAAAAGAACAAAGAGGCAGCTTTCTTAAAATATACCCTGCCCCAGAACAGCTCTGCAGCAGGGTTATCCTCTCTTGTCCAGAAATAGGTGAGCGGAAGTGACGACAGACATCCAAGGCAAATCTCCCTCTCCGCTCCGTTCAACACCACTCCGCACACAGGACAAATCCTGGGAAACAATATGTCTGCCAGTTCCCTCAATTTAAAAATTTATTCGCTCTTTATAAGGCTGGCATTTGCGGCCTGCATAAGCTGCTTGTCATTCCTTACAATGCTTTGTAATCTTCCTTTCTGATAATAGTATCTGCTTGAAATCTCCTCCTCAAGAAGATGCTTAATCTCCTCTGAGTTCTTCTTGATTGCACCTGCTTTATCCAGTTTTATTTTTGACTCAAGCTTTTTAATCTCATCCGAGAACTCATCAATAAGTCCCTCTCTCTTTGCAATTGAGAGAAGCTTGTCATACTCTACCTCAGATGCAGTTCTGTGGTCAAACTCCCTTTTAGCGGCATACTTTACAAACTCCTCAAACTCTGCATCTGTAAGATTAAATTTATCCGGAGCAGCTATACTCTCTCTGTTCTTGAAGTATTGCACAGAGTAGTCCCTTATTATATCTGAATATATAAGCGACAATGAAACACGGCTGTATGATTCAGGTTCAATTTTCACATCCGGAATAATTCCCCCGCCATCATACACAGTACGACCAAGTTTTGTCTTAAATGATTTAACCAGAGAGTCAGGAATGCTTCCTACACTTCCATCTTCATTCCTGTTACTGTAATCAATTGCCTGAACACAGCGGCCGCTTGGGGTGTAGTATTTTGCTGTAGTAAGTTTGATCTTGTTGTTGTATCCCACATCCCTTATTGACTGAATAAGGCCCTTGCCAAATGTTCTTGTTCCTGCGATGGTTGCCCTGTCCAGATCCTGAAGAGCACCTGCCACAATCTCGGCAGATGAGGCAGAACCTGAATTTACAAGAACAATGAGTGGCAGTTTAAGATCTACTGGCTCCTCCTTGGTATAGTAGGCAGCATCTGTCTGTTTGTATTTGCCCAGAGCAGATACAACCTTGGTTCCGGACGGTACAAAGAGAGAAACAATATTTACAGCTTCGTCAAGAAGTCCGCCCCCATTGCCCCTGAGGTCAAGAACCAGCCTCTTCATACCCTGATTATTCTTAAGATTTACCAGCGCACTTTTCACATCCTTAGAGCCGTCCACCGTAAAACCGGTAATGCGGATATAACCAACTGTGTCGCTTATCATGCCCCAGTAAGGTACATCAGGGAAGTGGATTCGCTCTCTTGTAATCTTTATCTCCTCCGTTTTATCGCCGCGGAGTCTCTTCATGAGAAATACAACGGTGGTTCCCGGAGTGCCCTTCATTTTTGAAGAGCATTGCTCAACAGTAAGGTCTTTTGTTGACGAGGTGTCTACCCTGAGAAGGATATCACCTGCAACTATACCCGCCTTTGCAGCGGGAGAGTTGTCATAAACCTCAGAAATTTCAATACCCTCATCTACCTTCTTGATTAAGGCTCCTATTCCGCCGTATGTACCTGTAGTGAGCATCTCGAGACTCTCTTCGTCCTCTTCCGGAATATATACTGTGTATGGATCAAGCGATTCCAGCATTGCGTCAATGCCGGTCTGAACCAGTTTGTCAATTTTTATGCTGTCTACATAGAAAAGCGAAAGCTCTCTGAGTACAGAAAATTGTATATCCAGACTTTGCCCTGTTTTAAAGTCTTTAGACTGCCCGCCTAGAAAGGGTGACACGAGCATTAAAGCTACCAGCGTCACTATTCCCAAAGTTCTCTTCATCTTGTATGTTTGTTAACTTAATTACAAATTTAAAGTTTTAGTATCTTTGATGCAACTATCATCATCAAATATGGAGCTCATTTTCGCTACGGCAAACAAACATAAGCTTGCAGAGGCTCAGGCTATCCTGGGACCGCTTTTCACTCTTGTTACCCCTGCATCTCTGGGAGTCACCGAAGAGATTCCCGAAACCGCAGATACTCTTGAGGAAAATGCCCTCATGAAAGCCGAATATCTCTGGAACCGTTTTCACAAACCCTGCTTTGCAGACGATACCGGTCTGCTGGCAGATGCGCTGGGCGGCCGGCCGGGAGTCTACTCCGCACGTTATGCCGGACCGGAGGCAGATTCTCAGAAAAATATGTCAAGGCTCCTCTCTGAATTAAAAGGCTGCACCAGCAAAAAGGCAAGATTTGAAACCGTGGCCGCCCTCATCCTCTCCCCGCAAGAGAAGCATCTCTTTAAAGGCACCCTGGAGGGCGAAATTATTGAAATACCTGCAGGCAACGGCGGATTTGGTTATGATCCTGTTTTTGTACCAGAAGGATATGACAAAACTCTTGCCGAAATTACTCCGGAGGAGAAAAACATTATTTCTCACCGGGGAAAGGCTATGCGCAAGCTCTCTGAATTTCTGAACAATAGGGCCAAATCATGATTTTAAAAACCGGTATTGTAGTTTTACATAAAACTAAATACGGAGATTCATCCATTATAGTTCACGGATATTCCGCCGAATCTGGCAGATGCGGACTCGTTGTGCGCAAGGGAGGCAGAAGTGGAATTCATTCAGCCCTTTCACAGCTTCACCCCCTGAGTATAATTGAAGCAGAGCTTAACGACCGCAATAAAGGCGAACTCAAGAACATCAAAGATTTCAGAACACTGTACAACCTTCCCGCTATCAGGGAGAACCTGAGCAAGAGCTCAATTGCAATGTATGTAAGCGAATTTATCTACCGTTGCATTCATGAGATTGAACCCAACCCGTCATTCTATGAATTTCTTGTAAAATCTGTATTATTGCTGGAGGAGATGGAGTCTGACTTTGCAAATTTCCATCTTTGGTTCCTTGTTGAGTTTGCAAAAAGATCCGGCTATGGTCCGGATTTCGATCTTCACGATAAGGACCAGCTTTTTGACATTGTGTCAGCATCATTTTCAGCATCACCTCAAATTGGCTCCAAATGCTTCTCGCAAGCCGATTCTTCAATTCTGGCAACTATTTTGCAGTACCGGGAGGAGAGCATGCATGTGCTTAAGATTCCCGGCAGACAAAGAAACAGCTTTGCCTCTGCGATGACAGAGTACCTGGCCTACCATATGGGGCACCAGATAAATGTCCGTTCGCTTGACATTCTGCGCGAGGTCTTCGAATAATATCTATATTTGACGCAAATTATAAGATTGCAATGTCTGTTGTATCAAAAATTTACCGGATTTACTCCGGAAAACGACTAAAAATGCTGGATGAGAATAGGGTGGATCCGTGGAGGTTCCAGCAAGAGTGGTTTGAAAAGATCATTGCGGCTGGCTCTGAAACAATTTTCGGAAAGGAACACAATATTAAAACCGGCACCACAATTGAGCAGTTCCAGAATAATGTACCACTGAGAGATTACGACAAGAGTGAATCCTGGATTAACCGCTCAAGAATGGGAGAAGAGGACCTGCTGTGGCCCGGCACAACTCACTGGTTTGCCAAATCGAGTGGCACCAGCTCATCCAAAAGCAAGTTTATTCCCATAACAGATGACTCGCTTCAGCTGTGTCATTATGACGGAATGCAGAACATGCTCGCAACATATCTCAACAACAATCCCGCCTCAGGACTTCTTGAGGGAATGGCTCTCACACTTGGCGGAAGCGCACGAATTGACGAGACAGGGACGGGAAAGAGTCAGTACGGAGACCTGTCTGCAATACTTCTCAAGAACTCCCCCATGCTGGCAGAGTTCAGAAGGACACCCCCGGCAAAGATTGCCCTCATAAGCGATTTTGAGACCAAGGTAAATGAGATCTGCAAAGTCTCCTCAAAGGAGAATGTGACCAGCATTTCAGGAGTTCCCTCGTGGAATCTTATTCTTCTGAATGCAATTCTTGACTATAACGGCAAGGACAATCTTCTCGATATCTGGCCCAACCTTGAACTATTCATGCACGGAGGAATAAATTTCGAGCCATACAGAAAAGAGTACCAGCGAATCATTCCTTCAGACAGGATGAGATATATGGAGAACTACAACGCTTCCGAAGGATACTTTGCTTTTCAGGATGATCCGGCCGAAAAGTCTATGCTTCTTATGACAAACGGAGGTGTATTCTACGAATTCATCCCAATGGATAGGTATGAAGAGGCAATGAACGGCACTTTTACCAGTTTTGACACAGTTGCATCGGTTAAGACAGGTGTTAACTATGCCATGGTGATAACCACCAATGGCGGTCTCTGGAGGTACCTTATCGGAGACTCTGTTGAGTTCACCTCCCTGAAACCCCATAAACTGAGAATCACCGGCCGAACCCAGCTCTTCATAAATGCATTTGGCGAAGAGCTCATGATAGGCAATGCCGAGAAAGCTTTCACCTCTGCCTGCGAGAAAGAGAACTGCTCTGCAGACAACTTTACGGTAGCTCCGCTCTTTATGGAGGGCGGAAGCAAGGGAGCCCATCAGTGGCTGATTGAGTTCAGTCAGGCTCCTCAGGATATTGAACGCTTTGCAGATGTTCTGGACAAAGAGATTTGCACTGTCAATTCAGACTACGAAGCCAAAAGAGCAAACAACATAACAATGACCAGACTGGTGCTTACGGTTCTTAAGCCCGGAACATTCTACAGCTGGCTCAGGGAAAAGGGAAAACTGGGCGGGCAGAACAAGGTCCCGCGCCTGAGCAATAACCGCAACTTCGCCGATGAGCTTATGGAGCTCAATGATAATAACCAGGCAGTGTAATTTTGTCCAGATTGAGATGGCTGCAATACATGAAAAGATTTTTGCCTTCATAGAAGAAGGCAGTGAGACCTCAGGCAAAGAGAGATTCAACTCTCTTGCTCTTGAGGTTTTCCGCTTTCAGTATGAAAATTGCAAGCCCTACAGGGAATTTGTCTCTCTGCTGGGAACAGATATTGAGGCGGTTGACTCTCCTGAAAAGATACCCTTTCTGCCAATCAGATTTTTTAAAAGCAGAGATGTTTACAGCGCCACACGGGAGCCTGAAAAACTCTTCACAAGCAGCGCAACAACAGGCATGGTACCATCACGGCACCCTGTAGCAGATCTCTCACTTTACGAACTCAGTTTTACCAAAGCCTTCGGCCACTTTTACGGAAACCCCGGAGAGTACACTATACTTGCCCTTCTCCCCTCATACCTTGAGAGAGAGGGATCCTCTCTTGTCTATATGGCAGACAGGCTGATAAACTTAAGCGGCAGCGGCCACAGCGGTTTCTATCTCTACAATTTTGAAGAGCTTAGAACAAAACTTGAGATTCTCAAAAAAGAGAGGAAAAAGACGCTGCTCATTGGCGTCAGTTTCGCTTTGCTTGATTTTGTAAAGGATTATCCGGTTGATTTCCCTGAACTCACAGTAATGGAGACAGGAGGAATGAAAGGCCGTGGAATTGAACTCCCCCGGGAGGAGCTTCACAGAATCCTCATGAACGGATTTGGCGTAAAAGCCATCCACTCAGAATACGGAATGGCAGAGCTTCTTTCGCAGGCATACTCCGCAGGTGACGGCATATTTGCAACACCTCACTGGATGAATGTTTATACAAGGGACCTTAGCAATCCGTTAAAGGTCACTCCGGCTCCCGGAAGAGGCGGACTCAATGTTATAGACCTCGCAAATGTAAACTCATGCTCGTTTATTGAAACAGAGGACCTGGTAATAAAAGAGACCGGGAACCTTTTCAGGATTCCCGGCCGCATAAATAATTCTGAGCTCAGAGGCTGCAACCTCCTTCTGGGTTAAAGAACCTGAACTCTGTTTATAGTCTCCTGAACCCTCTTCTCAATTTCACCCGCTTTGTCTGTCTCCCCTCTGTTTCTGAGGACATCTGCAAGGTAAACCAGATATGAAAGATTCTTCTCGACATCTGTCTTGGAGAGATAATATCCGCCAAGTCTTTTGGCAAAGAGGTCAATTCCAAGGAAGCTCTCCTGAATGAATGTATCTGCAAGTTTAATACCCTTCTCCTTCTGACCTGCCAGCAGGTAGATGTCAATTGCATCCACAACCGCCTGCTCATTGAGGGAAGAGAGCAGAGTACAGTTTACAGGGAAGTTCTCGTTAATAACCTCCACCTGCATTTTGTCAAGAATCTCAACAGCCTTTTCCGGTTTGCCCTCGTTTATGAGTGCTCTCGCAGTCTGTGCGAAGATATTTCTTGCAGTAATAACCGCATTGAAAGTAAGCAGATTCTGGTAGTCAATATTAATAGAAGGGTCATTCATGTTGCCCCATTTGTAGACATTCATTAGTTTGTCATACATCTTCTCCGCAGGAACTCTGCCCGGCGTAACCATTGTGGTTTTGCTCTTGATTGGAACAAACTTGTATGCAAACCCGTTGTATTCAAGATAATCACGGATACCAATTTCAAGATCGCCGCCCATGGCAACAAAGTAGATAGGTCTGTCCCATTTATAGTTAGCCAAAAGGTCCAGTATCATCATCTCTGCCTTTGTGAGCATATTCTTGTTCTCAGAGAGGTTAAGCTGAATTGTGTCAAGTATCTGAGAGCTGTCTGCTTCGCTTACAATACCATTTTTAATTGCAGCCTCTCTGTCAACAGGAATAGTCAGTTGTCTTGCAGCAAAGAAGCTGTAAAGAGCTCCGTTTTCTGCCCGTATCTTAGCCTCCGGTTTTGAGATGAGGTCAACAACAAGTTTTAGCGGAACAGGCTTGTTTACCCTGTCTACAATCTGAAGCACATCATTGGTACCATAGAGATACTCATGCTTGGGAATTGAGAAAGCAACAGGATCTGACTCATATGTTCTGTACTGCATCTGATCTATGTACCAGTCCGTACCAAGGAGCGAAGTATTCATAATTCTCACATCTGTGCGAACTCCCTCAACCTCCTGAATGTACCAGAGAGGGAAAGTATCATTATCACCGTGAGTTACAAGAATAGCATTCTCCTCTGTACTGTTCAGGTAGTTGTATGCAAGATCCCTTGCAGTGTATCTGTTACCCCTGTCATGGTCGTCCCAGTTCTCTGCAGCCATCTGCACCGGAACAAGAACACAAGCCGCAGAGACAGCAATTGCAGAGACTCTTTCGGGAACCCATCTCTTCAGGAAATCATGAATTGCCATCACTCCCAGACCAACCCATATTGCAAATGCATAGAAAGAGCCTGCGTATGCATAGTCCCTCTCCCTCACCTGATAAGGAGGCTGATTCAGATACAGAACAATTGCAATGCCGGTAAGTAAAAACAGAAGCATTGTCACCCACCAGTTCTGCTTATCCTTGCCAAGCTGATAAAGGAGCCCGAAGATTCCCAGCAGCAACGGAAGCATGTAGTAGTGGTTTTTCGCCCTGTTGTTCACAATATAATCAGGACCAACGCTCTGGTCACCCAGGCGGGCCTTGTCAAGGAAGCCAATTCCCGATTCCCAGTTGCCCCTCAGCGGGTCGCCGGGAGTTGAGCCGTGAAGGTCGTTCTGTCTTCCTGCAAAGTTCCACATAAAGTATCTTATATACATATAGCCAACCTGGAAATCAAAAAAGTATGCAAGATTATCCTTGAAGAGCGGAAGCTTCCTGTCTGTACCCGGAATCGTCTTGCCTCTGCCCTCTGTATAGCTCTCGTAGAACTTCACATGATCATTTGACATTGTGCTCCACATTCTGGGGAAGAACATCTTTGAACCAGGTTTGTATACAGGTCTCACAGGACCCTCAACCTTTTTGTATTTATCGCCAACCTTGGCGTAATAGTCTGTTGTCTCAATCTCATAAGGAGATGTAAAGCTCTCACCGTAAATGAGAGGATTGCTGCCATACTGCTCGCGTCCAAGGTATCTTACAAGCGAGAATGGATTGTCGGGCTGATTCTCATTGGTAGGTGTATTTGCAGATGACCTAATAATCACAACCGCAAAAGAGGAATAGCCAATGACTATCATTGTGAAGCTCAGAAGAATTGTATTCCAGAGAAAGTTCTGCTTTTTGTAAGTATACCAGATACCGGCAAATGAAGCAACAAGCAGAAGCACCATAAAAACAGCAGCTCCCGAGTTGAATGGCATACCCAGTCCGTTAACAAACATAAGATCAAACCAGGACGCAATTTTTGGCAGATATGGGATAATGCCGTACAGGATTGCAGCAAGAATTACTCCCGAAATCAGAAGGACATAAAAGCTTCTTTTGGCTGTAACATCATATTTCTTATAGTAGTAGATGAATACCAGGGCAGGTATAGCAAGAAGGTTCAGCAGATGGACCCCAATGGAGAGGCCCATAAGGAATGCGATGAGAATAATCCATCTGTTTGAGTGAGGCTTGTCTGCCTCCTCCTCCCACTTGAGCATAGCCCAGAAAACAGCAGCTGTGAATAGGGACGACATTGCGTACACCTCACCTTCAACAGCAGAGAACCAGAAAGTATCAGAAAATGTATAAACAAGAGCACCAACAATACCCGCACCCCATATTGCAATGGAACCGGACATTGAAAGATTGTTACCGCTCTTCTCTGAGATTCTTCTTCCCAGATGGGTAATTGTCCAGAAGAGGAACAGAATGGTGAAGGCTGAGCACATTGCACTCATTGCATTAACCATCATTGCTGCCTGCTCAGGCCCGGTGAAGAGTGTGAAAAATCTTGCAATAAGCTGAAATACCGGATTTCCGGGAGGGTGCCCAACCTCCAGCTTATATGAGGATGCAATAAACTCTCCGCAATCCCAGAAGCTTGTTGTAAGCTCTATGGTGGAGAGATATGTAAAGGAGGCAATCAGAAGAACAACAACTCCCAAAATGTTGTCTATCAATTTGAATTTTTTCAATTCCATGAGATAATATTTCTGGTGATAATGAGAATAATTGACAAAGATACTATTTTGAATTTTTCTGCCTAACTTTGTATCAAATTTAATACCAAATGGGTGTGAACGACTGGAAAAGCAGACTTGGCGTGGTATTTTCCACAAATCCCGACTTTCAGTTTGATGGAGGAGAAGAGGAGCCGGGGAGCGAAACACCTCCACCGGCGAAACAGAGGCTTATTGTCAAAATTGACAAAAGGCACAGGGGAGGCAAGCAGGTTACACTTGTAACAGGCTTCACCGGGAAGGAAGAGGATCTCCAGGAACTTGGCCGTCAGTTAAAAAACAAATGCGGTACCGGAGGCTCTGTAAAAGAGGGAGAGATTATAATTCAGGGGGACTTCAGGGAGAGAGTGGTCTCACTCCTTCAGACTATGGGTTATAACGCAAAAAGAGGAAACTGATGTTTCAGAAGGATACACTATACATCACAGACAGCGTTTCATGCAGATATCTCATAGTGGATCTCCCCGTTACTCATTTCAACAGGGATATTTCTGCCGATTCTCTCTGGAGTTCAACTACAAAGAGTCTCGCACCCTATCCCATGGGGAGCAGTTCAAAAGTGCAGAACAGCCCTAATTTGCTTCTCTCCGGAATAATTCTCACATTCTTAATTATTCTCATAATTTTCTCCAGAGAACTCATCTCTGCCCTTCCGGCTGTCTTCAAAAGCATTTTCAGCCTTAAAAACCATTACAAACTGGAAGAGAGGCTCTCCCTTAGCAATATGCGAAACATTGTGTTCGTGATTTCACTTATCTATTTCCCCGTGATAATCACCATAATGGCAGATAACTTCATCTCATCCGAATTTGGGATATACCCTCCCTTCTTTCTAATTCTATTCTTTCTTTCGCTCATTGCCATTGGAGTGGCGAAAAAGTTGATATTTAAACTGCTTTCATGGCTTAACAGGGACAAATACACCTTCGCTTCCCTCGAAAAAACAGGTTTCAACCATGTAATAGTTGCAGCAATTGTCACATTTCCCTCTTTACTGGCAAAACTATTCAATCCGGAGCTCACAGAAGAGACACTCATATATGCAATGGCATTCAGCATTTTACCCATATACATATTGTATATTTTCAGGAGTTATCAGATAATTATTGGCAACCGATTTTCTCCTTTTTTTTATATTTTGTATCTTTGCGGCGCCGAAATTTTACCCATTGTGCTTTTAGCTCATTTTATACTTTCGCTCTAAAAATATGAAGATAAAGAATATTTTGATCTCCCAGCCGGAGCCAACCAACGGATCCCCTTACACAGAACTCATTTCAAAACATAAAGTCAATATCGATTTTATCCCTTTTTTCAAGGTTGAATCTCTGACTGCAAGAGAATTCCGTCTTCAGAAAGTATCTATACCCGAAGCGACAGCAATCGTATTTACTGCCCGCTCTGCAATTGATGCCTTCTTTAAGATTTGTGAAGAGATGAGAATTACTGTTCCTGAAACAATGAAGTATTTCTGCATCTCTGAGGCTATCGCTCTCTACCTGCAAAAACACATTGTGTACAGAAAGAGAAAAATTTTCTTTGGCAACGGTACAAATACCTCAATAATTGAGCTTATAGGTGCAAAGCACAAAACCGAGAGTTTCATGATTGCCTCAGCAGATAATGCAAAAACAGATCTTCACAAGTTGTTCGTAAAAGCAAAGATTAAACACACCAGCGGAATCTTTGTAAAGACCATCAACAGCGATCTTACAAAACTGAATCTCGACAACTACGATATCCTGGTATTCTACAGCCCGAGTGACATTAAGTCCCTTATTGAGAACTTCCCGGAATTCAAACAAAACAATATTAAGTTTGCTACTTTTGGAACAGGCACACTCAAGGCCCTCAAGGCTGCAAAACTTAATGCAGAGGTGATTGCCCCAACACCTGAAGTTCCCTCAATTGCAAAAGCGCTGTTAAATTACCTGGAGCAAAAATAAATTCAGGTAAAAAACATGCAAGAAATAAGAACAACCTTCACCAGGGAGGAGAGATTAAGCTCAGTCACAGCAATCGGTACTCTGTTCGGAAGCGGGTTGTCCCTGTTCTGCTTTCCGTTCAAATTGTTTTATAAACCAAACAACCGGGAGGGGTTCAGGATTGTTATATCTGTACCAAAAAGACAGCACAAAAAGGCCGTTACACGTAATCTTCTCAAGAGAAGGATCCGCGAAAGCTACCGCCGCAACAAGCAGATGCTTGCAGGCATGAAGGGCATGGATATTGCGCTGGTTTATATCGGGTCCGGAATACTGGATTATGCAGAAATTGACAAATCACTTACAAATGCACTTGCAAAACTTAAAGAAAATTGCTCTAAAAATAGCAGCGCTCCCATTCATAATACTGATTAAATTATATCAGAATTTCATTTCGCCGCTTAAACCTCAGAGTTGCAGATATACACCAACATGCTCCTCCTACTCACTGGAGGCTGTAAAAAAATACGGCCCGTTCAAGGGCCTTTGGCTTGCAATCAAACGCATTTCAAGATGTCACCCCTGGGGTGGAAGCGGTTACGACCCTGTACCCTGACTATCCTCATCCAGCCCGAAGCGCTTAAGAATAGCGCCAATATTTTTCTCGTCTTTGGTTAGTAACATTATCTCCTGCTTTGGAACATTCGTGAGATCCATCACTACCAGACCATCCACGCAGTAGTTGAAATCCGGGTCAACATTAAAGTTTACAATCTTTGCGTTTATCTTGAGATATTTCTTAACCAGAGTAGGAAGACGATACTCCCCATCGCTCAGCTTAAGCATATATCTGTCAAATTTCTCGATACTGTCAATCTTTGCTGCTCCAAGTAAATATTTGGGGTTGCTTTTATGGAAATCTTTAAAGAATGGATTGCGTGGCTTCATCATCTTTTCCATTTTTTCAACCGAATGATTATGTCTGAGATATTCAATAATCATACTTTGATAGAACTTAGGGTACCACGCACTTATACTTACCGGTCCAATAAGATATTTTACATCCGGAACATTAATTACTGAATACAGCAGCCCCTTTATAAGAAGCATAAGTGGCAATGCCTCCTTCTGGTATTCAGCAGAGACAAATGAGCGTCCAAGTTCAATTGAGTGCTTTAATACATTGTGAAATTCCGGTTCGTAATCGAAAAGAGTTCTGGTATAAAGGCCCTTGACTCCTCTCTTCTCAAGTATCTCCTTCCCGTATCCCAGCCTGTACGCTCCCACTACCCTGTTCTTCTGCTTATCCCACAAAATCAGATGCTTGTAGTACTCGTCATATGCATCAGTATCCAGCGCAGTCTTTGTACCCTCACCAACAGCGCGGAACGCCTCCTCTCTCTTGCGGCCAAGTTCGTGCATCAGCAGCGGTATTGACTTCCAGTCTGCAAGGTAGCAGCTGAAGTGACCTGTTGTGAAAAGATGCTTATCCTTTGAAAGAGAGTTTATCTCTCTTACAAGTGCCTTTCTGTTCTTTGGAAGGGCAATAGGGACTGAATATATCTCCTCAGGATGAATATTTCTGGTCTGCACATTAGCTTCCAGGGCATAAGTACGGCTCCTCAGGTAGCCTCCAAGGGTCTTCAAATCCTTGAAGTCTGATAGTTCATTAACAGTTATTGGCTTTCCAATTCTTACTGAAATTGTTTTTCCGTATTTGTTCGACAACTCTCCTGCAAGTCTGGCCGTTCTAAGCAGAGGGTGAATCTTGCCCAGCCAGTGAAAGAATTTGGAATTGGAGCCATGAATATATACCGGAACAACCGGCACACCGGCGTTTTTAATAAGCTTAATTATTGACGGCTGCCACTCCTTGTCCTGAATTATTGAACTTCCATATGTTGTAGAGACCTCCCCCGCAGGGAAGAGACCAAGAGACCCTCCGTTTTTCAGAACCTCGGCAGATAACCTGAGCCCAGAAAAGCTTGGTGCAAGACCAGGTATATCCGAGAATGGGTTTACAGGTAAAAAGTACTCTTTAAGGTTTGGTATATAGGAAAGGAGAAAGTTTGCCAGGAACTTGATATCAGGCCTCGCAGCACTAAAAAGGTTAAGGAGAATTATTCCGTCTGCCGCTCCGGTAGGGTGATTTGAGACAACAATAAATGGCCCCTCCTGCGGAATATATTCGAGCTCTTTCTGAACAATATCATATTTAATATTGAATTCACTTAAAAGCTGAGTTGTGAATTCCCTGCCTGTATATGAAGAGATACGGGCATATCTTTTGTTAATTCTGTTAAGACCCAGAATTGAAAGGGCAAAGGATGCAAGAATGTTTCCTGCAAGCCCGTGAACGTTCATAGCCTTTTTAAGATTGGCCTTGGTTATTAGTTTTACACCCATATTCGGTTGCAAATATAGTTTATTTGTTACTTTTACAAATATGAAAGTGAGAGAGAACAAGGATATTTTAAGAGATAATGTCAAATTAATCCCTGCGTTACCGGGGGTTTACCGCTTTTATAACAAAGAGGGGGTGGTTATTTATGTTGGAAAGGCCAAGAGCTTGCGCAGCAGAGTATCGCAATACTTCCAGGCAGAAGAGGGCCTCTCTGCCAAGACCCGGGTAATGGTCTCCAGAATTGACCGTTTTGAATACACGGTTGTGGAAAGTGAAACTGACGCACTGCTGCTCGAAAACACCCTCATTAAAAAGCATCAGCCCAGATACAACATACTTCTTAAGGACGGGAAGACCTACCCCTGGATTTGCATCCGGAATGAAGAGTTCCCAAGAGTAATGCTTACACGCAAATTTATCAGGGACGGCTCCCATTACTACGGTCCCTACAGCAATGTCTCCTATGCATACTCTCTTCTTGAGCTTATCGGAAACCTCTTCAAAATCAGAAACTGCAAACTTATTCTCACTCCAGAAAACATAAGGACAAAGAACTTCAGGCCATGTCTCAGCTATCACATAGGTAAATGTAAAGCACCCTGCGCCGGCTATCAGTCTGGTGAAAATTATGACAGCCAGATTGCAAAAATAAAGCTGATTCTAAGGGGAGAGACCGCCTCGCTGGCAAGGGAATTGAGGGAAGAGATGGCACATGCTGCAAAAGAGCTTAGATTTGAGGAGGCACAGGAGTGCAAGGAGAAACTTGAGGTTATTGGCCAGCACTACAGTAAGTCTCTGGTTGTAAATCAGAGCATCACAAATGTAGATGTATTCTCTGTTGTGTTCGAGAACAATCTGGCCTTCGGAAATTACATGAGAGTAGTAAACGGTTCTGTTATACAGTCTCTTAACGTTGAGATGAAACTTCCTATTGAGGAGACAAGGGAGTTTGTTCTTGGCAGGTTCATTTCCGGGATGTCAGATAAATTTGGCCCGCTTTCGCGAGAACTGATTGTTCAGTTTGCACCCGAAGGTGATTTCTCTCCTTCAAGAATTAATATTCCCCAAAGAGGAGACAAACTCAGCCTTCTGGACCTCAGCCTAAAGAATGCAAAGATTTTCAAGATTGAAAAGATTAAGCAGGAGGAGATTCTCAGACCCGACGAGCATAAGGAGAGGATTCTCTCTGCAATAAAAAGGGACATGGAGCTTGATACAATGCCGGTACATATTGAGTGTTTCGACAATTCAAACATTCAGGGAACATTTGCTGTGTCTGCCTGCGTGGTCTTCAGGGATGGTGTTCCCAGCAAAAGAGATTACAGGCATTTTAATGTAAAGCGTGTAGTTGGCGCAAATGACTTCGCAACAATGAAAGAGGTTATCAACAGGCGCTATTCAAGACTCACCGCGGAGGAGACGCCTCTTCCGCAACTTGTTGTGATTGACGGAGGGCGCGGACAGGTAAACGCTGCCTATGAGGCTTTACAGGAGATTGGACTTGAAAAGAGGATTAAACTGGTGGGTATTGCAAAAAGACTCGAGGAGCTAATTGTCCCCGGTGACCCTCATCCTCTGTTTCTTGATAAAAACTCACCAACCCTGCGGGTAATTATGCAGATGAGAGACGAGGCCCACCGTTTTGGTATAACACATCACCGCAACAGAAGGAGTAAGGGTCAGGTTATGTCTGAACTTAACGAAATTAAGGGAATTGGCGAAAAGACACGTGAAAAGCTACTGGCAAAATTCAAAAGTATTAGCGAAATCCGCAGGGCATCTGCAGATGAAATTGCAAAAGTTGCCGGAAAGAGGGTCGCAGCTATTCTGGAAAATCACTTTAAAACAGATTGACCTTCTTCAGAAAGTTTTACCCACAAGATCCACCCGTTTACGGAGTTGGCAAGATAGAATATCCACATTATTATCATTAGCATTGAGTGAGGCTCTCCCTCTATAAAGGAGATACTCCACATTACGATGCTTATCACATTTACCACAACCCACAGAATCCACTGCTCCATGTAGACCTTGACCATTAGGAACATTGCTATTACTGAAAGAATTGTGGTTGCCGAATCCTTTACAGGCTGAGGGTCATTAACCATATCAAGCAGAAAGGCTCCTGCAATAACTGTTAAGACAGAAACAGCCGTGAGAAGATACCTCTGCCTGAGGGTAAGCCGTCTGGCCACAATAGTGACAGATTCATCGGCCTCTCTTTTTCTTATCCAGCTGTACCATCCCGCAAACTGCATGGGAAGGTAATAAAAGGCATTCAGCAGAGCATCTCCGTAGAGCTCTGCCTTAAATGCAATCCATGCATAAAGGGAGACATTTATCAGCCCGAAGAGATAGTTAAATATATTTCCTTTTGCAACCAGAACAACGCAGATAATACCTGAGACACCGGCAATCATTCCCAGAGCATCAAACGTTTGTGAAAGCAAAGAGTACAGAAGGCTGAATATTACCACTCCCGCAATCAGAAACCAGTCAAATGGATTAAGAGTATTTATATGCCTGAAGTGTATCATAATAATGGAGTTTGAAAAATCAGCTGAAAGATGTTTCTGCTCTCCCCTGTTCTGATGTATCTTATCCCCGCGGTAAGGGGAAGAGATATGTTGAAAATATTGAAGTCAACCAGAAAATCGGCTCCGCCTGAATACATATGTCTGAAATCATTCATTCCGTGGCTGTATGCCCAGTCAAAAAACGGAATAATCTGCGCTCTCTTTAGATAGAGCAGCCTGGAGAGGGTAAGGTCGCCCAGGTAAATTGGAAATGCATAATCTGTGAAAACAGATGCGTAGGTTATGCTGAAATGCTGATTATATCCCCGCGGAGAGGGAGCAATATTTCTCATAAGGTATCGCTTGCCGTTATAGAACTGTTTCTGGAAGGCGGCAGATACTTTTATACCGTGGTTTTTAAGCAATCCCGGCATATAGCCGTAACCGTTGGCATAAAGAGTGGACCCAAAATTCTCTCCAGCAAAAGGCATCATATTATACTGAATATTTGCCCCGTATCCCCATTTTGGAAATATATTCCGCTTGGTCATCCGTTGCACCTGATAATATTGTAACCCAAGCACAATATGCTGATAATCCTGATATTTCCCCTCCCTGAAAGAGAAATAGGAGTCATTTGAATACCTCCAGGAAAGCCTTGGTATAAGTCCTCTCACCCATCCCCCGTTTGTGAGGTTAAGCGGTACATAAGCAAGCATTGATGCACTTACGAACGGAGACCCTGCAACAGTGTCTGTTACCATCTGAGGATTGAAGAGATCGCCCGAAACAAGAAAAATCCGCTGTTTGTCACGGTCATTGACATCCAGTTTGAACTCGAAGACAGGAAAAAACCCCCGGTAGGTAAATCTCATGTGCCCGGCATGGAACTTATTGTGGTACGAATAACCAAACATTGTTGTGGCAGTTCCCAGTGAGTTCTGGGAGTAGAGGGTTGCCCCTAAGGATACCGCATCATAAAAGTTGTCGTATGAAATATTCCGCAGGTTATCAATGTTTATATACATTGGAGTCCACGAGTGAAAACGAAACAGGTGCTCACCTTTTTTGTATGGTTTGGATTCAAAGTCATAAAGACCCTCAACCTTAACGGTATCAATATTGAAACCGGCCTGCATGGACAGATTGTCTGCAAAAACATATTTAAACGGTTTTGAAAAATCTGCCGGCTTCCAGTCCAGAGAATCCACCATAACCTTAACAAGCTGATATCCGCTTTTAGTATAGTGATACGGCAGAGAGTTTAGAGGTTGTAAGCCTCCTGAGCTGCCCCGATTCTGGCTCAAAATGGTAAATATCGTTTGTTCCCTCAAGGTCGCTGGAGAAGATCATTGCATCCCCCATAACAGAGAGCCTCTCAATATTCTGATGCTGCTCCGGAATCACTCTTTCCCACTCTGCAGCCAAAGGGTCAAGGCAGTAAATCCCCATTCCCTTTTCAGTAATTACAGTAGAGTAAATTTTCCCTCCAACAGATACAGACTCTCTTATCTGTCCCTTACCTGGAGCAGGATAGGATACCTTTCGCATTAAATTTGACCGCTCCATCAGAACCAGGGAGGAGCCTCCTGCCCGGTGGTACTCTACAACAAAAAGGGTATCCCCATCCGGAGTAAATGCAGGGTTTGAGTAATTCTGATGTCTTGTGAGCCTTTTAGTAGTTCCTGTACTCAGATCAAACTCGATAATGTCAGAAAAGCTCTCGTGCTCCCATCTGAGCGAAGGAATCATCTCGCTCCAGTATATCTTACCCCTGCTGTAGACCGGTTCACTTCCCATAAAACCAACAAACGTAAGTGTTACATCCCTTCCTGACTCATCAACTCTTACAAGACACTTTGCCTCATTCATATCTGCCTTCACGGCATAGACCGAATCGGCAGAAACCGGAATAACAGACTTGTAAGTAACATAATCTCTTGTACGGTAGGTGACGCTTTCCAGAGGTGTAAACGGAGCCCTTACAGAATCCTCCCTGCGCCAGTATGCAGACATAAGCTTTATACTCTCTCTGATATTGTCATCCAGATTCAGGCCCGACGATTTTCTGAACGACACCGAGGAGCCTGCAGGGTTAATCCAGTTGTCAACAAGTGTCCTGGTAAGATCACCCATAAAATGGTAATTTCCGGTCCTGAACCTGATAGTTGAGTGAAGAAGATAACCCAGACTGTAATCGTCCGGTGTGTATTGTCTGTAAGAGCCAAATGCCCATCTCTGTCTGTTGCGGTAATCACCGTCAAGGAATGCGGCCTTATAGTAAACCAGATGCCCCGGATCCCTGCCTCTTCCTGAGAAAGACAGCTCAGTTTCTGATGCTACTGCATCCCCTTCAAGCGCCCATTTATTGATATAGAGTCCGGCTCCAATACCTGGCGCCTGTTCTCCCAGCAGCCACATTGCCGGTCTGAAGATCCCCCTCTCAAACATAGTCATCTGGGCGACGTGTCTGCTTTCGTGAAGCACAAGCTGCTTCTCCCAGTTCTGGGAGTAACTTCCGGTAGAGGGAGGGTTTGTAATTAGCTCCATACGTCTGGGAGCCCATGTTACAAGTCCGTTACTTAGAACATTGTACGGATGAAGAACCACTGGTAACCTGCGTGGCTTTGCACCAAGAGGTCTGTTAACTGCATCGGCGGTTTTTTCCAGCAAAAAGGCATACCTCCTGGCAAGAGAGTCTATCTCTGCCGGGTATATGACATTATATCTTTTAGTTTTGATTTCCATCCACTTCAACCCGGCAGGATCGCTTCCGGTTGAGTAGAATTGTGCTTGAGATTTACCCGCAAACAACATTGCCAGAAAAGTGAGCAGTGAAATACAAAATATGCGGTTCATCTGTAGCAGGTTTTGCCCGCTAAGGTAATAAATAAGAATCATAATTATGAATCACATCATTTTAAGAATTATATTTGTCGTCATAAACTATTCCTACACGATTATGGACGCAGCATTTCAGATTTTGAAACTTCTCGGCTCACTTGGTCTCTTCCTGTATGGTATGACTTTAATGAGCGGGGCCCTGCAAAAGGTTGCAGGTGACAAGATGCGCAGCATTCTGGCTGCAATGACATCAAATTCCTTCAAAAGGGTATTAACCGGTCTGTTTATTACTGCAATTATCCAGTCTTCCAGCGCCACAACCGTAATGGTTGTAAGCTTTGTGAATGCCGGCCTGCTCTCTCTCGCCCAGTCTGTGGGAGTAATCATGGGGGCGAACATTGGAACAACGGTAACAGCCTGGATAATATCGCTTCTGGGATTCAAATTTGACATCTCAACAATTTCGATTCCTCTAATTGCGATTGGCTTCACGCTTATGATGTTCAAGTCCAAAAAGAGAAAATCAACCGGAGAGCTGATAATTGGTTTTGCACTCCTCTTCCTTGGACTCTCATTCCTGAAAGACTCTGTACCGGATCTGAAGTCTAATCCCGAAATTTTTGAATTCCTTCAGAGCTGGACTCATAACGGATTCCTCTCAATCCTGGCTTTTGTAATGCTGGGCACACTCCTCACAATAGTGATGCAGTCGTCAAGCGCTACAATGGCACTTACTCTTGTAATGAGCAGTTACGGATGGATTCCGTTTGAGATGGCTGCCGCAATGGTTCTGGGAGAAAACATAGGAACAACAATAACCGCAAATATAGCTGCGGCAGTAGCAAATGTCTCGGCCCGGAGGGCCGCGCTGGCACATACCGTTTTTAATATTTTCGGGGTAACATGGGTGCTTATTCTTTACAGGCCTGTCCTGTTCATTGTTTCTAAAATTACGATAGCTGTTTCCGGACTTGACCCCTTTGTATCTTCGGAAGCAACTTTATATGGAATATCATTCCTGCACACTCTCTTCAACGTAACAAACACGATGCTGCTGGTTTGGTTTACACCTCAGATTGTTAAACTGGTAAGCTCGGTAATTAAGTCAAAAGAGACAGAGGAGGTCTTCCGACTCAAATACATACAGGGTGGCATTCTCAGTACTGCAGAACTATCACTCTCACAAGCAAAGCAGGAGATAACAGATTTTGCTAAACTTGAAAAACAGCAGTTTGTTTATGCGAGAGAGGCTCTAAGACTGTGCGACACAGAGAAGTTCGAAGAGTTGTACAACAAAATTGAGCACTACGAACAAATTACAGACAAAGTGGAGCTTGAAATTGCAAACTATCTCAACAATGTTTCTGAAAGCGAACTGAGCGAGGAGAGCGGAAGAAGACTACAGGCAATGTATAAGATTATTAGCGAGATTGAGAGCATGGGCGACTCAGGCTATAACATTGCAAGAATCCTTAACAGACTTCGTGTTCATAAGAAATCATTTAACTCAGATATCTGCGAAAAACTTGACCATATGTTTGTACTGCTTGAGAAAGCCTTTGACAATATGATTGAAAATCTTGACAGAGGATACACCCAGATTGACGGTATTTCAAATGCAGTCGATTCTGAAGAGCAAATCAACGAATACCGCAATATCCTCAAGGAGGAGCACCTCTTTAACCTTGAGAACAATACTTACGGCTACCAGACAGGGGTCTACTACATGGATATAGTTGCAGAGTGCGAAAAAGCCGGTGACTACATAATCAATGTATCTGAAGCAATCATAGAAATCCAGTAATAATGAGAAAGATTCTATTGTTGTTTTTCATGCTTTTCACCCTTGGGGTGAAGGGTCAGAATGATTCAACAACTTTTTCCGCTGCTTCATGGAACACTAAATCTGTTTCTGCAGGTATTGATCATAAATGGGTACATTTTTCTTCAGGCGAGCTTTTCGCCTCCAGTCAGTTTATCTCTGTCATTGAGATTAAGCCCGGTTCAGATGCACGAATTGAAATTTTTGCCAGTCCTGTTCTTAAGGAGACAAGTCTTATGGCTTCGGAATCCGGAGCGATTGCAGCTATAAACGGCTCATTCTTTAAGTTCAACTACACTCACAATACTGAGGACTACAATTCCGTTGACTACATCAGAAAAGAGAACCGTCAGCTTGCCCCAAATACCATAACAGGTAACAAGAGGGCGATGCACCAGCTGGGAGCTCTTGCAATATTCAGGGGAGAACTCTTTATTCTCAAGGCAGACGAACTCAGAGAGTGGGAAAAGTATATCCAGGCACAGGAGGTTATCACGACCGGGCCAATTTTAAGAGTGGCAGGCAGGGATCTTAAGCTTGATAAATCTTCGTTTTACACAGCCCGTCACCCGAGGAGTGCCGTTGGTAAAAAGGCAGACGGAACCATTCTTCTGCTAACTGCAGACGGAAGAAACGCTCAGGCTGCCGGAGTCTCTCTTACGGAGCTTCAGCAGATTATGAAATGGCTGGGGGCAGATTATGCAATTAACCTTGACGGGGGAGGTTCTACAACAATGTATGTTGCAGGAGGCTCAGACAACGGTGTTGTTAATCACCCATCCGACAACAAACTGTTTGACAACATGGGCCAGAGAAAGGTTGCCAACGCAATTCTTGTACACAAAACCCGGTAATGGAGGAGAAACCAAGACGAATTCTGTTCATCTATACCAGAAACTCCACATTCATAAACGGAGATCTGGAGATACTCTCAGGCAGGCATATTGTCACCAGCCTGGAAGTAGACAATACCACTCCCCTGAAGCAGTTTTTTGCCCTCATAAAGGAGTTCTTCTTTCTCCTGACGCAAATAAATTCACATGATGTTATCTATATATGGTTTGCAGACTACCATTCATTTTTGCCGGCCATTTTCGCCAGGCTTGCTCGTAAAAAGTGTTATCTGGTAATTGGCGGTTATGATACATGCAGGGTGAAAAAATACAAATACGGCAGTTTTGTAAATCCTGTAAGAGGGTTTATGACAAGAATCTCCATGAAGCTTGCAACCTTAAATCTGTGCGTTTCGCAATATGTGGAGAGGGTTGTTAAAGCAGTGGCGCCTGGTGCGTCAACAGAGGTGATTTACAACGGAATGAGATTTGAGCCGGCGACTGTTAATAAACCGGGAGGAACACCGGGGGTTCTTTGTGTGGCTCTCGCTGCATCACCTCAGAGTTTTCATATAAAAGGAGTTGACCGGTTTATCGCACTTGCGGCAGCAATGCCACACTGCAACTTCACACTTGTTGGGGCAGACATGGACAGAATCTGGTTTCTTACGGGCAAGCTTCCAGCTAACCTTACAATTTTGCCAAAAGTAGAGCACTCTCGCCTCAGAAAATTTTACATTCAGTCCAATGTCTACTGTCAGCTTTCAAGAAGAGAGAGCTTCTCACTTGCCCTTGCCGAGGCAATGAATCACGGATGCATCCCGGTAATTACCAGAGCCGGAGGCATGCCTGAGGTTACAGGCGGACTTGGAGAGTCGGTATTTGCTCTCACTGGTGACAGCTTCAAAACTTCAGGGGAAAACATGGCACTGGAGAGTGCCGTTGAGGCGGTTAACAGAGCACTCTCGAATACAGACAGAGCCGCTCAGGCAGAGAGAATCCGCACACACTTTACTTTTGAAAAAAGGGCCGCAAGATTGCTGGAACTGGTTAAATAAACCTGAGTAAAAACCTGACCAGCCGGAACATGGTTGAATCGCCGCCGGCAGCGAACCGGGCAAACAGCCTGTAATGATATTTCTTCTCCGGGTTATTTCCGCTGATTATCTGACCGTTAATTTCAGGAAAGAGTTTCAGGTATTTTTTTACATCATCTCCCTTTACCTGCTTATGCAAAAGCAGCCTTCTCCGCGTCTGATTCTTATATGCAAACAGCTCCCTTCCGGCATCAACTCCCTCTTCTTCAAATCTTTTTTCCAGAAACTTAAGCGTATTTGCAATCAGCAGAAGATGACCTGCAGATGCAGAAACAGATGCTGAATTATACATTACATAATGCACAAGTGGCAACTCAACAAATGCGATTTTCTTAGCTGCAAGAATCAGCAGGGGAGAAACCGAGAGATCGTCCCTGAGGTTTTGATCAAACCCAATATTTTCATTTGTAAACAGCTCCCTTTTTACAAGCTTGTTCCACAGAGCAGATGGCCTGGAATTTTCAAGCATGAGCCTTATATACTCCTCCTTTCCCCTTGCAGATGTCAGGGCCTGCTCTCCCTTGCCGGCAAACTGGAATGCACCCGACGGCTCTTCCTTTGTGCCGAACTCCTTGACGAATCCGCAGACAACAATATCTGCTCCCTCTTCAACACCCTTTCTGTACATTATTTCGAGCATATCAGGCTCAAAAAAGTCGTCGGAATCAAGATGAATCACATATTCGCCTGATGCAACTTCAAGGCCCCTGCCCCTTGAGAGCGACACTCCCAGATTTGAGGGATTTTCCACAACTCTGAAGTCATCCTTTAATTCCGAAGCCTCAAGAAGGGCTACAGCCTTATCAATGCTGGCATCACCACCCCTGTCATCAACCAGAATCAGTTCAAAATTTCTGAATGTTTGCGCTGCAAGTGAGGAGAGGGTCTGCTCAATGTGACCCTCGACCCGGTATACAGGCATGATAACAGATATATCGTAATGCAAACTTCTCATTTCACCGCAAAGATAGAAAAAAGGTGTTTCAACAATCTGCTGAAACACCTTCGTTCTCAAGTTGACCTACCAGGATTCGAACCTAGACTGACTGAACCAAAATCAGTAGTGCTACCATTACACCATAGGTCAATATGGTTTTAGTTTGAGGGTGCAAATATATTGCTTTTTTTAAAAAGTGCAAAAAAAATTATAGAAACTTAAACTCCAGGATTGCCTCACCAAACAAATGGTACAGCAGAACCCAGAAAGCAAAGCGCACAGCTTTACCTGCCAGCATGTAGAGTGCTGTCTTTGTGAAATTGACCCTGTAAAAGCCCAGCGCAACGGCTAGCAAATCGCCCGCAAAGGGAACCCAGCTGAAAAAAGCAATTATACTTCCATATTTGTCAATCCAGTGTTTTTGCCGTAGAAGACTCTCCTCCTTAACCCTGAACCACCGCTCAATCCAGTCCCATCTGCCAAGATGCCCTACATAATAGGAAGTCAGCCCCCCAAGCCAGTTTCCAAGCGTTGCTGCAAAGAACGCCAGTATGGGATTCATCCCTCCAAGCATCATTCCCACCATGAGAATATCTGAGCTGAATGGGATAACGGTTGCTGCCAGAAAGGCACCCATAAACAATCCAAGAAATCCGTAATCCTGTATGAGTTCAACCATATCAGCCTCTCTTTGATTTAAAGAAATTTCTTACAAGAGAAGAGCACTCTTCTTCCATAACTCCGCACTCAACAATTGTTTTTGGATGTAGCAATGATGGAGAGTAAAGCGAGAACCCTCTTTTTGGATCTGAAGCGCCATACACCACCTTCCCTATCTGAGCCCAGTTAAGAGCTGCGGCACACATAGAGCAGGGCTCCAGAGTTACATACAGGATGCAAGTTTCGAGGTATTTCCCGCCAAACGCAGAGGTGGCCATAGTAATTGCCTGCATCTCTGCATGCGCAGTGGGGTCATTTAGTCTCTCGGTAAGATTATGTGCACGGGCAACTATCTTCCCTTCGCAAACTACTACCGCCCCAACGGGAACCTCATCAGAGTCCAGTGCCTTCAATGCCTCCTGAAGAGCCGCCTTCATAAATTTCTCGTTCTCGTTCATTGCAAATAAACTTAGTTCAATGCAAATATAACGAGAATATCAGACTATCCCGTTTTCAGAAAAGAAGCAAGTAAACTGCAGCTCCTGCAAAGTATCCCAGAAGTGCAAGCAGGGAGAATTTTTTCAGATAGTAACCGAACGGAATCTTCTCAAGCCCCATAACAGTTACACCTGATGCAGATCCAATAATAAGAATGCTGCCCCCTGTAACTGCACAGTATGCCAGGAATGTCCAGAAATTGCCGTCAGTCATGAAGGGGCCTGCCGCCGCCAACGGGTACATACCAATTGTACCTGCAACCAGTGCTACGTTATCCAGAAACGAAGATGTGACACCCAGCACCAAACTTATAACTTCCGGAGAGGGCATTACTGAATCCAGAAAACCTGACATTTGTCCCAGATGGCCTGCTGTTTTAAGTGAAGCCACAGACATGAGGATACCAAGAAAAAAGAGAACAGTGGGAACATCAATTCTTGAAAAGACCCGCTGAACCCGCAGCTCCTGAATTACCGGAATCATCCTGCCTGTCCATCTGCGGTCTGTCATTACCCACATTATTGAAAGCCCCAGAAGTATTCCCATAAAAGGAGGAAGATGAAGGAGACTCTGCAGAACCGGAACAGAACCGAGAGAAATCAAGCCGGTAACAAGGAGCATCCTCTTGAAACGGGGGTCAATTTTCGCAAGGAAGGGATCCTGCTTTTCCTGCTTTGGACTCTTGCAAACGGCATCCTTACTGAAGGTGAAAGTAGTGTATATAAGCGGAACACTCATCATGGCAAGGCTGGGTAAAATTAATTGAGTAACCTGATGCAGAACAGTAATTGTCCCGCCTGTCCACAAAAGCAAAGTTGTGACATCTCCTATTGGAGACCAGGCTCCGCCGGCATTGGCAGCAATTATTGTCATCCCGGCAAATATCAGCCTGTCTGCCCTTTCACCAATGATGCGCCGGAGCAAAGCAACAACTACAATTACGGTTGCAAGGTTCCCCAGTAAAGATGACAGGAAAAAAGTAAGAAAAGAGATAATCCACAAAAGCTTTCTTTTGTTTCTGGTTGTAATTGAATTAACGATTATCTCAAAGCCTCCGTGCGAATCTACAAGCTCGATAATTGCCATAGAACCTAAAACAAAAAACAATGTTTCCGACACATCTCCCAGTGACTCCACTATTGAAAACTCAAGAAACTTATAAACCTGCTCACTTACAGACAACTCAGAAAATGATGGTATGTTTTTTATCATTGTTTCAAGCATTTCAGAACCATTCATGTTGAACATGTTTGTCCCGTCCGCCAGAACCATCATCCATAAAAGCACGCTCATCCCAATGGCTGTAGCAGCCTTGTTAATCCGCAATGCATCTTCAAAAGCTATCGCAATAATCCCTGCAATGAATATCACAGGCATGATAATATAAATCATAAAATCAAAATATTATACGTCATGAGGAGAGAGAACCTCTCCTTAGAGGGCGTGCAAATATAAATATTTTTTAAACCAGGCACCGACAATTTGTCAGTAATTGCATTTGGCACCGCTTTTGTGTTTACTGCTCTGTGAAAAATTAAAATCAAACAAATATTAATATAATTAATCAAATTACTTAATTATGAACGTAAAACCTTTAGCAGACAGAGTTTTAGTAGAGCCTAAGGAGGCTGAAACAAAAACAGCAAGCGGCATTTTTATTCCCGACACAGCCAAGGAGAAACCTCAGGCAGGCAAAGTTGTTGCCGTTGGAACTGGCAAAAAGGACGAGCCAATGGAACTTAAAGTTGGTGACAATGTTTTGTATGGCAAGTATGCCGGAACAGAGATCAATGTAGATGGCAAAGACTATCTTATGATGCGTCAGTCAGACATTCTTGCAGTTCTTAATTAATCACTTAAATATTTAAAATTAAAAAATATTATGGCAAAAGAGATAAAATTCAACCTTGAAGCCCGCAACCTCATGAAAGAGGGCGTTGATGCGTTGGCAAATGCAGTAAAGGTTACACTTGGCCCAAAGGGCAGAAACGTTGTAATTGACAAGAAGTACGGCTCACCTCAGATAACCAAGGACGGTGTTACAGTTGCCAAGGAGATTGAACTCGAAGATCGTTTTGCAAACATGGGTGCGCAGATGGTTAAAGAGGTTGCTTCAAAAACAGCAGACCAAGCCGGAGACGGCACAACTACAGCTACCGTTCTGGCACAGTCAATCATCACAGTAGGTCTTAAGAACGTAACTGCAGGTGCAAACCCAATGGATCTTAAAAGAGGAATTGACAAAGCTGTTGAAGCTGTTGTTACCTCTCTCAAGAGCCAGAGTCAGGCTGTTGGCGATGACATCACCAAAATTGAGCAGGTAGCAACCATCTCTGCAAACAATGACATAACAATAGGCAAGCTTATTGCCGAAGCTATGGGCAAAGTTAAGAAAGAGGGTGTTATTACAGTTGAAGAGGCAAAAGGAACAGATACAGAGGTGAAGGTAGTAGAGGGTATGCAGTTCGACCGCGGATACATTTCCCCTTACTTCATGACAAATCCTGAGAAGATGGAAGCTGTAATGGAGAATCCATATATTCTCATCACAGACAAGAAGATTTCCACAATGAAAGACCTTCTTCCTGTTCTCGAGCCGGTAGCACAAAGCGGAAGAGCTCTCGTTATCATCGCAGAGGATGTAGACGGAGAGGCACTTGCAACACTGGTTGTAAACCGCCTGCGCGGAACGCTTAAAATTGCTGCTGTTAAGGCTCCTGGCTTTGGCGACAGAAGAAAAGAGATGCTTGAGGACATCGCAATCCTTACAGGCGGTACAGTTATCTCAGAAGAGAAGGGACTCCGCCTTGATGCAGCTACTCTCGAGATGCTTGGCAAGGCCGAGAAAATTACAATTGACAAGGAGAACACAACCGTTGTAAACGGCGCAGGCGACAAAGAGGCTATCGACAAGAGAGTTGCTCAGATTCGCAAGCAGATGGAGACTACCACAAGCGACTACGACCGTGAGAAGCTTCAGGAACGTCTTGCTAAGCTCGCAGGTGGAGTAGCTGTTCTTTACGTTGGTGCAGCTTCAGAGATGGAGATGAAGGAGAAGAAAGACCGCGTAGACGACGCTCTCAGCGCAACCCGTGCGGCTGTTGAAGAGGGAATCGTACCGGGCGGCGGAGTTGCATACATCCGCGCAATTGAGGCTCTCAAAACCCTTAAGGGCGACAACGACGACGAGAACACAGGTATTGCCATCATTGCACGTGCAATCGAAGAGCCACTGAGAATGATTGTAGAGAACGCTGGAGTTGAGGGAAGCATCGTTATTCAGAAGGTAAAAGAGGGCAAGGCCGACTTTGGTTACAACGCCCGTACAGACAAATACGAGCACCTTTACAAGGCAGGAGTTATTGATCCAACCAAGGTAACCCGCATCGCTCTCGAGAACGCAGCATCAGTAGCAGGAATGTTCCTTACTACCGAGTGTGTTCTTGCAGAGAAGAAAGAGGAGAACCCTATGCCAATGGGCGGCGGAGCTCCCGGAATGGGCGGAATGGGCGGAATGATGTAATCTTCCACCTCCGGTAAATAAATAAAAAGGCCAGTCTTTTAACAGACGGGCCTTTTTTAATGATGTGACGTGATGAGCAGGTTCACCTCTGAGTCAAGCCCCTGGGCAAGGTCCCCCACCTGTGTTTCACTATCTCCTCATAATTACAACCGGTGGTGCAAGATTTATATATTTTTTGAGGAGAAGAGGTGATTTGGTAAGGCTACCGGTACTTGCATTTCTGTTAACAGCATCATACTCCAGAAATTTTTCAAAGCTGTAATCCTCTCCGGACAACTCCATGACTCTTTTATAGATTGCCGCTCTGGAAGGTGCATTAAATTCATATGAATAGTCCTGCATAATACTTGTCTGTGACGACCTGTAAACACCTGACTGAAAAGTCAGTCCGCCTTCAAAAATCCCAACTTTTCCTGTATAGAGAGGATTTGAAAGAAACGCTTTCCACTTAACCTTTGCCGGATCGTTTGTAAAATCGACATTGCCCCACCAGCCGTATTTTTCATAATCTGACTTATAAATCTCTATATCAGCAGGCTTTATGGCTCCATAGTAGTAATACTCGTCACCAAGTTTTCCAATACCATGGCCCACTACTTCGTGCATAACAACCTGAGAAAAATAAGTTTTGTCATATCCAACAGTCGGACAAAAAGAGATAGATGAATTGCCTGTATAATAGTAACATGTTCCGGCATGCTTAGGGTCGTTAAGTATTGTGAGAATTACCATATTATCAATTTTTTCTGCTCCCGGAATTTTAAGAGCATACTCTTCGATTTTGGAGAGATTGCCACCAATAAATGATCCATCTCCATATTTTGAAGAAAATGCTGTTTCATAATTTTCGCCAATAGTCTCATCAATTGAGACAGCTTTAATACAATAGACATTAAATCTGCTTCTGAGTGATTTTGCAGGCTCTACTGAAAAAATTGCTTCCATAGCTTCCCTGGCCCTGGTCTCATATTTGCCATCATTTGCCATATCCCGGTCTACAAATCCATCTCCGAGGATAGCAATATTAATCCCCTTGCCTGCAGATGCTTTTTGTAATGTTATAATCTCGCCATCTTTTGAAAAATCGGATGACCTGTATCTCTCTGATGGATCTCCCAGCACACTTTTGATAAATTCAGACAATTTATACTTGTCCTCAGTATGACCAAAAACAAGCTCTCCCTCTTTATTTACAACCATTACAGAAGGCGTTCCAGAACTCCCGAGAAAATAGCTGTCTGACCATTGAGTAGATCCATAGTTGTCAATATACTTGCCTTCGTGAAGCAGATTGGCAAAATTACCCATACCCTTCCTTTGGGTATACTCAGAAATTTTCTGCAGCATCCCTGGTTCAGAGAGAATGCAGGCGTGATAAGATATTGCCCCAAGGCCTTTGCTTCTGTATTTGTTTACCAAATCGACAACAACCCCTGTATATTCATCAGAATAAGGACACGAGTAACCATATGAATAAAGTATTGTGTAACTGTAATTTGATATAACATCATATGCTTTGAACGGCTGCAAACTTAAATCTCTGCTCTCAATATTCCTCAGCTTTGAATATCCTTTTGGAGGATAAATCGTATAACCATCCTGGAAAATTATATAATCCATCATCCTTTGCCAGTTTGGATTCCTTAGCAGAGAGTTTGGAACTGGTCCCACCAGCTTATTCGTATTCAAAGACACACTTAGAGGATTATCACCCCCAATCCCCTCCGGAATAGATCCTGTCAGGGAATTATCGTACAATTCTATATGAGTCAGTTTTTTAAGCCTGCTAATCCCTGCCGGAATTTCGCCTGAAAGTTTATTTCTTTGCAAACTGAGCCTTTCCAGATTTTCAAGGCTTTCAATTGAAGCCGGAATATGACCATAGAAGTTATTATTAAAGAGAGAGAGCATTGACAACTGCTTCATTTCTGACAAATTATTTATCAATCTCTCCATATAGCCTGAAAGTCTGTTTCCAAATAAGTTGATAGTCCTTAGGCTGACAAGTTTAGAAAAGGTCTCTGGAATTGTTCCCGTCAAATTATTGTTATAAAGAAAGATTGATACCGGAATATCGCCGGATGCATCTACCCCATACCAATCACCAACCGGACTGGAGCTGCCCCATTTATCTTTCTTAAGCCAGCTGCTTCCTCCTGTTGAGTTATAGAAATCCATCAGTATGCTCTTTACCCCGTCCTGAACAATATTAAGTGTATCTGAGACACCATCTTTACTTACAAAACGGACTGCTCCCTTCCTCTTAAAACCGCCGTTAGTCTTTAACTGAAATGTAAAAATCGTATCCTTAAGAGCCTTAGTCTGTGAGACGCTTATCCACTCACCACAGTTCTCCAGAAATTCATAAGTAAAATCCACATTTGTCTGCACTCCTACTTTCACCTGCCCCAATTCGTAAGAGACACCTTCTAGGTTGCTGTCTCCAATAATGATTGCATTTTTCTGAGACTGAAAGACTCTGAGGGTATCTGATATATCTGAGTTTTTATCCTTAAAAACTACAGAAGCCTCTCTTCTGCTGAAGTCACTGTTTTTATCTATTGAAAATGTGATTTTATCGAGCACAAGAGCTTTTGTGTCAGATCGCCTGATCCATTCAGCCCCTGCCGGCATAATTACATTGTACTCCAGATTAGATTTCAACTCAACAGTTATAAACCCTGCATCTGATGAGAGGTTATACTCGCTTTGTGTCAGAATTATTGCCCTTTTACAGCTCTGGTAAACATGCAAAGTATCTTTCAGCATACCGCTGCCAAAAATAATCAGCCCCTCTCTGGCTCCCTCCATACTACCGGGGGAGATAGTGAAGGACTCATTCTTTGAGACAAGTCCTTTTGTATTTGAGGATGCGGCTCTCTTAATCCATCCCGAAAACTCCTGAGGAATTGTTACGCTGTATTCAATGTTGCTTTTAACCTCAACATTAAGTGCGCCCCCATCCTCTCCAATTTCTACCTTTTCGCGGGTTACAATTATTGCATCCTTCTTCTTTTGTGTAACTGTGACAAATGAAGAGCTACTGCCTGAAATAATTTTAATATAGGCAATCCTGTCGTCATAGTTCTCGTTTGGTTCCGTTATCGTTACCGTAATCTGAACAGATCCCTTTCCGCCTGATGTGGGTTCGGCCTTGCACCAGGAGGGGACACTTTTGGTGTCTGTGAGCGAAAGGCTCCAGGGCCCGTCCGATGTGATTGTGAAAACTGAGTTAGTTGCTCCGTTATCCGGGAAGGAGATGGCCCCGGCAGAAGTTGTTACTTTTGGAGAGGGGGTTGGTGGCTGAATCTTTTGTTCTTCGCTGCAGGATTGAAAAATCGAGAAAAGCAGTAACAATGAACAAATACGACGCGCATTCATGATGTCATTGTTTTAAATATCAGCAAATTTATAAAAAAGAGGGTTTAATTATACATATTTTTAACAAAAATGTATTTATGCATGATTTTACCTTAGGGGTAATGAGTTCTTGGATTTATTCTGAACTTTATGAGGAGATTAAGTGTTTATGAAAATAAAAATTATGATTAAAATTGGCGACAAAGCTCCTGATTTCAAAGGCACAGACCAGGATGGAAAGGAGATCAAACTGAGTGATTTTAAAGGCAAGAAGCTGGTACTCTATTTTTACCCAAAGGATAACACTCCCGGCTGTACAGCAGAGGCGTGCGACCTGCGTGACAACTATCACCGCTTTGAGTCAATGGGCTACAAGATTATTGGAGTAAGCAAGGATAACGAGAAGTCTCATAAGAGCTTTATTGAGAAGTTCAGCCTCCCCTTCCCGCTTATTTCGGACAAGGAGGCCGTAATTCTTAAAGACTATGAGGCCTGGGGAAGAAAGAAGTTCATGGGAAAGGAGTATGACGGAATCATACGTAAAACATATGTTATCGACGAGAACAGTGTGATTCTTGACATAATAGAAAAAGTGGACACAAAGGCCCACTCAGTACAAATTATCGGGAAATAAAGATTATCCCACTATCCAGGCAAGGATGTGATTTTCAAAGATTTCGTACTTCACTTCGAACTCCTCAACCGTACCATCCTTATGTATAAACTCAACATCAATCTCACCCTCTTCGCGGGGTGAGAATTTTTTTACATTAATCTGACGGGCAAAATCCACCTCAGTCAGGGACATTCTTTTGTATACAGCCTCCTTCACGCTCCAGTGAATTGCAAGGTGAAGGTTTCGCTTGCTCTCGCTAAGGTTCTCTATCTCCTCAGGCGAAAGTGCCTTCTTCTCTACCGCAGAGAAATTTCTCTCAAGAGATTCAATATCAACCCCAACGCTATCGTCCGGATGGGTCAGTACACAAACATACCTGCCGGTATGAGATATGCTTATTTCTATCAGGCTGTTCTGAAGAAAAGGCCTGCCATTATCATGATGACCAAGATAGACCTTTCCGTCAAAGAGTTCATTCAGGAGGGCACGAACTGCCAGCCTCTCCTTCCGTCTGGCACTGCTCTTTGTAATGAGCAAATCTTCAAGCTCGTCATGCGGAACTGAGCTCAGGTTCATCAACTCCTCTTCTGTCTCCGTTATCTCCCAAACAGAAATTGTTGCACCACTCTCAAGCTCTCTGCTAAAATAAAGTCCCATTTCTGAAAATTTTAATATCTCGTTTTATTTAAACTTTTTCCATTTTTCTGCCCTTGCTAACTTTGTCGCTTTCGTCAGATATCTCACCAACAATCTCCTCAAGAATATCTTCAAGGGTTACAATACCCTCCATTCCTCCGTATTCATCTGCAACAACTGCCAGGTGAATCTTCTTCTGACGAAACTCCTCAAGAAGGTCATTGATTTTTTTACTCCCCGGAACAAAATATGCCTTGCGGATATACTTTCTCCAGTCTACCTCCTGATCAATATAACCTACCAGATCCTTGATATAAAGAAATCCGGTTACATTATCTATTACATTCTCATAAACGGGCATCCTTGAAAAGCCACATTCTGCTGCCTTTGCCAGTACCTCTTTTGTTGAAAGAGAGTCCTCAAGAGCCACTACTGAAACGCGCGGAGTCATAATGTCGCTCACACATGTATTTGAGAGCCTCACAATGCTCAGAAGAAGCCTTTTCTCTTCAACATCTGCCACATCATTCTCGTCAACCTCCTCTGTAAACTCCTCCACAGAGCGCACATCGCGCTCTTCACGGCTCTCCTCAACCTCCCGGGAGAATGAGCAAAGAGCCCTGTTTACAGGTCCGGCAAACCAGGAAAAAACCTTAACCGCACCAGATGCAATAAGAGCTGCTCTGATGCCAAGCTTAGAGGAGAGAATATCAGGGATTCCATAACCAAACAGAGCCAGCAGTATTATAAGCAGAAAAGCCCCGGCAAGCGGGCCTGCAGAATAAACCAGCAAAACAGCAGTTACTGCAATGAGAATTTCAGTCGATAAAGTAATCTGGAAAAGAGTTCCAAAGAGAAGCTCAGGTCTGGACATTTGAGTGCGAAGAGCATTTGCACGGCTCCCCTCTCTTTTCGCGAGAAGGTCCGATTCCTGTTTGGAAAGTGTGAGGAGATAGATTTCGCCAGCCTTGATAATGGCATGAACAGCCAAAATGAGGACGAGCATCATCCCCACGGAGAAGTAATCATCTGTTAAACTACTGGGAGGTTCCAACTTCTTATAAGCAATGGTTATGACTGCAAATATAATTAAATTTTACTTGCATAAAATTTTTCAAGCATAAATGCCGGGTAGTAGGACTCCTTGGCCTTTCTCAGACCCTCGTCACCCGCATCATCCTCTCTGTTTACATATGTGTATCCGGGTGCAAGTTTCTGTATAAACTGATTGTTTATTGCCTGATAACTGCCGCGGATTTCAGATTCGGCCTTCTCTATATGAACAATTACAGTGTCTGAGTTTATAGCCTCTCCAACTGTATATGCAATAATTTTACCCTCAAAACGGATGAGCCCGCCCCTGAGCTTAAGCTCAAAGAAATGCGACAGAGCCTTGTTAACAGCGCAGCACTCCCACATCAGAGATATGTTTTCGCCGCAGCCGTTTATTTTGCACCAGGAGTTGGTGTATTCTATACACTCGTTAAGATTTGTCTCATTGATATCCTCATAAGTCCAGCCCTCAAGCTTGAGGAAATTATTCAGGTGATTCCGCTTGGGCTGAAGCTTCTTTCCCGACAGAGTAATCAGCTTTTCGCTTTCGTATATGTAATCAAAGCTGCCCCTCACCGGTTCGAATCCGTAAATACCTGGAAACAGCTCCTCAATCTTTGATTTAGTTTCAGCAGAAATCCCAATCAGAACAAAAGGAACACCCCTCTCCTTTGCATCGGCCTCAAGAAGTTCTATAACCTCTTTCATGTCACCTCTGCCGGCCGGATAGAGATACTTTGTATTCTCTCCGCTTCCCGAAGTAAGCAGCATGAAATCTTTGTATCGTGCAATTCTGGAATGATAAACCTCATCCCATATAAAAAGGTTGGTAAAACAATATTCCGCCCCTCTGAAGTCTGAATAGGCAAGAAGCTCATCTACCCAGGGCTTGTCGGAGATTTCAATTTTTTTAAAATCAATCATATATTTTATTTATTCGAGAAGCCATCTTTCGAGGAGCGTTATCACTCTCTGCCTGCTCTCTTCCGGCAATGTCGAAATTCTGGCCCTGTGGCTTCCCTCAGGATCAGTCACAACAACAATATTTGTGGATTTTGGTTCACTCACCATCACTGCAGACCACGGATCGAACTCACCATAAATGAAAATCATTTTTGCATCTGTAGTTGCAACAAATTTTTCAAGCTTCTTTGAAAGCTTCTTGTCAAACTTGAATTGAGCATCTTCTGTCAGGAAAAGTGTCTTAAGGTATCCCTTTGCACTTTTAATTTTAAGAAGCCCCTCAAAAGGTTTTGTATTATATCCGTAATATCCCAGTTCACGGCCGGCCTGTACAAAGAAAGAAGTAGTGGGGCTGTCGTTAACAAAGTAATCGGGAGAACTTATCTTCATCCAGTAATCAAAAACATCCTTGTCTGAAGCTGTGAGAGCAGGTATCTGAGCCGGATCGCTGCCCCACTGCCAGAATGCAAAAGGAAACTCCAGTACAGAGTAATCATAAATCTGCTCGGTTGGCAGGTTAAATTTATATCCCTTTTCTGCACATAGTGCGTCAAACATTGGCTGAAGAGCAGGGCGCCTGCGCAGTACCTCCTTCTGAAAATTCAGAAGAGTTGCCCTCTTCTCGGGAGTACCGGCAAAGTTTGCCAGAAACGGCTCGTGACGGCCATCCTCCACCCCTCTGCAAAGGGGAGCCACATATGGAACTGTAATATGAACATCGTCCGGAAAAAATGCACGGTAAATAAGAGCTGTCTGACCACCTTTGCTGATTCCGGTTGCAATCCACTTCTTCTTGTAAACCTCCCTGAGGATCATTGTGACATTATGGAGGTCATATGCAGAGTTTTCTGCAGTGAGGTGCTTCCAGTCACGCGGCTCAGGCGTAGACTCAAGGAAATATCTGTGCTCCACAAAAACAATGTTTGTATTGAACAACCTGGAAATCTCCTCCCTGTATTTTGGGCTGGCTGCATATGCAGCACCATATCCCTCAGTAACCAGCACGGTAGGTCTGTCAAGTCCCGCATGCATTACAAAAACTCTCTGACGGAAAGTTCCAAGGGAAGGGTCCTTATGACTGACAGGCTGATCTATGTAAAAAACATATTTATCCCTGAAGTGCTCGCTCTCGAGTCTCCTGACATCCCTGATAGATGGCAGTCTCTCGATTCTGCTTTTTAAAGAGTCCGGCTGAATATCCCGGAAGAGCGATGGCTGAGTCTGAATCTGGGCCGAGCCGGGTAAGAAACTTAAGGAAAATAACGCCGCACTGAGGAGCAGGAGGCGCAGGAAGAATGCTGTTCTTTTCATAGTTGTTTTGTATCCCTGCAAAATTAAAGAAAAAACCGTACTTTTGCCCCAAATTAGTGTAAAATGAACAACTTTGTTACAGAACTCACCTGGAGAGGAATGATCCATAACATTATGCCCGGAACAGAAGAGCAGCTCCTCAAGGAGCAGACAGCGGCATATGTTGGTATTGACCCTACCGCAGATTCACTCCACATTGGTCATCTGGTGAGTATTATGATGCTAAAGCATTTCCAGGCCTGCGGCCATAAACCAATAGCACTTGTGGGCGGGGCAACCGGTATGATTGGCGACCCTTCAATGAAATCTTCCGAAAGAAACCTGCTGGATGAAGAGACCCTCAGGCACAATCAGAACGCAATCAGGAATCAGCTTGCAAAATTCCTTGACTTTGACTCTGACGCTCCCAACGCAGCAATTCTTGTAAACAATTACGACTGGATGAAGGATTACACCTTCCTCCACTTTATCCGCGACATCGGAAAGCACATCACTGTAAACTACATGATGAGCAAAGACTCTGTAAAAAAGAGGATTTCAGGCGACGAGCGCGAAGGAATGTCTTTTACAGAATTCACATACCAGCTGGTACAGGGATTTGACTTCCTCTACCTCTATCAGCATCACGGATGCCGCCTGCAGATGGGAGGCAGCGACCAGTGGGGCAATATTACCACCGGCACAGAACTTATCCGCAGAAAAGAGAGCGGTGAGGCTTTTGCACTTACCTGCCCTCTTATTACCAAGGCCGATGGAGGAAAGTTCGGAAAGACCGAGCAGGGAAATATCTGGCTTGATGCCAAATACACCACACCATACAAATTCTACCAGTTCTGGCTAAATGTAAGCGACGAAGATGCCGCACGTTACATCAAAATCTTCACAATGCTCTCAAAAGAGACTATTGGCGCGACTGTTGAGAACCACCTGGCAGAACCTCACAAAAGAGAGCTCCAGAAGCTCCTTGCCAAGGAGGTAACAACAATGGTTCACGGTGAGGAAGAGTATCTCAAGGCTGTGGATGCCTCAGGCATTCTGTTCGGTCAATCAACATCTGAGGCCTTAAAATCTATCGATGAAGATACATTCCTCTCAGTATTCGAGGGCGTGCCTCAGTTTGCCATTTCCAAAGAGGATCTTGGACAAAACATTGTAGAGATGCTTGCCGCCAAAACGGCAGTATTCCCTTCTAAGGGAGAGTGCCGCAAAATGGTTCAGGGCGGAGGCGTTGCAATTAACAAGGAGAAAATTGACTCTCCCGATGCTGTCATTACCGCTGAGGATCTCCTTAACGGAAAGTACATTCTTGTTCAAAGAGGCAAGAAAAACTATTACATTCTAAAAGTTGAATAACATGGAGGGAGAAAGCACAAGACAACAGAAAATTGGGAAGCAGCTTATGCGCGACCTTGCGGAGATAATCCGCCTTAAGGGGATGAACGCATATAACGGAGCGATGGTGAGCGTAACGGTTGTCAAGGTCTCTCCGGACCTTTCGATGGCCAGGGTACACCTGAGCATATTTCCATCTTCAAAGGCACAGGAGGTTATCAAGATTGTTAACTCTTCTGCAAGAGAATTAAGATACGAGCTGGGACAGAAGGTTTCCAAACAGCTGCGCATTGTTCCGGAACTAACATTCTTCATCGACGACTCTCTCGACTATGTCGAAAGAATTGACGAACTTCTTAAAAAGTAACACAGAGCAGTGCGTTTGCCGCTCTTCATAGCCAAAAGGTACCTCTTCGCAAAGAAGTCACACAACGTCATCAATGTAATATCGCTGATAAGTGCGGCCGGAATTGCCCTGGGAACCATGGCTCTTGTTGTGATACTAAGCGTATATAATGGTTTTGAAGGGCTCATAAAATCACTTTACAGTGCCGGTGAGGCCGATATACTTATCGTGCCTTCGGAGGGAAAAAGCTTCAGCATTAAGACCATTGAGTTTGATAAAGTGAGGGATCTCATTGCAGATGGCCATTTTTGCCCGGTTGCAGAAGAGAATGTCTTTATCCGCTACGGATCAGGTGAGTCTGTTGCCACAATGAAGGGAATTGATTCAGTTTTTGCAGCACAGACACAGATTTCAAAGTTCATGACAGAGGGCGAATTCCGAATGCGGGAGGGAGAGGTTCCCCTTGCCGTTGCAGGAAAAACCATTGCCGCCTCTCTGGGAATCAGGACACACTTCACAGACCCTCTCTACATCTATTTTCCTTCACGCACCAACCCCGTATCCCTGCTAAATCCTGCATCATCACTAAATCAGGCCAGACTCTTCCCCGGAGGAATTTTCTCAATTGAGCAAAACCTTGACCGGAAATACATCTTTGTACCAATTGAGGTTGCCCGGGAGTTGCTTGAAATAGGCGACGAGGTAACCTCCGTTGAGATCTACTACGACACAGAGAGTGACAGAGCCACTGTCATTGAAGAGATACAGAAAACTCTGGGCGAAGGTTTCAGGGTCAAGGACCGCTACATGCAGAATGAGACCCTTTATAAAATGATGAAGGCAGAGAAGCTAACCATTTACATGATTCTGCTCTTTGTGGTAATTATAATCTCTTTCAACCTCTTTGGAAGTCTCTCAATGCTCATCCTTGAAAAAGAGGACGACACCCGGACCCTCAGAAGTATGGGGGCGGGAGAGCAACTGGTTAAAAGAATTTTCCTGCTTGAGGGGTGGATGATCTCTCTTCTTGGAATGGGGACAGGTATAGTTCTTGGTGTTGTTATCTGTTTATTGCAACAAAAATTTGGGTTTGTGAATATGCCGGGCAACTTTGTAATTGACGCATATCCCGTTGTTGTAAGTGTCTGGGATATAGCATATATAATCATTGGAGTCGGGCTTGTGGGATATCTCTCTGCCCGCCTCCCGCTGAGAATTTTGAAAAATAATTAAAAAAACTTTAACATATCGTGCAACATTTTATAGTTGCCGTGCATCTAATAGATGTAGGTTTAGGTTTTAGTACACAAGAGGAGGCCGGTCACTTGTAGCAGGGTGGACGGCCTTTTTAATTTTCCGTTCGGATAGTTTTTGTAATTTAGCGTTATGAAAACACGAATTCTACTCATAGCCGCAATCCTTTTCACTGCCTTTTCCACAGCAGGCAATGCCCGCCAGAAACCCAGAATCACAATTCTTGCAACGGGAGGGACTATAGCCGGGGCGGCGCAGGGCGCCGCAAGCGCCTCATACACACCCGGAGTTATCAGCATTGAAAACATTATAGAATCAGTACCCGGAATCCGGGACCTCGCATCACTCGATGGAATACAGATCTGCAATATCTCCAGTCAGAACATGGAACCGGCAATCTGGCTCAAACTTCTCTTTACCATAGACAGCCTTTTTACAAATAATCTCGCAGACGGAGTTGTAATAACTCATGGTACTGACACCATGGAGGAGACAGCATATTTTCTGAACCTTACCGTAAAACATTCAAAACCGGTTGTACTCACAGGCTCTATGAGACCATCCACCTCACTCAGCGCAGACGGGCCCTTCAATCTTTACAACGCAGTTGCACTTGCAGGATCAGCTTCAGCTGCTGGCAAAGGTGTTATGGTTGTGATGAATGACTATATCTTCTCTGCAGACGATGTTACAAAATCGAACACTGTCAATCCTATGGCATTCAGCTCTCCAAACCTGGGGCCTCTGGGTTACATGAGAGACGGAATACCGGTTTTTTACCGTGCTCCCCTTACCAGACACACTGTAAACAGCGAATTCGTAATTTCAAGAGATGAACACCTTCCTCAGGTAGAAATTATAATGTCCTATGCCTTCTCCTCAAACATTGCAATTAAGGCACTCATTGAAACAGGCGTGGACGGAATCGTTCTGGCCGGAGTGGGTCATGGCAATTACAACCGCGACATTGCTGAAGAACTCGAATGGGGATACGCCCGGGGAGTACGTTTTGTGCGCTCTTCCAGAATTATTTCAGGCGGTGTTGACAAAGCTGCCGAGGAGTTTGATGCGAAGTACCCCGTAGCAGGCCTTAAAAGCCCGCAGAAGGCACGGATTCTTCTCATGCTGGCAATGACACAAAGCAAAAGAAGCAGCGAAATTCAGCGTATTTTTGACGAATACTAGCGGGCAACGCGGAATATACCAAATACGGCAGATCCGCTTCCGCTCATAGATGCATAGAGTGCACCTCCGGCGTACATCATCTCCTTGCATTCCCTTATCTGAGGGTAGATGTCAAAGATGTGTCTTTCAAAATCATTTTCTACAGAATCTCTCCACAACTCAACAGGTTGCAGAAGCAGCTCTCTGAGGCTTTTTTGAGGAAACGCAGGAACAATGCCCCTGTATGCCTCTGCAGTTGAAACATTAACCGGCGGTTTATCAACTCTGATTTCCAGCCCGGCTAAAGATGGAACTGTAAAAGGTTCAAGTATCTCCCCTTTGCCTGTACCTATCATCCCCTCGCCTTTGGATTCGTCGAGCCCGGAAGAGTAGATAAAGAAGGGGCAGTCAGAGCCAACCTTTGCAGCCAGCGAAGCAAGCCTGTCATTATCCAGACCCAGGGAAAAGAGCCTGTTAATTGCAGTCATTGTACCCGCGGCGTCAGACGAACCTCCGCCCAGCCCTGCTCCAAAAGGGACTCTTTTGAAGAGATTAATTTCAACAGGCGGAATGTCAAACTCCTCCCTCATCACCTCGTATGCCTTAACACAGAGGTTTTTCCCGGGAGCAGAGTCCAGCTCCAGCCCGTACTGGTTCATTATCACCCTGTCGCTTTCAGTTACTTCAAGAATGTCTGAATTTCCGGCATTAATGAAGAAGGTCTCCAGATTATGGAAACCGTCTGCACGCTTTTCAATAATCCGAAGACCTATATTAATCTTAGCTTTTGGGTAAACTATCATTTATCCGCATTTTGAGTATCCGCAGGACATGCAGGTGAGGCAACCCTCCTGGTAAACCAGTTCGTGTGAGCCGCACTTTTCGCATTTTCTGCTGGAATCTGCCTTTGTTCCATCCGGAATATATCTCTTAAGGGCTCTCTCAACACCGTTTTTCCAGTTATTGATTGCCTCATTGTCAAGCTGAAGGCCAGACACGAGATTAACAGCATCTACAATAGGCATCCCGTTTCTCAGGACTCCAGATATAAGCTTGGCGTAGTTCCAGTACTCCTTGTTGAACATATGGGAGATCCCCCCGATAGTGTTCTTGTATCCGTAGCGGTCTGTAAACTGGAAGTCGTAGCGGGTATTTCCCTCATCGTCCTTCTGCTTTATAATCGTTCCCATGGTTACAGATTTAGGAATACTTCTGGTATCCTCATCTATAAGACCGGTAAAGATCTCGTAAGGCTGACCGTTAAGCAGACCAACAAGGGCAATCCACTGCTCTGCACCATTCTTGAAGCGGATAACCTCTGCCTCAAGTGACTGAGGTCTCTCTTTCTTCTTGATAACAGACTCTTTCTTCTCTCCCTCTGTTGCAGAGACAAGAACTCCGGACCTTGATCCGTCACGGTATACAGTTACCCCTTTGCATCCAAACTCCCATGCAGTTTTATAAACATCTGCAACAAGCTCTTCAGTGGCATCAGAAGGCAGGTTAACCGTTACGCTTATCGAGTGGTCTACCCACTTCTGCATCCGTCCCTGCATCTTCACCTTAGACACCCAGTCGATGTCATTTGAAGCTGCCTTGTAGTACGGCGACTGTTTAACCAGAGTATCCAGATCCTCTGCAGAGAGTTTCATTATATCCTCTCTCTTGTGTCCGTTAACTTCACACCACATAAGGAACTTGTGATGGAAAACGAAATACTCTTCCCAGGCATCTCCCACCTCATCCCTGAATGTGATCGTCACATTTTTGTCGTTTGGATTAACCTTTCTTCTCCTTTTGTAGAAAGGAAGGAATACCGGCTCAATACCTGAGGTGGTCTGAGTCATAAGACTTGTTGTTCCTGTAGGAGCAATCGTAAGAATGGAGATATTTCTCCTTCCGTGACGCTGCATAGTCTCGAACAACTCCTCATCCTCCTTCTTAATACGGTTAATCATAGGGTTGTTCACCTCCCTGGCCGCCTCGAAAATTGGGAAAGCTCCCCTCTCCTGCGCCATGTTTGTAGATGAACGGTATGCCTCAACTGCCAGTGTTTTCTGAACATCAACAGAGAAATCAATTGCTTTGTCTGTTCCGTAAATGAGACCCAGGGCAGCAAGCATATCGCCCTCTGCAGTGATTCCCAGACCGGTTCTTCTTCCGCCAAGAGTTTTATTTCTGATCTTGCTCCAGAGTGTAAGTTCTGCGAGTTTTACCTCCTCCTCTTCCGGGTCTGCACTTATCTTCGCAATAATCTGCTCAATTTTCTCCATTTCAAGTTCAATAAGGTCGTCCATAAGCCTCATTGCCTTTTTCACATGATCCTTGAAAAGGCTCATATTGAATTTGGCTTTGGGAGTGAACGGCTCATCTACATATGAGAAGAGGTTAATAGCCATAAGGCGGCACGAATCGTAAGGGCAAAGAGGAATCTCGCCGCACGGGTTCGTGCTTACAGTTTTGTAGCCAAGATCTGCGTAGCAGTCAGGTATTGACTCACGGATAATTGTATCCCAGAAAAGAACACCGGGCTCTGCAGACTTCCATGCATTATGGATAATCTTCTTCCAGAGCAGCTGAGCATCAATCTCCTTAATGTTCTTCGGATTTTCCGAATCAATCGGATACTGTTGTGTGTAAGACTTTCCATGCAAAGCTGCGCGCATGAATTCGTCGTCAATCTTAACTGAAACATTGGCTCCGGTTACCTTGCCCTGTTCCAGTTTGGCATCGATAAAGTTCTCTGAATCCGGGTGCTTGATTGAGATAGAGAGCATAAGTGCTCCGCGGCGTCCATCCTGCGCAACCTCTCTTGTAGAGTTTGAGTAACGCTCCATGAACGGCACAACGCCTGTAGATGTGAGCGCACTGTTAAGTACAGGGCTGCCTGCAGGACGAATGTGCGACAAGTCGTGACCAACTCCGCCCCTGCGCTTCATAAGCTGAACCTGCTCCTCATCGATGCGCATGATTCCGCCGTAAGAGTCGGCAGGTTTCTTGTGCCCGATAACGAAACAGTTCGACAGCGAAGCAATCTGGTGCGTATTGCCAATACCCGTCATTGGACCTCCCTGAGGAACCACATAACGGAATTCCCTCAGAAGTTCGTATATCTCATCAGCAGACATAGGATTCGGATACCTCTCTTCAATGCGGGCAAATTCTGCAGCCAGTCGTCTGTGCATGTCTTCAGGAGAGCGCTCGTAAAGGTTACCGAAGGAGTCCTTCATAGCATACTTGTTGATCCACACAGATGCTGCAAGATCATCTCCCCCGAAATATTCCAGGCTGGATGCCATTGCCTCTTCGTAGGTATAAGTTTTCATAAGTCTGATGTAATTAAAAGTCGAAAGAAAAAGCCGAAGGATCCCTCCATCGACTTTGACAAAAATATATTAAATGGGTTAATAAGGGGGTTAAAATCTCACTTATTTATTAACTGAATTATCAACACCCCAAAAAGGTAAAAAGCCTTAACTCTACTGGTTTTCAGCTCTTAGCCATGTTTGGTTCCTTCCAATGATGCCGGATTTGTCCAGAGAACCGCGAACTTTCAGGTTACCGGTTTTAGAATCGTAGGTCATTGTGCATGCATACTCTTTTCCGTTTGCCGGATCGAGTATTTTTCCACCCGAAAGTTTCTCTCCGTGCACGGTCATTCCTGTAACTACAACCATACCTGCTATTCTGAGGCCATTTTTGGGGCCTTTGCATTCTACACACTTGCGGTTCACGTCGCCTGTGAGCAGTTTCTCAATCTGTCCCTCGTATTGTCCGCCGGGAGTTTTATAGATGTTGACAATTGACTTGCGGTTGCCGTCCTCGTCAATTGTATACCATTTGCCGGTAATTTTGCCAACCTGGGCAACGGATGAAATGCTCATGAGCATCATCACCGCAAATACCAGAATAGTGCTTTTTTTCATAATTATTTTGCTGGGGGTTTAGTTTTGAATTTATTAACAACAGTTCATACTGCAGTTTGCACAGTGGCTGAATTCGCCTCTGAGCCTGCTCTCTACCATCTCCTGAAGCCTGTTCCGGAGCTGTTCATTGTTTATTTTCTCAAGCACATCATAGACGAATGCAATCTGCTGAAGCAACTTTGCCTCCGCTGCTCCAATCCCGCGGGAGCGCATATAGAACAGCGCATTCTCGTCGAGTCGTCCGCTTGTCGCTCCGTGAGAGCACTTCACATCGTCTGCATAGATTTCCAGCTGAGGCTGAGCATACACCTTTGCCTTTCTTGACAAGAGCAGGTTATGGTTTGACTGGTATGCCTCAGTCTTCTGGGCATCTTTTGAAACCACAATTTTCCCGGAAAACGAAGCCCTGGCCTCATTATCCAGAATACCCTTAAAGAGCTGGCGTGACTGACAGTGCGGAACCAGATGGTTCATATTAATAGTTGTTGTAATCTGCTGCTTGCCGTCGGCAAGGTAGATTCCGTTGAGTTCACACAAAGCACCAGGCTCTGCGAGCTTCACATCAAACAGGTTCTCAATCTTTGCACCATGCAGTGTTACCATATTTATCCTCACAAAAGAGTCTCTCTTCTGAATAAGATTGAAGGTAATCTTGTGATTAGAAAAATTATGCTCATTCTGCATAACTACAATATGGCAGTTTGCCCCCTCATTTGCTGTGATGGTTATCTCAGATTCGGTAACAAACTCGTCAAGAGTAAGTGTATGGGTACAAATCAGAAAGCTGGATAAAGAGTTTGCTCCTAGGCTTATATTGTTTGAAAACGCGAGAGCTCTTGTATCCTTGTTATCCCTTACGGTAATAATCTGAGTTGAGTCAGGCGAGGTATTGCCCGCTGGGACCTCAATCTTAAATCCTGTCTGGCCGTTTGATAAAACAACCACACCCGCTGGATCGCGGTACTCCTCTGTAAGAACCCCGTTGAGCAGAAATGCCTGGCTCGTGCCCGGAAGGGGAACCCTGCACTTGAACACCTCGGGAATCTCCGGTGTGTATCTGTATTGTGTCTCCATTGTACCTATGCTTTTATTAGCCAGTCGTAACCCCTCTCCTCAACCTCAAGCGCAAGCTCCTTGCCCGCAGTCCTGATTATCCTTCCGTCATAGAGAACATGAACAATATCCGGAACGATATAGTCCAGAAGTCTCTGATAGTGTGTTATGACAATAAATGCATTGTCTGCTCTCTTTAGTTTATTGACACCTGAAGCAACAATCCTGAGGGCATCTATATCAAGTCCGCTGTCTGTTTCATCAAGAATAGCAAGAGTTGGCTCGAGCATTGCCATCTGGAATATCTCGTTCCTCTTCTTCTCTCCTCCCGAGAAACCCACATTAACACCTCTGCTTGAGAACGAACTGTCCATCTCAACAACCGCCATCTTCTCCCTCATAAGTTTAAGAAACTCGGCAGCCGAAAGAGGAGGCAGGTTCTTAAACTTTCTCTTTTCGTTAATAGCTGTCTTCATGAAGTTGACGTTGCTCACACCCGGTATCTCAACAGGATACTGAAATCCCAGAAAAAGACCCATTCTGGCGCGCTCTTCGGCATCCAGTTCAAGAAGGTTAACCCCATTGTACTCAACCTCTCCGGCTGTCACCTCAAAAGTCTCTCTTCCTGCAAGGACAGACGAGAGGGTGCTCTTGCCAGATCCGTTGGGACCCATAATGGCGTGAATCTCTCCGGCCTTAACCGTAAGGTCTATTCCTTTTAAAATCTCCTTTCCGTCTATTGAGGCATGTAAACCTTTAATAGTAAGCATATGTATATCTTTTTTATTTTTTCAGTTATTTATTCTCTCTCCAAAGCTTACGCCACATGGCAAAGCCAAAAAATGCAAGTATTAGGTACCCTGCGCTCACCATAGGCAGGAATACAAGTCCGGCCAGCAGATAGAGCGTTATGTTGGTAATATTCACTGTAAACCATACTCCCCAGCAGTCCAGCTTCTTCTGCGCAGAGAGATACTGAGCAGTAAGGATAGCACCTGTCACAAAGGCATCAAGGAAAGGCTGACGGGATTCCCTGAAAACGGCCGGAAAAATGTCGTCCAGGTAGGTAAGAACAAAGCCCCACGCAACCATAAACACAACCATCCCAATAATATACATCAACCTCTGGGAGTTTGATAATATCGTAACTTTAAGCTGATGGCTTGAATTCTCCTCACCCTGTTTTGGATGCGTCCAGCGGTAGTGACCGTAAAAATTGATTGCAAACGATATGGGCTGTACAAGCATGCTTGAGTTAAGCCCCTTCTGATAGAAGAGGAAAAACAGAAGAATGTTGTAAATATAACCCATCCAGAAGTTCGCCACCTTTGCCCTTGTGGCAAGATAGACGCAGGTAAGACCAGATGCTACAGACAGTATCTCCAGAAGGCTGACACCCTGCCCGCCTATCGAAAAAATTATGTTCTCTATGCTGAATAAGCTCTCCATCATCATTAATATTAACCTACGCTGCCCTCAAGAGTTACCTGGAGAAGCTTTTGAGCCTCAACAGCAAACTCCATAGGAAGCTGGTTAAGAACCTCTTTTGCGTATCCGTTGACAATCAGCCCAACCGCATCTTCCATTCCTATACCTCTTTGCTGGCAATAGAAGAGCTGATCCTCAGAAATCTTAGAGGTTGTAGCCTCGTGTTCCAGGATTGCTGTTTCGTTTTCGTTTTCAATATATGGAAATGTATGCGCTCCGCATTTGTCACCAAGAAGCAGAGAGTCACACTGGGTATAATTTCTTGCATGTTCTGCGTTTGGCAGAATTTTAACCAGACCACGGTAGCTGTTCTGGCTTACACCGGCAGATATACCTTTGCTCACTATCCGGCTGCGGGTATTTTTACCAATGTGTATCATTTTTGTTCCTGTATCTGCCTGCTGATGGTGGTTTGTCACTGCCACAGAGTAAAACTCAGAAATTGAGTTGTCGCCGCGCAGTATTGTGCTTGGATATTTCCAGGTTATTGCAGAGCCTGTCTCCACCTGAGCCCAGAAGAGCTTGCTGTTCTCGCCCTTGCAGATACCTCTCTTGGTTACGAAATTGAAGATTCCACCCTTCCCGTTTGCATCTCCCGGATACCAGTTCTGTACCGTAGAGTACTTAACCTCTGCATCCTTCATAACCACAATCTCCACAACTGCAGCATGGAGCTGATTCTCGTCACGCTGAGGAGCTGTACAGCCCTCAAGATAACTTACATAAGAGCCCTCCTCAGCTACAATAAGAGTCCTCTCAAACTGACCGGTACCCTTTGCATTTATTCTGAAGTAGCTCGAAAGCTCCATAGGACATCTCACCCCTTTTGGTATATAGCAGAACGACCCGTCTGTAAATACCGCCGAGTTAAGTGCGGCAAAAAAGTTGTCACCTAAAGGAACAACAGATGCCATATATTTTTGAATCAGATCCGGATAGTCTCTTACCGCTTCTGAGAAAGAGCAGAAGATAATTCCCTTCTCTGCAAGAGATTCACGGAATGTAGTCTTCACTGACACCGAGTCAAAAACAGCATCAACAGCCACACCGGCAAGAACATTTCTCTCATCAAGGGGAATTCCAAGCTTCTCGAAAGTGGCCTGAAGCTCGGGATCAATTTCGCCACCCTCTTTTGGCTTCTTAGGAGCTGCAAAATAAATCACATCCTGATAATCAATTTCAGGAATGGTAAGATGCGGCCATGTGGGCATCTTCATTGTGAGCCATTTGTTATATGCCTTAAGTCTGAATTCAAGCATCCATTCAGGCTCCTCTTTTTTCGCGGAGATCATCTTAATAATCTCCTCGTTGAGGCCTTTGGGAAAATACTCGTGTTCAACTGCGGTTTCAAAGCCGTGCTCGTATTCGGCCTCTGTTACCTTCTGAATTATATCATTTTCACTCATTGTGGCGCAAAGTTATATCATTTTAACCTATTTTTGCATACAAATATTTTCATATGGACCGCAAAGATAATACACAATCCAAAAAGACTCCCATAGAGGAGACCGGAAAAATATACCTCATCGAAAAGTTGCTTAACGGAAGCAGCAACTCTCTGTCGGACACCATCTCTGCAGAAGAACAAGATAACGGTCATATTCTGGTTTCACACTCGCTTTTGCTTGAGGGAATAGATTTTGATCTGGTTTACACCCCTCTGAAGCATCTGGGATACAAAGCGGTACTCTCCGCTTTAGGTCCAATTTATGCCGCCTGTCACACTCCGCAGACAATATCTGTAAAAATCGGTCTCTCCGGCAGATTTTTCACGGAAGATGTAGAGGAGCTCTGGCAAGGTATCTCTGCTGCAATTGCAGAGCATAAAATTGAAACTGCAGGGCTCGATCTTCTCCCCTCTCTGACCGGACTGACCCTATCATTATCGTCACAGGGAAAACAACCAAAAGAGCGCTTTGTTCAAATGCCGGCGCCAGCTTCGGGAGACCTCATCTGCATCACCGGCTCCATGGGAGCAGCCTATATGGGGCTTCAACTCCTTGAGAGAGAAAAGGCTCTTTTCAACTCAAACCCCGGGGTTCAGCCAAAACTTGGAGACTATAAATTTATTCTGAAAAGTTACCTGAGTCCGGAAATTAACACAACCGTGCCGGAGACCATGATGAATAACAACATATTTCCCTCTGCAGGAGAGTTTATCACCCGCGGCCTTGCAGATTCTGTCAAAAGAGTTTGCCGCCGTTCCGGTTTGGGAGCAAGAATCTTTCTGGATAAACTTCCCATCGCAACTCAGACATTTGCAATGGCAGAGGAGCTCAATATGGACGCTATAACAGCAGCACTAAACGGAGGTGACGACATGCACCTTCTTTATGTGATTCCCCTGGCAAAATATGAAGAGTTCAAGAAAGAGCTTCCGGCCCTTGATGTCATAGGACACCTGAGCGGAGCCGGCACAGGAACCATGCTCGTAACACCGGACGGATCTTCTATTGAGTTAAAAGCTCAGGGTTGGGGTGACTGACCATTCAATACCCTCGTTGCTCAGGTATGAGAAGAAGTCATCTGTAAGAGCCACCAGATATTTCGAAGAGAAAAACTCTGCAGAAATCTGGCTCTCGTAGTCAAGAACCTTGATTATTACCCTTGTGCTGCCCTTGTTCTCCTTAAAGGCAGTAACCATATCTTTCCGGAACTGCTTGTCAATTCTGAGAGCCGGGATGTTTAGAGTAATGCTTCTGATGAAATCTTCCTTAGTATTTGACAGCAGACGCATGCTCTTGATCTTGAGTTCACAGTCTACCGGCTTGTTAACATCGTCCTGATTCTGGTTCATGTAGCCATATTTTTGCATAATGGCAACCTTCATAAGAATTGGAGTATTGGGATTTGTGTACTTCATGAAGTTCTCATAATCCTTTCCAAAGAGGGTAAACTGAACAGAACCGTTGAAATCCTCAACAGTAAAACTTACAAACGGGCGGCCAGTTTTAGTCATTGCCGTTCTTGAGGTTGTCACCATTCCGGCAACAATCATCTCCTTACCCCTGAGCGTGGCCTCCCTGGAGGCCTCGGTGGCCATTTCGGCCGCCTCGCCAAGCCGGTTGGTTGTAAAATTATCCACCTCAAACCGGAACTGATCCAGCGGGTGGGCAGAGAGGAACATGCCCACCAGCTCCTTCTCCTTTTTAAGCAATTCGAGGCTGTCAATCTCCGGAGCTGCCGGAATCTCAGGCCTCACCGGCTTAATGCTCTCGCTTGTTCCAAAGAGGGAGTTACCCAGAGCGATTGTATCTGTCTGAAATCTCTGGCCATATCTGGCAAGCGACTCAATAAACGGCTCATCCTTTGAGTTAAACGCAAGATACTGCTCTCTCCTTACCGGCTCAAAGCAGTCAAACGCACCTGCATATACAAGCGATTCGATAGTCTTCTTTCCAACAACAGAGAGACTGACTCTCTCCACAAAATCAAAAATAGATTCAAACTGACCACCGGCGGCCTCTCTGGCTGCAACAATATTCTCAACGGCACCCTGCCCCACTCCCTTAATACCTGCCATACCAAAGCGTATGTTTCCCTTCTTGTTAACAGTGAACTTATCTTCACTCTCGTTTACATCAGGCCCGAGCACAGAGAGTCCCATTCTCTTGCACTCATCCATATACTTGGTTATCTCCTCAATGTTGTCAAGGTTTCTGCTAAGGGTTGCAGCCATGAACTCCGCAGGATAGTTTGCCTTAAGGTATGCAGTCTGATAACCTATCCACGCATAACAGGTAGAGTGCGATTTGTTAAATGCATACTGGGCAAATGACTCCCAGTCCTTCCATATCTTTTCAAGCACCTCAACAGTATGGCCGTTGTCTGTTCCCCCCTTAAGGAACTGAGCCTTGAGGTTATCCATCATGTACTTGATCTTCTTACCCATCGCCTTACGCAGTCCATCGGCATCACCCTTGGTAAAGCCCGCTATCTTCTGCGACAGAAGCATCACCTGCTCCTGGTAAACAGTGATTCCGTAAGTATCTGCCAGAATCTCCTCCATTTGAGGAAGGTCATATTCAATCTGCTTCAGCCCCCTTTTTCTCTCAACGAAGTCCGGAATATAATCCATAGGACCCGGTCTGTAAAGAGCATTCATTGCAATAAGGTCTTCAAACCTGGTAGGTTTTAGCTCCCTGAGCCATTTTCTCATACCATCGCTTTCAAACTGGAAAGTCGCAACGCTGTCTCCCCTGCTGAAAAGGTCAAATGTCGCCTCGTCATCAATTGGAATAGAGTTGATATCTATTTCAACGCCCTTTGATTTTCTGATGTTGTCAACGGCCTCCTTAAGAATGGAGAGAGTTTTCAGTCCAAGAAAGTCCATCTTGAGCATTCCCACCTTCTCAATCTGAGAGCCCTCATACTGAGAGACCCATATATCCTCGCCTGTATCCTTGTCTTTGGAGATGGTAATAGGTATGAATTCACGCAGGTCGTCCTTGCCAATGATAATGGCACAGGCATGAACTCCCACATTCCTCACATTCCCCTCAAGTCTGCTGGCAAACTCCATTGTCTCCCTTATAAGCGGATCATTCGACTCAAACGCCTCTTTAATCTCCGGAACCAGTTTGCGGCAGTTCTCCAGGTTTACATCGGGAGCCTTTCCATCCTTGTCTGACGGAAATCTGGCAGGTATAAGCTTTGCCAGCCTGTCCGACTCCTGGAGCGAGAGGTTCTGTATACGGGCAATATCCCGGATGGCACTCTTGGCTGCCATTGTTCCAAAGGTAATTACATGCGAAACATGGTCCTTGCCATATTTCTCCTCAACATATTTCAGAACCTTTGAACGGCCGTCATCATCAAAGTCAATATCTATATCGGGCATTGAGATACGGTCAGGATTGAGGAAACGCTCAAAGAGGAGATCATACTTGAGAGGGTCAATATCTGTTATTCTGAGGCAGTATGCAACTACCGAACCCGCTGCAGAGCCCCTGCCGGGGCCTACCCACACTCCCATGTTTCTTGCTGCTGCAATGAAGTCCTGAACAATGAGAAAGTAATCCGGAAATCCCATGTTCTTAACAACCTCAAGCTCAAAATCTATTCTCTCTGTCTGCTCCGGCTTTAGCTCGCCATATCTGGCAACAGCACCAAGGTATGTAAGGTGTCTCAAATATTCGTCAGAATCTGCAAAACTCTCCGGAATGGGGAAGTTAGGCATGATGGGCTTAGACTCAATGCTGTATTTTTCAATCTTGCCGGCAATCTCTACTGTGCTCTCCAGAGCCTGGGGAATATCCTTAAAAATCTCCTCCATCTCTGCCTGCGACTTGAGATACTCCTGCTTTGTGTATCTCAGGCGGTCGGGATCTGCATAATCTGAATTTGTTGTAAGACAGATAAGACGGTCGTGCGCCTCTCTGTCCTCCTGTGCCACAAAGTGAACATCGTTTGTTGCAACCACCCTCACACCATGTTTTTCTGCCAGCTGAAGAATAACCTTGTTTACTCTCTCCTGCAGTTCAAAAGTTGACCTGTCTGCCCCGTCAACATCTGTCTGGTGACGCTGAAGCTCAAGATAGTAATCCTCCTTGAATATGCTCTTGTACCAGATAACAGCCTGTTCTGCATCTGAAATATTTCCCGCCATAATAGCACGCGAAACCTCTCCCGCCAGGCAGGCCGAACTGCATATCAGATTTTCATGAAATCTCTCAATAAGCTCCCTGTCAATTCTTGGTTTGTAATAGTTCCCCTCAATGAATGCATAAGAGGAGAGCTTTATAAGATTCTTATACCCTTCGTAATTCTTTGCAAGCAAAACAAGGTGATAACTGCTCTGATCCTCACGCCCCCTTTTGTCGAACCGGCTACCCTTGGAAACATAAAATTCGGAGCCAACTATGGGCGTTACATTGGGAAACTTTTCTGCAACCTCAAGAAACTCCTTAACCCCAAACATATTGCCGTGGTCTGTAATTGCCAGTGCAATCTGTTTATCATCATCGGCCTTTTTGAAAAGCTTTTTTATTGACGCTGCTCCGTCTAAGATAGAATACTGTGTATGGACGTGTAGGTGTACAAAAGGCATAGTGCGTGTGTTTCCGGGGTAAGTTTTTTGGAGGTATAAAGATAGAAAATTAGGGCCGACGAATCCCCGTCAGCCCTGTAAAAATTTTATTTATTTGCAGATTATCTCTGGATGAGAGCCTTACCGGTCATATCTGCCGGTGCAGGAATACCCATAAGTTTAAGAATTGTTGGAGCGATGTCTGCCAGAATTCCATTCTCTACACTCTTCACATCCTTGTCAACCACAATGAATGGTACAGGATTCAGAGAGTGAGCAGTATTTGGAGAGCCGTCCGGATTAACTGCATTGTCTGCGTTTCCGTGGTCTGCCGTTACCAGAATTGAATAGCCCGCAGCAACTGCAGCCTCAACTACTTCACCGGCACATTTATCTACAGTGTCAACAGCCTTTCTTATGGCATCGTAAACGCCTGTGTGACCAACCATATCGCCATTGGCAAAGTTGAGTATAATGAGGTCCTGTCTTCCCTTTTTGATCTCTTCAATGAGAGCATCCTTAATCTCAACCGCGCTCATCTCCGGCTGAAGATCATAAGTTGCAACCTTAGGAGAGTTAACCAGAATACGGGTTTCATTTTCAAACGCAGCCTCCCTTCCACCTGAGAAGAAGAAAGTTACGTGCGCATATTTTTCTGTTTCGGCTATTCTGAGCTGATTCTTACCCGCCTTTGCCACTACCTCGCCAAGTGTATTCTGAACATTCTCCTTATCATAAAGAATATGCATTCCCTTGAATTTGTCGTCATAAGGGGTGAGTGTGCAGTAATAGAGAGGAATAGTCTTCATATTATGCTCAGGCATATCCTGCTGGGTAAGGACATGAGTTATCTCTCTCGCCCTGTCGTTACGGAAATTGAAGAAAATTACCGCATCGCCTTCGCTGAGTTTTCCCACAGGTTTGTTGTTTTCGTCAACAGCAACCAGTGGAGTGATAAACTCATCTGTTATATTTTCATCATATTTTGCCTGCATTGCATCAGTACCTTTAGTAAAAGGCTCGCCCTTGCCGTCAACCAGAAGGTCATAGGCAAGTTTAACACGCTCCCAGCGCTTGTCACGGTCCATCACATAGTAACGTCCAATGATTGTGGCCAGCTTTGCCCCTGTTTTTGCAAGCTGATTTTCAAGCAGCTCAATATATCCTTTCCCGCTTTTAGGGTCCGTGTCACGGCCATCCATAAATGCGTGAACATATACCTTCTCAACTCCGTATTCTGCAGCAACATCAAGGAAAGCAAACAGATGCTCCATTGCGCTGTGCACGCCCCCGTCACTCATAAGTCCCATGAAATGCAGGGCTTTGCCCGATGACTTCACATAGTCGTAGGCAGCTTTTATCTCCTTGTTCTCAAGCAGTCTCTTCTCGCGGCAGGCCTTGTTAATCTTCACAAGATCCTGGTATACCACCCTTCCGGCTCCTATGTTCAGGTGACCAACCTCCGAGTTGCCCATCTGACCCTCAGGGAGTCCCACATCTTCGCCGCTTGCAGAGAGAGTTGAAGCAGGATACTTAGCCTTGAGCGCATCAATATGCGGCTCGCCCTGAGTATAAATTACATTGCTCTTGTCTCTCTTACCCTCTCCCCATCCGTCGAGAATCATTAAAAGTACCTTCTTATCCATATTATTTGATTATTTTTGTTCTTCAATCCAGTAGAGCAGTTATACACTGCAAAAATCGGGCAAATTTACTAATTATGCATAAAAAGAAAAACGCATCCGAAGGCACTAAGTTCAGTGGCAGTCGGAAAAACACGTCCCAGAAAGGCGAAAGCAAAGGCAGGAGCCAGAGAGAAGAGAGCATAGGAAGGGTGAGCATGACGCGTGAGGGATATGCGTTTATTATCAGAGAGGGAAATGACGAAGATGTTTTCATTCCCGCTTCAAGGCTCAGGGGAGCACTCCACGGAGATACCGTAAGGGTCTCTGTTATTACAAAGAAAAGCGCAACAAAGAGGCACGAGGGTGAAGTAATAGAGATCGTTGAGAGAACAAAGAGGCCATTTATTGGGATTCTTCAGATAGTTGGCGAGCAGGCATGGGTTATTTGTGAAAACAAAAACATGCCACATGACATTCGTGTTCTTCCCGGAGGATTCGAACACGACCAGAATGGAATGAAGGTCGCTGTTATTGTGGATGAGTGGCCAAGAAGCTCAGACGAGCCTGTGGGACACATCACTGAAGTGCTTGGCGCTCCGGGCGAGAACAATACAGAGATGCACGCAATCCTTACAGAGTTTGGACTCCCGTTCAGGTTTGATCCTTCTGTTGAGAAGGAGGCTGCAAAAATCTCAGAGAAAATTGAGGAGAGCGAGATCCGTTCAAGAAGGGACTTTAGGGGAATAACCACCCTGACCATTGACCCGGCAGACGCAAAAGACTTTGACGATGCTCTCTCAATCAGAAAAATGGAGAACGGCAACTGGGAGATAGGTGTGCATATTGCAGACGTAACTCACTATGTAAAACCCGGAAGCCTTGTTGAGCAGGAGGCTAAAGATAGGGCAACATCTGTCTATCTTGTAGACAGAACCGTTCCAATGCTTCCTGAGAAGCTTTCCAACAAACTCTGCTCCCTCCGTCCAAATGAAGAGAAGCTATGTTTCTCTGCAGTATTCGAAATTAACGAAAAGGGAAAGATTATAAGCAGATGGTTTGGCCGTACTGTAATAGAATCAGACTACCGTTTCGACTATGATGAGGCACAAAGAGTTATTGAGACAGGAGACGGTCCTTACAAGGACGAGATTCTTAAGCTCCACGCACTGGCATTCCTTCTGCGCGAAGAGCGCTTCCGTTCAGGAGCTATCAGCTTCGAAAGACCGGAGATGAAAGTTGAGGTTGACGAGAACGGAAAACCTGTAAGAGTATATCAGAAGATCTCAAAAGATTCAAACTGGCTTATAGAGGAGTTCATGCTTCTTGCCAACAGAGAGGTGGCTCTCTTCATAGGCGCAAAGGGGAAAGAGGCCAAGACTTTTGTCTACCGAATCCACGAAGAGCCTAATATGGAGAAAGTAACGATTTTCCGTACATTCATAAAACACTTTGGTTACGTGATGAAACCAACCAAAAATGCACGGGAACTTTCAACAGAACTGAACAAACTCCTTACCACAACCAAAGGCAAACCGGAGGAGGGAGCAATAGAGATTATGGCGCTCAGGTCTATGGCCCGTGCAAGATATTCGACCGATAATGCCGGCCACTACGGACTTGCATTTGACTACTACACACACTTTACATCACCAATCCGCCGTTACCCGGATATGATGGTACACCGCCTTCTGGCAATGTACCTTGATAAAGCCAAATCTCAGGACAAAAAATATTACGAAGAGCGCTGCAAATACTCAAGCGAAAGAGAGCAGCTTGCCACTGAGGCAGAGAGAGCCAGCATCAAGTACAAGATGGTGGAATTCATGCAGGACAAAGTGGGAATGATCTTTGACGGCAACATTTCAGGAATTACCGAGTGGGGTATGTTTGTTGAACTGGCAGAGACCAAGGTTGAGGGGCTTGTTGCACTCCGCGATATCAAGGAAGATTATCTTCAGTACAACGAAGAGTCTCTTTCACTCTACGCAAGGAGAAGCGGCAAACGGTTTATCCTTGGAGATTCGGTAAAAATCCGTGTCGAAAAGGCCAACCTGGAGCAGAAGCAGCTTGATTTTTCACTTATCTGGGAATCTTCTGAAGAGGAGACCGAACCTAAGAGCCTCACCAAAAACGAAGAGCGCCCTGCCGGAAATTCAAGATCTTCAAGATCTTCAAGACCTGCAAAAGAGTCGAGAAGAGAGAAGCCGGCAAAACCTGCTGAAAAAACAACGGCAGATAAGAAAAAAGGGGCTTCAGGAAGGGGAAAGAAAAGTGCTCCGGAAGCAGCTGTGACAACAGAAAAGCCTGCAAAGAGGGGATTTTGGGATTTTAAAAAGAAAAAATAGATTTTTTTATCTCTGTTAAGAAAAAAGTATATACTTTTGGGCCGTTGAATAACCAACCATTGTATATGCAACTAATAGACTTTGTAAAAACAAATGAATTGCTGTCTGTGCTTAGCGGACAGCTTTCTGCATCTCTGAACCGCCATCTTAACAGAAAGTTCCGTGCCGCAGGACTTGCTATAACAACAGAACAGTGGCTGGTCCTCATGTGCCTCTGGAACAGGGATGGTCAAACTCAGCAGGCATTAAGCGAACAAACCTCCAAGGATAAAACCAGTATCACAAGATTGCTGGACACTTTGTCAAAACATGGTCTGGTCGAAAGACACTCAGACCCTGCAGACAGACGAATAAATAAAATCCACCTGACAGAGAAGGGCAGGGAGATGGAGAACCATGCAATGCAAATTGTAAAAGAGTCATTCGACCAGGCTGTTTCCGGAATATCTGCCAAAGAGCTGCTTGACGCCAAAGAGGTAATTGTCAAGCTTCTGAAAAACATCATCTGATTATTCATTACTAATCGTTAAATGCCGATTCTCTTTTTGCCCCTTTAGTTGCATATTCAACCATTAGCTATACAACAAATATTAAATAATAATAAATGAAACAATTAGTTCTATCTCTGTTTTGCATTTTGTCTGTTCTCCCGCTTACCGGGCAAAATGCACTCACTCTAAACGATTGCAGAAAACTGGCAGTCGAGAACAACAGGTCCCTTCAGACAGGGAAGGAGAAGGAGGTCATTGCCTCTGAAATGCGAAAAGCAGCATTTACCCAGTTTTTGCCCAGGTTTTCCCTGAACGGAACCTATGTGCACAACCAAAAAAACATCTCCCTTCTGGGTGAGGATGCCCTGCTGCCTGTTGGCACAAAAATGGCCGACGGCTCATTTGGATTCCGCCAGGATCAGATTAACAACAACTGGATGCAGGTTGCGCCGGGAGTATACGCACCTCTCGACTCAGACGGGAAACCATTTGATCCCAAAATCAATCCTGAGAAAATCCAGTGGAAAGATTACGCACTGCTTCCCAAAGAGGCAATGGAGATGGAGTCCCGCAACATATTCGCAGGAATTGCCGGCTTTGTACAGCCTGTTTATCTGGGAGGGAAAATCAGGGAACTTTACAATATTGCAAAAAGCAGCGAAAGGCTTGCAGGCATACAGTCTGAGCAGGCCGAGGAGGAGCTCCTCAGGGAAACAGACGAGGCCTACTGGAGAGTTGTCTCTCTTAAATCAAAGAGTGAACTTGCCTCCGAATATATGAAGCTTATTGAGTCAGTTGCAGGTAATGTTGCAATAATGGCAGAGGAGGGAGTCGCCACAAAAGGTGACATCCTCAAGGTAAATGTAAAACTCAACGAGGCAAAAATGATGCAGGCAAGAGCAGATAACGGACTTGCCCTGTCAAAAATGGCCCTTCTGCAGATTTGCGGACTGGATCCTGCCGGAGACTATATCTTCCCTGACTCCCCCGGGACTATCCGGGAAATACCGGAGATTCCCGGGAACATCGATGAATCGATTGAAAAAAGGGCAGAGATAAGAGCTTTGGGAGAGGCGGTAAAAATTGCCGGATCCAATGTTAAAATTATGGAGTCAAGATTCCTTCCCAACATTGTATTAAACGGGAACTACATCATCTCAAACCCAAATTTCAATAACGGAGTGAGCTACACATTCGGGGGAATGTTCTCATTTGGAGTGGGCATAAACATTCCGCTGTTCCACTTTGGAGAAAAGATACACACCCTCAATGCTGCCAGAAGTCAGCAGAAGATTATCAGACTGCAGAGAGAGGAGGCGAAAGAGAAAATCGGCCTTCAGATTAATCAGGCAAAATTCAGAATGGCCGAATCTGTAAGGCGGCTGGCAATTGCAGCATCTTCTGTTGATAAAGCTGAGGAAAACCTTCGCTTTGCCAGAGAGGCCTTTGAGGCAGGTGTTGCTGGAAGCACAGACCTTATGGAGGCTCATAACGGCTGGCTGCTGGCAAAATCTGAAAAAATTGATGCTCAGATTGACATCATGATGTGTCACTCATATCTTAGGGAGGCACTTGGAATATCACAGAAAAATTAGAAAAAACATATGGAAACCAGAAAAAACAAGAACAACCTTTTGGCAGGACTTGCGGGCCTGCTTGGCGTAATCGTAATAGTATCACTTATTGGTCTCTATGCTGCCCGGCCTGAGCCACTAATAATTCAGGGTGAAGTTGAGGCAAAAGAGTACCGCGTTTCGGGGAAAATTCCGGGCAGAATCAATAACATTTTCGCAGAAGAGGGATCAACAGTTGCAAAAGGAGATACCCTTGCACTGATCTTCAGCCCTGAGCTGAATGCGAAGCTTGACCAGGCAATGGCTGCCCGCGATGCTGCTCAGGCACAGAACCGCAAAGCAATCAAGGGAGCACGACCTGAGCAGATAATGGGAGCTTTCGAAATGTGGCAAAAGGCAGAGGTAGGAGCAGATATTGCCTCAAAATCTTATGAAAGGGTACAGAGATTATTTGACAAAGGGGTTATTCCTGCTCAAAAGCGTGACGAGGCAGAGGCTCAGCATAAAGCAGCCGCAGCAACTGCAAAGGCAGCAAAATCTCAGTACGAAATGGCAATGAACGGAGCAGAGAAAGAGGACCGCGAGGCTGCACTTGCATTGGTAAACAGAGCAAACGGAGCAATTAAAGAGGTTGAATCATATCTTGACGAAACCTGTATAGTTGCGCCATCATCTGGTGAGGTTAGCGAAATATTTCCAGAAGAGGGCGACCTGGTTGGAACAGGAGCACCAATAATGAGCATCACAGACCTCTCTCAAATGTGGTTCACATTCAGTGTGCGTGAAGACCTGCTCAGGGGACTAACAGCCGGAACCACAGTAAAGGTTATGATTCCGGCACTTGGAGAGGAGTCTTTCGAGGCAAAGGTTACCTTCATGAAGGCAATGGCCTCCTATGCAACATGGCGCTCCACAAAGGTGAGCGGTGGCTTTGATGCAAAAACATTTGAGCTGAGAGCTGTTCCTGTCGCTCCCATTAAAGGGTTACGCCCGGGAATGTCAGTAATTATCAAAACTGAACTTAACTAAAAATGAGGCTCTCCCAGTTAAAAAGTGTTCTGAAACGAGAACTCAGAATGATGTTCGGCAGGCCCATCTATCTCTTCTCTACGGTATTTGTGGTGGCGTTCGGATATCTCTTTTTTCTCACTCTCATAAACGAGGGGCTCCCCGAAAGATTGCCTGTAGCTGTTGTAGACAGCGACAATTCGGCAATATCGAGAAGACTTGCCCGCGAGCTGAACACAACCCCCATGACTCAGGTTGTTGCCGGCTGCACAAACTTTGCAGAGGCCAGAGACCTCATGCAAAGAGGAGAGATATATGGTTTCATTGATATTCCCCGCGATTTTTATAAAGAGCTTCTTGCCGGAAAGCGGCCGGAGATATCATTCTATGTAAACAACGCATACCTTATCGCAGGGACACTCAGTTACAAGGATATGCTCACAATGTCCACCCTGGCCTCCTCTGCCTACCAGCGGGAAGTTCTGAGGGCAAAGGGGATGGACGATGAGGCCATAATGGGAAGGATTCAGCCAATAGTAATTGACACCCATCAGATAGGAAACCCATGGGCAAACTATGGTGTCTATCTGATAAATGTTCTTATGCCGGGAGTGCTTCAGCTTGTCATTCTTCTAATGACAGTCTACTGTATTGGAGTAGAGCTTAAAACGAAAAGTTCACGTGAATGGATGAAGGAATCCGGGGATTCTCTTGCAGTGGCTCTAACAGGTAAACTGCTCCCCTACTCGGTGATGTTCATTATCCTGGGTATTGCAGGCAATGTGCTTTTGTACAAATTTGCAGGATTCCCAATGCAGGGATCTCTGCTGAGGTTCTCTGCATCAACTGTACTGTTTGTGCTTGCCCATCAGGCCATAGGAATACTTATGATTGGACTCTTCCCCGTCCTGCGAGATGCAATAAGCTTTGCAGCGCTGTACGGTATTCTCTCATTTACATACGCAGGTTTTACCTTCCCAATTGAGGCAATGCCGCCGCTGGCGCAGGGTGCGAGCGTGCTCTTTCCAATAAGGCACTACTTTCATATCTATGTAAATGAGGCTCTTCTTGGAGCGCCATTCGTAAACTCGGCGCTGAGCGTTGCTGCAATGCTCATATTCCTTGCACTACCCGTAATAGTATCAAAGCGACTTAAGAAAGCACTTATAAATCAGAATTATCCCATAAAATAGAGATGAAAAAAGCGACCGGATTTTTAACATATATGAGCGTGGGGCTGAAAGATCTGTTTTGGGTCATGACAAATGAATTAAGGCACATCTTCAGGGACAGGGGGGTTATGCTTATCTTTTTTGTGGCGGGTGTGGCCTATCCACTGCTCTACAACGGCATATACAACAATGAGGCAATTTATGAAATACCTGTTGCAGTTGTAGACCAGTCATCCTCTCCTGAGAGCAGGGATTTCCTCAGGAAATTCAATGCCGCACAGGAGGTAAGAATCAGCAACAGATGCCTCAGCATGGAGGAGGCAAAGGCTCTTTTCACAGATGGTAAGGTGCATGGGATTGTTTACATTCCTTCAGATTACCACCTGAAGCTTGCCCGGCTGGAGCAGGCTACAATCTCAATTTACAACGATATGAGCAGTTTCCTTTACTATAAAGGGCTCATGATGGCAACCAACTACACAATGCTTGACCAGCTCCGCTCAATTCAGATTAAGCGGTACAACGCGGCGGGAATTGGGGGAGAGCAGGCAGAACAACTGGTTGAAGCCATTCCGGGAAATGATGTAGGATTTTACAATCCCGGAGGAGGATTTGCCAGCTTTCTTCTGCCTGCTCTGCTCATTCTCATCATTCATCAGACCCTCTTTTTTGGGATTGGGATGCTGGCAGGTACAGCCAGGGAAGAGAGCAGGACCCATTCAAGTATTCCTGAACACCTTCACGGCAGGGGAATCTACAGGGTTGTTATTGGAAAGGCACTTGCATACTTCCTGCTTTACATTCCAATCACAGCATATATTGTTGGATTTATTCCAAAATTCTTTAACCTCCCGCATATAGGAGAAATTGGAACGCTCTTCAGCTTTATGATACCATTCCTGTTGGCAGCGATCTTCTTCTCAATGACTGTCTCGGTATTTGTAAAGAACAGGGAGACCGGGCTCATAGCTTTTCTCTTCTTTACCCTTATACTTCTCTTTTTGTCTGGCTTTTCATGGCCGGTACAAAATATGCCGGAGATCTGGAGATGGGTCTCATATCTCTTCCCTTCGACACACGGAGTGCAGGGTTACATTAAGATTAACTCCGGGGGCGCAACGCTTTCGCAGGTGAGATTTGAATATGTTCAGCTCTGGCTGCAGGCAGCATTCTACCTGATTGCAGCAAGTGTATCACTTAATCTTGTTGTAAAAAGAGAAAAAAGAGCTATTCAACAGTAACAGACTTGGCAAGGTTGCGCGGCTGGTCTACGTCGCGCCCCTTTGTCACAGCTATGTGATATGCCAGCAGCTGGAGCGGAATAACTGAGAGCAGCGGGTCAAGAAACTCATGAGTGTCCGGAACCTCAATGCAGTAATCTGCCATTTTGCTCACAGCCTCATCACCCTCGGTAACCACCGCAATCACTCTGCCTTTACGGGCCTTAATCTCCTGAATATTGCTCACAACCTTCTCATAGAGATTGTTTTTTGTGGCGATAACTACAACCGGCATCTCTGAGTCTATAAGGGCAATGGGGCCATGCTTCATCTCGGCCGCAGGATAGCCTTCGGCATGAATATAGGAGATCTCTTTAAGCTTAAGGGCTCCCTCAAGAGCAGCCGGATAGCTGAATCCCCTTCCCAGATAGATGAAGTTCTTTGCGTAGGTGAAGATCCTTGAAAAGCGTCTGATTTTATCGCTCTTCTCAAGTATCTTCTCAATCTTCTCCGGAATTCTTGAGAGCTCAAAAACAAAACTCTCCAGCTCCTGCTGGCTGATAGTTCCCTTAACCCTGGCTATATTCAGAGCCAGCATTGTAAGAACAGTAACCTGTCCTGTAAATGCCTTTGTAGATGCAACCCCTATCTCCGGACCCACGTGGATATATGAGCCTGAGTCTGTGTTTCGCGGGATTGATGATCCCACCGCATTACAGATACCGTAAATGAATGCTCCCTTTGACCGGGAGAGCTCAACTGCTGCAAGGGTATCTGCAGTTTCACCAGACTGAGAAATTGCAATAACAATATCATCTTCGTAAATGACCGGATTCCTGTACCTGAACTCAGATGCATACTCAACTTCTACCGGGATTCTGCACAGGGACTCAATGAGATGCTCCCCTATGAGGGCAGCGTGCCATGAGGTTCCGCAGGCTACTATGATAATTCTTCTGGCATTCTTAAACTTCTCGATATTGTCGATTACCCCTGAGAGTACAACATTGTTCTCCTCAATATTTATCCTTCCCCTCATACAGTCGCGGATGGTTCTTGGCTGCTCGAATATCTCCTTAAGCATGAAATGCTCATAATCACCCCTCTCAAGCTGACTAATTGTCATCTCCAGATGCTGAATTGTATGGCTCTTTTTACTGTTCATAAAATCCACAACCCTCAGCTCCTTTCCCCTCTCCATAATGGCAACCTCATTGTCGTTAAGGTAAACAACATCCTTTGTATACTCAACAATTGGAGTTGCATCAGATGCAAGGAAAAACTCAGCCTCACCTATTCCAATTACAAGCGGACTGCTCTTGCGCGCAGCAATAAGGATATCGGGATTGTCCTTTTCAATAACAGCAATTGCAAAGGCCCCCACAACCTGCTGAAGTGCAAGCTGAATAGCCCGGCAGAGATCTGTCTTCTCCTCTCTTTTTATATAATCTATCAGGTGCACAATCACCTCTGTGTCTGTATTACTGCGGAATACAAACCCCTTTTGAATAAGGGTCTCCTTAAGAACTGCATAGTTCTCAATAATTCCGTTGTGTATGAGAGCGATTCTCTCTGACATGGAGAAGTGAGGGTGTGCATTTGTCTGGTTTGGCTCACCATGGGTTGCCCATCTTGTATGGGCGATTCCTATGGTGCCGGAGATATCCTTCTGCACAGAGAACTCCTCAAGCTCCTTAACCTTCCCCTTTGTTTTGTAAATATTAAGAGTACCGCTTTGACTAAGCAGGGCAACCCCCGCGCTGTCATAACCTCTGTACTCAAGCCTGTGGAGCCCTTTAATGAGAATCGGATACGCCTCGCGAGGTCCGATATATCCAACTATACCACACATAAATTTAAATGTTTTGAAAGCCCGGGGGGTTACAGGCGGTTGTTATTTCGCTGGAGCAAGTTCAACAGTGAAGTGCCTCATGATAGGCAGCTCCTTGGTAATCACATAGCCTCTTGTGATAGATTCACGTCTGTCATAGACATTCTTAAGGGCAGCAGCTACGTAATCCATATGATTATTCGTGTAAACTCTTCTTGGAATAGCGAGCCTGAGCAGTTCCAGAGCAGGGAATCTGTTCTCTCTTGTCTCAGGATCTCTGTCTGCAAGCATTGCACCAATCTCAACACCCCTTATCCCTGCTTCAAGGTAAAGCTCAATCCCCAGAGTCTGGGCAATAAATTCCTCTTTGGAAACGTGAGTGAGAATCTTCTTTGCATCTACAAAAATTGCATGTCCGCCTGCAGGCCTCTGGTATGGAATACCATACTCATCTAGCTTTTTGCCAAGGTATGCAATCTGACCGATTCTTGTATCCAGGTAGTTAAACTCTGTTCCTTCGCGAAGACCCTGAGCCAGAGCATTCATATCCCTTCCTGACATACCGCCGTATGTAATGTAGCCTTCAAACATGATTGTGTACATCTGACATGCTCTCCAGTCCTCCTCATGACGGAAGGCGATAAATCCGCCCATGTTAACAATTGCATCCTTTTTTGACGACATTGTCATGAAGTCTGCATAGCTGAACATTTCTAGGCAAATCTCATTAATGCTCCTGTTTTCATAACCCTTCTCACGGGTTTTAATAAAGTATGCATTCTCTGCAAAACGGGCAGAGTCAAAGAGAAGCTTAATGCCATATTTTTTTGCCAGGGCAGAGACTCCTTTAATGTTCTCCATTGAAACAGGCTGACCACCGGCAGTATTATTGGTTATTGTAAGAACAATGCACGGGATCTTCTCCTTTGGATGGGATTTAAGTACATCCTCCAGCTTGTTCAGATCCATGTTACCCTTAAACGGAAGCTCCAGTGTTGTCTCTTTTGCACCATCAATTGTGCAGTCAATTGCATGAGCTCGGCGAAATTCAATATGTCCCTTTGTTGTGTCAAAGTGGGAGTTTCCCGGGAGAATATCATCTGCCTTCACAATCGATGAAAAGAGCACGTTTTCTGCTGCTCTTCCCTGGTGGGTAGGCAGGAACCACGGAAAGCCGGTAACATCGGAAATACTCTGCTTTAAATTGAAATACGAGCGTGCTCCTGCGTAGCTCTCGTCACCCTCCATCATTGCAGCCCACTGTTTGTCGCTCATTGCTCCTGTACCGGAGTCTGTGAGCAGGTCTATAAAGACATAATCGCTCTTTAGATTGAACAGATTGTAGTTCGCATCTCTCATCCATCTCTCTCTCTCTTCGCGGCTGCTCTTTCTGATAGTTTCAACCATTTTTATTTTGTAGGATTCTGCAAAAGGAAGTTCCATTTTTTTATAGTTTTAGTTATGATTATTAATTGATCTATACAAAGTTTGTAATAAAATGTTACATATCAAAATAAAAAAAGGTGCCCGGAAATTTCTTTCCGGGCACCTCGTAAGTAAGATATATTAACCTCTGCGGCTGCTAATTATTTAGCAGACGAAAGTTTTTTAGCCTCTCTCTTTTTAACGATATCATAAACAATTGGAGTCGCCATGAATACCGATGAATATGTACCGATAATGATACCAATGATAAGGGCTACTGAGAATCCGCGGATAACCTCGCCGCCAAAGATTGCAATTGCAAGCATTGTCACAAGAGTAGTACCTCCGGTATTCACAGTTCTCGACAGTGTGCTGTTAAGAGCCTCATTAATATTCAGACGTAGGTCACGCTTAGGATAAAGTGTTCTGTACTCTCTGATTCTGTCAAAGATGATCACGGTGTCATTGATTGAGTAACCAATGATTGTAAGGACCGCAGCAATAAATGTCTGGTCAACATCAAGGCTGAACGGCAGAATTCCCGAGAAGAGCGAGAAGAATCCCATAGTGAAGAGTGCGTCATGGAGGAGAGCCACCAGTCCACCTGTACCCCAGCTCCAGTTGCGGAAACGGGCAGCGATGTAAAGGAAGATCGCAAGCATCGCAAGAGTGATTGCAATCATTGCATCTCTCTTGATATCATCTGCGATGGTAGGTCCAACCTTTTCTGACTGAATAATACCATTAGGATTATCTGTTGTGGACATGAACTCCTCATAGGTTATCGGAGAAGCATACAGCGGGCTCAGAGCCTTGAATACCTTTCCGTCTACTAGCTGATCTGTCTCAGGTGAGCCATCTTCAATCATAAATTTGGTAGTCACTTTCATCTGGTTTGCACCACCAAACTGCTTAACTTCAATACCCTCATTGAACTCGGCAAGTACAGCTGCTCTTACAGATTCGGTTGTAACATCCTTGTCAAAACGAACAACATATGTACGGCCACCTGTAAAGTCTACACCATAGCTGAATCCTTTTGTGAAAATTGAGCCTAGTGATACGAGCATCATTACAACAGAGAAGATGTAAGCATATTTCCTCAGGCCAATAAAATCAACCTTGGTATTCTGAAGGAAGTTGCGGGTAATTTTGTTGTCGAAAGTGATATTCTTCTTATTCTTAAGTCTCCATTCGAAGATAAGTCTTGAAATAAAGATTGATGTAATAAGTGAAGTGATGATACCAATTACGAGAGTTGTGGCAAATCCCTGAACAGGACCCGAACCAAACATAGCAAGAATAATACCTGTTATGATAGTGGTAAGGTTACCGTCCACAATCGCAGAGTATGCATTTTTATAACCGTCGGATATTGCAAGCCCCAGACCCTTTCCGGCTCTGAGCTCCTCACGGATTCGCTCGAATATGATAACGTTCGCGTCAACCGCCATACCCAGGGTAAGCACGATACCGGCAATACCAGGAAGTGTAAGAACGGCTCCGAATGATGTCAGAGCACCAAACAGGAAGAGAACGTTGGCAAGAAGTGCGATGCTTGCTACAAGACCTGCTCCGTTGTAGAAGAGAATCATGTAGATAAGAACCAGAATAAATGCCAGAACAAATGAGATAAGACCTGCATTGATAGACTCGCTTCCGAGTGAAGGTCCAACAACTGTATCCTGAACAATTCTTGCAGGAGCCGGAAGCTTACCTGACTTAAGAACGTTTGCAAGGTCATCTGCCTCCTCAATTGTGAATTGACCGCTGATATTCGAGCGTCCGCCCGGTATCTCGCCGTTAACTCTTGGATATGAGTAAACCATTCCGTCAAGCACGATTGCAATTGAACGGCCTACATTGTTTGCTGTCATTGTAGCCCAAACCCTTGCACCCTCTGCATTCATTGACATGTCAACTTCAGGTACCGCGCTGTTGCTTCCGAATGAACGGCGTGCGTCTGTGATAACGCCTCCGTCAAGCGGTGCTCTTCCGTCGCGGGTATTTGCCTTGATAGCTATAAGTTCGAAGATAGTGTTTGACTCATCTATTGCCTTAACAGACCACATAGGTCTCAGGTCTGCAGGGAAAATTGCCTGAACCTGTGGCATTCTGAGCCATGTTCCAATTTTTGCTGTATCTCTGTAGTGTGCACGGCCAATGCATGCTCCAGGAAGAAGCTGGCCTTGCGCAACGCTTGGGTTAAGAACATAAAAGAGAGGATTCTCTTTTGCCATTGCTGCTTCGTCTGCAGAGAGCGAGTCTGCACCGGCAACACCTGCGAGAAGCTCGCCGGCAACCTTTGCAGAATCTGAAGGAGCGGCAGCAGATGTAGTGTCAGCAGAAGCTGCAGCGGCAACAGCAGGAAGAGCTGCAGAAGAATCGGCAACTACCGGCTGAATGTCTGAGATAATATTCTTGATTGTGTTGTTTGCCTCAACCAGGTAGTTGTAAACCTCCTGATTTTCGTAAGTCTCCCAGAACTCTAGTGAAGCGGTTCCCTGGAGAAGCTTGCGAACACGCTCAGGATCCTTTACACCGGGAAGCTCTACCAGAATACGGCCTGAGTTTCCAAGTTTCTGGATGTTTGGCTGTGTTACACCAAATCTGTCAATACGATTACGAAGAACGTTGAAAGAGTTTGAGATTGCACTCTCTGCCTCTTCTCTGATAACAGTTATTACATCTGCGTTTGAAGTTTCAGGTTTAACTCTGTCCTTCATTTCGTATGTACCGAAAATCTGAGCAAGACGCTGACCCGGAGCAACCTTGTCCCACTCCTCTGCGAAGAGGGTGATAAAGTCTGCACGCGAATTTGCCATATTTGCCTGAGCCTGGTTCATTGCCTGAACAAACTGAGGGTTGGTGCTGTAGTTGGCAAGTGCGTTAACAAGGTCATATACTTTTACCTCGAGCATCACGTTCATACCGCCTCTGAGGTCAAGACCAAGATTGATCTCTTTCTCTTTTACCTCTTTGAAGGTAAAACCGAGGAATACCTTCTCGGCAGTTATTGAATCGAGATAGAACCTCTCTTTTGCAAGAAGAAGTGAATCGAGATAAAAAGGTTTCTCTAAATCGGAAATCAGGGCGAAGCCGGGAGTGCTTTTTTCGGCCTCAACAGCCAAAGCAGCATACTCTTTTGCTTTCTTTTCCTGATGTCTCGTTGCCCATGTAAATGACAGCTGATAGATACAGGCCAGGGCGATCAAAATTGCCACGAATCTTATGGCACCTTTACTTTGCATGGAATATCTGTTTTAATATTATATAATTCTTCGAAAATTAGCCTACAAAAGTAGTATTTTTTCACAAAATATGAAGATTTTCGTAATTTTGTTGCTCACTATTACAATAATCATATATGAATAAGTCTATCTTCTTGCTATCGATCCTTATGCTGGCAGGTAGTCTGACGTATGCTCAGGAGCAAAACAACAACCAGAAATATCTTCGTGCAGAGGAGCTCCGCAGGGCATATAATTTCCGTGAGGCGACAGATATTTACAGGGAACTTATCTCCGAGGCCCGGGACACCGCGTTTATCAAGACACTGACAATACAGATTGCAAGGAGCGAGAATGGCTCCGGCATGCTCGAATATGCATCCAGACCAATACCTCAGGGCAGGGCAAATGCCCCAAGGGCAGACTTCTTTCATTACGTCCCGGGCCTCGAAGACGGCTCCTGGACTCCTGTTCCCGAATCCTTTGGCAAATCACGTTCCGGCTTTATCCCAAATAATGCCCTCTTCTACCGCGAAGGTGCAGACACTCTATATTTTTCGGCATACAGAAAAGCAGGCAATTACGACATATTCCGCATAATAAAAGGAGAAGATAACACATGGCTTTCGCCAGAGCCCCTCAGCTCATTCATTAACTCTCCCGGTGATGAGATTCTTCCCATCCTCTCAAGGGACGGCAAAGAGTTGTACTTCGCATCCAACGGACAGTACGGCGCAGGCGGATTCGACCTCTATGTCTCCCGCTTCGACCAGAAGAAGGGTGAGTGGGGCATTCCGCAGAACCTTGGCTTCCCCTACTCCTCCCCTGCAGACGACTTCCTTTTTATAAACTCGCTTGACAAGGAGTTCTCAATTCTTGTATCCAACAGGGACAATGCAACAGCAGACAGCGTGCGCATTTACCGCCTGGAGTTTGAACTCACCCCTGTAAAGAGTGCAATCGGGTCGGCGGCTGAGGCAGCAAGAATTGCAAGGCTCATTCCGGAGAGTGAGGAGAGAGCGCAAATGGCGGCAAATGCTGCAACTTCCGGCAATGCCGGTGTAAAAACAGTTCCGGAAGCAGGAGACTACTCTTCGCTGGTAAAGGAGGTTCGCAAGATTCAGCGTCAGATTGACTCCACCCTTAAAGCGACCGGGATAGCCAGAAACAAGTTTTTGTCGATGAGCAATTCGGCAGACAGAAGTTCCCTGGAGAGAGAGATAACCAATGCCGAGATATCAATAACCGAAATGCAGGAGAAGCTGCGTATGGCAGGAAAGGCTGTACAGGAGCGGGAGATGGAGTTTCTGAGTAAAGGGGTAATTATTCCGCGTGAAGAAGAGAAACAGGAGGTTCAGATTATTGTTGAAGAGCCTGTAAAGCTCACAGCATTTGATATAGAAAAGAGAAGTGCCGGAAAACTTCCCTTCACTGAGGTTAAAATTCCGGAAAAGCCATTTGACTACTCGTTCCGTATAGATAAGGCAACTGAGGTGATACCGGATGAGCCGGCCGCTGCCGGACTGGTATACAGAATTCAGCTTGCCGTTTCATCATCAAAATCTCAGAATGCTGCTTTCAAAGGCATAAATCCTGTATATGAGCAGAAAACCAGAACCGGAAAGTGGCTCTACACAGCCGGAAATTTCAATACTTATGACGAAGTTTCCAAGACTTTATCTGAGGTTAAAAAGCTGGGATTCAGAGGTGCACACGCACTTGCATACATGGATGGCAAGAGTATTGGCGTAAAAGAGGCCAGACTGCTTGAGGAAAAGATCTCAGAAAATGTTACCTTTCAGGTGAAAATCACAGGACACCCGGAAGGCCTTCCTCAGAAACTTCTGGATGCTGCCCGTGAAGCAACCAACAAAGACATCGCCCGCAGAATTGCATCCGGAAAGGCTCTCTTTTACATAGGGCCGTTCAGCACTAAGGCAGAGGCAGAGAAAGTATTCACTGCACTCACAGAGGCCGGGGCACTTGGGGCAACACTTGAAGAGATAAAGAGAGACCAGGAGTAGTAACGTTAAATAAAACAGATATGTCGCTCATAATTACGCTCATTGTAATTGGGATTATACTTCTCGCAATAGAGGTACTTATTGTTCCCGGATTCGGAATCCCCGGAATTCTGGGACTCCTTTCACTAATTGGAGCAGCCATTCTAGGCTTCACAATGTTCGACAAAACCACCGGGCTCATTATCCTTGGCTCTATCATAGTGGCAACATCGGTCTCGACATGGCTCATCCTGCGCTCCAAAACCTGGAAAATGGCCACACTCCATGAGAAGATAACCTCAAAATCAGACTCTCTCCCTTCAGAAAAAGGCATATCAGAAGGCACTACCGGCATAACCATCAGCAGGCTTGCCCCTATGGGAAAAGCAAGGTTTGGCGAAGTTGACACAGAAGTGAGCTCAATTCAGGGCATAATAGACAGAGGCCGTCAGGTGGAGGTTGTATCCACAGAGGACGGCAAAATAATCGTAAAACAATTAAACAACTAAAAATATGGCAGAATTAACACTCTATCTGGTTTGGATAGGTATCTCCATCGTTGGACTTACCATCCTCTTATGGTTCTTCCCGATAACCCTGTGGTTTCAGGCACTCATCTCGGGTGTGAGAATCTCGCTTTTACAGCTTGTCCTCATGCGCTGGAGAAAGGTCCCTCCCGGAACCATTGTTATGGCTATGATTACCGGAACCAAAGCCGGTCTTGAGCTGAATGCAAACGAACTCGAGGCACACTACCTTGCAAAGGGAAATGTCCCTAACGTAGTAAACGCCCTCATCTCTGCAGACAAGGCAAACATTGCCCTCAACTTCAAGATGGCAGCTGCCATTGACCTCGCCGGCCGCGACGTATTCGAAGCCGTGCAGATGTCCGTAAACCCAAAGGTGATTAACACCCCACCAGTTACCGCCGTTGCAAAAGATGGTATTCAGCTTATCGCAAAGGCAAGGGTAACCGTACGAGCCAACATTAAGCAGCTTGTGGGCGGTGCCGGCGAAGAGACAGTTCTCGCCCGCGTAGGCGAAGGCATCGTATCAAGCATCGGCTCCGCCGAATCCCACAAATCCGTTATGGAGAACCCCGACTCCATCTCCAAGGTAGTACTCGACAAAGGCCTCGACGCCGGCACCGCCTTCGAGATCCTCTCCATTGACATCGCCGACATAGACATCGGACGCAACATAGGCGCAGTCCTTCAGATGGACCAGGCCAATGCCGACAAGAACATTGCACAGGCCCGCGCCGAAGAAAAACGCGCCATGGCCGTCGCCCTCGAACAAGAGATGAAAGCCAAGGCCCAGGAAGCCCGCGCCAAAGTAATCGAAGCCGAAGCCCAGATCCCCCTCGCCATGGCCGAAGCC
>PHDT01000006.1 GCA_002842695.1 Bacteroidetes bacterium HGW-Bacteroidetes-10 | reverse complement strand
TGAGGAAGTTTCTGAGGATACCATCCTTTACAACATCAACCCTCTCCCCTCTTACGCCCTGGTCATCAAACGTATAGAAACCGTTAAGAGCATTCCCGTGGTACTTTTTCATTGTAGGGTCCATATAGACGCTGAGGGATTTTGGCAGCACATATTCGCCCACCATATTCTTGAAAGTCTGACCGTCACGGTCGCTCTTCATCTTCTGTCCCTCAATCCTGTGGCCGAATATCTCATGGAAAAACACGCCGCTTGACGAGCCGGAAAGCAGTGCCGGTCCTGTGAAAGGCTGAACAAGCGGAGCAACCCTCAGCTTTGTCAGCTTTGCAGACATCTCTTTGATATCCTTAATAATATCGGCCTCAGAAGGCAACTCAGACGGAAAATATGCAAAATAACTTACATGAAGCGGAAGCTCCATTCCGTCGTCTGCCATGGTCACCGCCCTGATGCTCAAAAGCGCGTATGTATTGTTCTCAACAACCTCGGCTCCCTCTGTAGAGACAAAGTATCTTCTCCAGATTTTGAAGCTCACTGTGGCATTCGCAGAGATAATGTCCTTGTTCTCTGCAAAGATGCCGCTGTATTTGTTGAGTCTCTTCTGCCACTTTTCTGTGTCAAAAGCTCTTTTGTCATCTTTGAGGGCAGGTTCAAACGACTTCTCAGGCTTAACAGGGGTAAAGTCGGGAGACTGGTCCTGGTTCTCGACCTGAACATTCTTCTTACCCTTTGCCCTTTCGTAGCTTGAGACAGCAAATTTGTAACGGCTGTTTACCTCTTCTCTCATAATCTCCTTAACGGCATCGAGACCTCCTGTGAGATCTGCAGGCAGCAGCACGGTTGGAGGGCCGGCAAATCTGCTTGTAGGTGCGCCATTCTGAGCTTCGCGGAAATTGTCGAATTCGGGTGAGCCGATTCTTACCTGCGGGATAAAAATCACCTGTTTGTCCTCTTCGATGTTGTTGGTAGCTCCCATTGAGGAGCGGACGATACGGGTGTGATTGTCAATCACCCTGTAGCTCATGTAATAGGGAGGGTACTCCCCCTTCTGCAGGACAGTCATCTGACTCTTGATCTCCCCTTTGAGGAGGTCGAGCATCTTGTCCTGTGCAGAGAGCTCTGCCACCGGCAATGCCAGCAGCAAACACAATAATGCTTTGATTTTCATTAATTAGGTTAGTTTATGAATTTGTAACATACAAATATAGAATAAAAATGCTCTGCGCCGCAATTTCTGTTAACTAATTAATATACTGCACATTACAAACAACAAACTTTTGCTTTCAAAGAGTTTCTCTTTCCTAATTAATTACATTTCTGATAATTAACAGAAATTGCGGCGCAGATCGTGCCCTACTTCATAAACACAAAATATACCGCCATCACCAGACAGAAGAAGGCGGCGAAGTGGTTCCAGCGGATGGGTTCGTTTCCGAAGAACATGGTTGAGAAGACTACAAAGACAACAAGGGTGATGACCTCCTGAATGACCTTGAGCTGCATGAGGGTGAATGTTCCGCCGTTACCTATGTAGCCCATGCGGTTGGCGGGCACCTGGAACACATATTCTACAAGCGCAATCATCCACGAAAAGAGAATGACTCCGTACAGCGGCCAGTTGCTTATTGCTCCGGTTTGCTGAAGTTTTATGTGGCCGTACCAGGCGAGAGTCATAAAAATATTTGCTACAACCAGCAGAAGAATTGTATATGCACCATTCATAAGGTCAGTTACTTTTATCTGTATGAAAACAATGGAGTTGTAAAAATTGGTGCAAATATACACTCCATCTTTATTATCTTTGTTTCAAATTTTATCTTTCTTATATGAAATATCTAAAAATTATGCTGTTTGCAGGCGCACTGGGGCTGATGTTCAGCTCATGCAAGGAATCCGCCGTTAAGGAGGAGCCCTTTAAATATCTGGCAGATGAATTTGCCGACATTAAAGTAATCCGTTACAGAATCCCGGGCTGGGACTCTCTCTCATTCCAGCAGAAAGAGTATATCTACCACCTGAGCGAGGCTGCCAAAAGCGGACGCGACATCTTCTGGGATCAGAACTTCAAGCACGGACTCAGAATCCGCAAGGTACTGGAGAACATTTTCGAAAACTACAAAGGCGAAAAAGAGAGCGAAGATTGGAAGAACTTCGTGATATATGCAAAAAGGGTATTCTTCAGCAATGGTATTCACCACCACTATGCAGAGGAGAAATTCATCCCTGAATGCAGTCAGGAGTATTTCTCAAAACTGCTCACAGAGAGCGGACAGGAGGGCGAATCGGCAGAGATCCTTCCGCTGCTTTACGATCCGGCAGTTTATCCGCACAGAAAAAACATAACAGGCGAAGGCGACCTGCTGCTTGGAAGTGCTGTCAACTTCTATGAAGGCGTGAGCAAGGCCGAGGCTGAGGCATTCTATGCAAAGATGATTGATGCAAAGGATACTACCCCGGTTTCATATGGTCTTAACTCTAAACTGGTTAAGAGAGACGGCAAGATTTTCGAGGAGGTTTATAAGGTAGGCGGACTTTATGGTCCTGCAATTGAGAAGATTATTTCTCACCTTGAGGCTGCCTCTGCTGTTGCAGAAAATGACACTCAGAGGGGTTACATTGCTAAACTTATTGAGTACTACAAGAGCGGCGACCTCAACATCTGGGATGAGTACAACATTGCATGGGTTAAGGATACCGAAAGCCAGGTAGATTTCATCAACGGATTTATTGAAGATTACAACGACCCTATGGGCATGAAGGCTACATGGGAGTCTGTGGTTAACTTCAAGGATATGGAGGCATCAAAGCGCACAGATATCATCAGCGCAAATGCCCAGTGGTTTGAGGATAACTCTCCTGTTAATGCCGACTTCAAAAAGAAAGAGGTAAAAGGGGTGTCAGCAAAGGTTATAACTGTTGCTCAGCTTGGCGGTGACTGCCATCCGGTTTCTCCGCTGGGAATTAACCTTCCAAATGCAGACTGGATCAGAAAGGAGCATGGCTCAAAATCTGTTACCATAGCAAACATTGGCGATGCCTATGACAAGGCTGCAGAGGAGGCACCAAAGAGTCTGACAACTGAGTTTTCGTGGGATGAGGCCGAAATCGCTCTTATGAAGGAGTATGGCTCACTCACCAACAATCTTCACACAGACCTTCACGAATGCCTCGGACACGGTTCGGGGCAATTGCGCCCGGGTGTTCCTGCCGGCTCACTCAAGGACTACAGCTCATCTCTTGAAGAGGCCCGTGCCGACATCTTTGCGCTCTACTACATTGCCGATGCAAAACTTGTTGAGCTTGGAATTATTCCTGATGCAGATGCATACAAGGCCGAATACAACTCATATATCCGCAATGGTCTCTTTACTCAGTTTGTTCGTATTGAACTTGGCAAAAATGTTAACCAGGCTCACATGCAGGGTCGCAAAATGATTGCCGAGTGGTGCTTCATTAACGGTAAGGGCAAAGCCGAAGGCGGAAAAGATGTTATTGAACAGCGCGAGCGCGACGGCAAAACATACTTTGTGATTAACGACTACGCAAAACTTCGCGGTCTCTTCGGAGAGCTGCTTGCCGAACTTCAGAGAATCAAATCTGAGGGCGACTACGCTGCCGGCAAAGACCTCATCGAGACCTACGGCGTTAAGATTGACCAGAAGCTCCACAAAGAGGTTCTCGACCGTTACGCCTCCCTCAACCTCAAGCCATACGGCGGATTCATCAATCCAAACATTGTCCCTGTTGAGAAAGACGGCAAGGTAACCGACTACAAAATCGAATACCCAAGCGACTTCCTTCAGCAAATGCTGGATTACGGAAAGAAATACAGTTTCCTGAAGTAAGAGCGGCGGTACTGTTTACTAAGTGATTAAAAAATAAGTTTTCCGGGAATTCCGGGAAACTTATTTTTTTGAATACCAATAACAAATCGCACATGTCAGCCTAATTTACATTATGCATATAATCAGGTATTTACGTTTTCTAATTTTAGAAAATTTTAAACAATCAAGTTGCTATATCACAAATAATCAATCAATTGTAATTTAGGCTGACATGTGCAAATGCAGCTCTTTCAGAGCTATAAGGTACCGGCCGCTCCGCAGCCGGTGGCGGTGCAGCGCTGCGCGCGCAGGTAAAACTCTGCCAGAGTTTTTACGAATTTGCTCATAATGTATTACTTAGCAAATTTCACAGGTCAAAAAACGCCTTGATTAAAATCATATATCACTCACAATCTGCATGTTGCTAAAAACTCTGGCAGAGTTAAAAATTCACTAAATCCAGATCAGTAAACAGTTTCGTGAGATTTTAAGGGGGACCCGTACGGCTGCAACGCGCTGTTAATCAACGAGAGCCACTTTGTCCCCGCGGATGATCCGCGGGGACAAAGTGCTACTTACAGATATACAATCAGTTACAGCCGTACGGGTCTCTAAAAATTGCCACAGAAAACACACTCGAAACCCTTACCCGGCAAAGAGATGCGACAACCGGCATGCAAGCATGAAAAACCTTTGCCGAAGGCTAACTCTCGCCGGGCCTCTGCCCGGCACCATCTTCAAAATCAATTAAGAGGATTAGCCGGGTGAGTAATCCCGCAGGCCCCGCAAAACACAAAGAAAAAAGCGTTAAGAAAAACAGCGTTGCTGTGGCTCTGTTTGTCCATGCAGTAATATCTAAAAAGAAAAGCTGCCAAAACTGACAGCTTTATCTTTATTTGAGTTGTGAGGTTACTCACCCGGCCAATCGGGAAAATTACTCCCCGGCCTCGTCGAGGCGTCCCTCCCAGAGGTATTTGTTGGTCTCCTTGATGAGCACCCTTGAGAGCAGCAACAGGGCAACAAGGTTAGGGATGGCCATGAGCGCATTCATGCTGTCGGCAATTCCCCAGACAAGAGAGAGATTCAGCACAGATCCTCCAAAAACGGCGGCTATCCAGAAGAGGCGGTAGTAGAGAATCAGCCTTTTTCCTCCCAGGTATTCAACGGCGCGCTCTCCGTAATAGGACCAGCCGAGGATGGTTGAAAAGGCAAAGGTGATGATGCCTATGGTGAGGATCCAGGATCCAATGTATGGAATCTTTGAGAAGGCGGCCTTTGTGAGGGCGGCTCCCTGAGTGTGGTCAATGTCCGGGTGGGCAATGATTGAGCTTACGAGTACTAGTCCGGTGAGGGCGCAAACTACAACGGTATCCCAGAATGTTCCGGTTGAAGAGACCAGGGCCTGACGGACAGGATTGCGGGTCTGGGCTGCTGCAGCTACAATTGGTGCAGATCCGAGGCCTGATTCGTTTGAAAAGAGTCCGCGCGCGATTCCGTAGCGCGCCGCCATCATGATTGTTGTGCCCACAAATCCTCCGCCTGCTGCCTTTGTAGTAAATGCCGATTCAAAAATGAGTTTAAATGCATCGCCCAGGAAGGCTGAGTTAATCCAAAGGATTACAAGGCAGCCGAGTATATAGAAAACGGCCATAAAAGGAACGAGTGTTCCGCAGACTTTTGCAATTCCCTTAACTCCAAAAAGAATGACAAGCGCTGTTGCTGCGCTGAGAATTATTCCTGTCCACACCGGAGAGAAGGAGAATGTTTCGTTCATGAGCAGGGCTATTGAATTTGCCTGAACAGTGTTTCCGATTCCAAATGCTGCCACAGCCGTAAAAATGCTGAACAGAATCGCCAGCCATTTCATCTTTAGTCCCTTTTCCAGCGCGTACATTGGCCCGCCAAGCATAGTGCCGTCGGCAGTCTTAACCCGGTACTTGATTGCAAGAAGTCCTTCCGAATACTTTGTTGCAATCCCAAACACACCGGTGAGCCATGTCCAGAGTACTGCGCCTGGTCCTCCAAGAGCTACTGCTGTTGCCACTCCCACAATATTACCGGTTCCGATTGTTGCTGCAAGAGCAGTTGCAAGGGCACCAAACTGACTTACATCGCCCGATGCAGCCTTGTCTTTGGTTACCGATAGCTTGATTGCCGTAAAAATCTTTCTCTGAGGGAATTTCAGGATGATTGTCAGATAGAGGTGGGTTCCCAGAAGGAGCACAATCATGGGCCATCCCCACAATAATGCACTAACCTTGTCTACTAAGGCTGCGAAGTTTTCCATAGTTGTCGTTTAGTTTAAAAGTAGGTATCTTTGCAAAGTTAAAAAAATAGGAATTTGAAACGCATTATTTATATAGCACTTGCATCAATTTTTGTGGCCCTTGGAACAATCGGTATATTTTTGCCCCTCATACCCACAACCCCATTTTTACTGCTTGCTGTATATTTTTACATGAACTCCTCATACAGCCGGCTCCGGTGGCTGCTCAACCACAAATATCTGGGACCCTACATTAAAGCATACCTCTCTAAAGAGGGAATTCCCCTCAGAGTCAAAGTCAAAACCATCAGCCTCTTATGGATAACCATGCTCACCACCATTTTTCTGGCTACAGATAAACTGCATGTAAGGCTGATTCTCACCGCCATTGCCGTTGGCGTAACAATTCACCTGCTGCTCAAAAAGACTCGTAAAGACAGTATTTAAATCCAGGCTCCTGGTTCTAGTTACCCACCGACCACCTTCTGCCTCAGAGGAAAAGTGTCAAATATCACATTAACAACACATTAGCCAAATATGCGAATTTTCGTATTTACTTGTTATTCGACCATTTGACACTTTTACTCTGAGGTAACGCACTTACTCTCGTGCATTTTCCCCTGGGGAAAAGTGTCAAACATCACATATACAATTAGTTAGAAAACATCTTGATTTTGCACAAATGCCTGTTTATCAAGCATCTGACACTTTTCCCCAGGGGTAAACAGGGTAAACACATATTCACATGTCAGCCTAATTTACAATCATCAATAATACAAGTAGTTAGCAATGATGAAATTTTAGAAAATGCAGAATTAGAAATTACAAATAGCTGATATCATGGGCTTTGTAAATTAGGCTGACATGTGCGATTTGAAAACTTAGCAATAAAAAAAGGGCCACCTTCACAGGCGGCCCCAACCACTAACTAATAACTAATGATCACTCAAAATTATTGAGAGACTTGACCTTACACTAACTGCTTTACGGCAGCCATTGCAAGATCGTATTGCGGCTCATCAAGAATATCCTTGGTTATCTCTTTGTATTTTACTACTCCATTTTTATCAATAACCACAACACCTCTTGCGAGCAGCTGGTTTTCCTTTATCAGGAAACCATACTCCAGCCCGAAACGTGAAAATTTAAAATCGGACAGTGTATGGATGTTGTTTATGCCTTCGGCAGCGCAAAAACGGCCGAGTGCAAACGGAAGATCTTTAGACAGCGTCAAAATCACCACATCTTTCGAAAGGTCAGTTGCCTTTTTGTTGAATGTTCTTGTCTGAGCTGCGCACACTCCTGTGTCAATAGAAGGGAACACACTTAATACCACTACCTTACCCTTAAAATCAGATAACTTCACATCTGCCAGAGTATTGTCTGACGCTACAATCTCGGGAGCAACATCTCCCACCTTAATCTGATTTCCAAGAAGAGTAAGCGGATTACCCTTTGCGGCAAATACGCCCTTTGTTTCAATTGCTGTTAGATCTTTCATAATTTGTATATATTCTTTAAAAATATGTTTCTGTATTTGTTGTTCATCTTTAAAACGAAGAAACCAACAAAATGTTTAAATTTGTTTAAATAAATACAGAAATATGGCTCGTTTTTTTAGAAAAAGAATTTTAATGACAGTTGCTGCAGTAATTCTCGCAACTGCTTCATTCACATCTTGTGACCCGGAAGAGATAATTGAAAACATTACAGCCCGCACCAAGCTTTTCAACTTTGTGAGCGAAATTATGCATGACATATATTACTGGTACAAGGATGTACCGGCTAACATAAGCCAGACATCTTCAATTGATGTTTATGACTATTTCGACAAGCATCTGGTTTCTCAGGACAGATGGTCATGGATGATGAGCGGTCAGGATTACCTGGACAACAACGCAGGTGTATCTACCAGCTTCGGGGCTAGCTTTGCTCAGCCTGTAGATCACTACAACGACTACTCAATAAGAGTCAGGTATGTGTTCCCTAACACACCATTTTCAGAAAACGGAGTTAAAAGGGGATGGGAGCTGACTCATGTGGCAAATACTCCCGTTATGGACCTTGTTAGAAACAATACCTTTGAAACTCAGATGGCAAAGGCAACCAATACATTCACATTCCGTGACCATGCCGGTGTTGCCAAAACATTCACAGCAACTTCAAGGGTAATCAATACCAGGTCGGTATTCAAAACAGAGGTATATACATCTGCCCAGTTCCCGGGGCTGCCACATCCTGTTGGTTATTTCAACTACTACACCTTCAATGCCCATATGCTTTCCGACATTCATGACGCAATGGCAACCCTCAAGTCAGCAGGTATTAAGGAGCTGATTCTTGACCTCAGGTACAACGGCGGCGGAGACGGCGAGGCTACCTCACTCCTCTCTAACTACATTGCCCCAGCTTCTGCCGAAGGAAAAATTGTCAGCAGAAGAGAGCATAACGACAAATACTCTCAATACGACAACGCGACAGAGACTAAGACCATTGTAAAAAGAATTGCTAACTCACTCAACCTCGACAGAATGTTTATTTTGTCGTCAGGCGGAACAGCATCTGCAAGTGAGATTATTATTAACGGTTTCAAACCTCTCATGAATGTTGTTGTTGTAGGCCGCACCTCGTACGGTAAGCCAAACGGCATGTATGTTATCCCATATCCCGAAGAGGATTACGAAAGCCCCGACTATGTCTTCCTTCCTATCAGTTTCTTCTCTGTTAACAGCCTAGGAGAGGGTCACTATGTCGATGGAATTGCTCCGGACCACGCCAGACCTGACGACCTCTACCACGAATTTGGCATAACTGAAGACTGGGTTAAGGCATGTCTCACCAAGATCACCACCGGCTCCTTCCCTGCCTTTCCGGCAGTTCCTGCCGGAGTTGCCACAGAAGGTTTCCGCGGAAAAATGGCTGTCGAAGAGGACTCACCAAACTATGGCCGCTATGTGGCCAGAAGGCCGGGCAGCAAATAGCCGGCGGGCCGGCGGCTGGGCAAATAATCTGCGCCGCAATTTCTGTTAACTCAAAATATATCAATTGATTACAAAAGAGAAACTCTGCAATGCGCAGAGTTTCTCTTTTATAGCAGTCTGTATATAAACTAGTTAACAGAAATTGCGGCGCAGAAGCCCCAGGCCTTCCGTCTAAAACCCGTTGAGTTTCATAAATATCGTCGGGAGCAGCAGCAAAAATCCAATGACTATCATTGTGAGTATAAACGGCAACACCCATTTGAACCATTTTGCATATGGGATGCGGGCAATGGAGAGGACGGCAATAAGGACTCCTGAGGTTGGGGTAATCATGTTGGTAAATCCGTCGCCAAACTGGAATGCCATAACGGTTGCCTGTCTTGATACACCAATAAGGTCGGAGAATGGTGCCATAATGGGCATTGTGATTGCGGCCTTTGCACTTGCAGAGGGGATTACTATGTTTATGAATGTCTGAATCATGTACATCGCTCCCAGAGAGCCAACACGGCCGGCGTCGTTCATAGCGAGGGACATCTCGTGCAGGATCGTATTGATTACCTTGCCCTCTTCAAGAATAACAATGATTCCGGCAGCCAGACCCACTACCAGAGCGGCTGAGAGAATATCCCTCGCCCCCTCGGTAAGTTTGGCAACAATTTCATTGCCGCTGTATCCTGCAGCTATACCGCTGAGAATACCAAGAGCCAGGAAGAGTGCCGAGATTTCACCTATATACCAGCCGTAGCCCATTACTCCTACAATCAGAAAGATGATTGTAAAGAAGAGCAGGTTCAGCACAAAAAAGTGAACGCTCTTGCGGAGCGACATGTACCCGAACAGGGCAAACGCCAGTGCCAGTGCCGGCAGCAGAAAAGGGATGTCGGCAGTGCTGTTTCCCACTTTTATAAGCGTTTGCGGATATGCGGCAGCAAAAAGCACAGTTACTGCGAGGGCAATTACGTAACTGACCCAGCCGGAGCGCGGAGTGTGGTACTCAATAACCTCAGTCTCGCCTTCGGCCTTACTGCGCCAGTATGCATCCTCTTCGTACATGATGGATCTCTGCGGATTCTTTTTGATTCTTGCAGCGTAGATAAGTATGAATCCAATTGTTATGACATTTAGAACAATCCAGCAGAAGAAGCGGTATTCAATGCCTGAAAACATTGGCAAACCGGCAATATCCTGTGCAATTCCAATTGTGAAGGGGTTGAGGATGGCTCCGGCGAAGCCCACATGGGCTGCAACGTATACAAGCGCCACTCCCACTATTGAGTCATATCCCATTGAGATTGCAAGGGGAATCAGTATAACTGCAAATGCAATTGTCTCTTCGCTCATGCCAAAAATGGCTCCAAACAAACTGAACATAAGCATTATCAGAACAATTACAACATTGTTCACTCCTATTGACCTCAGCCATGAGAACCTCTCGAGTTTGCGTGTAAATCTCAGAAAAGAGAAGATTCCGGCATCAATTGCTTTGCAGGAGTTTACCACCCAGAAGGCGGCTCCAATAACCAGAATGAAAACTATTATTCCCGCCTGACGGGTAAATCCTTTATAGAAGGCTGTGAGTATCTGCCAGCTTTGAGGAGCATTGTCAATATACCTGAATTCCAGGCTTTCAACTCCATCTGTGGTAATCTTCACATACTCCCCGCCCGGTACAATGAAGGTAACAATTGCACTCACAACAATCAGCGCGAAAATTATCACGAAGGTGTGCGGCATTTTTAGTTTTTTCTTTCCCATTCTGAATTTTTTATTTGCTGAGGGACAAAAATATAAAATTGTAACTTTATAATTCTATTTTTGTATCAAACCATTAATTTATCTATGAAAACTATTATAACCACAGTATCGGTTTTTCTGATGCTGATTCTTACCCCCTCCTCTGCATGGTCGCAGCAGAAGCAGAATTCCTCGCCCGAAATAAATCATAATGATGTAGTAAGTTCTATCATCAAAATTGGGCAGACAGACAACCAGACAATGAAGCACCTTGACGTGCTCACAAACAGGATAGGCGGACGCCTTCTTGGTTCTGACGCATACGAGAATGCCACATACTGGGCAGCAGATCTCTTCAAAAAATGGGGCCTGGAGGTTGTTATTCAGGAGGCCGGCGAGCTTCCTGTAGGGTTCAACAGAGGACCCTGGTTTGGTAAAATGCTGGACGACGACGGGATGATTCTCCATTTTGCTACTCCCTCTTATACATCAGGTACAAAAGGTGTTCAGAGAGGACACGTTATGATGGAGCCAAAGACCCGTGCCGAGTTCGAGAGAATGAAGGGAAAACTAAAGGGCGCATGGGTTCTGATAACAGGTGAGAATGAAGGATGGCCGGTAGACTATTCAGAATATGCCGACACTCTCCGTTCGCAGATTATTCAGGAAAACAACAAGATTGCAAGATATAACGACTCTATAAACAGGATCAACAGAGAGAATCCGGACAAACCAAAACTTGAGACCAAACCTCTTAAGGATGCTCCGGCACTCTTTTACAAAGAGATGAGGGATGCCGGGATTCTTGGAATTATTCAGTCTTCGACAGTTCCCATCCGTGCATTATACGACAGAAAAAATGTTGAATACATGAGCTGGGACGAACTCCCAACCTGCCCGGACATTAAACTGGACGAGCATCAGTATAAAATCATCCTTCAGAAGGTAAAGGAGCGCCGCTACTTCCAGCTGGAGTTTGATATCAGAAACCATTTCAAACCGGGACCTGTGAAATACCACAATGTTCTTGGAATTATCAGGGGAACAGAATTTCCTGATGAATATGTTATGAGCGGAGGTCACCTCGATGCATTTGATGTTGCAACAGGCGGTGTTGACTGCGGAACAGGCGTTGCTCCCAACCTTGAGGCTGCCAGAATGATCATGATGGCGGGCGGCAAACCAAAGCGCTCAATTGTTTTTGCCCTCTGGGCCGGAGAGGAGTTCGGACTCTGGGGTTCAAAATTCTGGGTAGAAAACAACAAGGATAAATACGAGAAGATTTCAAACTACTTTAACCGCGACGGAGGCCCAACCATCACCAACAGTATTACCGTGCCGCCCGCCATGTACGACGACTTTGCCAAGGCAACCGCACGTCTGAACGAGATCAATCCCGAATTCCCGTTCACACTTAACAAGCGCCCCGGCGATCCAAGACCAAAACCAACAACTGCAGGAGGCTCAGACCACGCCCACTTTGCAATTAACGGTATTCCAACCATCAGCTTTGGCAATGCCGACCCTAAGGGCTACGATTTCAACTACGGCGAAATCTGGCACACCGAGCGCGACACCTACAACATGTCAATCCCCGAATACATGGAGCACACCTCAACCGTTATGGCCGTCGTACTTTACAACCTCGCCAATCAGCCGAAGATCCTCTCAAGAAAAGGATTATACAAGTAAATATGCTCTGCAGGGCCACTGGTTCAGTGGCCGCCTGCCGTCTGCAGCCAGCACTTCACCTCAGAGGTAAAGTGTCAAATCATTTAAAGTAAGCACTTTAAGAGATTTGACACTTTTTCGTATTTGACTCTAAGTCAGACATTTGACACTTTACCTCTGAGGCAACATAGGCGCGCGAAGCGCTGCACCTTCACCGGCAGCAAAGCTGACGGTACCCTCTTTTAACCATTAGCCAGCAAAATGGACATGTCAGCCTAAATTACATTTATCTACAATACAGATAGTTAGGTATAAATAATTATTCCAAAATCTAGAATTAGAAATTACATCTGATTGATATACAGCGTAATGTAATTTAGGCTGACATGTGGCACTAAAGTTTCCCACGTGGTAGTTTTGTAATCTTAGATCACCTCAATATCTATAGAGATTATCCACCCCTCGCGACCGTCGGCAAGCTGGATTCGCTGCCATCCGCCGAGCTCTTCGAGGATTGTGAGTTTGGTACCTTCATGGAGAATGAAGAGTGTTTTGCCGGAACTGTCAGGCGAACTCTTTACTGTACTTACCGGTTTCATCACAATTGCGGTATCTCTGGTCAGGAAGGCGCGTTTCTGATTCCAGGCGAAGAGAGAGGCAAAGAGGCCAAGAAGGAGCATCAGCATAGCCAGAAAGAAGGAGAGCTTGCGCAGCCTCGATACCGGTGCAAAGCGGAATCCCAGCATGAGCACTGCAAAGGCAATAAAGAGGATAACTGAAATATATGCCCATCCGTTAGATGAGATAGAGTAGTTGATTCCTTTTACCCAGGTAGTAAGAATGAATTCGGGAACCTCCTCAATTTTATCGAGGGTGTAATCCCTTGCCAGAGCCAGGTTGCTTGCGGCATCCCTGTCAGACGGATCCATCTTAAGTACGCGTTCATAATATAGAATCGCCTTTCCGTAATCGCGGAGTTTAAAGTATGTGTTTCCCAGATTGTAAAGCAGAGATTCAGAAGTGTAACCAAGCTCCTCAATTTTGAGGTAATGCGCAAGCGCACCCTGAAAATCGTTCTGGATATATCTTTCACTGGCAATGTTCCAAAGCTCGCGATCGTCTGTAACCGTGATAGCCGCAACTGCTGTGTTAATTGCGTCAGCTCCGGAGGCAGGCTGCATCTGGATTGTCTGCTGATTCTGCGCCGAATCCTGTTTTGCGGCAGGATTTGCAAGGGTAAGAGTTTGCTGACCCTGCTGATCATTTTGGGATATAGCGGCAGATGAAAGGGAGGCATTGAGCGTCATTAATCCTGCAAGAAGCAGAATAACCGGTACTGATTTAATTTTCGGGATGAAGGATTTTGAATCTGAGCCTTGCCCTTCAAGAGCAGATATGAGTTTCATTGCACGGTCGTAATTGTTTTGCATTTCTACATTGCCCTGATTTGGAGCATAACGGGCAAATTCGCATGTATCCATTAATGAGAAAAATTCATCGGTTACAGATTGAACTGTATTTCTTGCTGCGAAACTCTCTCCAATTTTTTCACGTGAAAGTTCAGAAACAGGAAGTGAGAATTTGTCTGATGCATATCCGAGCAAAGCTCTGTAAAGCTCCTCATAGAATGCAGAGTTGAGATTTTGTTTGAGCAGTGTCTCGGCATTTTTGAGTCTTGCCCTTGCAACTTTGTTTGCACGTCGGTTCTTAACACCAGCTATGTCCCGGTTTCTCTCAATGCGTTTGTCCAGGATCTTGCGGAGTACAACATATAATGCTGCAGTAACAATCAGGAGTATAAAATATGTAAGAGAGCCAAAGAACATGTTGTGTCCTCTCTTCAGACCAGATGCTCCGCTGCGGATATATCTGACGTCATTGCCAAGGCTTTTTACTGCCTGTTTGTTGACTCCTGCAGGCAGACTGGAGCCGTTATAGGCAGTGCCGGTCCCGATATCTCCGCCAACCCTTAACCTGAGATTCTCTGAAGTGAGGGTGACATATCTCTTTTTGTTAATGTCATAGTAGGTAAATTCCAGCGGTGTGATTTTGAAGTCACCTGCACCGCGCGGGATCAGAGGGTATTCAAAAACTTTGCTCCCTGAAGCACCGCTCCCACCCTTGCTACTTTTGTCTGTTGTCTTGATGTCGTATGTCTCAAAATCTGCAGGAAACTCAATTTTGGGCGCCTCAACAAGATTAATGTTTCCTGTACCGGATATGGTTACCATGAGAGAGACAGCCTCATTTGCATTTACACTGTCGCGGTTGAATTTGGCGCTGAGTTTAAAATCACCAACAGCTCCTGTAAATGAAGCAGGAGCACCAGCCGGCAGAGCATCAACCACCACTTTTATAGCAGGGGCCGATATCCTTTTGCGGACGGTCTGGTAGTCGCTGAAGAACTGGTCGAATACAGAGCGGGGCGAGCCGCTGTTTGAGCTCTGCACCTGAACCATGCAAATCATTTCGGACTGGTCGATATTTACAGTGCCTGTTTGCTGGGGAACCAGCAGGTATCTTCTTAACAGCGCAGCGTTGTAAATTACGCCGCCTACATTCTCTCTTACAAACTCTATGTTTTGCGGTGTTTCAATCTCCTGACTCCAGAAGCCGTTGAAGGAGGGGAACTTTACATCTTCAAATCCCGTAATTGGAACTTTGGTGTAGAGTTTAAGAGTGGCTACGAGTGGCTCGCCCTTCACAACCCTGCTTTTGTTTACAGAGAGTTTGAGCATTACATCGTTTTTCCCGACTCCTGCCGCTGTATTGTTTGAACTCTGAGCCTTGCCTGCATCCTCGCCCTTAACAACCTCAATTGTAACCGGCTGGGAAGAATATTTTTTCCCATCCACAACAACTGTTGCAGATGAAATTGTGTGTTTTCCAAGACTCTTTGGCTGGAGAATATAAGTGTAGCTCACCTCAAAAGACTCTGAACGCTTGCCGTTGATAATCTGGGTGCTGCTCATCCTGGAAGATGTAGGCCCGGCCAGAACATCAAATCCGGAGATTGAAGGGGGGTCAAAAGAGGATGGTTCTGCATTGGTAATGAAAACAATCCTGAAACTCTCCTCCAGCCCCACTACTCTGGGAGCATCAACATTAAATGCTACCTGCGCAGAGGCAGTGAACCCGGCAAGCATAAGCAGTGCCGCAGCCCAAATACTTTTAATATTTCCAAACATAAATTTCATTGCAGTGCTTTATCTCAATTTTCCAGTTTTCAACTACTACCAGTTCTTCTCTTTCTGCTGACTCTCAAGCAATTTTGCTTTCTCTTTTTTCACCTTCTCCTGGGTCTCGTTCTCCTTGTTCTGAATAGCCTGCAGCATCTGCTGCGCAGCCTGAGGAGTTATCTTTGGAGGGGGCTGATTCTGGTTCTGATCCTGTTTTGGATCCTTATTCTGATCTTTCTTGTCTTGATTGTTATCCTTGTTATCTTTTTTGTCCTCTTTCTTATCCTGATCTTTGTTGTCCTTGTTGTCTTTGTTATCCTTATTTTGCTGATTCTGCTTGTCCTGTTCGTTCTTCAGCATCTTCTGAGCATAGGCCAGGTTGGACTTGGTCTCCATGTCGCCCGGGTTTATCCGCAGTGAGTTTTTATATGACTCCACCGCCTCGCTCCACTTTTTCTGAGCAACAGAGTAGTTGCCCATGTTGTGGAATATGTCAGACATATCTTTTTCTGAAGGCATAATCCCGGTAGAATCGGAGAGCATTTTTCCTGCCACCTGCTGTGCAGCCTCTGCATTCTGGTTCTTATACATTGCGTTTGCCAGATTGTATTTTGCCCTCAGTGATGTTGAATCCTTATCCAGTGCCCTTCTGTATTCAAGCTCGGCCTTCTGGTAATCTCCCTTGCCATACGCCTTGTTGCCCGAACGCACCTGCCACCTCTCTTTTTGTGCAAAGAGGGCTGTCACGGAGAGAATCAGCATTAATGTAACTAATATCCTTTTCATATTCTCGTATGTCAAAATCATTTCTTAACTGACCTGTAAGCTCTTGCCCCCGGGTTAAAGAGGTTGAAACCTCTTCGCTCTCCTACCATAAACTCGAGGAGCAGGAAGAAGAGTGCTATAGCAAAAAAGTACATGTACTGTTCATCAAAATCCTCGAATACAACAGATTTGTAGCTCTGTTTGTCCATATTGTGAATCTTGTCTACAATTGCTTCGAGTCCAAAGTCGGAGTTGCCGGCCCTCAGGTAGGCTCCGCCTCCTGCCTCGGCGATAGCCGAGAGGGCTGCTTCATCGAGCTTGGTCACCACTATATTGCCCTCCTTGTCCTTCAAAAGCTCTCCATTGCCGGCCGGTATAGGTTTTCCCCCCTCTGTCCCGATTCCTATTGTGTAGACAGGTATTCCCAGATCAAGTGCAGATTTTGCAGCAGCAACAGGGTCATCTTCGTGGTTCTCGCCATCGGTAATAATCACAATCGCACGGCTGTTCTGGCTCTCAAGGCTGAATCCCTTAATGGCAGTGTTGATCGCATCTCCTATTGCTGTCCCCTGAACAGGAACAGAACCGGTTGTGATTGAATTGAGGAAAATCTTCGCTGAAACATAGTCTGCAGTTATTGGGAGCTGAACAAATGATTTCCCTGCAAAGACTATAAGTCCTATTCGGTCATCCCTGAGTTTATCAACAAGTCTTGAGATTGCCAGCTTGGCCCTCTCCAGTCTGTTTGGAGAGTAATCCTCTGCCAGCATTGAATTCGAGACATCGAGTGCAATCATAATTTCAACACCGCGGGTCTCAACCTCCTTAAGTCTGGCTCCCAGCTGAGGGCGAGACAATCCAATTGCAAAGAAGAAGATTGCAAAAGAGTAGAGGGTGATTTTTATCCATCCCCTGGCTCTTGATGCGTGAGGCATTAGAGGAGTAATAAGTTTCAGATCTCCGAACTTCTCCAGTCTCTTTCTCCTGCTCCTCCTGTACAATCCGTGAAAGATAAAGAGGAACGGGATTATCAGTATTAACGCAAGATATTCTATTTGTGCAAATTGTATCATATTCTTAAAATATCTTCATTATGGAATTTTCTTTAAAACGAACAATCTGAGAAACAGCTCCAGCGCAATTGCAGCAAGTGCAAAAAGTGCAAAGGTCATGAAGAGCTCTCTGTAAATGGGGAATGAATCGACAGTCGTACGGCTCTTCTCCATATCATTTATCTCTCCGTAAATCTCCAGCAACTTTGTGTTGTCAGTGGCACGGAAGTACTTTCCTCCTGTATCATTAGCAATCTGCTGAAGCAGCGGCTCATCAATCTCAACCTTTACCTGCTGAATCTCCACTCCAAACGGAGTCATTACGGGATACGGTGCCATTCCCATTGCACCAACACCAATGGTATAAACCCTTATACCGTATGTCTTGGCAATCTCTGCCGCCATCTGCGGAGCAATCTCCCCTCTGTTGTTAACACCATCTGTAAGCAGAATTATCACCCTGCTGTTTGCCGGAGAATCTTTAAGACGGGCAACTGCCGTTGCCAGCCCGTTTCCTATCGCAGTACCATCCTCAATAAGCCCAGTCTCAACCTCCTTCATGAGGTTTATGAGCGTTGCCCTGTCTGTTGTGAGGGGACACTGTGTAAAACTCTCACCGGCAAAAACCACTACACCCATTCTGTCCGATGGACGCTGGGCAATGAACTCAATGGCAATCTCTTTTGCAGCATTTATCCTGTCCGGCTTAAAGTCGCGTGCAAGCATACTGGTTGAGACGTCAAGGGTAAGCACAATGTCTATACCCTCTGTGTTAACCTTCTCAAAATCGTCGGACGAACGAGGTCTTGCAATGGCCAGAATGAGCATTGAAATGGCAATGGATCTCAGAACAAAGGGCAGATGGCGCGCATATTTTTTTACCCTGCCGCCCTTGCCCGCCCACGGGCCAAGAGACGAAACCATTAACGACGGCGCGCCGCCCCGCATCTCCCTCCAGATATAAAGAGCAACAACAGGAATTAGAATCAGCTCGAGAAAAAGCAAGCCCGGATATTCGAAAAACATCTTATACCTCCTTGTTTTTTAATGGTGATTCACTTGGCTGACATGTTACATTGATAAACCTGATTGCCACAGGTACTGCATTCTCGTTTTCTAGTTCTGTTGCCCTGTATTTTGCAAACTTTACCATGTCGCTCAGCTCCAGCAGCTCTTTCAGGGATTCAAAGGAGCTCTTCTCAATCCCCTTGCCTTTAAGTTCTGCAAGGATTTCGGCAGAGGTCTTCTCCATTGCCTGAATGAAAAACTGAGACTCCATGTACTCGCGCAGAGTATCGGTAATCTTTGTGTAATATAACTTCTCCTGATTATTCTGCCACAGCTTCTCGTTTCTGATCTGCTCGAGAGTTCTGAGAGCCATGATGTATGGAGGATCCGGCTCCCTTTCCGGCATAAAGAGCGACCTTTTAGCCTTCAGCCTGCGGAAAATTCTGATTGCTCCCCAGATAAGGGCAGCAAGAAGAATCAGCCCGCCAAACCACGGAAGAAACTCTTTGACTGTGTAGGGATAATTCATCTGATCCTTCACATCAAAAGGCCTGTATGATGTGGTATCAATCTGGATTGTGGTAAACTCAAGAGTTCCGGGATCAAACATAACAGTATCCACAGAGCCGTCGAGTTTCTGCAAATATGCTGCTATAGGCGGAACAACATGGGTTCCGCTGTCAAATGAGGTGAGGGTGAAGCTTGTCTGAAGCTCCATCTCCCCTCCTGCACTGGAAAGTGTGTCAATTTTTGGACGACCAACCAGTTCTACTCCCTGGGAAATGGGATTCTGAAGTTCCTGAAGGAAGAGTTGCCCTCCTTTTGGAACCCTGGTCTTAAAACTCAGCGTAACCTGGTCGCCTATGAGTAATGTATCTTTTTGAATCATAGAAGTCACCTGTTTTTAAATAGTGTTACCAACCCTTTCACAAAGTCGCTCTCAGTGGAGATAGAGACTGTATCTACGCTGTATCTTCTTAAAGTCTGAGAAATGGCAGTGTTTACCTCCCTGTTCCATTTGTCGAAGTGTTCACGCACACTCCTGCTGGATGTATCAACCCAGCTCTCCCTGCCTGTCTCTGCATCTGCCAGTTTCATAAGTCCAACCGAAGGCAGCTCTCTCTCTCTCGGATCAAAAACAGAGATAACCGACAGTTCGTGGCGGTTGGCTGCAATTTTAAGAGCCTCTTCCCAGCGCGGACGCAGGGATGAATCGACATCAATCATATCTGAAAGAAGGAATGCGGTACATCTCCTCTTGATTGCATTTGTGAGGTACCTGAGAGCCTCTCCAATATCTGTCCCCTGCTCCTGCGGCTCGAATTCAAGGAGTTCCCTGATAATTCTCAGCAGATGGCTTCTCCCTTTCTTTGGAGGTATAAACTTCTCTACCTTAGAACTAAAAAATAGCGCTCCAACCTTGTCATTATTTGCCGACGCAGAAAAGGAAAGTACTGCTGCTATTTCTGTTATGAGGTCGCGTTTGCTCTTGATGGTTGTCCCGAAAATGCGGGAAGCGCTCACATCTACCAGCAACATAACTGTAAGCTCCCTCTCCTCTTCAAAGACCTTGATATATGGCGCATTGAGGCGGGCTGTAACATTCCAGTCCATATTCCTCACATCGTCGCCAAACTGATACTCCCTCACCTCGCTGAAGGCCATACCCCTCCCCTTGAAGGCCGAGTGGTACTCCCCTGCAAAGATCTGTCTTGAGAGTCCGCGGGTCTTTATCTCAATTTTCCGTACTTTTTTAAGCAAATCGCTGGTCATACTAAGGAACCTCTATTGCGTTCATAATATCTGTGATGATGTTCTCAGTTGTGATATTCTCTGCCTCCGCCTCATAAGTAAGGCCGATTCTGTGGCGCAGAACTTCGTAACACACTGCCCTCACATCTTCTGGAATTACATATCCCCTTCTGCGGATAAATGCATATGCTTTTGCTGCCATAGCAAGGCTGATACTTGCGCGAGGCGATCCGCCGTATGAGATAAGGTCTTTCAGCCTCTCCAGACCGTAATCCTGCGGATTTCTGGTAGCAAACACTATGTCAACAATATATTTTTCAATCTTCTCATCCATGTAAACCTCACGAACAACCTCCCTGGCCCTGATAATATCCTCAGGCTTAATAACGGCATTTGCCTTAGGGAATGTACCTGTATTGTTCATGCGGATAATCAGCTTCTCCTCCTCTTTCTTAGGATAGCTCACAACCACCTTGAGCATGAACCTGTCTACCTGAGCCTCAGGAAGCGGATATGTTCCCTCCTGCTCAATGGGGTTCTGGGTTGCCATTACCAGGAATGGCTCAGGAAGCTTGAAACTCTCGTCTCCGATTGTAACCTGACGCTCCTGCATCGCCTCCAGAAGTGCACTCTGCACCTTTGCCGGAGAACGGTTTATCTCATCTGCCAATACAAAGTTTGCGAAAACCGGTCCCTTGCGAATCTGGAATTTCTCCTGTTTCTGGCTGTAAATCATTGTTCCAATCAAATCTGCCGGAAGAAGGTCCGGAGTAAACTGAATACGGCTGAACTTAGCATCCACTATTGATGCAAGAGTGTTGATTGCCAGAGTTTTTGCAAGACCGGGAACACCCTCAAGGAGAATGTGTCCGTTGGCAAGCAGGCCAATAAGCAGGTTCTCAACCAGCTGTTTCTGACCCACAATAACCTTATTCATCTCCAGAGTGACCATATCCACAAAGGCGCTCTCCCTCTGGATTTTTTCGTTTAGTTCTTTGATGTTGACGGTTTCCATATTATTGAATCAATTTTTGTATTTTTGTGTCGCAATATATTTTGTCGCTAAAACCTACAAATTTAGTTTAAAAAATCTATCTATAATCATCCATTTTGACATTCCTCATATGCGCTTTTTCATATCACTTTCATACAATGGCAGAAGTTTCAACGGGTGGCAGGTACAGCCCCGTCAGCCCTCTGTCCAGAGCGAACTGGAACGCGCATTCTCCGTCTACCTTGGAACACCTCTCTCGCTGACGGGCGCCGGCAGAACAGACAGCGGTGTCCACGCCGTAAATTATGTTGCCCATGTCGATATTGATGAGGGGCTCATCAAGCCCGGAGATCTGCCAACAACAATTTACAAAATAAATGCCATTCTTCCTTCTGACATTGTCATACATGACATCTGTCAGGTTCAGGACGACGCACACGCCCGCTTTGACGCAACCTCACGCAGCTATAACTATTTCGTTCACACCGCCAAAGACCCCTTTCTTGGACAATATTCATACTTTTATCCATACGAACTTGACATTGACAAAATGAACGAAGCCGCCCTCTTTTTACTAGGCGAACAGGACTTCACCTCAATGGCAAAACTCCACACAGATGTCAAAACCAACATCTGCACTGTCACCCGGGCCCTCTGGCACCCCGCCGCCCCGCTCACCTTCTCGCCGCTGAATGGCAAAACACTATGTTTTACAATAACCGCCAACCGCTTCCTCCGCAACATGGTGCGGGCAGTTGTCGGCTCACTCCTTGAAGTAGGCCGCGGCCGCAAAGAGCCCGTCTGGATTAAAGAACTCCTGGCAGAAAAAAACCGCAGCTCCGCCGGTAACTCCGTCCCCGCCCATCCCCTCTTCCTCACAAATATCGAATACCCATATCCGACCTTCCAAAAAGAAAATCAGCAATGACTCATCCGGAACTGCTAGCCCCTTTTATAACATACGCAATCGTAACAACCTTCACCCCCGGCCCAAACAACGCCTCCTCTTCCCAGGCCGGAATGCAGCAGGGCTTCAGTAAAACCCTTCCATACCTCACCGGCATTTCAATTGGCTTTTTCGCAATTCTTGCGGCATGCGGGCTAATGCTTGATTTTATCCTCAACATTTACGGCACCATCTCCCCCTACCTCCGCTGGATTGGCGCCCTCTACATGCTCTGGCTTGCGCTGATGCCATTTTTGCCAGGCAAAACACCAGATTTCCAAAACCAACCAGTTGACCAGTCTGCAAAACATACAAGCATCCTATCTGATAGCAAGTTAGATGATTCATCAGATAGTAAGCTCGGGCATTCAAATTCAAACATTCCTAACAAAAAAACTAAAAACAGGTTCGCTGGCTACACCCTCTTCAACGGAATGATATTGCAGCTGGTAAACGTCAAAGTGATCCTCTACGGCATAACACTCTACTCATCTTTCTCGCTCCTGATAGGCACCTCAGCCACAGCCGTACTGGCATCGGCATTCTTTCTGACTGTTGCGGGCTTTTTCTCAATCGCGCTCTGGACTCTAATCGGGTCAACCTTCTCCGCTTACTTTAAAAACAAACTCTTCTACTACACTTTCAATGTAGTGATGTCCCTGATGCTGATATATTCAGCCGTCGCGATTGTTGCCTACTAAAGTTTCCCACGTGCAATTTACCCCTGGGGAAAAGTGTCAAACGTCACACATACAGCTAGTTGTGAAATATTTCTATTTTACATAAGCGCTTGTTTATCAATAATCTGACACTTTTCCCCAGGGGTAAAATGGAACTCTGGCAGAGTTCTGCACGTGGGAAACTTTAGACACATGTCAGCCTAAATTACAATCGTCATTATATCAATAATATACGATTTCTAAATTTGAATTTTTATAATTTTCTGCAAAGTTAAAAGCAAGTAAATCAGATAAATGCAATTTAGGCTGACATGTTAGTTTTTCATGAACAAAACTCAGTCAGTATTTTTTTACCAAACCCATATTAGCAAACAGTTTCATAAGATTCCTGTTAACGACCCGTACGGCTGCAACGCACTGTAAATCACTGAGAGCCACTTTGTCCCCGCGGATGATCCGCGGGGACAAAGTGCTACACACAGACGTACAGATAGTTACAGCCATACGGGTCCATGAAAAATAACAAGGCAAAACACACTCGAAACCCGCACCACACAAAGAAAAACAACTTCAGGCATGCAAGCTTGAAGACCTTTGCCAAAGGCTAACTCCCGCCGGGTGCAGCCCGGCACCATACATTTCTGACAAATCTCGCTCCTGCCGGTGAGCAAAGCACTCTTATAAGGTACCGTCCGCTTCGCAGCCGGTGAAGGTGCAGCGCTTCGCGCGCGAGGCAGTTTACCCCTGGGGAAAACTGCACGTGGAAACTTTGGCAGGCAATTTTCATCCTGCCAGGCAACACTTTTGGTTAGATAAATAATTATATTTGCACACGTTTCTGAGACAAGTTCAAAAACATCAATATTATGAAAAACATTTCACGCATTTTTGCAATGCTTCTTGCATTGGCAATTATAACTCCGTTGCTGAGTTCCTGTGAAAAGTCCCCGAATGTATATCTCAATGCAATGGTCAGCAAACAGAATGTGCCTAACGGTGTAAAGGTTTACATCAAACTGGTGCAGGAAAACGGTGAAGCTGATGATCCTACGCTATATGAAGGTGATGCAGCATTTACCAGCTCTATTGCAACTGTAGTCATTGAAGACATTGTTCCCAAAACCTACAGGCTGTACTCTTTCATTGACATGAATAAAAATGCCGGCCTGAATGACCCTATGCCCGATGGTGGCGATTTTGTTACTGAAACAGATGTGGTAATGACAGAAGACAGAGTTATCTCAATGCCTGAGAGCTACTGGTTCCCGTTTTAAATGTTTTCCATTAAGGTCATCAAAACACTAACACACATGCATACAGAAATTCAAAAACTGATTCAGCGCCCTGATTTTGCCGGAGACAAAAGATTTGACGCTGCTTTCTGGCAGGCTGTAAGGCTGACTGAGGTTCTTCGCAGCAGGGAAATTCCGGAACACATTGTTGAAAAGATCAATGCCGAAATAACCTCAATTAATGGTTTTCCCGGCCAAAGCAAAGAGATGAGCAGAATGCTCAGAAACTTTATCAGCAGCACACTAACTATGCTGGAAAAGGAACTGAAGCTTGTTCCAAAAAATTATTATCAGAATCAGTGGATGGCGATTGGAATGGCAGCTTTTGGGATTCCGCTGGGAGTGGCATTCGGAACCTCACTTGGAAACATGGCATATCTGGGAATCGGCCTTCCAATTGGACTTGCCATTGGAATGGCGGTTGGCTCTGGAATGGATAAAAAGGCGGCAGAAGAGGGAAGGCAACTGGATTTGGACTTAAAATAACATCATAACCTCAATCAAATAACTATGAAAAAAGAGATGAACAACACTGCTCCGTGTGGTGCAGTTTACGGACTCGGACTCATTGGAGCAGCTATCTATTTTATTGGAGCCTCAACCTCCTTCTGGACAGGAGTGCTTGGTTTCCTGAAAGCATTAATATGGCCGGCGTTCATGGTATACGAACTGTTTAAGCACCTTGCAGCGTAAGTAAAAACTCCAGATTCAAAGATGAGATCCGAGCCAATTTTAATCGCTTCACAAACATTTACCGGCGCAGACCTCAGAGAGAGCGGGCCTTTAAAGGGTGAGTACGAAAACTGCACCTTCACCGACTGCGACTTTTCAAATTCAGACCTGTCAGAATTCATCTTTGACGGATGCACGTTTTTTCGCAGTAACCTCAGCCTTGCTAAACTAAAACGGACAGCCCTTCGGGATATTACCTTCAGTGAGTGCAAAATGGTGGGGCTCCATTTTGAAGATTGCGACCAGATTGGGATTTCATTCGATTTTCAGGGGTGTATACTGAACAACTCCTCCTTTTTTGGAATGAAAATCAAAAAGGTAATTTTCAGAAAATCCTCACTCCAGGAGGCAGATTTCACAGATTCAGACATTTCCGGCTCACTTTTGGACGGATGTGATATGCTGAATGCCACCTTTTCCGGTACAAACCTGGAGAAGGCAGACCTCTCAACATCCTTCAACTACTCAATTGATCCCACATCGAACAAAATCAAAAAAGCAAAGTTTTCCCAAAGCGGTCTTTCGGGTCTCCTTGATGTTTTTGGGATTGAAATTGTTTAGAGTCTTTGTCACCGGAATTAGAATTTGAGAAACATATTTAGAATCATCAAAACAAATTTATAATCATCCCGCCCATGAAACTCCAGATTACCCTCATATCAATACTCGCGGCAGTCGCAGCATGCTGTGGAATCTTCACAAATGACGGCCCCGGGCCATCGGAGTACACAACTGTCAGAGGTGAAACCATTGAATTGTACGGACAGGGTATTTATAAGCATATGTCCTCAGATGTAGCCATTCAGGGAATTGCTCAGGATTATGTCACTCTGTTCATTGCAATACCATTGCTCATTTTCTCATTTGCCGGATTCCGCAAAGGAAGCATCCGCTCAAAATATATCCTGACAGGCACAACCGGCTATCTGCTTGTTACCTATCTCTTTTACACTGCAATGGGGATGTATAACTATATGTTTCTTGTGTGGGTGACACTTCTCGGTCTAACTTTCTTTACCTTTTTAAGGCTGATTCTCTCCTTTAATTTCACAGCCGGTTCAGGAGAATTCTCAGAAAAGGCCCCTCATAAATTTGCCGGCGGTTTACTCGTATTTAACTCAGTTATTATTGCTATGCTTTGGTTAAGTGTAGTCCTGCCACCGCTTTTAGACGGCACCATTTATCCCGGAGAACTTGACCACTACACTACACTAATAGTTCAGGGATTTGACCTTGGTCTGCTTCTTCCTGCCAGTTTTATTACAGGGCTTATGCTATACAGAGGGAAGGCGGCCGGGTTTGTTCTGGGAACCGTATACCTTGGGTTTCTTTCGCTTCTCATGACAGCGCTCTGCGCAAAGATTGCCGCAATGGCTATTCAGGGAGTAAATGTAATACCCGCAGTGTTCATTATTCCATCCATTACAATTATTACAATTTTTTCATTGCAGAAAATGTTAAAAAAGTAACTACATTTATTAAAAATTAACCGGACGCACCTGCATGACAGCGACTATAATCATAACATTCTGCGCTTTGCTGCTGGTTGCATATATTTTTGACCTCACCTCTACAAAAACCAAAGTCCCTTCCGTAATACTGCTGCTGGTTCTTGGCTGGCTGCTTCAGGAATTAACTACCTTCCTGGGTATTAAAGTACCCGATTTTACAACAACTCTGCCTGTTTTAGGATCTGTAGGGCTGATTCTCATCGTACTGGACGGCTCGATGGAACTTGATTTCAACAAATCAAAGCTAAAATTAATTTCAAAATCATTTCTGGGGTCTCTCTTTTCAATCTTTGCAATCGCTTTCGCTATAGCTTGGTTGTTTTATATGATAGATGACCAATCATTCAATTCGGCACTGGTGAACGCAATTCCAATAAGCATTATAAGCAGCGCAATAGCAATTCCCAGTTCCAGAAACATGTCACGCAGACACCGTGAATTTATTGTTTACGACACCAGCTTTTCAGATATAGTTGGTGTAATTTTCTTTACGTTTGTTGCCATGAGCACCAAATATACTCTTGGAGCATTTGTTGATTTTGGTTTAGAACTTCTATTGATGGTTGTTATATCAACGATTGCTACAGTGGGCCTCTCTTTCCTGCTGAGCAAGCTCGATCATCACATCAAGTTTATTCCTATCATTCTTCTTGTTATACTAATATACTCTATAGCCGAGTTTTACCACCTACCAGCTTTAATCTTTATTTTACTATTTGGTATTTCTATAGGAAATCTTGATAAACTTAAACGAATCAGTATTCTTAATAGCCTGGACACCGGATCACTTGACAAAGAGGTTACCCGCTTCCGCGAAATCACATCAGAAGCAACTTTTCTAATCCGCTCACTCTTCTTTCTTATGTTCGGATTCCTTGTTGAGACCTCTGAAATTCTTAATGCCGACTCCCTTCAGTGGGCCTTTTGTATAGTGGGTGTTATACTGATCATCCGGGCATTACAGTTAAAACTAACCGGCCAGAAAATCTTCCCTCTTGTCTTTATTGCACCCCGCGGTCTAATCACAATTCTTCTCTTCCTTACCATCTCTCCGCTTGATAAAATTGGTTTTGTTAACCAAAACCTTATTCTGCAGATTGTTGTGATAACAACCCTCATTATGATGATTGGAACCCTGTCGCCAAACAAGGAACAAGAACTCAAAAAAAACATATAATGAAAAACCCCGGCAAATGGCTGGCTCTTACAACCGGCCTCGTAACCCTTGGAACCTTTGTCCTTGCGGTAATGACTCCGCCCCTCTCAGGCCCCTTTTGCACCACCGGTAACTGTTTTGAATATCCCTACGCAGAGATAGCCTCCCGTTTCCCACGCGACTACTGGTGGATGTTCCCTGCAATGTTCATCTCCCTGTTGTTTGTCTCACTTCTCTCTCTTATACACAACGATGCACCTGCAGAGAAAAAACTATTCAGCAGAATGGGACTCTCCTTCGCTATTATATCCGCAGTAATGCTTATATCTGATTACTTTATACAGGTAACTGTAATTCAGCAAAGTCTTCTCAGCGGCGAAACCCAAGGAATCGCCCTTCTCACCCAGTTCAACCCGCACGGAATCTTTATTGCTCTTGAAGAGGCGGGATTTCTGCTCATGACCCTTGCCCTCTTTACCGCCGCCCCGGCCTACTCCTGGAAGAGCCCGCTTGGCAAGAGCATCAGAGTTACCATGGTATGCGGATTCATCCTCGCCCTGCTGTCGCTGGCATCTGTCATATACAGCTATGGGATTATGCGTGAGTATATCTTTGAAGTGGCTGTAATTTCTATAGCCTGGACTCAGCTTACAATCTTATCCTTCCTGCTTGCCGCCAGGTACTCCCGCTAAACCAGCTGTCCCTTATCAGACACCCAAAGCCCTCATCCTTGCCCTGCAAAGCAAAGATGAGCATGCACACATCTTCAACGACAAAGCGGTTGGCGGCTCACTTACCATGACCTCGGTCAAACTAACGTAAAGAGATACATCCGGTAACTTTTCCGAACAATTCTGTTTTCAAATGAACAATAAATAAAATAAGCCGTTATTATAACTCCTGACTTTAAAAACTTCACACCAAACGATTAATATTAACTAAACAATAAAAAAGATGGCAGAAGATACACTCATTTGCACTTGCAATGAAATTTACAAAAGCGAAATTGTTAAGGCAATCAAAGAAAATGGTTTAAAAACAGTCGATGAGGTTGGAGATATAACCACAGCAGGCACCGTCTGCGGACAATGTCAGGACGACATTCAGGATATCCTGAACGAAATCAACGGATAACCTCACCCACACAGCCTCAATCGCGTTGCAAACGCCACCCTTATTGCCATAACAAGCTAAATATCCATATTGCAAAACAACCTGACAGGACATCTGTCAGGTTGTTTTTCGTTTAACAACTCGATGACCTTACCTCGACGCCTTTGCCTCACCGACCTTGCCTCAGAGGTAAGCAGCCGCATGCGGTAACTTTAGGCTGCTTGCGCGCGCGAAGCGCTGCACCTCCACCGGCTGCGAAGCGGATGGTACCATATATGAACGGTTTGGAAATATTGTAGCAGAATTAATAAGAATTAAAAGGTGCCGGGCAAATGCCCGGCGGGAGTTAGCCTTCGGCACAGGTTTATCAAGCTTGCTCGCAGAAGGTCGTTTTCATTGCCTGGTAAGGGTTTCGAGTATGTTTTAAATGTCAATTTTTCACGGACCCGTACGGCTGTAACTAATTGTATATCTGCAAGTAGCACTTTATCCCCGCGGATCATCCGCGGGGACAAAGTGGCTCTCGTTGATTTACAGCGCGATACAGCCGTACGGGTCGTTAGCCGAAATCTTAGGAAACTGTTTGCTAATCTGGGTTTGGTGAAATAATTGCTGATAGAGTTTTATTCATGAAAAACTAACATGTCAGATTTGCATATGTGGCATAGATTAATTATTTTTGTTTAACAATATTTTCCATAAGCATAATAAAATCAATCATGAAAGTCCTTATAATATTCAACCGTGAACCATACGACAACACAGATGTCACCTGGAACGGCCTTCGTCTCGCCGAAACTCTCAGAAAGAACGGCAACGATGTAAGAATCTTCCTTATGAATGACTCTGTAGATATGGCAAGGGATGTCTGCAAAGCGCCTGAAGGTTACGACCAGGATCTCTCTCAGATGTTAAGGGATCTCATTTCAAACAATGTTCCCGTTAAAGTTTGCGGAACATGTATGGCGAGGTGCGGTATTTACAAAAACCATCCATATTTTGAGGGAGCTGAGAAATCGACTATGGCAACTCTTGCTGAGTGGGTTACGGATAGTGACAGGGTGCTGACGTTTTAAAGGAGCAAGAAATCTCCGCCGCAATTTCTGTTAACATTTTGTATTTCTGATGTTTACAAAAGACAAACTTCTCAATATGAAAAGTTTGTCTTTTTCATTTTACTGATATACATGCAATTAACAGAAATTGCGGCGCAGCCACTTTTTTTCTATATTTACACAAAATCAATTAACAACTCAAAGTCAATGGATGCAGCCGCTGTTATCAAAAAACTAAAGTACGATCCCTCAATGAAGGCTCTTATACATAATGCGCCTTCTGAACTTCTTACCTCGTTTTATGAAATCAAATTCGACAACCGCTACGATGGAGCCTCTAATGAGAAACAATATGACTTTATTATGGTGTTTGCCACAAATCAGCAGGAGCTTGAATTCCTGATAAAACACCTCAGGAACGCCGGCAAACATGACTGTATGTTTTGGGCATGTTATCCTAAAGGAACAGGAGCGATTAAAAGCGATATTAAAAGAGAGACAGTCTGGAGTGCATTTGAGCTCATAGGTCTGAGACCGGTTACTCAGATTGCAATAGATGACACCTGGAGTGCGCTTAGAGGCAGACCGGCAGTCCCTGTCATTGAGTAGATAGTTATTAAGGGCAGCATACAAGTATAGTTGCCAGAGCAGGGAATTTCTGTTAAAGAAAAATAATAGGCATTCTGTGGAAATGAATTAGTAAATTAGAACTCAAATATCAGATATGAAAAAGATCCTGGTAATCAACGGAAATCCCGACAAAGAGAGTCTCAACACAATTCTTGCAGATGCTTACATAAAAGGTGCCAGGCAATCCGGAGCACAGATTAAGCTTGTGAATCTGGCAGACCTGGAGTTTGAGCCTGTTCTTAAACATGGCTACAGACAGAGAACAGAGCTGGAGCCAGATCTGGTTGAAATTCAGAAAGATATTCTTGAGGCAAACCACCTGGTTTTCATTTACCCTACATGGTGGGGAACATACCCCGCTCTTCTTAAAGGATTCTTTGACAGGGTATTTCTTCCAAAATATGCTTTCAGCTACAGAGAAAACTCTCCTATGTGGGACAAGTTGCTAACAGGAAGAAGTGCACGAGTAATTGTCACTATGGATACACCTGTATGGTACTATAAACTGGTCTTCAGGCAACCGGGGCACCACTCAATCAAAAGGTGCATCCTTGAGTTCTGCGGAATCAAACCTGTAAGGATAACAACTTTCGACCAGGTTAAGAGCTCTACAGAAAAGCGACGGGACAAATGGATTAAAGAGACAGAGGAGCTGGGTAGGAGACAGATTTAGATAGCTTATAATTAAACTTAAAGATATACAATCATGAAAAGTCATAAATACACAGACACAGTAGAAATTTTTGCCGGCACAAGCTGGCAGGCAGAGATGGTCAAAAGTTTGCTTGAAGCAGCCGAGATCAAGGCATATCTTAAGGATGACATTCTTGGCACCATGACTCCATGGTGGGTTTCCGGCGGAGGCGGATTTGCCGTGAAGGTTGTTATATCTGTAATAGATCTGGACAGGGCAAAGCCCATAGTTGATGAGTATCAGAAAAACCTGACTGAATCAGAAGAGTAGCATGAAGATATTGCTTACAGGAGCTAACGGATATATTGGCAAACGGTTATTGCCATCTTTGCTTGCGCAGGGGCACGAAATAGTTTGTTGCGTAAGAGACCGCAACCGTTTCAGGGCAGAAGGCATTCTGTCTCATCCTTCAGTTTCTGTAATTGAGGCCGACTTTCTTAGGGGTGTTGAGATATATGACAGCATAAAAGATATTGATGCAGCATATTATCTTATTCATTCAATGAGCACCAATAAAGGCAGCTTCACAGAAATGGAGGCTCTCTCAGCCAGAAATTTTGTTAGTTTTATTGAAGGAACCGGTGCTAAGCAGATTGTATATCTGAGTGGAATTGTAAATGAAGAGAGGCTCTCACAACACCTTGCATCAAGAAAAAATGTTGAGGACATTCTGAGTAAGAGCTCCGTCCCTCTAACAACATTAAGAGCCGGAATTATTGTTGGCTCCGGCAGTGCATCATTTGAAATTATCCGCGATCTTGTGGAAAAACTCCCTGTAATGGTAGCGCCCAAATGGCTAAACACCAGAACTCAGCCCATTTCTGTAAGAAATGTAATTGAATTTCTTACCGGAGTTTTAAATAAACCCGAAACATATGGTCACTCATACGATATTGGCGGCCCGGATATACTCACATACAAAGATATGCTACTTGGTTTCGGCCGAGAGAGAGGACTCAAAAGATACATTCTGACGGTACCTGTAATGACTCCAAAGTTGTCTTCATACTGGCTGTATTTCATAACCTCAACCTCTTTTTCCCTGGCATCCAATCTTGTTAACAGCATGAAAATTGAAGTAGTTGCAAGAAAAAATAATCTGGCAAAGCTTCTGGGAATAACTCTGACACCATACAGTGAAGCAGTTGCTGAGGCATTAAGGGTAATTGAGCAGGACGAAGTTCCTTCCAGCTGGAAGGACTCACTAGTATCCAGTTATAATGACAACTCTCTCTTTTCAAATGTAAATGTACCTGAGAACGGAGTACTGACAGATGAGAGAGTAAGAGAGATAAAAGGCAGCTCCCGGATTGTGCTGTCAAATATTTGGTCTATTGGCGGTGACAGAGGCTGGTACTTCGGGAATTTTTTGTGGCGTATCAGGGGGCTGATAGACAAAATGGCCGGTGGTGTGGGGCTCAGAAGAGGAAGAACAAACCGCCTTGCAATAAATGCAGGAGATACCCTTGATTTCTGGAGGGTTCTGGTTGCAGACAAACCAGGCCGCAGGCTTCTGCTTTTTGCTGAGATGAAGCTCCCGGGTGAGGCCTGGCTTGAATTTCGAATCACATCAATAGATGGAAAGGAGTTTCTGTTCCAGAAAGCAACTTTCAGACCTAAGGGTCTCTCCGGCAGGGCATATTGGTACATCCTGCTGCCTGTGCATCTGATTATGTTTGGAGGTATGGCAGGAAAGATTATTAACTTTGGGCAAAATTTAAAACAATGACTAAAAGTAACTGGACAAAGGATAATATTGGAGACCTCACCGGAAAAAATGTAATTGTCACAGGAGGTGCAAGCGGAATTGGTTTTGACGCTGCAAAGGTTTTGGCAGCAAAAGGTGCTCATGTGATTCTTGCTGTAAGAAACATAGGGAAGGGACAGAAAGCTGCTGACCTTATTCTGGCAGAATATCCAAACGCAAAAGTGGAGCTGATGCATATTGACCTTGGAGACCTTGAAAGCGTAAAGCTCTTTGCAGAGACCTACGCTCTTAGAGGTCAAAAGCTTGATCTGCTAATTAATAATGCCGGCGTTATGATTCCGCCTCTCAGGCATACCCTTCAGGGATGGGAGCTTCAGTTTGGCACAAATCACCTTGCTCACTTTCTTCTTACAGGTTTGCTTCTTCCGGTCATTACTGCAACACCGGGCTCAAGGATAGTTACAGTCAGCAGTATTGCCAGCAGAGGTGCAAAGATTGATTTTACAAATCTTGACGGCAAAAAGGGCTACTCTCCAATGAAGTTTTACCGTCAGAGCAAATACTCAAACATGCTCTTTGGCCGGAAACTGGATATGCTTCTTAAAGAGAGAGGTGCTGATACAAAAAGTATTATATGCCACCCTGGTGTATCTGCTACAAATCTAATGTCAAGGGGGTCAGGAAAACAAACCGGAGGATTTATCAACTGGGGATTCAGACTTGTTGGTCAGCCTGCAGAAATGGGAGCGCTCCCTACCCTGTTTGCGGCCACTTATCCTGATCTTAAGGGTGGAGAATATGTTGGACCAGAGGGTCGCGGCAACTGGCGTGGCAATCCGGCCATTAGCAAGGAGATAGAGTCACTTTACAACGAAAAGGTGGCACAAGAGCTCTGGAAAGTATCAGAAGAAATTACAGGAATTAAATATTAATTCCATTTTTTCAGTACTTTCGCAGGCTTTTAAATAACCCAAGAATGTCTACAGACGAGAAGAAATATATTAAATACATTGATGTTGAGAAAAATGTAGCTGAATCGAGCTCTAAACTCCTCAAAAATCTACCCGGTTTTATTCTTAAAATCATAGCAAGAATTGTACACGAGAAGGATTTGAATGTTCTGCTCAACAAATTTTCTCACACAGAGGGAGCAGAATTTCTGGAGTGTGTTCTTAAGGATTTCAATATCACACTTGACATTGACGGACTGGAAAATCTGCCGGAACACCGCAAGTGCTTTTTTGCGGCAAACCACCCTTTTGGGTTTGCAGATGGTCTTGTTCTCACATATATTGTCTCTCAGAAATACGGAACTCTTAAAGCCATTGCCAACGACACTTTCAGGTTTATTCCTCAGCTTCAGCCATTCGTTGTTAAGGTAAATGTGTTTGGTTCATCTTCAAAAGAGTACCTTCGAGCTATTGAAGAGACTTATAGTCAGGATATAGCAATAACCCACTTCCCTGCCGGAATTGTTTCAAGAAAGAGAGATGGAATGATTCAGGATTTGCCTTGGCAGAAAAGCTTCATTGCCAAATCAGTTGCTCACCAGAGGGATATTGTTCCGCTATTTTTCCATGGAACAAACTCAAAGCTCTTCTACAGAATTAATAATATCAGAAAATTCTTTGGCATTAAAGCAAACATTGAACTGATGCTTTTGCCACATGAAATTTTCCGCAAAAGGAATACCACTATCAAAGTAAGTATCGGTAAACCCATTCCGTGGACTACTTTTGACAAGAGCCACTCTCATTACGAATGGGCCCAGATTGTTAGACAAATGACTTACGATATGGGAAAAAGGAGTTAATCAATGAATGTTGCCATCATAGGCGGAGGTGCGGCCGGTTTCTTCTCTGCAATTACAGCAAAGGAGAATCACCCGGAGGCATCAGTTACCATTTTCGAAAAATCATCAAAAGTACTGCACAAAGTAAGGGTTTCAGGAGGCGGCAGGTGTAATGTCACCAACGGCTGTGAAACCATTGACGAGCTTTGCGGCGCATACCCCCGCGGCGGACGCAGGCTTAGAAAAATATTTCCCTTTTTTAACAATAAAGATACTGTTCAGTGGTTTGAATCAAGAGGTGTTCAGCTTGTTTTACAGGCTGATGGCTGCATCTTCCCCAGGACGCAGGATTCCGGCAGCATCACCAGCTGTCTGACCAGAGAGGCAAAACGACTGGGTGTGGAGGTAATTACAGATGCAGGTGTAAAATCCATTACCCGGGCCGGTAATTCACTTGAACTTACTTTTATTAATCCAGAGAGGGTACCCTTATCGTTCGACAAAGTTATTATAACTACCGGAGGATCTCCAAAGCGGAGCGGGCTGGAGTGGCTTGAGAGACTGGGCCACAAAATCGAAGAACCTGTACCCTCACTCTTCACCTTCAACATGCCCGGAGAAGATATAAGGAAACTTATGGGAATTGTTATTGAAGAGGCACTGGTAACTCTTCAGGGTACAAAAATAAGAACAGGTGGCCCGCTCCTGATAACCCACTGGGGAATGAGCGGTCCTGCAATTCTTAAGCTGTCATCTCATGGTGCAAGGATAATGAGTGAGAGGGGATATGACTTCAAAATTCAGGTTAACTGGGTAAATGAGACTAACAATGATAAGGTAACAGAAGTAATTGATAAAATTATTTCTGACCATCCCGGCAAAATGCTCACAACAGTAAGACCATATGCTATACCGGTCCGTCTGTGGGATTTTCTTCTGGGGAAGTGTGAACTTCCCTCAGACAAGAAGTGGGTGGAGGTTGGAAGCAAAGGGAAGAACAGGCTCGTTAACCTGCTTACTAATGATGAATATTCAATAAAGGGCAAGACAACCTTCCGCGAGGAGTTTGTCACCTGCGGCGGAGTGAGTCTGGATGATGTCAATTTCAAAAACATGGAGAGCAAGAGATGTACAGGTCTCTATTTTGCGGGTGAAGTTCTGGATATTGATGCAATTACTGGCGGGTATAACCTTCAGAACGCCTGGACAACCGGTTATATTGCCGGTTTGTTAAAATAATTTACAATTTTTAATAAAAAATGAACCTTGAATTAATTTTCTGGTTATATTTGCGTCGTAATCAACAAACAATGGCCCATTTAAACAATAACCTTTTCAATAATAATTCGAATAATAATCTTATTCGGAGCGGGAGGCTATTGTTTTTTAACATGTAAATTCAACTAACCCTTTTTATAAATATTAGCCTTCTGCACTCTGCAGGGGGCTTTTTTTTTGTACCAAATTACCATCATTATGAAACCGGAAATTCTTAAAACCGAAAAGGCAATTGCCTATGTAAAAGAGTCATTTTCTGCAGGACTGGAAAAGCAGCTCAACCTTGTAAAAGTGTCATCCCCAATAGCCGTTATGGACGGAACAGGCATTAATGACGATCTTAATGGTTTTGAGAGAGCTGTTTCATTCCCTGTTAAGGCAATGCAGGAGAGAAGGGCAGTTGTTGTCCACTCACTTGCAAAATGGAAGAGAGTAAGGCTGATGCAGACAGGTGCTGCCTGCGGAGAGGGAATAATAACAGATATGAGGGCACTTCGCCCCGATGAAGATTTCACCTCAATTCACTCTCTTTATGTAGATCAGTGGGACTGGGAGCTGAGAATTGAAAAACATGAGCGCACTCTTTCATATCTTATGAATTGTGTTGAAAAAATCTATTCGGTAATCAGAGACACTGAGCATAAGCTTTTCGAAATAGATCCTGAGCTTCGACCTGTTTTACCTGAAAAAATCTCATTTGTTAAATCTCAGGAGCTGCTTGACATGTACCCCGGCTTTACGGCAAAGGAGCGCGAAAACATGATTACCGGCAAACTTGGTGCAGTCTTCATAATTGGAATTGGAGGGAATCTTTCAGATGGAAAGCCTCATGACGGAAGAGCTGCAGATTACGACGACTGGAGCCTTAACGGCGATATTCTTGTATGGCATCCTCTTCTTAAGAGGGCTTTTGAAATATCCTCAATGGGAATAAGGGTAGACAGTCTGGCTCTTCAGAGACAGCTGGAAATCAGAAATTGTACTGAAAAGAGTAAGCTTGCCTACCACTCAATGCTGCTGGCAGGTGAACTTCCGGAGAGCATAGGGGGAGGAATAGGCCAGTCACGACTTTGCATGTTCCTTTTGAGAAAAAGCCATATTGGTGAAGTGCAGGTTGGAATCTGGCCTGAAGATATTCTCATGGAACAGCAAAAGCTTGGAATAGCATTAATGTAGTTTTGCCGGATGGTTTTCGTTGCTTACCTTTATTCTTCGAACCTGAAAAATATCTGCAATGAATCTCCTCTTCTCCTTAGCTACATTTTTTCTGCTTCAGGGAAATCTGGCTCAATATGTAAATCCATTCATTGGTACTGACAAAATGGGACACACCTATCCGGGGGCTTCAATGCCCTTTGGGATGGTACAGTTAAGCCCGGATACGGATACCTTAAGCTATGAGTCCGGAGGAAAATACAACAAGGAGGTCTACAGATACTGCGCAGGCTACCAGTATTCAGACAGGACAATTGTGGGCTTCAGCCATACGCACTTTAGCGGAACGGGCCATTCAGACCTTGGGGATATCCTTATTATGCCAGCGACAGGGCGGCTTCAGCTTAATCCCGGAACGGCAGAGAATCCGCAGAGCGGCTTCAGAAGCTCCTTTTCACACGACAGGGAGATGGCAGAGCCAGGATACTACAAGGTTCATCTGGATGACCACGGTATTGAGGCAGAACTTGCTGCAACTACCCGGGTGGGCATTCACAGATATACATTCCCCAAAAGTGACAGTGCCCATATAATACTTGACCTGGTTCACGGAATCTATAACTACGAAGGAAAAAATGTATGGACATTTGTGAGGATAGAAAACGACTCAACTATTACAGGTTACAGACAGACAAACGGCTGGGCAAGAACCCGCACTGTATATTTTGCAATTAAGTTTTCAAAACCATTTAAAAGCTACGGAAGCAAGAACTTTGGACCCCAGTCTGTGTACAGAGGGTTCTGGCGCAAATTCGATCAGACCACGAACTTTCCGGAACTGGCAGGTTCCCAGCTGAGGGCCCATTTTGACTTTGACACGAAGGAGGGAGAGAAGATTGTGGTTAAAGTTGCGCTTTCGCCTGTCAGTACAAACGGGGCTTTGGCAAATATGGCAGCAGAGGCTCCGGGCTGGGACTTTGAAAAGTATCGTCGGGATGGATATGAGGCCTGGGAAAAAGAACTTGCAAAAATTGAGATAGAAACTCTTACTGACGGAGAGAAGATTAATTTCTATACAGCAATGTACCATGCAATGCTTGGAACGACCATCTATATGGATACAGACGGAAGCTACAGGGGGCTCGATATGAATATCCACAAGGCCACCGGCTTTACTAACTATACAACATTCTCACTTTGGGATACCTACCGGGCACTCCATCCGCTTTACAATATAATTGAGCCCAAACGTAATTCAGACATGGTTAATTCCATGATTGCCCATTACAATCAGAGTGTTCACAAAATGCTCCCTGTCTGGTCGCACTATGCAAACGAAAACTGGTGTATGATAGGATACCATTCAGTCTCTGTTCTGGCAGATGCTGTTATTAAGGGAATTGGCGGTTTTGATGCAGAGGCTGCACTGGAGGCTTGTGCTGTTACTGCAAGAAACAATTATTACGACGGGCTGGGGCTATATATCAGGAGAGGATATGTTCCCGAAGATCTGAGCGGCAACTCTGTCTCAAAAACACTCGAATATGCATACGACGACTGGGCAATAGCTCAGATGGCACTCAAGCTCGGAAGAAAAGATTTGTACGAAGAGTTCTCAAAAAGGGCACTCTCATACAGAAATCTCTTCGATAAATCGTCCGGCTTTATGCGTCCGAAGCTTTCAGATGGCACATTCAGGAAGGAGTTTGACCCGCTGGATACACACGGGCAGGGTTTCATAGAGGGTAACGCATGGAACTACAGCCTCTATGTTCCCCATCATCCAGATTCCCTTATCTCACTTATGGGCGGCAGCAAAAGGTTTGCAGAGCATCTTGACTCCCTTTTCACAATGGAGCTGCCTGACAAATATTTTGCGCAGACTGAGGATATAACCCGGGAAGGAATCATGGGCAATTACATTCACGGAAATGAACCATCTCACCATGTGCCATATCTCTTTAACTATGCAGGTATGCCATGGAAAGGACAGAAATACATCCGGGAAATTCTGGAAACAAAATACAATCCGGCTGTTGACGGCCTTAGCGGTAACGATGACTGCGGGCAGATGAGCGCATGGTACATCTTCTCGTCCCTGGGCTTTTACCCTGTTGCCCCGGGCAGCGATTCATACGATATTGGCAGTCCCTCCGTTGTATCTGCTGTTATTAAGCTGGAGGGCGGGAGAGAGTTCCGGATTGAGACAAAGAACCAAAGCAAACAAAATGTATACGTCAAGAGAGCACTCCTCAACGGAGTGCCTCTCTCCCGCCCTCACCTCAAGCACAGCGACATCACCGCCGGCGGCACCCTTACATTTGAGATGTCTCCCTCTCCCGCAGAGAAAGCATTCAGCCCGGCTATTTACATCAGCGAAAAATTCTCTCTCTTTTCAGACAAGGTAATTCAGGGCAGCAATACAGCTACAATAATCTCGAGAGATTCAATTGAATCAGATTACTTCAGCCCGCTTGGGACAGAACCTGCCGGAACAACAAAAACAAGAGTTATTTCCAGAGATCTTTCCGCAAAACCAAGATACACATCTGAACAGCCAATTGTTGATGCCCTTTTTAACATGTCTCTCGAAGAGGCATTAATTAACATTGAGGCCGACAGCACTTTCCGCACAGGAGCCAAGTGGAGCGGAGTATGGACAAGGGACATATCATACAGCATTCTGCTTGCCTTTGCTTACCACGAACCTGAGGTGGCAAAAATAAGCCTCATGAAGAAGGTAAAGCGCGGCAGAATTATTCAGGACACCGGCTCCGGCGGAGCATGGCCGGTATCATCGGACAGAACAACATGGGCTATAGCCGCATGGGAGATTTATAAAGTTACAGGTGATAAAGAGTGGCTCAAAACAATTTATCCCATTATTAAAAACACTCTCGACGACGATTTCCTCACCCTTTACAATCCAGGAACAGGGCTATTCCGGGGAGAGTCATCATTTCTGGACTGGCGCGAACAGACCTATCCCAAATGGATGGATAACAAGGATATCTTTGTATCTGAGAATCTTGGAACAAATGCCGTACACTATCAGGCACACAAGATTCTGGCAATGGCCGCAAAACTCCTTGGAGAGGATGGATCCATATACGAGCAGCGCGCAGAGGGCATCAAAAATGCTATCAATAAAAAATTCTGGATGGAGGAGAGAGGATTCTACGGAAACTTCCTTTACGGAAGAGACCACCTCCTGCTGTCAGAAAGGTATGAAGCGCTTGGAGAGGCACTCAATATCCTCTTTGGAGTAGCAGGAGAGGAAAAAGCAAGGCTGATTCTCTCTGCCTCTCCTGTCACTGAATTTGGCGCATCTTGCATCTATCCTCAGATTCCGGGAATTCCACCCTATCACAATAATGCAATCTGGCCATTTGTACAGAGCTTCTGGAACCTTGCAGCCGCAAAGGCAGGAAATGAAAAGGCTCTGGTTCACGGTCTGGCTTCTGTTTACAGAGCAGGTGCTTTCTTTCTTACAAACTATGAAAATATGGTTGCCGAAACTGGAGATTACAATGGCACAGAAATCAATTCAGACAGGATGCTCTGGAGTATGGCCGGCAACCTGGCAATGGTTCACAGGGTATTTACCGGAATGAATTTTGAAATTGACGGAATCCGGTTTTCACCCGTTATTCCGGAAGTTTACAAAGGCACCCGAAAACTTAAGAATTTCAAATACCGCAACGCAATTCTGGACATTACAGTAAAGGGATTCGGACGCAATACCAAATCTGTAACCCTGGACGGAGCTCCGCTTGAAAACGGATTCCTTCCCGCTTCTCTCAATGGCAGGCACTCTGTTGAGATCATAATGGACAACAATAAATTTGACGGCGACAGATTTGAGGTCTCATCCAATCACACATCTCTTCCTGCCCCGCAGGTCAGCCTCAGAAAGGGAGAGCTAACCTGGAACCCTGTTGCAGGTGCAGTAAATTACAGAATCTACAATAATGGAAGAGTTGATAATGTTACAGATAAAACCAGCTTTAAGATTTCAAATCCGGAAGGGTCTCAGTTTAGGGTAAGTGCTGTTGATTCGCTGGGCTGGGAGTCCTTCACATCTGAACCTGTTCTCGTTTTGAAAACCCGGGACAAGATTAAGATTGACCTCAGAAATTCAAACAGTGGTAATGGTTTTACGGAAATTTCCAGCGAGATTAACCGGAATCTTGAATTTAAAGCAAATGTTACACAAGAGGGAATGTACCTGCTCTCCTTCAGCTATGCAAACGGCAGCGGCCCGTGGAACACAGACAATAAGTGCGCAATCAGAACCGTTTATATCAACGGAACCACTGCCGGAACAATTGTTTTCCCCCAGAGAGGCGAGAACCTCTGGGATGAATGGGGAGTCACCAATTCAGTCAGGATAAAACTCAAAAAAGGGCCGAACAGATTCAGCCTCGTATTTGAAGAGTGGAACAATAATATGAATGTTGATGTCAACAAGGCTCTTGTAATAGAGGCCCTGCTGGAAAAAGTTCAGTAATTCAGAGTTTGCCGGACATTCACAGCAAATACCACGAAGGTTGTTACTTTATCCAGACACTTTTAATCTCTGCAATGTAAAGCTTGTGCAGATTACCTTTAAGACCATATGCAGCCGTAAGAATATGTGGGTCAAGAAACTCTTCGTCCCTTAACATTCCGGCATATAGCTTCTTACACTCAAGAACCATCTCAGACTCCTCAAATGCCGGGTTTCCTTCTGATGAAAAGAGCGGAGTAAGATTTGCCTCAGCAATTTTGTCGCAATCTCTTCCCGATTTTGTTCCGCAGATATCAAGAGCAGCTCTGTAACTTTCATCAAAGAAAGTAAGAGTAAATGATTCGTTGCTCTCAACAAATTCATAGGTATACCTCTCCGGACGGATAAAAATAAAGACAACAGGCCTGTTCCATAAATAACCCATTCCTCCCCAGTTGGCAGTCATTGTATTTATCCTCTCCTTTGTTCCGGCAGTAACCAGCATCCACTCTTTTTCAACGAGTCTTATCAGGTTGGGTTCAATATCTTCCGGTCTGATTCTTTTAAATCCGAACTTTTCCATCTATTTTTATGTTTTATAAATGTGAATTTGCAAATTATTTTCTGAAATCATAAATATTTTTCTGTTTATGGAAAAAACCACCCCACTCGGTGAAATTGCAAAACTCTTTCTCAAACTTGGTACAGTGTCGTTCGGAGGACCGGCTGCACATATTGCTATGATGGAAGACGAAGTTGTCAAAAAGAGAAAGTGGATGACACACGAACATTTTCTTGATCTCATTGGAGCAACCAATCTTATACCCGGCCCCAACTCCACGGAGATGACCATGCACTGCGGCTATGAAAGAGCCGGCTGGAAGGGGCTAATTGTTGCAGGAGTCTCTTTCATTTTCCCCGCCGTTATTATTACTGCAATCCTTGCCTGGGTATATCAGAAATATGGCGCTCTCCCCAATGCAGAGCCGTTTATTTTTGGAATAAAACCGGCTGTGATTGCAATTATTGCCGCAGCAATAGTTCCTCTGGCAAAAAAAGCATTTAAAAATAATATGCTCATTGCCATGGGATTGGCAACACTGATTGCATCAGTAGCCGGGCTTAATGAGATTATTGCCATGTTTGCATGCGGAGGTGCCGGCGTGCTGATTTTCCTTGCAGAAAAATACAGGAGACAAACAAATTCCTTTGTGCCATTTGCTGCCCTCGCTTCTGCCCTGCCGGCAGTGACTGTACCATCTCTAAAAATATTTCTGATTTTCCTAAAGACAGGAGCGCTGCTTTACGGCAGCGGATATGTGCTTTTTGCATTTCTTGACGCAGAACTGGTCTCAACAGGGCTGCTAAGCAGAGAGGTTCTCACAGATGCTGTCGCAGCAGGTCAGTTTACACCCGGGCCTGTTCTCTCAACGGCCACTTTTATAGGATGGCAGATGAACGGACTCTCCGGAGCACTGGTTGCAACAGCCGGAATCTTTCTTCCCTCTTTCCTGTTCGTGGCACTTCTCAATCCAATTCTGCCAAAACTAAGAAAATCTAAACTTTTTTCTGCATTTCTTGATGCAGTTAATGCAGCATCAGTAGCAGTAATTGGGGCGGTTTGCATAAAGATGGGAGCAGATGCTGTTATGGATTGGAGAAGTATTCTCATCGCTTCGTCATCACTTTTTATTGCTTTAAAATATAAGAAGGTAAACAGCGCTCTGATTGTAATTGCAGGATCTCTGACTGGTTACATTCTGTTACTGTTATAATAAAAAACATAGATTTTTAAAACATTTTTATATATTTGCCATTACAAAATTGTATTTTATCTGAAACTCAACATATTTAATAATAAACAATATTTTTTTATGAAAAAAATGATGCTAAAACTGTTCAGTTTTGCATTGGTAATTGCTTTGTCTTTTGCCACAACAAGCTGTAACAAGGAAGATGTAAACAACGAAACTCCATTTGTTAATCTTGGAAGCGAGACTATTCCAGTTGTCAAGGAGGGCGGTACTGCAACTCTCACTGTGGAATCAAACAGAGCATGGAGCGTTGAAATACCAACAGATGCAACCTGGATTGCAGCAAATCCTGCATCAGGAACAAACAATGGCACAATCACCTTTACCCTTCTTCCTAACTCAGGACTGGAGAGGCAGGCAGATGTCAAAGTTAAGACTGCAACAGCTTACGAGTATGTTAGAATAATTCAGGCCGGTGCTGCAGTCAAGACCTATGTCACAGTTTCTGAACTGAGGGCTATGGGCGAAACAACAATCACCTCTGATGTATACCTCAAGGCAAGCCTCATTAATGATCAGGAGGGAGGAAACAATACCTCTCTTAAAAACATTTATATTCAAGACCAGAATGCCGGTATGTGCGTAAGACTTACCGCTAACGCTGAGACAATGGCAGTTGGTACTGAACTTGAATTCAAGCTTCAGGGAGCAGTTCTGTCAAAATATAATGGTTTGCTTCAACTTAACAACTTTGCCAACGCAAATATGACCAAGACAGGTGCAACAGTTGTTATGCCGGCCAAATCAATTACTGCCGCTCAACTTCTCACAGGTAACTACGAATCAATGTATGTCTCTGTTGCTAATGTTCAGGTTGTTAATGCAGACCTTGGCAAAACAATGGTAGTTGGAACAAGTCATACCTCAATAGGAATGGAGGCTGGTACAGGCGAGAAATTCGTAATGTTTAATGCTTCATACTCTGAGTTCAAAGCCCTTAATGTACCTCAGGGAAGCGGTACTATTAAAGGTATTGCAACTATCAACAACACTACAATTCAACTTATGCCTCAGGTAAGAGCAGACTTTAGCGCTCTCACCGGAGCTCGTTTTGGTAATGCACCTGAACTTACTTACGGCACAGCAACTCTTGCAGGCACTATGAATAAAGACGTTGCATTTACAAATGCAAACAAGATAACTCTTCCTTTCACTGAGGCTACCACAGGTGCTGCATATAATATTTCTGTTGCTGTATCTGGTGCTGCCGCAGCAGGTATAACAACCCCGGCTACTGCAACCGGTAATTTTGCAGCTGCATCAGGCAACATTACAATTGAACTTGCAGGTACTCCAACAGTAGCAGGTGCTGTAGTTTTCACTATCACCGGTACCGGTATAACTACTCCAATTATTGTTAACGGAACAGTAACCGATCCTGCATCTTCTTCTTCACTTGCTACATGGGTATTCGCTGAGAAACCAGCGGCATTCCCTATTGCAGCCTCAACTGCTACTGGTTCAACCGGAGCTTCTCTGACCCTAACAGGATTTACCACACTTCCAACATTAAATCATACAGCGTCATCTAAGACCATTTATGTTAATACATGGGCAGAAAATAAGGCATGGGAGTTCTCACTGACTCCTTCAGCATCTATTGCTTCTGGTAAAACACTGACTGTTGAATTCAAAGGATACAGTACAAGTACCGGTCCAAGAGATGTAGTTGTTGAATACTCAAAGAATGGAACAACCTGGGTTCAAATGGGTGATGCAATTGTATATACTTCAAGCATTGCAACATTTACCCGCACAGCTGTTCTGTCTGAGTCAGTAAGCGCAGCATTCAAGGTAAGAATCAGAGTTAGTTCTCCTACAGCTACAAACGGAAGTCCAATTGCAGATGGCGGAAACTCTCGCCTTGCTGATGTAACTATTTCAGTTAACTAATTAACTTGCACAGCTTTAAAAAATAGCCCAAATTTTTTGGGCTATTTTTGGCTAATATATAATTATAAATGAGTCCATTCCAATTAAAAACCCTGCTGATTCCTGGTCTGATAGCCATTACTTTTCTCTTTTCATCGTGTAAAAAAGAGGAGAAGGTGTATGAACTGTCGGCACAACTGGCCAGCACTTCAATCCCTGCGACCACGACCAGCCAGTTTTTGAACATTCAGGCAAACGACCAGTGGCAGACTGCTCTCTCTTATACTTCAGGTGAAACAGGCTGGATTACTTTGCAGCCCTCTGCAGGAACCGGCAGTGCAAACGTTGTTATTAGCTTTGCAGAGAACAAGTCAGATCAGGAGAGAGTTGCTCAGTTAACAATTACATGCGGCGACAAAGAGGTCAGGCATGTACTTACTCAGCAGAAAGCTGCTGTCTCACCACCGCCTCCTCAAAATCCGGCTTTAAGCTGGGTTGAAATACCTTCAGGAGGAGCGACTGCAGATTGTGAAGTTGTATCGCATTCAATAACAATTGACAACAAATCAGTGAGAAACTTTTCCCTTATGTATGACAAAAAGGAGAAAATTGCTTACTGGGTAGCATATCCGCATCACCCAAGCTATCTGGGCAGCACAGGCAGAACAGATAACTGGCAGCCGGATCCTAAATTCGCTTCAGATATTCAGCCTTGGTATTTTTCCGGAATATCCGGTTTTGACAGAGGCCATCAGATCCCATCTGCAGACAGAACAGTCTCATATCTAGCAAACAGTCAAACATTCTTTTTCACAAACATGACGCCTCAGCTTGGAGATTTAAATCAAAGAGTTTGGGCAAACCTTGAGGGACAAGTACGCGGATGGATGTCCGGAAGTGATACGTTGTATGTTGTTACCGGAGCTATTCTAAAAACAGCAGGAGGAAATGAAACTGTAAGCTATGCAACTGATGACCGCGGAGGTAAAGTTGCTGTTCCAAATTACTATTATAAGGTTCTGCTCAGACTCAAAGGAGGAAACTACGATGCAATCGGATTCTGGTTTGAACACAGATCATACGGCACCGGTAACGCAACTGCGGCAGTTACAAAATCTGTAGATCAGATTGAGACACTCACAGGATTTGATTTCTTTGCAAATCTTCCAAGGGAGAAACAAGATCCTGCAGAGGCAGCGTGGAATCCAAGTGCCTGGAATTTATAAAATCATTAAAATGAAGAAACTATACACATTATTACTTCTCATTGCAGTCTCCACAGCACTATCAGCTGTGATGCAGGCTCAGGAGAGAAAATTACCCGTTGTCTTCTACAATGTTGAAAATGTTTTTGATACTCTCAAATCTCCCGGTGTTTTGGACGAGGAGTTTACTCCTGCCGGCCCTTATGCCTGGAACAGTCAGAAGTACAATAAAAAAATGGCTAACCTTGAGGAGGTTTTCTATAAAATTGCAGCTACAGCACAGGCATTTCCTGTTATCATAGGTGTTTCCGAAATTGAGAACAGAAATGTACTTGAGGATATAGTTGCACTGCCAAAGCTTGCAAAAGCTGCATACCAGATTGTTCATTATGACTCTCCGGATGCCCGTGGTATCGATGTTGCCCTTCTCTACAGACCGGATATTTTCAAATACGAAGGCAGCGAGCCTATCAGAGTAAAGGTCGAAGGTAAACCAGATTTCAAAACCCGCGATATACTCATGACCTGGGGTACAATCGAGGGGGAAAAATTCTACTTCTTTGTATGTCACTGGCCTTCAAGAAGAGGCGGTTCAGAATCGGAGTTCTTAAGAGTCTCTGCAGCAATGACCTCGCGTAGAGCCATTGATTCTGTCCTGGCAGTTAATCCCAATGCAAAAATTGTTCTTATGGGAGACCTTAATGACGACCCTGTAGACAAGAGCGTTATTGAAACACTTGACGCAAGAGGAAGTATCAAGGATCTTGATAAGGTATCGGATCTGTTCAATCCATATTTTGAAATGTTCAAAAAGGGTTATGGAACTCTCGGATATCAGGATTCATGGAACATATTTGACAATATTATTGTAAACAAGAATCTTGTTAATCGAAATGCCGGCAAAGTGCATCTGTACAAACCGGATTACAACAAATTCTGGGGTAACATCTTTAATAAGCCGTTCCTGCTCAATCCTGGCGGTCAATTTAAGAACTATCCCTACAGAACCTATGTGGGTACAAATTTCCAGGGAGGATACAGCGATCACCTTCCTGTATACATATATCTAGTTAAATCTGAATAATATGAAAATAAAAGCAGCTTTCATTCTATTCGCCTTTTTAGCAATCTCTTCCATCTCACTTGAAGCTCAGGAGAGAGGAGTTAAAGGCAAGGTAGTTAACAGGGAGGGAAGAGTTCCAATCCCGGGAGCAAAAATTACTGTAAAACTCGACAACGAGATAGTAGCAGTAACCTCAAAGGAGGGAGAGTTTTCCCTTGTAGGAATTCCGGCAGGAACCTACAATGTAACAATTACTGCTCCCGATTTCCAGCCATTGCAAATGAGCGTAAAAATTGATGATTTCATTAAGGACATCAACTTTATAACCCTTGTTTCAGATGCGCCTTCACAGACTATTGATGCAGGTTCATTTGCAGAGTTTGACACAGACCTTTCAGGCGACGCTCAGTCAATGCCTGTAGTTCTCTCCTCTTCAAAAGATGTTTATGAAAACATTGCGGGATACAAATTTGGAGCGATGAGATTCAAAAACAGAGGTTACGAAACAGGAACACAGGGGATCTATCTCAATGGTGTTTATTTTAACGATGCACTTAACGGCTACTCGCCATGGTCTCTGTGGACAGGTCTTAATGAGGCTACCAGAAACCAGGAGAGCACAACCGGTATTGCAATTTCTGACTTTGGTGTAGGTGGAGTTAATGGTACTACCAATATCAACGCAAGAGCATCTCAGATGAGAAAAGGATACAGGTTTAGTGTTGTAAATGCAACAGATTCGTACAGGTACAGAATTATGGGAACATACGCTTCCGGTGAAAAGGATAACGGATGGTCCTATGCCCTCTCTGCTTCTGCAAGACTGGGCGGAAACGCCTGGGTAAACGGATTATATTACAACGCATTTGCATATTTTGGTTCTGTTGAAAAGAAGTTCAGCGACCAGCACAGAGTCGCTTTTACTTTCTTTGCCTCACCAACAGAAAGGGGAGCACAGGGATCTTCAACCCAGGAGGTGTATGACATGATTGGCAGCAACTATTACAATCCTAACTGGGGATGGCAGGATGGCAAGATTCGTAACTCCAGGGTAAGAGTTAACAACGAACCTGTTGCAATGCTCAACTACTTCTACAAGCACAACGAGAAACTTAACATTACTGCCGCTCTCTCATACAGATTCGGAAGAAATGGTTACTCTGCACTTGACTGGTATGATGCTCCGGACCCAAGACCAGACTACTATCGTAACCTTCCAAGCTATTACGAAAATGATCCTTACAAAGCAGCTTATATAAGGGAAGGCTGGCTTTCAGACTGGAATATACGTCAGATTAACTGGGACAGAATATACAATATCAACTACAACAGCTACTCTAACGGAACCGGATCAATAGCAGGAGAGAAACGCTCTCAGTATGTACTTGAAGAGAGGCATATTGACCAGCAGGATATCAATGCCAAAATTCAGGCAGCATATCAGTTATCTTCATCAAGCAAGCTGAATGCCGGAGCAGAGTATCGCTGGAATACAACAAGCCATTATAAAAAAATGAAGGACCTCCTGGGCGGAGAATACTGGATAGATATCGATAAGTTTGCTGAGAGAGATTTCGCAAGCGGAGATGTTATTCAGAACGACCTTAACAACCCCAACAGGGTTATCCGAGAAGGTGATAAATACGGCTACAACTATAAGGGACATGTAAGAAATGCAAAGCTTTGGTTCACCTATAAATACAACAAGAAAAACATTGAGGCTTATGTAGCAGGTGAAGGCGGACAAACCACCTTCTGGAGAGAGGGTATGTACCGTAAAGGAATGTTCCCAAACAATTCGTTCGGAAATTCAGAGAAGCTCAACTTCCTTACATTTACTGCAAAGGCAGGCTTTACTTACAAGATTGACGGAAACAACATGGTATATGCAAATGCTGCATATCTCCAGACTGCTCCATTTTTCCAGGAGTCATTTGTGTCGCCTCGTACAAGAAACAGTGTGGTTCCTAACCTTACGACAGAAAAGACATTGAGTGCAGATATCAACTACTCAGTAAAGCTTCCTTTCCTGAAGATGAGAGCTACTGCTTTCTATACTAAGATTCAAGACCAGACAAAGCTTATAAGCTTCTATGATGACATCAACAGAAGTTTCACCAATTTTGCTATGAGCGGTATTGATCAGGTTAACACCGGTGTGGAGCTTGGATTCTCTGTCCCAATCTGGGGAGGGATCTCTGCCGAGGGTGCATTAAGCTATGGTCTGTACAAGTACTCTTCAAATCCATTCGTAACTCAGACTGTTGATAATAGTGAAGCAATCATACTTCAAAATGAGAGAGTTTACTGGAAAGATTATAAAATTGCCGGAACACCTCAGACCGCAATTAACATAGGGATCGACTACCGCTCTCCTGACTATCTTTTTGCAGGTATTGACATGTCCTTCTTTGACGCTTCATACATTGATATGAACCCTATTTACAGAACAGACTTTGCTCACATAGGTCTTACTCCGGACGAGAGTAAAATTCTCTCAAAACAGGAGATGTTTGGAAGCTCAATTGTTTTGAGCGCAAACATTGGCAAGTCGTGGTATATCTTCAGAAACTACAACATTGGATTCAGCCTTGAGGTTAAAAACCTGCTGAACACTCAGACTAACAAGACAGGTGGCTATGAGCAAATGAGACTCAAAGCTAATGAAGACGCCAATGGGAATGTTCTGAATTACAGCAGATTTGATTCGAAGTATTTTTATATGTATGGTACAACATACTACCTGAATCTTTACTTCCGTTTCTAACAGAAATAATAAACAGAAAAGATGAAGAATATGAAAAAAATATACATTTCACTGGCGTTAATGGCTACTGCCCTGCTTGGACAAGCCTGCACAGAAAAATTTGAAAATCCTGAACCTTTTAAACCGGTTGCTCTTACTCCGAACATTACAATCAAGGATCTAAAAGCCAGATATGTTAGCGGAACTCCATATGAGATTAACGACAATCTTATAATTGGTGGTAAAGTGAACAGCACAGATGAGTTTGGAAACTTTTACCGCTCAATTTACATTCAGGATGCAACCGGAGGTATTGAGGTTAAGATTGGGAAAACCACTCTCTACAATGAATACAAAGAGGGTCAGACAGTATATGTAAAGGCAAGACACCTTTTCCTTGGTGCTTATGGCGGAATGGTTCAGCTTGGAGAGAAATCTGCCGAGGCCCGCTACGAGACCTCTTACATTGAGACAGACCTGAGAATCAAAGAGACAATTTTCAGAGGTGCAACGGGAGAAAAGGTTGTGCCTGCGCAAATAACAGCATCGTCCGATATTCACAACGGCCTTCTGGGAACCCTGGTTACTCTTAAAGAAGTTACGTTGGTAGACCAAAACATGACAACCTGGGCCAGAAAAGCAACTCCTGAACTTGAAGCAGGATACGGCGAGCAGAAATTTAAACTTGAAGGAGGTACAATAGTTGTTGTCAGAACCAGCGGATATGCAAAGTTTGCAAATCAGCCTGCGCCTCCATTAAATTCAAAGGTAGATATAACCGGGGTTTTGACCAAGTTCAATTCTACATGGCAGCTTGCAATCAATTCGCTTGAGGGAGTAACTGTTCTTAATTAAACAGAAACAACTAATAGTCAAGATTATAAACAGGGGCACTAAACAAGTGACCCTGTTTTTTGTTATATATCTCAAATTAAGAATAAAATGATTATCAAAGCAATAGTATTCGGCGCAACCGGCCTCACCGGAGGTCTGGTTGTTGAACAGTTGCTTGAGAGGGAAGATATAGTTGTTGCAGCTGTTGTCAGGGAAAGGATAAAGGATGCAAGCCCAAAACTGGAACAGATTATTATTAAAGACTTCTCAAAGTTAGAACAGTATGCACCCGAGCTAAAGGCAGATGCATATTTCTGTTGTATAGGAACAACAATAAACAAAGCAGGTTCTAAAGATAAATTCTTAAGAACAGATCTTGCAATTCCCGTTACCATAGCCAGACTGGTTAATGCTACCGGTACAAGGGCTGCCGGCTTTGTATCTTCAATTGGTGCAAATGCAGCTTCAAAAAACTTCTATCTCTCCACAAAGGGGAAGATGGAACGGGAGGTAGAAAAAATAATTGGTGAAAAATCCGTATTTGTAAGACCATCTCTTCTTATGGGCAAAAGAAAAGAGTTCCGCTTTGGCGAAACTCTTGGAATGGGCTTTATGAAAGTCTTTGGCTGGGCACTCATTGGTCCCCTGAAAAAATACAGGGGAGTATATGCTTCCGATGTTGCAAGAGAGCTAATCAGCCTTACTATGTCTAAACTTTAATTTTGTGTGGTCTGAACTCTTCTGAGCTGAATAGTCCATGTTTTGGTTCCGTCAGTTAGTGTTGCGGTATTATCTACTGTGCCATCACCATAATCCATAGAAATATTTCTGCCGTTTCTCTGAGTTATTTTGGCAATTCCGCTAACTATTTCTCCGGGAATAACCTTGAACATCAGAGGTGTTGTCTCTGCAATTGTTTTTGTATAAACAGCACCCAGTTCATTTGTGATACTTATTGTCCCGAAAGTCTTAATAAAATTATCCTCCAGAGTTCCAACCTCTCCGTGCATAATGACTCTTGTCATATTTGCAACTCGTGTAACGAATTTTACTCCGTCAGGAAACACCACCTTAACATTTTCTGTAATGACAGCCTGCTGTGTGTGCAGATCAATCTGTCTTGTAATTACTCTTATAACCTCTCCTGAATATTGATATCCGTCAATTTTATACCCAACATATCTGAGTTTCTGCTGAAAGTTAGTCTTGTCTGTTACTGAAAAGTAACCAACGAGTTTTCCACTTCTAACCTTCCCGTCAGCACCTTTTACACCGGTTGTCCCAAAATCTACAGTTACAATTCTAATTGATGCAGAGTCTTTTACTGTAAGGATTACTCCCTCTGAAAGAAATCTCTCACCCCAGATTGCCTTTGTCTGAACACCAAGCATACCAAATGAAATGATTTCATCAAGTATTCCGTTAGATTCTGCGCTAACCTGTTCAATCACGGCATCCTGAGTCATCATGTCATTATCATCTGCAAACTGTGTTTCTGCCTTGTCGCATGAAACTGCAAAGAATAGTACAAATGAAATAAGGAATAGAAGCTTTTTCATAATTATTATGTTTTTAAATCATCCAAATCAATGTGAGTATAAATTTATATATTAATTTTGATTCTTTATCGCCCTTTTTAATTACACTCACATAAAAATAATTTTTCCCTGTGCTTCTGACCAACCTGCTGGCATTCATATTTGCTTCGATCTTGCTTACACTCGCTCCCGGGCCAGACATCCTCTATGTTGCTGCTCAGAGTATTTCATCCGGAAAGCGTGCCGGAATAATAACTGCTCTTGGACTGTGTACCGGATTGATTTTTCATACAACTGCCGCCGCTTTTGGAATATCTGAACTCTTCAGGCACTCTCCTCTTGCTTTTAATCTGGTAAAATATGCCGGTGCAGCTTACCTTTTCTGGCTTGCATGGCAGGCTTTCAGGGAAAAGAGCGGCTTACCCGGTCTTGTTGCTGCTCCTGAAAAAAGTAACCATTCTCTTTACAGACAAGGCATCCTCATGAATCTGCTAAACCCTAAAGTTGCTCTATTCTTTCTTGCCTTTCTACCTCAATTTGTAATTCCCGGAGATGTAAATATTTCGCTTCAGATGCTCATACTTGGGGTTGTATTTATAATTCAGGCAATAATTGTATTTTCCCTTGTCTCCGTATTAAGCGGATATATAGGCAACTTCCTCAGCAGAAGTGAATCGGCCTCCAGATATATAAGCATAGCTAAAGGAATAATTTTCATTCTGATTGGGCTTAAGATTGCATTTGGTATGTAAATTTTCCCTATCTTAAAGTTATGAACCGAAAAATTAAAATTGCATTGCTCGCAGCTGCAGCACTGCTGCTTACATTGTTTCTGCTAAGGGGACCAATAATGCGGGTTGTTGTCAATTCCAGAATCAAGTCCGTCAACAAAGAACTTTCACTGGATATCTCTTATAAAAAACTATCGGTTTCCGGACTGGCCGGAGTTAGGATAGACTCTCTGACAATAACACCCCTTGGGAAAGAGGAGTTAATGAGAGCATCAAAAATTGTTGTTAGGCTGAATGCGTTTAAACTTCTGCTTCTGAGGCCCGATATTACAAAACTTGAGTTATCCGGCACACGTATTTCATTCATTAAAAGAGATTCAACTTCAAACTTCGAGTTTCTTTATAAAACCACTACAGGTTCCACATCCGATATTAAACCTGAGAACCGGACAGATGCAGCAGTAAGCTATTCAAGACTGGCAGAGAGGTTTTACTCTCTTTTCCTTGACATCCTTCCATCAACTGCCACAATATCAGACTTTGAAATTCAGTATATTAACGGCGACTACAACCTCAGCATAAAACTTCCCGAATCATCAATTAAAAGAGACACTTACAGTGCAACTATAATTACAGATGAAAACGGATTCAGGGAGACACTCCGGGCAAGCGGCAAACTTGATGACTCGGGGCGATCACTTTCCACACAAATTCATTCAGAAAATGGAAGTAAATTTTCTGTTCCGTTTCTTGAATTCAGGTGGGGCGCAAGAGTTCAGTTTGATACACTCTCATTTAATGTTAAAGCAACTGAAAACAAAGAGGGAATCTCCTTCTCAGGAGAGGGACTGGCAGACGGGCTCACAATATTCCACACAAACCTGTCTCCTGAAGATGTAATCCTGGACAAGGGACATATATCATACAGAATTAATACCGGGAACAATTATTTCGAGCTGGACTCCTCATCTGTTATTACAGTAAACAAACTCAGTTTTTCTCCCTTTGTCAGAGCCGAGAAAAACTCAGCATGGCGTTTTACAGCTTCTGTAACAAAAGAGCACTTTCCTGCAGATCAACTCTTCGCATCCTTTCCAAAAGGGTTATTCTGGAACCTCGAGGGGATAGCCACTGAGGGATTCCTGAGCTACAGATTTTTCGCAGATATTGATATGGCCAATATTGACAGTCTCAAAATCCACTCATTGTTAAGGCCGGGAAAATTCAGGATTATCTCTCCGGGGCGGACAGATTTTCGCAGAATTAATTCTGAATTTGAGTATACCGCATATGAAAGAGGAGTTCCCGTAAAGTCTTTCAATGTGGGACCGTCAAATCCAAACTTCCGAACACTGGACAGAATTTCACCCTATCTTAAAATGTGCGTTCTTCAGTCAGAAGACGGCGGATTTTTCTACCACAACGGTTTCTTGCCAGAGAGTATAAGAGAGGCACTGGTTACGGACATCAAAGAGCGCAGGTTTGTTCGTGGCGGAAGCACAATTTCAATGCAGCTTGTTAAGAATGTATTCCTGAGCAGGCATAAAACCCTCGCCAGAAAATTTGAGGAGATGCTCATTGTGTGGCTCGTTGAGACAAACAGACTAAGCAGCAAGGATCGCATGTTTGAGGTATACCTCAACATCATAGAATGGGGTCCCGGAATATACGGAATCCGGGAAGCCTCCAGGTTCTATTTTGACAAGGAGCCATCTGATCTTGACATAAATGAATCAATTTTTCTGGCAAGTATAATTCCGTCACCAAAGAGAGCACTTCGTTCGTTTACTCCTGACTTTAAATTGAAGCAGGAAGAGGAAGACTACTACAGATTACTGGCAGAGAGGCTCAGGGTCAAAGAGGTAATCAGTATGGAACAGGAGATGGCCGTAAGAGCAGAAGTAAGCCTCTCTCCTGCCGCAAAAAAAGCTGTAGAGAGCTTATATTCAGCAAAGACCGATTCCCTCCTGACCGGGGAGCCTGAAGAAGTTTTTGAAGAGGATTAAATTGAAATATCCTTAAGAAATTTATCAAGCAGCCTTTTTGGCCAGTCGCTGACAGGCTCGAGCCGCCCGGTAAAAAATCTCAGCACGGGCGGCTCTTCTGTAAATCTGAGCCCTCCTATTAAGTCTCTGTTTTCAAACAACCAGTGCAGTCTGTCAATAGTAAACTCAATCTGAGAGAGAGTGAAGAGCCTCCTGGGCAAAGCAAGGCGCATCAGCTCCATATCTGCCATAATTTCATTCCCCTCAGCGTCCCTTGTGCTGCTAATAGTTCCTCTCTCCATTCCTCTTATACCTGAAATAATAAAGAAAGCAGCTGTTACCGCTCCGGCAGGATATTCCCTTTGAGGAATATGAGGGGCAAAGCTTCCGGCATCAATATGACATCCAAGAGCTCCTCCGGGAGAGATTACCGGGACAGACAAAGCCTGAAGCTCTTTAACCATGTATTCTATAAATTGCGGTGACTGACCGGCAACATTCACATCCGTAGTTTCTTTAAGCCCCACAGCCATAGCTTCAATCTCTCTGACAGATATTCCTCCGTAAGTGAGAAAACCCTCAAATAGTGGAACAAGATCCCTCATCTTGTCAAAGTGCTCTTTGCTGTTTGTACAGATTGCTCCACCCCTGGCAGAACTCAGTTTTCTCGCAGAGAAATATACAATATCTGCAAGAGAACACATCTCCCTCAAAATGCTTCTCATGTCAGAACCGGCAAAACCGGGCTCTCTTTTCAGAATGAAGTATGCATTCTCTCCAATAAGACTGGCATCTAGTACAACCGGGATTCCATTTTTGTCTGCAACCTTTTTTACATCTCTGAAGTTCTGCATGGAGAATGGCTGCCCGCCTATGAGATTGGTAGAGGCCTCCATCCTGATGAAAGGTATCCTATCCTTCCCGTGACGTACTATGAACTCTTCAAGTCTGCCAATATCCATATTTCCCTTGAAGGGATGATTGCTTGATATTTTCATTGCCTCCGGTGTGTAAAGCTCTGCAACTTTTCCTCCGTTCTTCTCAATATGTGCAAGTGTTGTTGTAAAGTGGTAGTTCATGGGCACATGCGAGCCAATTCCAACATAGGCAGAAGAGATGATATTCTCTGCAGCCCTTCCCTGATGGACAGGGAGTACCAGCTCCTTTCCAAGAACATCTAAAATACTCTCCTTTAATTTCAGAAAACTTTTAGAACCTGCGTATGCATCATCTGCAACAAACATTTTAGAAACCTGTTCATCGCTCATTGCATTTGTTCCACTGTCAGTAAGCATGTCAAGAAATATGTCGCCTGTCTGAAGAAGAAAAGTGTTAAATCCGGCCTCCGCTATTGCATCCAGCCTCCTTTGAGGTTTTGCAAGATTAATACTCTGCACAATTTTAACTTTGTGCATCTCCACCGGGATTTGTCTTCTTGAAAAGAACCGCACACTGCTTTGCTCATTTGAATTTTTCATAATTTGATTTTTGGGGGTTATTAATTAGTGGTAAAAAAAAAGGGCCTACCAATATGGTAAGCCCTCTTTGTGTAATGTATGCTTTTTAAAAACTATCCAATACCAATGCCTACCGAAGCTGAACTGCGGTAGTAATAATACATGTAAGCGGCGTTAATGGTAGTTTTGATCATTTCTGTGTCTCTTGTGCAAATATATACATTTTTCAATATAATCATTGAAAGATGGCTCAATTGTTGTAATTTTGCGTATTACAGAAAACAATTATTAAAGCACAACTATGATATTTCCAGTTTTGGCAGCAATGGCTCAGGATGCCGCAGAGGCTGCAACTCAGGCAATTGTTCCCGTTAAGGAGGAACTTTCCTTTTCATTGATTGACATGGCATTCAAAGGCGGATGGATTATGATTCCGCTTCTTGCATTGTCAATTCTTACTCTTTACCTTTTTGGTGAGAGGTGGTGGGCAATAAGACAAGCCTCCAGGATTGATGAAAATTTCATGAGAAATATCCACGATTATATACATGAAGGAAAAATTAAGGCTGCAATTAACCTTTGTCAGTCACAGCAAACTCCAATAGCCAGACTTATTGAAAAGGGAATTGAGCGTATTGGACGTCCACTCAACGATATTCAGACAGCTGTAGAAAATATGGGCAATGTTGAGATATCAAGACTGGAAAAGGGACTTCCAATGCTTGCAACAATTGCAGGCGGAGCTCCTATGATTGGTTTCCTTGGAACTGTAATTGGAATGATACAGGCATTCTACAATATGTCTCAGGCCGGAAGTAATGTTGATATCACGCTGCTTTCAGGAGGTATTTACACTGCAATGGTAACTACTGTTGCCGGTCTTATAGTGGGAATTCTTGCATATTTCGGTTATAACTATTTAGTTGCCAGAATTGACAATATTGTTTACAAGATGGAGAGCAATACTATTGAGTTTATGGATCTTCTCCACGAACCTGCCGGCAAATAATTTACTAATAATCAAAAGAAAATGTCAATCAAACGCCGCTCAAAGGTAGATCCGTCATTCAGCATGTCTTCAATGACAGACATTGTCTTCTTACTGCTTGTATTCTTTCTGGTGACATCTACACTGGTAAATCCAAATGCACTTAAACTGCTGTTGCCAAAGAGCACAAACCAGGTTGCTGCAAAGCCAATGGTGAGCATATCAATCAAGCACTATCTCCAATCAAATACATTTTCATATCATATCAATGGAAAAAACACTCCGGTTGCAATGGGAGATATTGAAGGGATGATTCAGCAGGAGCTTATGGACGAAGAGGAGCCAACAATCTCTCTTCACGTAGATAAAACTGTTCCAATGGAGCAGGTTGTAAATGTTATGAATATTGCAAAGCGCAACCAGTACAGAATTATACTGGCAACTGCCGCTGAATAATTAAATTATAAACAAGTAATGTCGAAATTGCCAAAAGGACCAACTCCTCAGGAGAGAAAAGCCCGCACAATAGGTGCCGGTCTGGCCATTGGCGTTCACCTTGCTGCATTTACCCTTTTCTTTTCAACTGGATTCAAAACAGTTTATCCTCCTCCTGCAGAGCTTGGAATCGAAGTAGATTTTGAAATGGAGCCGCCAAAGCCAATTGAAGTTAAATCAGGCCATGAACCCAGGGTAGAAAATCCAAATCCCAGAGAAGAGGTTCGGCTGGTTCAGCGTTCAGAATCTGCAATAAAAGGTGCAGGACAAAACAAGGGAGAGGAGGCGACGTCCGGCGATAAAGGAGATGTCGAACAATATGAAGCTCCCCGCCCTAAGCCCATTAACAAAAAGGCACTTTTTCCCAGTGCTCAGAATAAAAATGAGACTCAGGCACAGGTATCTAAAGAGATAAGTAAAAGTCTATCTGCAGGACATGCAGATGGCAACACAAAGACCGGAGCAATTGAGGGCGAACCTTCTGCCAGACTTGCAGGACGCAGCCTTATGGGAAATCTGCCCGAACCTGATTATACTGTAAACGAATCCGGGAAAGTAGTTGTTAAAATATCTGTTGACCAATATGGAACAGTAATTGAAGCCAAGCCAGGAGCTCCGGGAACAACTGTTCAAAGCAAGACATTGTGGGAGGCATCAAGAAGAGCAGCCATGAAGGCCAAATTCAACCTCAGCGCCTCTGCCCCTGCCGTTCAGGAGGGAACAATTACCTATATCTTCAGATTAAGGTAAATCTAAAAATTCCGTTTTAATTTCTTGTTTTCCTGAAATCTATTCGTAGCGAAGAGCTTCGATAGGGTCAAGTTTAGATGCACGAACTGCCGGAAGATAACCTGAAAGAACACTTACAGCAAGACATACCATTACGCCCATAAACATCCAAAGCCATGGCATTACAAACGGGCTCTTCATTAAAAGAGCAGTAAGGTTTCCAACAATAATCCCAAGAATTATTCCGCATAAACCTCCAAGCTGTCCAATAACAATGGATTCGAACAGAAACTGTTGTTTAATGGTTTTTGAATTGGCTCCCAGGGCTTTTCTGGTACCAATTTCTCTTGTTCTCTCCTTCACAGATACCAGCATTATATTCATCAGCCCAACTGCTGCACCAAGAAGTGTAATGATTCCAATAATAAATGCAGCAATTGTTACATAACCCATAATTTTCATGATATCTTCCAGAAACGCATCAGATTTGGTTACCCTGAAATCAGACGCATCGGAAGGACTAAGTCTGCGGATAGAGCGAAAGAGTTGCTCTGCAGCTTCAATTGCTTTCTCCTGATCAACTCCTGCTTTAGGGATGATGTTTATTACATAATATGTATTATCCGTAAGAAAGGCGCCTCTGGCATTTGAGAGAGGTATCCAGACCTGATTGTCGGGACCGCCGCCAAAGCTGCTGCCCTGGCTGGCAATAGTTCCGATAACTTCGTACCTCACTGCTCCAACGCTTACAATCTTTCCAATTGGATCCTGCCCCTTAAAGAGGGCAGTCTGAACTCCGGAGCCAATTATACAGGTAAATGTAGCAGACTCAATATCCTGTTTGCTGAAATTTCGTCCCTTTCCAATAGATGCCCCTGAAAATGTAAGGTTATGCTCGTCTGTTGCAGTTACTCTAATGTTTGGATTTGTTTTGTTTGAGCCGTATTTAATTGTTGCATTGTTAATTGCTGTAGCAGAAATTGAGATTACAGAAGGAGTGGTGAACTTTTCGGCAAAGCTTCTGGCCTGTGGATATGAAATATTTCTTCTGTTTAGAATTCTTGCTCTTCTGCCGCCTGTCTCGTTATCAGAAAACTGAGAACGAATGGAAAATGAATTTGCTCCCATTTTCCCAAAATTATCTGTCATAAGAGCCTTAAGGGAGTCCGTAGCTGTAAGTATCCCTACAAGAGATGTAATACCAATTGCAATAATCAGAATCGTAAGCGAAGAACGGAGTCGTGTGCTCTTGATTGATCTCAGTGAAACCTTGAGATTCTCCTTCATGAGCGGGGTAATTCCCAGAACCCGCGCCAATTGTGCTTTGAGCTTAGGCATAGATATTCAATATTGCTTAATAAGTTGGTAAAAGTAGGAAATTATCTCTTAATAGCCTACATTTGCACCCGAATTATATATCAATGAGAAATAATCAATCAAGTAATCGTGCCGGAGCGGGAGCTTCAGGCAGGAGAGGCCCATCAGGAGCGGGAGCCGGGAGGTCCGCAGGGTCAGGAAGAAGCAGTCGCAGTGATGCGAGGCCTTTCGCAAGAAGATCAGGAAATGACAAACCGTTTGACGGAGAGCGCAAACCATTCGACAGAGAGCGCAAACCATTTGACAGGGAAAGAAAGCCGTTCGACAGAGAGCGTAAGCCATTTGACGGCGAACGCAAACCATTTGACAGAGAACGCAAACCATTCGACAGAGATCGTAAACCTTTCGACAGAGATCGTAAACCTTTCGACAGAGATCGTAAACCATTCGACAGAGATCGTAAACCATACGGAGATCGTCCATCTTTCGACCGCGAGCGCCCTTCATTTGACAGAGAACGCAAACCATTCGACAGAGAACGCAAGCCTTTTGGCGACCGCCCCTCATTCGACCGCGACCGCAAACCTTATGGAGACCGTCCATCTTTTGACCGCGAGCGTCCATCATTCGACAGAGACCGCAAGCCTTTTGACAGAGACCGTAAACCATTTGACAGAGATCGTAAACCATTTGACAGAGACCGCAAGCCATTCGGTGACCGCCCCTCTTTCGACCGCGACCGCAAACCTTATGGTGATCGTCCATCTTCGGACCGCGAGCGTCCGTCATTCGACAGAGAACGCAAACCGTTCGACAGAGAGCGCAAACCATTTGACAGAGAGCGCAGACCATTCGGTGACCGTCCCTCTTTCGACAGAGAGCGCAGACCTTATGGAGATCGTCCCTCATTTAACCGTGAGCGCCCGTCATTTGACGGACCAAGACAGGTTATTAAGAAGAAGCCTTCAACCCCAAAAAGGGATGATGGTCTTGTAAGACTTAACAAATTTATCGCAAATTCAGGCATCTGCTCACGCAGGGAGGCCGATGAGTATATTTCAGCAGGTTTGGTTTCCGTTAACGGAACAATCATCAGTGAACTTGGAGTGAGAGTAAGTCCTAACGACGATATCCGATTCAACGGAGAGCGTCTCAAGGGAGAGGAGAAGGTGTACATTGTGATGAACAAACCTAAAGATTTCGTAACAACACTTTCAGATCCAAATGCAGAACAAACTGTTATGGACCTTATTGCAGGCAAGTGCACACAAAGGGTTTACCCTGTGGGAAGACTTGACAAGCAAACAACAGGTGTGCTTCTGCTTACAAATGATGGTGAACTTGCAGACAAGCTGACTCACCCTTCAAACAACAGGAAGAAAATTTATCACATAGTCCTTGACAAAAACCTCAGCAAGCCAGATTTCGACGCTATCCTTAAGGGTATCGAACTCGAAGATGGTCTTATCTTTGCCGATTCTCTCTCTTATGTGGATGAGGACAACGCTCAGGTAGGTCTTGAGATTCACTCAGGCAGAAACAGAATTGTGAGAAGAATTTTCGAACACCTGGGTTACAAAGTAAAGAGACTGGACAGGGTTTATTTTGCAGGCTTAACAAAAAAGAATCTGCGCAGGGGTCAATGGCGTTTCCTCACAGATCAGGAAGCATCAATGCTCAAAATGGGCTCTTATGAGTAATATCTCTCAGGAAGAGAAGAAACACAAGGCAGGATTTGTCAACATTTTAGGGAACCCTAATGTTGGCAAATCTACCCTTATGAATGCACTCGTAGGTGAGCGCCTCTCTATTGTAACTGCCAAAGCGCAGACAACCAGGCACAGGATAATGGGAATGGTAAACAGTGAAGATTATCAGATTGTTTTCTCTGACACGCCCGGTATTTTAAGGCCAAGCTACAAACTTCAGGAGAGTATGATGAATTTTGTCGAGACCGCTATAGGCGATGCAGACATCATTCTCTATGTAACCGATGTTGTGGAGAAAAGCACAAAAAACGAAGAGTACATTGAGAAACTTAACAAAGTGACCACTCCTGTACTGCTCGTAATCAATAAAATTGACCTTTCCGGTCAGAAAGAGATAGAAGAACTTTATGAAAAGTGGAAACAACTTATCCCAAGAGCCGAAATTTTCCCGGTTTCTGCTCAGGAGAAGTTCAATGTTACCGCTCTGTTTAACAGGGTTCTTGAATTAATTCCGGAGAGTCCGGCCTGGTACGACAAGGATGTCCTCACGGACAGAAACCTGCGTTTCTTTGCATCTGAGATTATCCGCGAAAAAATACTCCTTACATACGACAAGGAGATACCTTACTCAACCGAAGTTGTTGTCGAACAATTCAAGGAGGGTGAAGGATTATATCAGATTGATGCAGTTATCAATGTTATGAGAGATTCCCAGAAAGGAATCATTATTGGCAAAGGTGGCTCTGCACTTAAAAAAGTTGGGACACTGGCAAGGAAGGATATGGAATCCTTTTTTGAAAAAAAGGTTTTTTTGCAGATATTTGTAAAGGTAAATCCGGACTGGCGAGAAGATAAAAGAAAGCTTAGACAGTTCGGTTACATACAAGACTAGAAAAACCTAAAGAAAACTAATGAGCACCCCCGACCTTGACTACGAACCGGAACTTCAGGATGATTCACTTGATGTTTCCGATACTTCCGAAAGCAGCAAATACGACAAACTAATTAATGAGGGAGACAAAAAGTACAAACTCACGGGTATGTATAAAGAGTGGTTCCTTGATTATGCTTCTTATGTCATACTTGAGAGGGCGGTGCCTCATATAAACGACGGTCTTAAACCTGTTCAGAGACGTATCCTCCATGCAATGAAACGCATGGACGACGGCAGATACAATAAGGTTGCAAATATTATTGGTCACACCATGCAGTTTCACCCGCACGGTGACGCATCAATTGGAGACGCCCTTGTACAGCTGGGGCAGAAGGACCTTCTGGTAGACTGTCAGGGTAACTGGGGAAATACGCTTACGGGAGACAGCGCTGCTGCTCCTCGTTACATTGAGGCAAGGCTGAGCAAATTTGCCGGTGAAGTTGTATTCAACCCTAAGACAACAGAGTGGATGAACTCCTATGACGGAAGGAACCAGGAGCCTGTTAGTCTTCCTGTTAAATTCCCCCTTCTGCTTGCGCAGGGTGTAGAGGGAATCGCAGTGGGACTTGCTTCCAAAATTCTTCCTCACAACTTAAATGAACTTATTGACGCCTGTATAGCCTACCTTAATGACAAGGAGTTCACAATCCTTCCCGATTTTCCAACAGGAGGTCTCGCAGATTGCAGTAAATACAACCAGGGACTTCGCGGAGGAGCGATAAAAGTCAGGGCCAAAATTTCCAAGTTTGACAAAAAGACTCTGGTGATCTCGGAAATTCCTTTCGGACTCACTACATCAAAGCTCATTGAATCAATTTTAAAGGCAAACGACAAGGGAAAAATTAAAATCCGCAAGGTGGATGACAACACATCAAGCGGAGCAGAGATTGTAGTGCATCTGCACAACGATGTCTCCCCTGACAAGACTATAGACGCTCTCTATGCCTTCACCGACTGTGAAATATCAATCTCTCCCAACTCTTGTGTAATTAAGGATAAACACCCTTGCTTCATTGGTGTTGACGAGATCTTGAGACACAATGCAGACCACACCAAGGCTCTGCTAAAAATGGAGCTGGAGATAAGACTTGCAGAACTGGAAGACTCATGGCACTACACTTCACTGGAAAAGATCTTCTTTGAACAGAAAATTTATCGTGAACTGGAGCAGAAAACGGCTACATGGAAAGATCAGCTCGACAATATAGAGAATGAACTTCTAAAGTATCAGCCTCAGCTCAAAAAGCCAATCACCAAAGACGATGTTCTCAGACTGGTTGAAAAGCCTGTAAGGAAAATATCCGTTTTTGACGTAAAGGCGCTGGAAGATTCTATTAAAAAGACAGAGCAGGAGATGGAGGAGGTAAAGGGTAACCTTGCCACACTTAACAATTATACAATAAAATATTTCCAGCAACTCAAAAAGAAATACGGCGACAAATACCCTCGCAAAACAGAAATTACAAGCTTCGAAACCATTGAGGCAACCAAGGTTGTTGCAGTTAATGCAAAACTTTATGCCAATAAAGAGGAGGGTTTTGTTGGAATGGATCTGAGGAGGGATGAGAATGCCGAATTTGTATGCGAATGTTCAGATATTGACGATATTATTGTATTCCTCAATAACGGAAAATACATTGTTACAAAGATCAGTGACAAAGCTTTTGTAGGCAAGAACATTCTTCATGTTGGTATATTCAAGAAGAACGACGAGCGTACTGTTTACAACGCAGTTTACCGCCACGGAAAGAGTGGTGATGTATATGTGAAAAGATTTGCCGTAACAGGAGTTACACGCGACAAAGAGTATGATGTAACACAGGGTAAAGAGGGATCTTCACTGCTCTGGTTTACTGCCAATCCAAACGGAGAGGCTGAAGTACTCAAGGTATTCCTTAAGCCAAGGCCCAAGCTCAAAAAACTCATTTTCGAATATGATTTCTCAGCACTGGGAATAAAAGGAAGGGGCTCTATGGGAAACATCTTCAGTAAAAATCCAATTCACAAGATTCAGCTCAAGACAAAAGGTGTGTCTCAATTTGGCGGCCAGTCGATCTGGTTCGACAGAGATATCAACCGTTTAAACTCAGATTCCCGCGGACTGTTCCTGGGAGAGTATCAGCATCACGACCATATTCTGGTTGTTTGTAAAAACGGTGAGTACTACACTACCAATTTTGACCTTAGCAACCGCTATCAGGGCGAAATCAAGATTATTGAGAAGCTGGATACACAAAAAATATATACTGCTGTCTATTACGATGGAGAGCAGGCCTGTTTCTATATCAAAAGATTCCCTTTTGAGCCAAATGATAATATTGTCAGCTCGTTTATTTCAGATACTCCAGGAAGTTATCTTCTTGATGTATCTCACGACAAATATCCTCAGATAGAGATTGTATTTGGAGGCAAACATGCCAAAAGAGCTCCCGAGATTATTGATGTAGAGACTTTTATTGCAGGGAAGAGTTACCGTGCAAAGGGAAAGAGGCTCACCACATTCGAGGTTAGTTCAATCAGGTTCATAGAACCTCTCGACAAAGAGAAGGAGAATGAACCGGAGTTAGAGACTGTAGTAGACTCCAATGGTAATGGCAATGGCAGCGGATATGAACCAGACAGCGCAGTATCCGGAGAGCTTTTTGAGCTGGAAGACGACTCACCTACTCTATTTTAGATTAATGATAATCACACTTACCGGATTTATGGGAGTGGGCAAGAGCACAATTGCTGCGAGACTTGCCCAGCACCTTTTCTGCCGCCATGCCGATCTTGATCATGAAATTGAAACTGGAGAGCATATGAGTGTGGAGGAGATTTTTGCAACCAGGGGAGAGGCACATTTTCGTCATCTTGAAGAGAGATATCTCAGCAATATCATCGATAGCTGTACCGATAAAGTGATGGTTCTCTCCCTTGGAGGAGGAGCAATTATGTCGCCTGTTAATCAGAAATTATTAAAGGATAAAACATACTGCATTTATCTGAGAGCATCAATTGAGACTATGGCTGCCAGATTGTCAAAGGCAAGAAAAAGCAGACCCTTGCTTAAAGACAAATCAGAAGATGAATTGAGAACAGAGATCGAGAGGCTCTTTCAGGCAAGAGAACCCGGTTACGAAGCGGTTGCAAAACTTGTTGTAAATGCAGATAAAAACTCGGTACACGATATCTTGTGCACCATAATCAACTCTATATAATCTCTTCGCGTAGCTTGATATCCTTCACCCTTAGCTGGATGTTGGCAATTCCTCTGTAGTAGTTTTCTGCTATAGAATAACAGATATCCACAGGATTTCCAGACCTGAGATGCTCAAAATGCTCTGAGCGGTTGAATGCTATTGCAGAAATATGTCTGTGTGGTTCGTTTTCCTGAATGAGTTCAAGTTTCAGGTGACCAGCGTCTGAACCCACTCTCCTTCCGTTTCCGTTATCATACACATTCTGTGTTATGAATACAGGAGACATGTTTCCGGGACCAAAAGGCTGAAATTGTTTTAGAATTCTGAAAAACTTTGGCGTTATCTGCTTGAATTCAAGAAATGTATCAATATTTACGATAGGAGTAAGAAGCTCCTGGGTAATCTTGTTTTTTACGAAATCCTCAAATCTGGTACAAAAGATCTCATAGTTTGTCTCCTTAAGAGTGAGTCCTGCTGCATACATGTGTCCGCCAAAATTTTCAAGCAAATCTGCGCAGCTTTCAATAGCCTCGTAGAGATCAAAACCGGGAATACTTCTTGCAGAACCTGTAATAAACCCATTTGAACGTGTAAGAACAATTGTGGGCCTGTAATATGTCTCAACCAGCCTTGAAGCGACTATGCCAAGAACACCTTTATGCCAGTTAGGATTGTATAATACAGTAGATTTTCTGGTAGCATAATCGCCGGCTGTCGCAGCCATCTCGATTGCCTCCTGGGTAATCTCCCTGTCAATACTCTTTCTGTCGTTATTGTGGGTATTTATTGTGTCGCCAATATTTCTGGCCTCATCGTCATTTCTGCTTATCAAAAGGTCAACTGCAGTCTTGCCGGATTCCATTCTGCCGGCAGCATTTATCCTTGGTCCTATTTTAAAGACTATATCATCAATTGTTATCACATGCTTTTCAAGCCCGGACAATTTGATAATTGACAAAAGTCCTTTGCGGGGACTTTCATTCAGTTGCTGCAGACCGTAATGGGCAAGTATTCTGTTTTCGCCCGTCATCAATACCAGATCCGATGCAATGCTCACTACCAGTAGGTCCAGAAGAGGCAGCAGTTCAGAAAAAGGGATATGCCTTGTTGAGGCAAAAGCCTGCATCAGTTTAAACCCTACACCACATCCCGAAAGATCGTCGAAAGGATATGTACAGTCTGTCCGTTTCGGGTCCAGTACTGCAGCTGCATCCGGCAGCCTGTCATCAGGAAGGTGATGATCACAAATGATAAACTCTATCCCAAGAGTTTTTGCATATGCAACCTTCTCAACAGCCTTTATCCCGCAATCAAGCGCAATAATGAGTGAATAATCATTTTCATGAGCCCAGTCAATTCCCTTATAGGAGACTCCGTAGCCCTCGTTATATCTGTCTGGAATATAATAGCCCAGGTTTTTATGCAGGTTTCTCAGAAAAGAAAAAACTAATGCAACGGCAGTTGTGCCGTCCACATCATAGTCTCCGTAAATGAGGATTTTTTCGTTTGAAGCCAGTGCCTTGTCCAGGCGAACCACCGCCTTGTCCATATCCTTCATAAGAAAAGGGTCATGAAGCTCTTCAAGTCTTGGCCTAAAAAAAGACTTTGCTTCTGCGAAAGTCTTGATATTTCTCTGTACCAACAGACTGGCGAGTGCTTCATCAACACCTAATTCATTAGAAAGTTGACGAACTAAAGCCGGATTACCGGGATCCTTTACAATCCATTGTTTATCTAGTGCCATATCTCCACAAAGATAGCGATTAAATTTCAAAAGTTGATAAAAAAAGCTAATTTTGCCGTTTAAATCAACTTATAATTGTATGGAATATACAGAGCTCAGCGAACAGGAGGTAATTAGGAGAGAGTCTCTAAAACAGATGCAGGAACTTGGCATTGACCCCTACCCTGCAGAAGCATTCGACATAAACATAACAACAACTCAGATAAAGGAACAATATAATCCGGAACTTAAAAACCTGCAGGATATCTCTATAGCCGGCAGAATCATGACCAGAAGAATCATGGGAGCAGCAGCTTTCATGGAGATTCAGGACGAAAAGGGAAGGATCCAGGTATACATAAAACGCGACGAAATCTGTCCCGGAGAGGATAAGACAATGTATAACACTGTATTCAAGAAGCTTCTTGACATTGGTGACATTGTTGGAATTAAGGGCTTTGCCTTTATTACTCAGGCTGGAGAGCTGTCAATCCATGCAAAGGAGCTTAAGGTTCTCAGCAAGTCTCTGCGTGTTCTTCCAATAGTTAAAGAGAAAGAGGGACAAAAATATGATGCCTTTTCTGATCCGGAACAGAGGTACAGAATGAGGTATGTAGACCTTATCGTAAACCCTGAGGTAAGAGAGACATTCATGAAGCGTACCCGCATCATGACAACCATGAGAAACTTCTTCAATGATCACGGATACATTGAGGTAGAGACCCCTATTCTTCAGGCGATACCGGGAGGTGCTACTGCCCGTCCGTTTATCACACATCATAACGCGCTGGACATTCCGCTATATCTGCGTATAGCTAATGAACTCTACCTTAAGCGACTAATAGTTGGAGGTTTTACAGGCGTATATGAATTTGCAAAGGACTTCCGCAACGAGGGAATGGACCGTACTCATAATCCTGAATTTACAGTTCTTGAGATTTATGTTGCCTACAAGGATTACTTCTGGATGATGGAGTTCGTTGAGAAGATGATTGAAAAGGTGGCAATGGACCTGCACGGGCAAACCAAGGTAAGCCTGTGGGGTGAAGAGATTGAGTTCAAGGCTCCGTTCCGCAGACTTCCAATGCTTGATGCTATTAAGGAGTATGCAGGCGTAGATGTTGCCGGAATGAATGAAGATCAGCTCAGAGAGGTTTGCGAAAAGCTGAATGTTCCTGTGAACAAAAGCATGGGAGTAGGTAAGCTTATTGACGCAATTTTCGGGGAGTTCTGCGAAAAGCACCTTATTCAGCCTACATTCATTACAGATTATCCGGTGGAGACATCGCCCCTTACCAAGAGACACAGATCAAATCCGGCCCTCACAGAGAGGTTCGAACTCTTCGTTAACGGCAAGGAGCTTGCAAATGCATACAGTGAGCTGAACGATCCTGTTGACCAGCTTGAAAGGTTCAAGGATCAGGTTAAACTAAAGGATAAGGGAGACGACGAAGCAATGTTTATAGACATGGACTTTGTGAGGGCACTCGAATACGGAATGCCTCCTACATCCGGAATGGGTATTGGAATTGACAGGCTCACAATGTTTATGACAAACTCGCCATCAATTCAGGATGTACTCTTCTTCCCTCAAATGCGCCCGGAAAAACAACAATAATATGGCCGGAGGTCTGCTTACATCTGCACAGAATCCAAGGATTAAAGAGCTGGTTGCCCTTGGGGAAAAATCTTCCCAGAGGCGCAAGTCAGGTCTGTTTGTCGTTGAAGGTGTAAGGGAATGTACTGCCGCAAGCAAGGCCGGTTTTAAGTTCGACACTCTCTTTTATGTTCCTGAGCTGGCAGATGCAGATCTGGTACTTTCACTTGGAGCCAGAGAGGTTTTTCAGGTTTCTGAAGAACTTTATTCAAGAATAGCTTACAGAGGAACAACCGAGGGCATAATTGCCACAGCAGACTATAAAGAGAGAAAGCCGGAAGATTTCAGACTCTCTCCAAATCCACTGGTGATTGTACTGGAATCAGTTGAAAAACCCGGTAATCTTGGAGCCGTTCTTCGTACTGCAGATGCAGCCCGTGCAGACGCTGTTCTTATTTGCGACCCTCTGACAGACCTTTATAATCCAAACATAATTCGCTCGAGTCTTGGCGGAATATTTACTTCAAATGTGGCAGCCTGTTCATCTGAGCATGCATACGAATGGCTGCGCAAAAAGGGAATAAGAATATTCACGACAGAGCTCCAGGCATCAAACTGGTACCATCTCTCGGATATGAAAGGGCCAATGGCCATCGTACTCGGCACTGAGTCAGACGGCCTCAAACCATACTGGAGAGAGCGGGCAGACGAAAGAATCAAAATTCCAATGAGAGGAGAGCTAGACTCCCTCAATGTATCTGTCTCAGCAGCAATTATTTGTTTCGAAGCTCTCAGACAAAGAGATTTTAAATAAGATGAAATTCGGACTACTCGGATATCCTGTCGCACACAGCAAAAGCCCTGCGCTCTTTGCTGCTGCCTACAGGCATACCCCTCACACATACCAGCTGCTTGAGTACAGCAGTCTGAGAGATGGCCTTGAAGCAGCTCTTTCTGAAGGTTTCGGCGGCTTAAACATCACAGCCCCATTTAAAGAGGAGGTTCTCTCATTTGTACATAATGCCGATTCAATCTCCCGTGAGGCTGCTGCGGCAAATCTGCTGATATTTAACAAAGGCCTTATCAATGCATTCAATACAGACTACGAAGGGGTGAAGAGATCACTCTCTCCGTTCGTTTTACCCGGTGAGAAAGCACTGATAACCGGATGCGGCGGGGCAGGCAGGGCAGCGGCTCTCGCCTTAAGGGATCTGGGTCTGAATGTCACAATAGCCAACAGAGACTATAAAAAGGCACAAAACTATGCAACAAAATTCGGGACGGCCGCCTGCCCTCTTGACAAAATTGACCATTTCGCACAGGAGGCCTCAGTAATAGTAGATACTCTCCCTTCTGAAACCTCTCTTTACAACAACATTTCCTTCGCGGGAAAGCTGATATTTGAGGCAAAATACAAGAACCCTGCTCTTAAAGAAAAGTGTTCACTTGACAACGGAAAATATCTCAGTGGTATATTATGGCTGGTAAATCAGGCAGTACCATCATTTAAACTTTTTACAGGTGAAAATCCGGACACAGAAGCGATGGATTTATTGACCACCCTTTGGTAAAATTTTTTATCTTTGTCTGGTTTAAATAACAAGTAATAAAATGTCACTTAATAAAGTCATGCTCATAGGCAACGCCGGCAAAGATCCTGAGGTCAGACACCTCGAAAACGGGTTAATGGTGGCACGCTTTTCTCTGGCTACAACAGAGAGATACAAGGACAAGAACGGTGATTTTCAGGAGCAGACCGAATGGCACAACATCGTCTGCTGGAGAGCCCTCGCAGAGAGAGTAGAGAAATATGTGAAGAAAGGTTCTCAGTTATTTATTGAAGGAAGAATACGTTCAAACAGCTGGGAAGACAAAACCGGTGTGCAGCGATTTACTGTGGAGATTGTAGCAGATAACCTTCAGATACTGGGTAAAAGACAGGATTCAGCTCCTGCTGCACAGACCCAGCCGAATATCCAAGAAATAATACCCCCGGACGACGGGGATCTACCATTTTAATATTATAAATCAGTATGAAAGTTGATGTAGTTTTAGGCCTTCAATGGGGCGACGAGGGGAAAGGTAAAATCGTTGACGTCCTTGCAAAGGGCTATCCGGTTGTTGCCAGATTCCAGGGGGGTCCCAACGCCGGTCACTCACTCCATTTCGACGATAAAAAATTCGTCCTGCACACCATTCCTTCGGGAGTGTTCCGTAAAAGCACTATGAACATCATTGGCAATGGTGTTGTAATTGATCCAATTATCTTCAGGGAGGAGTGCCTCCAGATTGAAGGGAGCGGAGTTCCTGTAAGAGAGAGGATATCTATCTCAAAAAAGGCACACCTTATTCTCCCCACTCACAGGATAATTGACGCAGCATCAGAAGCAGCTAAAGGCGCATCCAAAATTGGCTCAACCCTTAAGGGAATAGGCCCCACATATATGGACAAGACCGGCCGTAATGGTCTTCGCGTTGGAGATATTCTTGCTTCAAATTTTCTGGAGAGGTATAACACTCTCAAAAGCAAACACATCTCCTTCCTGAAACAATTTGACTTTGAATATAATGCAGATGAGCGCGAAGAAGAATGGCTCGATGCTGTTGAATATCTGAGGAGCTTTAACCTTGTTGACGGAGAATACCTGATGAACAGCCTTCTTGAGGACAACAAAAGGGTTCTTGCAGAGGGTGCTCAGGGATCGCTGCTTGATGTTGACTTTGGATCATACCCATTTGTTACATCATCAACCACTACATGTGCCGGCGCATGCACAGGACTTGGAGTCTCTCCTTCCAAAATCGGAACTGTTTCAGGAATTTTCAAGGCATATTGCACAAGAGTTGGAAGCGGACCATTCCCTACTGAATTGAATGACGCTACAGGAGAAGAACTCAGAAAACTGGGATTTGAATTTGGTGCAACTACAGGCCGCCCGCGCAGAACCGGCTGGCTTGACCTTGTTGCACTCAAATATGCAATCATGGTTAACGGAGTAGACCAGCTCATTATGATGAAGGCAGATGTAATGGACACATTTGATACTGTTAAAATTGCCGTATCATATAAAATTGACGGAGTTGAAACTGACGAAATTCCGTTCGACACATACGCAGAGATTGAGCCAGTTTACAAAGAGTTCAAGGGATGGAAACGCGATCTTACGGCAGTAACTCAGGAGTGTGATCTTCCATTTGAGTTCATGAACTATGTAAGATTCATTGAGAAAGAGACAGGAGTTCCAATCAACATTATCTCACTTGGACCGGACAGAGACCAGACTATCTTCAGAGAGGTGCTTTCAAAGTAACCTCCCGCTTAGTAACAATAAAAAAAATGAGCTGCCTTAAAAAGCAGCTCATTTTTCATATAATAACCAATGTTATTTCTTCTTTGATTTATTTGGAACATCAAGTGCCAGCTGAGGATTTTTATCGGAAGATTTTCCGAGTATTACCGCAACAGCAATAGCGACAAGAGAGAGAGCAATAAAGAAATATTCAGCATTAATTGCACTCTGGAGGCTGGCCTCCTCGGCAATTGGAAAGGATTCGTTTGTTTTTGTGATAATTATGCCCACAACAATAGGAACTATGAGCATACCCATATTTTGTATCCAGTAGATAAGAGAATATGCAGTACCCAGATTCTTCTCAGGAATAATCTTTGGAACAGATGGCCACATTGCTGCAGGAACCAGTGCATATGCCACACCTAGTATGGCAACTCCGGCATAACCGAAGAACTGCGTACCCGGGGCAAAAGCGATAATCAGGTGTGATACCAGCAAAAGAAGCGAACCAAGAAGCATAAACCTTGTAGCCTTACCCTTTGAATCAATCATAGAGCCAAACAGAGGAGTAAAGATCATTGTCGAAAAAGGAATCAGAGAAACCATTAATGAAGCAACATCTGCATCAAGATCAAACCTTGGAATTACTATAGTTGTTGCAAACCTTCTGAAAGAGATTATGCACGCATAAAAGAAGACGCAAAGAAGTGAAATCAGGATAAAGTGTTTGTTTCCCAATATTTTGAAAATATCAGAAAATTTAAATTTATCGTCTTTAACACTCTTTACATCATTTCTGATATCCTCTTCATCATTTTGTCTGTCATACCTTTTGTCTGTAAAAACAAACATAGTCCACAGCGCAACTGCAATAATCATAAGTATCATTGCTGCTGCCGCTGGTTTGCTTGTCTCCGAGAACGGAATGTATGCCTGTTCAATGTTAACAATTCTTGGAATAACAATAAGAGCAGTAGCGGTACCCAGTCGTGCAAGTGCAAGCTGAAGACCCATTGCCAGAGCCATCTCTTTTCCCTTGAACCATTTTGCAATTGACCTGGTAACTGCCACACCTGCTATTTCGCTGCCCAGACCAAAAATCGAAGCACCTGCATATGCAAGGGCCAGAGAAGGCTTTGCAAAGAAACCAGACATATAGCTGTACAGAGCGCTGTTTGCGAAACTTTCAGAAATTGCATAAATTACAATTACCGAACCTCCAACCATCAGACCGACAAAGAGCGATCCGGTAAAACGAACGCCCCATTTGTCAAGGAGCATTCCGCAAATCACCAAACCTCCCCACACACAAAGCAGAGAGTATGCTCCTCCGTAAAAACCGTAGTCGCTCAGATTCCAGCCAAGGTCAAGTATCTCAGGATTTTTGAAGATATGGCTTATTGTTGTAAACAGGTCATCAAAGAAATATGACGAGAACATTGGTATAGAGAGCGCAAGCAGTACAAACCAGCGGGCTCTTTTAGAATTCTTCAGTAACTTGATTGCAGATTCCATTAGTTTTGGATATTAGGAAGTTCAAGACCGTATCCCTTTTTCTTATCTTCACTCTTAAGCCAGATTGCAAGGAAGAATGCAAGTACGCCCAGTGATGCAAAAATGAGCATTGGAACAGTATAGTCATACTGAAGCGGGTTTGCAACATCCTTGTTTGTAACGGCTAAAGACCATCCTATAAGCATTGGGAAAGCCATCAGACCAATATTCTGAATCCAGAATACAACTGAATATGCAGATCCCAGGTAACGGTTTTCAACAAGTTTTGGAACAGAAGGCCATAAAGCGGCGGGGACAAGTGAAAAGCTCACACCCAGAATTACTATAGCAGTATATGCAACACCCTTGGTAAACAATGCTGCAGGCGTAAGTGCAAAAATGAGGTGACATGATATCATTAGTATAGCACCAATCATAAGCATAGTTGCACCTTTTCCCTTTTTGTCAAGGAATCCGCCCAGAAGAGGAGTCAGAACCATTGCGCCAATAGGGAAGAATGAAAATATGTCACTTGCCTCGGTATTACTAATGCCAAGTCTGCACTCGAGCATGTTGGCAGCATATTTCTGAAATGGAAAAATTGCTGAGTAATATAGAACGCAAAGACCTGAAACTATAAGGAAAGTTTTGCTGGTAAACAGGATTCCGATATCACTTAATTTAAATGGTTCCTCAGGCTCATCTCCTCTTTCACCAAGTTGCTTTTCAAGTTTCTTGTCAAAAAAGAAATAGACAGAGAAACACAACAGACCTATTAAAAGCAATATCAGTACCATTAATACCGGAGCACTTACATCGCCAAAAGCGTCTGCAACCCTTGGAGAGATTCTGAATACGGCAAATACACCAAGACGGGCAATTGCCATCTCAATACCCATTGCAAGAGCCATCTCTTTACCTCTGAACCATTTAACGATTCCTTTTGATACTGTAATACCGGCCATCTCAACACCGCATCCAAAAATCATGAATCCGAATGAGGCCAGCTTTGCAGATGCAGGGAAGCTTGTCCACCATGAGTTGAGCCAGAGTTCAATTTCTGTACCGGCAAAAGCAGGGCTTACAGCAAAGTACTTTATTGAAGCACCTATTACCATTAATCCTCCGGAAAGCAACGCAGTTGAACGAACTCCAATTTTGTCAAGTATAACACCTGCAAAAATCAGAAACAGTGCGAATACATTCAGAAAATACTCAGAACTGGCAAATGTTCCATAGTTTTCCGGCGACCATCCCTTGCCGCTTTCAAGCAAACTTTGCAAAGGAGAGAGCACATCTACAAACATGTATGCAAAGAACATCATCAAAGAAAGAAGGATGAGAACAGTCCATCGGATTGGACCTCTATCCTTCAGTAACAGAGTTTTATTTTTCACAGTTAATAAGGTTTTTGTGATTAAAATTTTTAGTTAAGCGGTCACTAAACTATGCTAATTTCTCCAAAAATCAAAATAAATATTTATTTCCGCCCTTTTGGAAATATGTTGTATCTTGTCTTGTTTTTTATCGGGATATTCCCGCAAATTTGATTTAAGTAACCTTCAACAAACCTAAGGGTTGGTTGTTATTAAATAGAAAGAGAATAGGAGTAATGAGGTATTTGGACAAAATCAATTCACCTGAGGATCTCAAAAGACTTAAAGCTGAACAATTACCGGAGTTGTGCGAGGAGCTGAGAGAGTTTATTATATCTGCATGTGCAGAAAATCCGGGCCACATAGGGGCCAGTCTGGGGACCGTAGAACTTACGGTTGCCCTTCATTATCTTTATAACACACCAAAGGACAAACTTATCTGGGATGTAGGTCACCAGGCTTACGCCCATAAAATACTCACAGGCAGAAGAGATGCCTTCGTTAATAATCGCAAATACAAAGGAATAAGTGGTTTCCCTAAAATGAGCGAATCTGTTTACGATTCATTTGGCGTAGGACACTCCTCTACTTCAATCTCTGCCGCACTGGGAATGGCTGTTGCATCAAATCTTGAAGGCAGCAACGAACAGGTGGTTGCTGTGATTGGAGACGGTGCGCTTACCGGAGGTCTGGCATATGAGGGGCTCAACAATGCAGGTGCTCACAAGACAGATATTCTGGTTATACTTAACGATAATCAGATTTCAATCGACCCTAATGTGGGAGCGATGCACAACTATCTTATAAGGTTTACTACATCTCATTTTTACAATACTACCAAAACAAAGATCTGGAAGTTTCTTGGCTCAGAAAAGCTGCGAAACCTTGCCGGAAAGTTCATGTTCAGCACAAAGGCTGCCTTCTTTAAAAGCGGGTCAATATTCGAGGCGCTTGGATTCAGATACTTTGGAGTTATTGACGGCCATAATCTACCTCATTTACTTGAGACAATTGCTCAGTTGAAAGAGATCAAAGGGCCAAAACTTTTGCATATAGTCACCAAAAAAGGCAAAGGGTACAAACCGGCCGAAGATGATCAGGTTATCTGGCACTCACCGGGTAATTTTGACAAGAACACCGGGTTGAGAAAATCCAATGGAACACCTGCGGCATCAAGATACCAGGATGTGTTTGGGGAGACATTGCTGGAACTTGCAAGAATGAATCCGGCTATTGTTGGAGTTACCCCCGCAATGCCAAGCGGATGTTCAATGAATATTGTGATGCAGGAGATTCCTGAGCGATCGTTTGATGTTGGAATAGCAGAACAGCACGCAGTAACTTTTTCTGCAGGCATGGCTGCTAAGGGGCTACTACCCTACTGCAATATATACTCAAGCTTTATGCAGAGAGCCTATGACAGCGTAATTCATGATGTTGCAACTCAGGATCTGAAAGTGATCTTCTGTCTTGACAGAGGCGGGCTGGTAGGTGAAGACGGAGCAACACACCACGGCGCATATGATCTCTCTTATATGAGATGCATCCCTAACATGATTATTGCAGCTCCGCTCAATGAAATAGAGCTCAAAAACATGCTGTACTCAGCTCAGCTCCCTTCATGGGGAATGTGTACCATAAGGTATCCGCGAGGCAATGGGGTCGGCCTCCCGTGGAAAGAGGCAAAATATGAAGTGATTCCCGTAGGAAAGGCTCAGCTGCTCAATGAAGGAACAGATGTTGCCATTCTTAGCATCGGGACAGCCGGACTCTCGGCAGCAGATGCAATCAAAAAAGCAGAAGAGAGAGGGATATCAGTCCTTCATTACGATATGAGGTTCCTTAAACCTCTTGACCCGGACGCTCTTAAAAAGGCGGCACAATGCAATACCATCATTACTCTTGAAGACGCTTCCGTTGTAGGCGGATTGTTTTCGGCAGTCTCCGAATACATCGCATCTGAAGGCCTTCCTGTAAAGGTGGTTCACCTTGGAATCCCAGATCATTTTGTGGAGCAGGGAACCGTTGCTCAGCTTAAAGCTGAATGCGGTTACGACTCTGCAGGGATACTTAATACAATTCTTAATGTCACACAAAAAGGAAAATAACAGATATAGCTTTGTACGAGACGGAGCCCGTTCAGGAAACGAAAACGGTGATTCCGGGCACCATAAGCCTAAGGCAAAATACTCATTAATCAAAGGTGTAAAGTACAAACACTTTACGCCCAGGCTTGATGAAAGAAGCGAGAGACTTGACAAATTTCTTACCCATCCTGTCTGGGGTCTTCTCTCCTTTATTTTTATAATCTGGTTCATCTTCTTTGCCACATTCCGCCTGGGATCATACCCTCAGGCTGGAATTGAATGGCTTATGGATCAGTCTGCCATTTACATTAACAACACAATGGCTCAGGGATGGCTCAACGATTTTATAAGCCAGGGAGTAATAATGGGGGTTGGAAGCGTACTCGCTTTTCTTCCAAACATTCTTATTCTGTTCTTCTTTTTATCATTGCTTCAGGAGACGGAGTATCTCCCCAGAGCTGCCACAATAATGGACAGATACATGCACAAAATTGGGCTGCACGGCAGTTCATTCATCCCGTTACTTATGGGATTTGGATGTAATGTACCTGCTATTATGGCCACACGCACCATTGAGCGCAAGTCTGACCGGATTCTGACTATGCTCATGATACCTTATATACCATGCAGCGCAAGAATACCAACATTCCTGCTCTTTTCCGGAATATTTTTCCCTGAAAACCAGGTAATGGTACTTAGTCTGCTTTACTTTGGGGGTATCCTTACCGGTATTGCAATGGCAATTCTGTTTAAAAAAATATTCTTCAACTTTGGTATTAAAGACTATTCTATTCCGCTCCCCGCTTATAAAAACCCCTCACTGAAAACATCTGTGAAGAACATGTGGGATACAGCCTCGGAATATCTAAAAAAGATTGGTACAGTTGTTCTTCTTGCAGTAATCATAGTATGGGCGCTTGACTATTTTCCTTTGCAGGACAAGAAGAACCCTCAGCCTGAAAGGGTTTCCTATCTCGAACACTTTGGCAAGGCTATGGAGCCTGCAATGAAGCCTCTCGGGTTTGACTGGAAAATGAGTGTGAGCCTTGTAACCGGTATAACTGCCAAAGAATTTATTATCAGCACACTTGGAGTAGTGTATCAAGCAGAAGAGACGAGCCCCGGGGCCGCAGTTAACACTTCACTGATGGCCCGTATCAGGGAGGAAGAGGTCTTCAACAAAGCTAATGCGTTATCATTCATGATATTCGCCCTTTTATACATGCCGTGTGTTGCAACAGCATTCACAATTAGAAAAGAGACAGGCACATGGAAATGGGCAGTCATATCAATTTTCAGCACAATTGCAGTTGCCTGGGTAGCAGCCTTTTTCGCATACAGAATTGGGCTGATACTTTTAATCTGAAAATCTTTTGAGGTATAGGGCTAAGAATTTTATATTTTTTTTTGGAGTTTAATCAAAAACCTATATCTTTGCAGTCCCTAATTCCAAAAGGGAATGAGCAGTAAACGCCGATGTAGCTCAGTTGGCCAGAGCAGCTGATTTGTAATCAGCTGGTCGGGGGTTCGAATCCCTCCATCGGCTCTAGAAGTTTTTTGAAGATACCAAAGTGGCCAACTGGGGCAGACTGTAAATCTGCTGGCGTACGCCTTCGTAGGTTCGAATCCTGCTCTCCCCACGATTTTTTATTTTGCGGAAGTAGCTCAGTCGGTAGAGCATCAGCCTTCCAAGCTGAGGGTCGCGGGTTCGAACCTCGTCTTCCGCTCTTAGTAAGCCAGTGTAGCTCAGAGGTAGAGCGCTTCCTTGGTAAGGAAGAGGTCATGGGTTCAATTCCCATCACCGGCTCTACAAGTGTGTAATAAATTCATTAATATTAAAATTAACTATCATGGCAAAAGAAACTTTTAAAAGGGACAAGCCGCACGTTAACATTGGTACCATTGGCCACGTTGACCACGGTAAAACCACACTGACCGCTGCAATCACCATGGTGCTTGCCAGAAAAGGTCTCTCTGAAGTTCGCTCATTTGATTCAATCGACAACGCTCCTGAAGAAAAAGAGCGTGGTATTACTATTAACACAGCTCACGTTGAGTATCAGACTGAAAATCGTCACTATGCTCACGTTGACTGTCCTGGTCACGCCGACTATGTTAAGAACATGGTAACAGGTGCTGCTCAGATGGACGGTGCAATCCTTGTTGTTGCTGCAACTGACGGCCCTATGCCTCAGACCCGCGAGCACATCCTTCTTGCACGTCAGGTAAACGTACCAAGAATCGTTGTATTCCTTAATAAAGTAGATATAGTTGACGACCCCGAAATGATTGACCTAGTAGAGATGGAAGTTCGCGAACTTCTTAGCTTCTACAACTTCGACGGCGACAACGCACCAGTTATCCGCGGTTCTGCACTTGGCGCTCTTAACGGAGATGCTCAGTGGGAAGATAAAGTAATGGAACTAATGAAGAGCGTAGACGAATTCATTCCAATTCCTCCACGTGAAAACGAAAAACCATTCCTTATGCCGGTTGAGGACGTATTCTCAATCACAGGTCGTGGTACAGTTGCTACAGGTCGTATCGAAACAGGTGTTATCAAAACAGGTGAAGAGATTCAGATCATTGGTCTTGGAGAAGAGCCAAGAAAATCAACTGTTACAGGTGTTGAAATGTTCCGTAAGATCCTTGACAGAGGTGAAGCCGGTGACAACGTTGGTCTGCTCCTCCGCGGTATCGATAAAAAAGATATCAAACGTGGTCAGGTTATCGCAAAACCAGGAACAATCACTCCTCACAAGAAATTTAAGGCAGAGATCTATGTTCTTAAGAAAGACGAAGGTGGCCGTCACACTCCATTCCACGACAAATACCGCCCTCAGTTCTTTATCCGTACACTGGATATCACAGGTGAGATTATGCTACCTGAAGGAACTAAGATGGTTATGCCTGGTGACAACGTGACTATCACAGTTGAGCTTATCTACCCGGTAGCTATCAACCAGGGTCTTCGTTTCGCAATCCGCGAAGGTGGCCGTACAGTTGGTGCAGGTCAGGTAACTGAACTTCTAGACTAATACATTCTAAAGTTAGTCACCCCGTAAAGGTGACTAACTTATATACAGGGGCATAGTTCAAGGGTAGAATAGCGGTCTCCAAAACCGTTGATGGGAGTTCGAATCTCTCTGCCCCTGCAAATCCAGTGGTTACGCGCTGGTTTTACAAATCCGGCCAAAGCACACAGCTTCCAGTTGTTGCGGCCGACAATGTTAAAAAGATGAACAAGATAAAGTTGTATCTTCAGGAATCGTACACCGAGTTGGTAAAAAAGGTAAGTTGGCCATCATGGTCTCAGCTGCAAAGTTCGGCAATCGTAGTAATGATTGCTTCGCTTATATTTGCCGGGGTCATTTTTGTTATGGACTTTGGTTTCAAGAACATCATGACAACCATTTACAATTTGTTGTACTAAAAAATTATGAGTGAGATTACCAAAAATTGGTATGTCGTAAGAGCTGCCGGCGGCAAGGAGAAAAAAGCCAAGGAATATATCGAAAGCGAAATTAAGAGACTGGGTCTTGAGGAGAAAATTTCTCAGGTCCTTATCCCTACAGAGAAAATCTACCAGGTTAAAAATGGCAAGAAAATCTCTACAGATCGCATCTTTTTTCCTGGTTATATCCTTATTGAGGCAATTCTTACTCCCGAGATTCAGCATGTAATCCGGGACATACCGCACGTATCGGGCTTTCTGACAGACAAGACCAACAAGGATAACATCCCTGTTCCTCTTCGTCAGGCAGAGGTTAACCGCATTCTCGGCAAAGTAGACGAGCTTGCAGATATGGAAGAGGAGAATATCACTCCTTACATCATTGGCGAGGCTGTGAAGGTTATCGACGGTCCATTCAATGGTTTCGACGGAACTGTTGAAGAGATTGACGAGGACAAGAAAAAGGTCAAGGTAATGGTGAAAATTTTTGGAAGAAAGACTCTCCTGGAGTTGAATTTTGTTCAAGTAGTAAAAGAATAAAAAATTATTAATTATGGCTAAAGAAGTTGCCGCACTCATTAAATTGCAGATCAAAGGCGGAGCAGCTAATCCCTCTCCACCAGTAGGACCGGCACTCGGTTCTAAGGGTGTAAACATAATGGATTTCTGCAAGCAGTTTAATGCCCGCACCCAGGATAAAGCCGGTAAAATTTTACCTGTCATTATCACTGTTTTCAGCGATAAGTCATTTACATTTATTGTAAAGCAACCCCCTGTGGCTGTCCAGCTTAAAGAGGCTGCCAAGTTACAGTCGGGTTCGGCCGAACCTAACCGCAAGAAAGTGGGATCTGTAACATGGGAGCAAATCCGCGAGATAGCTACTGACAAGATGCCGGATATGAACGCGTTCACTATGAAGTCTGCCATGACAATGGTTGCCGGAACTGCACGCAGTATGGGTATCAATGTTACAGGCACATTTCCTGAAGATGTAATTTAAAAAATCCTGCGAAAATGAGTAAGCTGACAAAAAATCAAAAAATAGTATACGCAAAGGTTGACGCTCTGAAGCAATATAAACTTGCTGATGCTTGCAATCTTGTAAAGGAAATATCTTTTACAAAGTTTGACGCTTCAGTGGATATTGCAGTTCGCCTTGGTGTTGACCCACGTAAAGCGAATCAAATGGTTCGTGGCGTGGTGACCCTTCCTCACGGAACAGGTAAAACAGTTCGTGTACTTGTGCTTTGTACTCCTGATAAGGAGAATGAGGCTAGAGAGGCTGGAGCAGAATATGTTGGACTAGACGAATTTATCGAGAAGATAAAAGGCGGATGGACCGATGTAGATGTTATTATCTGTACTCCGTCTGTAATGGCGAAAATAGGTGCCATTGGTCGTATCCTCGGTCCCCGTGGTCTCATGCCAAACCCTAAAACCGGAACTGTTACAATGGAAGTTGGACAGGCCGTTAAAGAGGTTAAGGCAGGTAAGATTGACTTTAAGGTAGACAAACAAGGTATTGTTCACACTTCGATTGGAAAAGTTTCATTCGATTCGCA
>PHDT01000039.1 GCA_002842695.1 Bacteroidetes bacterium HGW-Bacteroidetes-10 | reverse complement strand
CTTGTTTTTGACATAATGGGCGAAGACCACGTTATGGATGCTGCCGGTTCGGGCTGGTTCTGGTATGACTATGGCTTTGATACATGGGGAGACTATGCCGGCACAGCAGGGCACCAGTATCAAATCTGGAATTTCTTCTATACTCAGATTGCTAATGCAAACTACATAATTGCTCAGGAAGGTAAAATCCCGGGAGACCAGGAACTTGCAGACTATGTTGTAGGTCAGGCATATGCCATCAGATCATTTGCATATATGTGGCTTGTTCAGAGCTACCAGCAAAACGACCCAACCAAACCGGGTGTTCCTATCTATACAGAGCCTACTGTTGCAGGTTCAATTGGAAATCCAAGAGGAACAGTACAGCAGGTATACGACAGAGCCAATCAGGATATTGATAAGGCAATTGCATTACTGGAAGGTTCTACCAAAACTCAGATGCACAAATCGCATATTGATAAATATGTTGCTTATGGTCTAAAGGCAAGACATGCTCTTGTTCAGAAAAACTATACAGTTGCTCTTGAATTTGCCAAAAAGGCTATGGACTCTCCGGCTGCAGTGGCTCAGTTTTCGGAAATCAGAAATGTAAACGATAACTCAAAACGCAATGTAATGTGGGGTCTTGGTATTCAGACAGACCAGGCAATGGGTAATTATGACATCTATTCACATATGGATGCAGACAGCAAGGGCACATATTCTAAAGCAAGACACCTTATCTCTTCATGGTTATACAGCCAGATTCCTTCTACAGACCAGAGAAAACAGTGGTGGACAGCTCCGCTTGCAAGCAGTGAATGGGGTGCAGCAGGTACCGCAAATGGATCAAAACGCTCATGGTGCCAGACTAAGCTTGTTTATCTTGATGTTGCTGCTCAAACAGGTGATCACATTCTCATGAGAGAAGAGGAGATGGCTCTGATAGCTGCTGAAGCTGCCTGCCATCTTGAGAGATTCCCTGAAGCTCGTCAGTATGTAGCCATGGTTGGAAATCAGAGAGATACAGATTATGCAGCCAGACTTGCCAACTTCCAGGACAGCAAATCGTATAATGCTTCAACAACTGGTGCCCTTACCACTCTTATGGATGAGATTCTATTCCAGAGAAGGGTTGAGCTTTGGAGCGAAGTTCCAAGACTTCACGATCTACAGAGACTTGGACTCGGATTCAACAGAAACTTTGATGGTTCAAACCATACACTCAAGCTTACCAGTATAAACACAAATCCAAAATCTCCTGCATTTATCCTATGGATTCCTCAGGCAGAATTTGATGGAAATGAGAATATGGATCCAAATACTGATCAGAATCCACCTCAAAGCTAACCTGTAATAATTTTTAACAAGTATAAATATGAAAAAGATATTATTTCTAACCAGTATTATCGGATATCTCTTTTTTGCTGCTTCTTGTGAGCCTGAGAGAGTTATTTATAATCCCGGAGATAGGGTAGAGGCTTCTTTCCCGTCAGGAATTATGACAGTAGATATGATTGCTGCCGATAATGGTGAATTCCAGGTTGAAATGTGGCGCGGTAATACAAAAGGTGCTGTTTCAGTGCCCGTAACAATAACCGGTAATGGAACCAAGTTCACACCAAGCAAGAGTACATTTGATTTTGCTGATGGTGAGAACAAGGCATATATTAAGTTTACATACCCAGACATTAATACTTTTGGTGGTGAAGCATATAAAATCACAGTTTCTATCTCTGATGCAGAAAGTGTATCCTATGGAGGTAAGAAGTCGATGATTATTACTGCAAAACGTAAACTTACATTCCAGTCACTTGGAATTGGTACGTTTACTTCTCAGTTCTTTGAAGATGCCTGGCCACAAGAGGTTCAAAAAGCTATTGAGGCAGACTATTACAGACTCCCTGACTGCTATTATTCGAACTATCCAATTGAATTCACAATCGTAAATGGAGTTGTATCGTTTGCCCAGCAACCAATGGGATATGTAAGTCCTACATATGGTATGTGCAGCTGGGTTCCTCTGTTCCTTTCGGAATGTAAAGTTGAAGGTAAAAAAGTTACTTTTAAAGTAGATTTCCAGGTTAACGATGGATCATTTGGGGATTATCTAGAAATTCTTGATATGCCGTAAGGCGCCCATTATTAGTTTATTAATAAAGCCCGGAATTTATTTCCGGGCTTCTTTATTATATGACTGTTCAAATCATTAGCTGATAGGATTTAGTATGAGGGAAAAGAAAAAAAAGGGTGCCGGAATTTCTTCAGGCACCCTTTTTAAGGTAGTATATTAAGGATATTACTCCTTCTTGCTCTTCATCATTTTGAGGTGGTCATCCATAGAACTTACAACCATTCTTTCGAACTCGCGAGTTCCTGTACCAGCAGGTATAAGGTGTCCGCAGATTACATTCTCCTTAAGACCTTCAAGTGTGTCTTTCTTGCCGAAGATTGCGGCTTCGCCCAACACCTTGGTTGTCTCCTGGAATGATGCTGCCGACATAAAGCTGTTGGTACGGAGAGCTGCGCGTGTTATACCTTGCAGAATCTGGTTAGATGTTGCAGGTATTGCATCGCGGGCATCAACAAGTTTAAGGTCTCTGCGCTTGAGGGTCGAGTTCTCCTCTCTGAGCCTTCTTACAGAAACAATCATTCCTGCCTTAAGTTCTGCAGAGTCACCTGCGTCAAGAATCACCTTCTTGTCGTAGATAGAGTCATTTTCCTCCATGAATTCCCATTTGTCAACCAGTTGTTCTGGCAGGAAGCGTGTATCACCCGGATCTACAATCTCGAGTTTACGCATCATCTGACGAACTATGATTTCAAAATGTTTGTCATTGATCTTTACACCCTGCATACGGTAAACCTCCTGGATCTCGTTCACGATATACTCCTGAACTCTTGTTGGACCCTGGATAGCCAGAATGTCTGTAGGTGAAATTGCTCCCTCAGAAAGAGGCATACCTGCGCGCACATAGTCGTTTTCCTGAACCAGGATCTGTTTTGTGAGCGGAACTGAATATGTCTTTTTCTCTCCTGTTTTTGACTGAACAATGATCTCTCTGTTACCACGCTTGATCTTACCCATTAGAACCTCACCGTCAATTTCGGTAACGGTTGCTGGGTTAGATGGGTTACGGGCTTCAAAAAGTTCTGTTACCCTTGGAAGACCTCCGGTGATGTCACCAGATTTTCCAATGGCTCTAGGAATCTTAACCAGAATGTCTCCGGCCTTAACCTTTTGTCCGTTTTCAACCATGATATGAGCGCCCACCGGAAGGTTGTACTGCCTGAGTTCAAGCTTGTCTTCCATAATCTTGATGGTAGGGTTCTTCGATTTATCCCTTGACTCGATGATTACTTTCTCTTTGTGGAGTGAGTACTCATCTGCAGCCTCTTCGCGGTATGTTACACCCTCAATCAGTGAATCGAATACGGCTTTACCGGCAGTCTCTGCGATAGTTACTGCGTTGTACGCATCCCAGTCGCAAATCATGTCGCCTTTCTTCAGCAGATCACCATCTTTCTTATAGAGATTTGCTCCGTAAGGAATATTATGGTTATACAGAGTTATTCCGGTATTTACATCAACAATACGCATCTCTGCAGTACGGCCAATAACAATCTCCTGTTTTTCTCCAAGTTCGTTGGTCTTGATAAGAGTACGAAGTTCTTCCAATTCCAGGCGTCCCTCATATCTTGCCATAATTTCACTCTCGGAAGCGATGCTTGATGCTGTACCTCCCACGTGGAATGTACGAAGAGTAAGCTGTGTACCCGGCTCGCCAATTGACTGTGCCGCGATAACTCCAACTACCTCACCTTTCTCTACCATCTTTCCTCTTGCAAGGTTACGACCGTAGCATTTTGCACAAACACCCTTGCGGGATTCGCAGGTAAGTACCGAACGAATTTCTACATGCTCTATAGGGAGTGACTGAATGAGTTCTGCAATCTCTTCAGTAATCTGCTCTCCTGCATCAATAATTTTCTCACCTGTGAGAGGATTATAAATGTCGTGAACAGATGTTCTGCCGAGAATTCTTTCAAACAATGACTCAACAATTTCGTCTTTATTCTTAATTGCTGTTGCAACAAGTCCTCTGAGTGTACCGCAATCCTCTTCGTTAATGATTACATCATGCGAAACGTCAACGAGACGACGGGTAAGGTAACCTGCGTCTGCTGTTTTAAGGGCGGTATCTGCAAGACCTTTACGCGCACCGTGAGTAGAGATGAAGTACTCAAGAACTGAAAGACCCTCCTTGAAGTTGGAAAGAATCGGGTTCTCGATAATCTCAGCAGATGTCGCTCCGGACTTCTGAGGTTTCGCCATCAGACCACGCATACCAGAGAGCTGACGAATCTGCTCTTTCGAACCGCGGGCACCTGAGTGAAGCATCATATATACCGGGTTGAATCCCTGCTTATCTTCTGCAATTCTCTTCTCAACTATATTAGTAAGCTTAGAGTTGGTTGTTGTCCAGATGTCAATAATCTGGTTGTAACGCTCGTTATTGGTTATAAGACCATTGTTGAACGAGAACATAATGTTCTCAACCTGCTTGTAGCCATCTTCGATAAGTGTCTCTTTCTCTGCAGGAACGATAACATCTTCGAGGTTGAACGAAAGTCCGCCCCTGAATGCCATCTGATATCCGATTTCTTTAATCTCATCAAGGAACTGTGCAGTTCTAGCAACGCCTGAAACCTTAAGAACCCTGCTGATAATATCCCTGAGGGATTTCTTTGTAAGAATCTCATTTATGTAACCTACTTCAGGCGGAACTACCTGGTTGAAGATAATTCGGCCAACAGTGGTGGCTTTCATTTCAAAACCTTTGGAAAGGTCTGTCATGTCAACCGGAAGTCTTACTTCAATTTCTGCGTGAAGATCAACTCTCTTTTCGTTGTAACCTATAATTACCTCTTCCGGTCCGTAGAACCTGATCTTTTCACCTTTTGCGCCAGGGCGTGGTTTAGTGATATAGTAAAGACCAAGAACCATGTCCTGAGAAGGGACAGTGATAGGAGCTCCGTTTGCAGGGTTCAGAATGTTGTGCGAACCTAGCATAAGAAGCTGTGCTTCCAGAATTGCAGCATTACCGAGCGGGAGGTGAACAGCCATCTGGTCACCGTCAAAGTCGGCGTTGAATGCAGTACATGAAAGCGGGTGAAGCTGAATTGCCTTTCCCTCGATGAGTTTAGGCTGGAATGCCTGAATACCCAGACGGTGCAGGGTAGGGGCACGGTTAAGCATCACCGGGTGTCCTTTCATTACGTTTTCAAGAATGTCCCAGATAACCGGGTCTTTCCTGTCAACTATTTTCTTTGCAGATTTTACAGTTTTTACGATTCCGCGCTCAATAAGCTTACGGATAACGAACGGTTTAAACAATTCTGCAGCCATATCTTTGGGAATACCACACTCGTGCATTTTGAGTTCGGGTCCTACGACAATTACTGAACGGGCAGAGTAGTCAACACGTTTACCGAGGAGGTTCTGACGGAATCGCCCCTGCTTACCCTTGAGGGAGTCAGAGAGTGATTTAAGAGTACGGTTAGCCTCGGTCTTAACAGCATTGGATTTGCGTGAGTTGTCAAACAGTGAGTCTACAGCTTCCTGGAGCATACGTTTCTCATTTCTGAGAATTACTTCAGGAGCTTTAATCTCTATTAGTCTCTTAAGACGGTTATTTCTGATGATAACCCTGCGATACAGGTCATTAAGGTCAGATGTCGCGAAACGACCTCCATCCAGCGGAACAAGTGGACGAAGTTCAGGAGGTATTACAGGAATTACCTTTAATACCATCCATTCGGGATTGTTAACCTCCCTTGATTCGCGGAATGCCTCAACTACACTGAGTCTCTTAAGGGCCTCAGCTTTTCTTTGCTGTGAAGTTTCGTTCTCAGTCTTATGACGGAGTTCGTATGAAAGTTCGTCGAGGTTAATACGCGAAAGCATCTTTAAGATAGCTTCTGCACCCATTCCTGCGATAAACTTGTTTGGATCGCTGTCATCGAGATACTGATTCTCTTTTGGCAGTTTCTCCATAATTGCCAGGTAGTCGTCCTCAGTAAGGAAATCGTTTGCACGAACTCCTTCACTGGCGGCTGCACCCGGCTGGATTACGATATAGCGCTCGTAATAGATGATTCCTTCCAGCTTCTTTGATGGAATGCCAAGAAGATAACCAATCTTGTTTGGTGTCGAGCGGAAGTACCAGATGTGGGCAACAGGCACTGTGAGGGAGATGTGTCCCATCCTCTCGCGCCTTACCTTTTTCTCGGTAACCTCTACACCGCATCGGTCGCAAATAATACCCCTGTAGCGGATTCTCTTGTATTTACCGCAATGACACTCATAGTCCTTGTAAGGACCAAAAATGCGCTCGCAGAAAAGACCGTCTCTCTCGGGTTTATATGTACGATAGTTTACAGTTTCCGGTTTCAGAACTTCGCCTGATGATCTTTCGAGGATCTCTTCAGGAGAAGCCAGTCCAATGGAAATCTGACTAAAATTGCTCTTTACCTTAATCTCTTTTTTGAAAGACATATTATTCTCTTTTCAAATTGTCAAATACTGTTATACTAATCAGTCCAGATTCACGCTAAGTCCGAGACCGCGAAGCTCATGGAGAAGAACGTTTAGGGATTCAGGAATACCAGGTAATGGCATTGTCTCTCCCTTTACAATTGCTTCGTAAGCCCTTGAGCGGCCTGTAACGTCGTCTGACTTAATGGTGAGAATCTCCTGAAGGATATTTGCTGCACCGAATGCTTCCAGTGCCCAAACCTCCATCTCTCCGAATCTCTGACCTCCGAACTGTGCCTTACCACCGAGCGGTTGCTGGGTAATGAGCGAGTATGGTCCAATTGAACGGGCGTGCATCTTGTCGTCAACCATGTGACCGAGCTTAAGCATATAGATAATACCTACTGTTGCCGGCTGGTCAAACTTCTCTCCTGTACCGCCATCACTTAGGTAGGTCTTTCCGAATTTCGGAACTCCTGCCTTAGTTGTTTCTGCAGTAATTTCATCGAGAGTTGCACCATCAAAAATAGGTGTACTGTATTTCTTTCCAAGTGTTACGCCTGCCCATCCGAGAACGGTCTCGTAGATCTGTCCCAGGTTCATACGAGAAGGCACACCAAGTGGATTAAGCACGATATCTACTATCGTTCCGTCATCCAGGAATGGCATATCCTCGTCACGCACTACCTTGGCAACAATACCCTTGTTACCGTGACGCCCCGCCATCTTGTCACCTACACGTATTTTACGTTTCTTGGCAACATAAACTTTGGCAAGCTGCATTATACCTGTAGGCAGCTCGTCACCAATGGTGAGGTTGTATTTGATCCTCTTGAGTTCTGCATCAAACTCCTTATGTGCTATAAGGTAGTTGTTGATGAGTAGCTTGATGAGTGTATTTGTGTTCTTATCAGTTGTCCATTTTGCAGGATTGATGTTTTCGTATGAAAGTGCATCAAGAGCTTCATAAGTGATGGTCTGCTCTTTTGTGAGCATTTCAACTCCGTAAAGGTCGCTGATTCCGTTTGAAGTCTTACCCTTCAAAAGCTCGAGGAGCCTTGAAACGAAGTCCTGACGGAGTGACGCTGCTTTACGGCTGAAGTTCTCTTCTGCCTGCTGGAGCTGATTTTTAGAAGTTGACTTGCCTCTCTTGTTGTTTTCTTTGGCTACCTTCGAGAAGAGTCGTTTGTCAATGACAGTTCCTCTAAGTGAAGGAGATGCTTTGAGAGATGCATCCTTAACATCACCGGCTTTATCCCCGAAAATTGCACGCAGCAGCTTCTCTTCCGGAGAAGGGTCGCTTTCACCTTTAGGAGTAATCTTACCAATAAGAATATCTCCAGGCTCTACATTTGCACCAATCCGGATAATACCGTTTTCGTCGAGATCCTTTGTAGCCTCTTCGCTTACGTTAGGGATGTCAGAAGTAAGTTCTTCCATACCACGCTTGGTATCGCGAACCTCCATGATGTATTCGTCTACATGGATAGAGGTGAAGACATCCTCTCTGAGAAGTCTCTCTGAGATAACGATAGCGTCCTCAAAGTTGTAACCTTTCCAAGGCATGAATGCAACTTTAAGGTTCCTTCCGAGAGCAAGCTCGCCGGTTTGGGTACCATAACCTTCAGTCATGATTTGGTTTGCAACAACTTTATCGCCTTTCTTAACGATTGGCTTAAGCGTGATTGATGTATTCTGGTTAGTTTTTCTGTAAAGCGGAATCCTGTAAACTGTAACTTCAGGGTCGAAGCTTACGAAGCGTTCGTTATCTGTCATCTCGTATTTAACGTGGATTTCACGTGCATCTACGTAGACAATTTCTCCTTTGCCTCTTGCTACAATCTGAGTTCTTGAGTCCTGTACTACAGGGCCTTCAAGTCCGGTTCCAACTACAGGTGCTTCAGGGCGGATAAGCGGAACTGCCTGACGCATCATATTCGACCCCATGAGTGCGCGGTTTGCGTCATCATGTTCAAGGAACGGAATAAGCGATGCAGCAATTGACGCAATCTGGTTAGGAGAGACATCAACAAGGTCAACCTTGTCCTTCTCTACAACCGGATAGTCAGCCTCGAAACGACATTTAATCCTTTCATCTGTAATAAGACCCTCTTCGCTGATATGGACATTTGCCTGAGCTACCATCTTCTCCTCTTCGTCTTCTGCACTCATGTAAACAAAACCCTTAGGGGTCATGTCCACGAAACCATCAACTACCTTACGGTACGGAGTTTCAATGAAACCAAGATCGTTGATTTTTGCATAAACGCAAAGAGATGAGATAAGACCGATGTTAGGTCCCTCAGGTGTCTCAATTGGGCAGAGACGGCCATAGTGTGTATAGTGTACGTCACGCACCTCAAAACCTGCACGGTCTCGTGAAAGACCGCCCGGGCCCAGAGCCGAGAGACGCCTTTTGTGAGTCATCTCTGCAAGAGGATTTGTCTGGTCCATAAACTGTGAAAGCTGGCTTGAGCCAAAGAACGAGTTTATTACCGAAGACAAAGTCTTGGCATTTATAAGGTCAATAGGGTAGAAGACCTCGTTGTCCCTAACGTTCATTCTCTCGCGGATAGTTCTGGCCATACGCGAAAGACCTACGCTGAACTGGTTTGCAAGCTGTTCGCCTACAGTCCTGATGCGTCGGTTGCTAAGGTGGTCGATGTCATCAACAATTGCCTTTGAGTTGATAAGCTGTATCAGGTAACGGATAATCTCAATGATATCCTGTTTTGTAAGTACTCTTGTCTCGTCAGGGATATTCAAATTGAGCTTGTGGTTCAGACGATAACGGCCCACTTCTCCAAGATCGTAACGCTTGTCTGAAAAGAAAAGCTTATCTATCACATCACGGGCTGTTGCTTCATCTGCAGGCTCTGAATTTCTGAGCTGACGGTAAGTATAATATACTGCCTCCTTGCCGGTGTTACACTGGTCTTTCTGGAGGGTATTGGCAATAATTGCGAAGTCGTTAAGATTTACGTCCTCTTTATGGATGAGGATAGTACTTACTCCGGATTCCAGAATTTCGTCAATATGCTCCTCTTCGATAATTGTTTCACGATCGAGGATGATCTTAACACGCTCGATGTAAACAACCTCTCCTGTATCTTCGTCTACGAAATCTTCATTCCATGATGTTAGCACTCTGGCTGCAAGCTTGCTGCCAACGCATTTTTTAAGATTTGCCTTATTAACCTTAATTTCATTTGCAAGTCCGAAAATGTCCAGAATCTCTTTATCACTTTCGTAACCTATGGCGCGCAGAAGTGTGGTTACAGGCAGTTTTTTCTTACGGTCGATGTATGCATACATGACATTGTTGATGTCTGTAGCAAATTCTATCCATGATCCTTTAAAAGGTATGATTCTCGCCGAATATAGTTTAGTACCGTTTGCGTGTACACTTTGACCAAAGAATACACCAGGTGAACGGTGGAGCTGCGACACAATGACTCTCTCCGAACCGTTGATAACGAATGTACCCCGTGGGGTCATATATGGGATAGTTCCAAGATATACATCCTGGATCATTGTTTCAAAATCTTCGTGTGTGGGGTCGGTACAATAAAGTTTCAGCTTAGCCTTCAAAGGCACGCTGTATGTCAGACCTCTGTCCAGACACTCTTCCAGCGAATAGCGGGGAGGGTCTATGAAGTAGTCAATAAATTCAAGAACAAAGCTGTTACGGGTGTCCGTAATAGGAAATACCTCTTGAAATACGTTGAAAAGCCCCTCGTTTTTCCTGTTCTCCGGAGTAGTGTCCAGCTGGAAGAAATCTTTAAAAGATTTCAGCTGTACTTCGAGAAAGTCAGGATAATCCAGAAGGGATTTCGAAGTCGCGAATGTAATCCGCTGATTATTATTTTTTTGCGACATTGTTTTCGAATTAGTTGAAATTATGTTAAAATAACGACAAAAAGGTTTAGAGCCGTGTTGGGCTCTAAACCTGATATGAATACCCGATTAACGGGATGTGGAGTTATTTAATCTCAACTTCTCCGCCAGCCTCTTCTAATTGAGCTTTTACTTGTTCTGCTTCGGCTTTAGAAACTTTTTCCTTGATAGCCTTAGGAGCTGCATCTACTAGATCTTTTGCCTCTTTCAGACCAAGACCGGTAATCTCTTTTACAATCTTAACGATTTGGAGTTTAGCCTGGCCAGCTGATTTAAGAATAACATCGAACTGAGTTTGTTCTACTTCGGCAGCAGCAGCCGCTGCAGCAGGAGCAGCAACAGCTACAGCAGCAGCTGCAGGCTCAATGCCATACTCCTCTTTGAGGACTTTTGCCAATTCTTGTACATCTTTTACAGACAGGTTTACTAATTCTTCTGCAAATTTCTTGATATCTGCCATGGTTGTAAATATTTAAATGTTTTTATAATTTCTTTATATTACTCTTTTTCTGATAGTGTCTTTACAAGACCGGCCAGTTTGCCGCCAGCATTTGCCTCAAGGGCAGAGATGACGTTGCGTGCCGGAGCCTGAAGAAGACCAATGATGTCTCCGATGAGTTCTTCACGAGACTTGATTGATACGAGTGCATCAAGTTGGTTTTCACCAAGGTATGCACATTCCTGTACATAAGCTCCCTTGAGAACAGGCTTGCCATGTTGCTTGCCAAATTCTTTAATGAGCTTCGCAGGTGCATTTGCAGCTTCTGTAAACATTACTGCCGATGGTCCTGCAAGTATAGGGAAGAGCAGCGCTGCTTCTTCATTGCCATTAAGTTCAATGGCTTTGCGAAGGAGGGTGTTCTTTACAACAACCAGTTTAATTTCTTTCTCGAAGCAAGTACGGCGCAATAAAGCTGTTTTCTCTGCGTTGAGGCCTGAGATATCAGCTAAATAGAAATTTGGTGTTTCTTTTAGTTGCGCTGCCAGGCTTTCAATAATTTGTGTTTTTTCGTCTTTTCTCATAAAACATATTTATTATTCAGCAGCACTAAACGACTTGCTATCGATATTTATACCGGGACTCATTGTAGAAGAGAGATATATGCTCTTTACGTATGTTCCTTT
>PHDT01000005.1:82664-111574 GCA_002842695.1 Bacteroidetes bacterium HGW-Bacteroidetes-10 | reverse complement strand
GTTGCAGTTTTTGATGGCGACGGAACAGTATTTGGTCAGGTTCCTCATTATCTTGCAGACGAAGCGTTATATCAGTATGCAGAAAAAACATTCAAGGGAAAGGAAGACTCTCTTTCACTTGCCAAGCTTAAAATTCTCGATGAAATGATTGCCGATGGCGACAATGTAGGCAAGCCATATGTTGAGAACAGGGTTCATTTTCTGGCAGGTCTTTCTCCTGACGAAATTGCACAGATTGGAACTGAATGTTTTGAAAGTATGTATAAGGATAAGTTTTATCCTGAAATGAAGGCTCTAATTGAAAATCTCAAGGAGTTCGGATTTGAGGTGTGGATTCTGACTGCATCGCCAGAATATCTCTATCAGGGCTTCTTTGCGAAAGAACTTGGAATTTCCAATGTAAACATTATTGGTGCCAGGTCTGTAGTTGAACACGGAAAGACTACGAGCAAGATTATTTTACCTATACCTCAGGATGATGGCAAGGCAAATTCCATTCCTACTTTCATTAAAGTAAAACCACTTCTTGTTGGAGGAAACAGCCGCGGTGATATGGATATGATAAATGAATCTGCAGGACTTAAGCTGGTTGTAAACCCGGATGATATCGATGTCCGCGGGCCAAAGGATGGTCCTATGAATGGTCATACTGTTAAATCTTACTGGGAGAAAGAGGGAGCAGTCATTGTTAAGTGCAATGATGTGAGAGATACTACAAAACGTTTTCTGACCGGAGAATGGAGAATCAGGGAGAACATCCCGCACCCAAAAAATTAGAAGTTTTAGTTTGAAATTTCTATACTGAGCGGTTACTAAACTGCCGTCGTTTAAATAAAAAGAGGACCCGGTAATTGAGCTCCTCTTTTTATTTATAATTAGATAAAAAACTTCAAAAGATTACTTAATCTCCCATCCAAGTGCGCTTGCTCCCAGAATTGCAGCATCTGACTCTTTAAGCTGAGAGAATATGATTTTAATCTTGTTTCTCCACAGTGGAAGAAGGTTTGCGTTCATGTGCTCTTCGATTGGCTTAAGAAGAAGATTGCCCGAACGGGCCAGTCCTCCAAAAAGGACAATCGCTTCAGGGGCGCTAAAGGCAACAAACTCGGCAAAAGATTCTCCCAGCTTCTTTCCGGTGTATTCAAATACTCTTATTGCAAGAGCATCACCTTGAGCAGCTGCTTCATAAACATCCTTTGAAGTAATTGTTTCAGAGATTTCCCTGAGAACACTGGGTTCATCAGAAGCTTCCAGCCATTCACGGGCAGTTCTTGCAACACCTATTGCAGATGTGTATGTCTCAAGGCAACCAACTCTTCCGCAGTTGCACAACCTTCCATTATTCCTGACAGCAGTTGTGTGTCCGAGTTCGCCGGCAAAACCGTCATGCCCGTATACAACATCACCATTGATGACAATACCGCTTCCAACTCCGGTTCCAAGAGTTATCATTATGAAGTTCTTCATTCCTCTTGCAGCGCCGTAAGTCATTTCTCCAACCGCTGCAGCGTTTGCATCATTTGTCAGTGCAACCGGAACACCGGTCTTCTCTCTCATGAGCTTGGCAAATGGAATTGCATTGCACCCTCCCCATATGAGGTTTACAGCGTTTTCTATTGTTCCTGTGTAATAGTTTCCGTTAGGCGCACCAATACCTATTCCGCGAAGTTTATCAATCCCTCCCACTTCATCTGCAATTCTGGTAAGGGCATTGCTCAGGTCCTCTATGTAGAGATTAACATCTGAATGAGTATCTGTACGAATTGTTGTCTGAGATATTACTGTGCCTCTTGCATCGACAATTCCAAGCTTGCTTGTCTGTCCTCCAATGTCTATGCCTGCTACGTATGGTTTGTCCATAATTATAAGATTATATTATTAAAATATGGTTGAGTTCTGAATTTATACAGTAGGTATATTTTTGTTTACATTTTTGTGACCGGCAAGAGCGTAGAATAAAATAAACGCAAGTCCTGCAAATACAATCCAGTAACTGTTAATGAATCCTGCTGCATCTGCAACACCTCCCTGAATAGCTGGCAGAATCCCGCCACCGCAAACCATCACCATAAACAGTCCGGAGGCTGCCGCAGTATATTTGCCAAGTCCGGAAGTTGCCAGATTAAAGATGCTGCCCCACATTACTGAAGTGCACAAGCCAACAAGAACAAGGAAGAAGATTCCAACCGGTACCTGAGCAAAGCCAAAAGAGATGTCAGACTGGAAAACAGGCATGTTGATCATTGTTTCAGATGGCAGGAACATAGCAAGTGTTACAAAAACAAGCGCAAGAAGAGATACTCCGGTAAGCATGGTCTTGCTTGAAAGCTTTGAACCCAGGATACCTCCTGTGAAACGGCCCACCAGCATAAGGAACCAGTAGGTTCCTACAACAGTTCCGGCAATTGACGGGTCAAACCCAAGTCCTCCGGCCTCTCCCGGCGAGGTCATATATAGGTTTGCAATATTTGGGATACCTACCTCTACACCTACATAAATAAATATTGAAATCATTCCGAAAACAAAGTGACGGAAGGATAAAGCGCTGTGTTTCTCTTTAACTTTTTCTGCAGCTTTTTCCCTTGAGATGAATGGCTCAGGTATCCTTACAAAATATAGTACCAGGAATGCCAGTACAAAAATACCCATAGCAAGGAATAGAGCCGGATTTGCAGATGCAATTGTTCTTGCTGCAGGATCATTTCCCATCAGATATCCTACAAGAACAGGAACAATGGTAGCTCCGGTTGAGTTTAATGTCCCTCCAAACTGAAGAAGCTGATTACCTTTTTTCTCATTGGCCCCAAGACCGTTAAGCAGCGGGTTTACAACCACATTTAACATTGTCATAGAAAAACCTGAGATAAATGCTCCCAGAAGGAAAACAGCAAAGTTTGCTACCTGGCCGGAAAGGAAGGTAATACTTACTCCAACAAATCCTACCGCAATTGCAGAGAGAGCTGTCTTTTTATACCCGATTTTAGAAAGCAGCATTCCGGCAGGAATACCCATAAATGCATATGCGATAAAGATTGCAAAGTTGCCTAACTGGGATAAAAGATTGCTTGCTCCAAACTGGTTTTTCACAATTACCCCCATAGGATTCTGGAGGCCTGTTACGAATGCGATCATGAAAAAGAGCGCAAACATCATTGCTATAGGCAATGCATAGTTTTTTTTCTGATTGTTCATTAATGTATGTTTTAGTAAAAGTTATCAGTTATATTTCGGGAATTCCGCCAAAGTTAGTATTATTTTTATATTTTTGTGAAGAGTGCACAGCCCTTTGTTCACTAAGCAAACAATCACATATGCAATTCAAGTTTCTCTCCTTTTTACTGCTGATGACAATTCTGCCGGCAGAACATCTTTTTGCCCAGAATGAGTCAGATTATGGAACCTACTCACAGGTAGCGGGAAATTTTATGAATCTTTACAGAGGAGCAGCCCCTGTAAAGTACAAATTTTTGCATCTTGGAACCTTTTATGCCTATAGCGAAAATTTTCAAAAGGGGGAGGTTAAGTATAATGGAAGAATTTATACAGATGTAGATTTGAATCTTAACAGCCATATGGATGAACTGTATGTCAGAATACCCTTCTCCGGAAGAGAAGTCGTTCTTAATAAAAGTCTTGTTGATCACTTCACTATTGGGGAAAGAAAATTCATAAATCTGAACAACGCATATTATGAATTGCTTTATGATGGCAAAGCAAGATTGGTGAAAAAAATCAGGAAAGCATATTCAGAAAAAATTGCTTCATCCGTAAATCCGGTTACCGGAAGCAGGCTGGAGAAAAGTTTTGAACTTCAGGAGACCTATATCCTCTTTAAAGATGGCGTTGAAATCAAGATTCCACGAAAATCTTCGCTTATTTCACTTTATGGGACAAAACGCAGTGAAATTAAAAGAAAGTTAAGAGAAGAGAGAGTATTTGGTCGGGACGACAAAGCTTTCGTCTATTCTAGGATTTTATCAATTGCAGAATCAAATTAGCCGGTAACGAGATGAAGAAATTTTTTACTTTTATTGTTGCCTCTCTGGCAATTGGAATTGCTGCTAATGCACAAAATTCGGGCAGGATTTCTGTGCAGAATATCACTGCCGACTCCCTTTCAAAAGTTATTCTTAAAGAGAGTGGCCGGGATTTGCTTATACGAGATTTAGGAGAAACTCTATTTAGCCTTGATTGCAGCAGACAAACCTTATGGAGTTCTCTTGAAGTAGAGCTGGAGAACAAGGGATTCAGATTGCTGGATATAAATAATTATCTTGTTGCAGTAAGCAGCAAAGAGCTACTTACCAAGCTGCCAGACAGATACTTTGAAACAAATCCGGCAGACACATCTGGTAAGGAATATGTAAAGGCAGTGACTTTTGATGAAAACACTGCAAAATCTGAAAACAAAGTTTATAAAATTGGCGATCCTAACATGCCCGCTAAGGGAAACAGGGTTCTGATGAGCGGATATGTAAAAAATCTTGACAGCGGAGAGCCTTTGCCAGGAGTGTCGGTAATGCTGGAGGAGCCCTATGCCGTGGCAACTACAGATGCCTTTGGTCTGTATCGGCTGACACTTCCTAAGGGCAACCGAAGCGTGGTCGTCAAAGGATATGGAATGGAAGATGCCAGGCTGATGCTTGAAGTGCATGGTGACGGAGTTCTTGATATTGTAATGAAGGACAAGGTATATGCTCTTTCAGGAGTTGTTTTGACAGCAGAAAGTAACCTTAAGATGAGAAGCACTCAGATGGGTATTGAGAAGGTAAGGATTGACAGGATCAAACATGTACCATCTGCATTTGGTGAAGCAGATGTTCTTAAAATTGTTCTTACCCTTCCCGGAGTTAAATCAGTAGGCGAATCTTCAGGCGGTTTCAATGTTAGGGGAGGTGCGGCAGACCAGAACCTGATTCTCTTCAACGAAGGGACCATCTACAATCCTACTCACCTGTTCGGTCTCTTCTCTGCCTTTAATCCGGATGTGGTAAATGATATTGAGTTGTACAAGAGTACAATTCCTGCGAAATTCGGGGGCAGGATATCGTCTGTGCTGGAAATTAACAGCCGTAACGGGAATAGCAACAAGATTACAGGATCTGCAGGCATCGGTCTTCTTACAGGAAAATTTCACCTGGAGGGTCCTTTAAATAAAGGAAAAACCAATTTCATCACAGGATTAAGAACGACATATTCAAACTGGATTCTTGGACTTCTTCCTTCCAGCAGCGGATACAGAGACGGTAAAGCATCTTTCAGCGATATGACACTGGGACTAAGCCATAAAATAAATAATGAAAACACGCTCTATTTTTACGGCTACTATTCAGGAGATAAATTCAGCTTCAGCAAGGATACCACATATGGTTACCGGAATCTGAATGCATCCGTTAAGTGGAGGAAAATAATTGACGATCGCCGAAATATGGTAATGAGCGCCGGTTATGATCAGTATGGATTTAACACTGCAGACAGAGGTAATCCGGTAAATGCCTACGAAATGGATTTCAGAATCCGTCAGCTTTTTTATAAAGCAAATTTCAACTGGATGGTGCATGAGAATCACTCTGTTAACTACGGGGTTAATATGCTTCTTCTGGACCTTAGCCCGGGAAACATGCTCCCTGCAGGAGAGGAGTCAATCATTGTCGAGAAGAGAATTCCGGTTGAAAGAGGTGCGGAGCTCTCATTCTATGCCAGCGACACATGGACACTTTCAGACGCCCTCTCCCTGGACCTGGGAATGAGATACAATCTCTATTCTGCATTAAGTAAGGATTCCGTAAAACCATACCATGGGCCTGAATTCAGGATATCTGCAAGATACGCCGTAAATGACGATCTGGCATTTAAGGGTGGCTTCAGCAGTATGCGTCAGAATATTCATATGCTCTCAAATACATCATCCATATCGCCTACAGATATATGGAAGCTCAGCGACAGAAACATTGTACCGCAAACAGGATGGCAGGCAGCCGGAGGTTTGTACCAGAATATTATGCGCAGAAAGGTTGAACTTTCACTAGAAGCTTACTATAAAGAGATGTATAACTATCTTGACTATAAAAGCGGAGCGATTCTCAACATGAATGATAATATTCATAATGATGTGCTCAGAACTCATGGGCGTGCATACGGGATTGAAATTATGGCAAGAAAGCCTCTGGGAAAACTAAACGGCTGGCTGGCATACACATATTCGAGAACAATGCTCAGGGAGAGTGGCAAAAAGGAGTCTTATAATATTAACGATGGAAACTGGTATCCTGCGTCATATGATAAACCACATGACCTAAAGATTGTTGCCAATTATAAATTTACTCAGAGATTCAGTCTCTCCGTAAATGTCGATTATGCAACAGGAAGGCCGGTCACTATTCCTGTAAGCAAGTACAGCTATGGTGGCGGATTCAGATTATACTATTCGGAGAGGAATGCATACAGGATTCCAGACTACTTCCGCGCAGATATTGCAATTAACATAGAACCGAGTCACAATCTTACTAAATGGACTCACAGCACAATTACAATAGGTGTGTATAATGCGACAGGGAGACAGAATGCCTTCTCTGTTTACTATACAACTGAGGGAGGAAATAAGGTTCAGGGCTATCAGCTTTCAATTTTTGGTTCTCCTATTCCATACATTAACTACAACATCAAATTCTGACCATGAAAACAAACAGATACTTCACTACTATTCTTCTATCAATTTTCATGTTTGCACTTTGGGGTTGTGTGAAACCTTTCATACCTGAAGGAATTGAGACTATAGATAATATGTATGTGATTGAAGGTGATATTATCCAGAACGATACAACCAGAATTATTATTAGCCGTTCTATTTCGGTCAATGACGAAAGCGTTGTTAATTATGTATCAGGAGCAACTGTCTGGGTTGAGAGCGAACTTGGAACAAAATACCCCGCGAAACAGATTGGTAATACAGGTTTGATAACATATATCATAAATACTGTTGGGATTAATCCCAATCTTAAGTACAGACTCCATGTAAATATTGGTCAGAGGAAATATGTATCATCGCTCCTGTCAATACTTCCTGCTCCTCCGGTTGGGTCAATAGGATATGATGTCGATACTGTTAAGCAAAGTGTTACGTTCCATGTTAGTTCAAATGATCCCACAGGAAACACACGTTATTACAGGTGGTTCTTCTCTGAGGACTGGGAAATTCACTCCCAGTATCAGGCTCTTTTTGAATATTTGCCCGAAACCAATGAAGTAGTTCCACTTCCAGAATCCCGGAATAAATATTATTGCTGGGGAAAGCGTCGCTCTTCATCAATACTTGTTGCATCAACAACTGGTCTTACTGAGGATCGTGTTCACGAGAAGCCGATTGTATCAATGGGTTCAAATGACAACAGAATAAGTTATCTCTATTCTATGGAGCTGAATCAAATGGCAATAACAGAGGAGGCATTCAAGTACTGGGATAATATTCAAAAGAATTCAGATCAGCTGGGCGGTATTTTTTCGCCTCAGCCAAGCGAAATGAGCGGAAATATTATCTGTGTCAGCAACAAAAGTGAAAAGGTTATCGGATTTATAAGCGCTGGAATTATTACAAAGAAGAGAATCTTTGCCAAAGGGGAGGATATTGGAATCTACAAATTCTCATACAATTGTATCGAGGAATTCGTAAATATGGATAATCCATTAAGTTTTAAATCTCTTTGGGAGCGGGGTCTTGAAGTGACTACCTATACCGGCCCTGTACCTATGGGAGACAGTTTCTGGGCGTCAAGATTTTGCGTAGATTGTCGCTTGCAGGGAACTAAAAATAAACCGGCCTTTTGGCCCAATAATCATATCTAAAAGAGGAACCGGAAATGAAAAAAATAATTTTAATGAAATATGCAGCACTTTTAATGCTGGCGTTTTCGGGAACTCTTTCCCTCACTGCGGCAGACAACAGGTCTGAACGAATCTTTGTAGCGACTGACAGAGATGCATATGTGGCTGGAGAGAACATTTGGTTGTCTCTCTATTGCTTCGAAAGCCGGGGCGTGCTTTCAGCTTTTAGTAGTGTGGCTTATGTGGAGATTCAAAGCACAGATGGGCCAGGAATATATGCTAAGCTGGCCCTGAGAGGCGGTCGCGGTGGGGGCAGAATTGAACTTCCTCCGTCTCTCCCAACTGGGAACTATCAGCTTACCGCATACACAAAACAGATGCTTAACGAAGAAAATGCAGAGTATTTCAAAAAAACAATATCTGTTTACAACACTCTTACAACCGCCAGAATAGCCGGTAACGTTGTGGTGCTGGACGAGAGACCCGCCGGTGCAGGTAAAGCAAAATCAGTTTTAAATAGTTCTGTTCTTGATGTGAAAATTTACGGGGGATATAATGTGATTCCAGCTAAGTCGCGAATTCCTGTATCAATTACCAATACTGGAGAGACTCCAATTTCAATGCATATCTCTGTCCTTAGGGAGGATAATGTTCCTGCACCGGCTAATATGTCACTTGCAGGATATGTCTCTGAAGTAATGAGGCAGGGTGAACTTCCTTTATCAAATTTAAAGGTGGTGCCCGATTTTGAGGGAGAGGTTATTGAGGTCTCGGTTAAATCTGCAAGAGGAGAAAATCTGACAGATAAAGTAATGTGGTTTTCTGCAACTGGAGGTGTTTCAGATATTTATACTACTCTAATTGACAGTACCGGGAAGGCCGTTTTTTATACCAACTCTTTTTTTGGGAAGAGAGAAGTTGTGCTTGATGTTCCTGAGGCCGATTCAACTGCCCAACTCAATTTCTCAATAAAAGATCCGTTTATGAAAATACGTCCGGACACTTTGCCGGAGTTGAAAATCTACAGGGGACTTAACGAAAGGCTTAGAACAAGAAGTATAGAGATGCAGCTGTGGAGAAGATTCTTTGCTGATTCTCTTTATGAAAAGAAGAGAGTTATGTATGACCCGCTATTACCTGACAATCACACTGAGTATTTACTGGACAATTATACTCGCTTCCCGGTAATGAGAGAGGTAATTTCTGAATATGTGCCCGAACTTCGTTTCAGAAAAGTGGAGGGAAAGACTATGCTGCAGATGATTCTCAGCGACAGGCTTAGTAATGTTAGCGTCTCAAGAGACAATACACTTGTTTTACTTGATGGAATTCCTGTTTTTGACCATAGTAAAATTTTTAACTATGATCCCCTGCGGGTAAAATCCCTAAAGGTTTTTGAACGTGAATTTTTTATCGGTTACCTGAGCTTTAGCGGAATTGCTTTGTTCTCAACTTACAGGGGCGATTATCCCGGACTTACATTTCAGGGCAATGTCAGAATAATGGATTACCGTGGATTAGAACATCCCTCTCGTTTTACAGGGACAGAGGTTCGAGGAGGAACAGGAGTTCCGGATACCCGAAGTCTGATATACTGGGAGCCTGTTTTTGACATTAAAGGCGGAGAAAATTCAGAAATATTTATTCAGACACCATCATATAGTGGTACCTTTACACTCAAAATTGAAGGAATATCTGCAAAAGGGGAACCGTTTGCTGTTTATAAAGAGTTTACTGTGAAATGATGAAGCCCAGACTTAGAATCTTTTTGACAATTATTGCCTTATCGGCCTCAGGTGTGTTATCTGCATTTCGTGCAGATACAACAAAATTTATAAAGTTTGACGGTAGTCTAAAGACCAGATTTGAATATGCCACGGAGACAAATATGTCAAGATTTACTGTGAGGAATTCAAGAATGGGGCTTTCAGGAAACATCATAGAGGAGATATCTTACAGGGCTCAGGTAGAGCTTAGCAATGAGGGAAAGTTTGAGGTTCTTGACATGTACACCTCAATAAAACCATTTAAGAATCTATCTGTTTCACTTGGACAGATGCAAATCCCCATATACAACTCATATCAGACTGCACCTGCTCAGATGTTATTTGCCAACAGAACATTTATGGCAAAATACTTTGTTCCCGGAACAAGAGATATTGGAGTGCTGGCACAGTATGACTTCAAACTGGGTAGTGTTCCCGCAGAAATTGATGCCGGAGCATTTAATGCATCTCTTATTAACAAACCTGTCTGGACTAACTCTTTGTCATGGTCATTAAGGGCAATTGTTGGTGAGATGAAAGGACTCAGAGGGTCAGCGAAAATTTACAGATATCCCGGTGTAGAAACTGATTTCTTCCTCTGGGGAGCAGATCTTCGTTACGGAGGAGAGCGCTTCAAGATTGAGGCAGAATTTCTTGACAGAAGAAACCTTTTTAACGATGACGATCTGCTTGCGATATGTCTTCAGGGTGCATACTCTTTTCCAGTCAAAAATGCAGGAATTTTCAAAGATGTGACTCCGGCACTCAGATGGGATATGATGGGACATAATGTCAGGGAAAACGGAATTGATGTCAACAGACTCACAGCGGGACTCTCATTCGGTTTTACCGCAAAGCCATTCACCTCCTTGTTAAGAATTGAATATGAAGAGTATCTTGTTGCTGACTTCATTCCGGAATTCACACGCTATGATGAAATGGATTCAGATAAAATAACTGTTGAGTTGATAATTATATTCTAAACTACCCATATGAAAAAGATTATTGCCATACTGACTTTAGTCCTGACGATCTCCGGATGTTCAGGCAAACCCGATGCGGCAGCACTTATAAGTATAGAGGAAATGAAAAGAGTGACCATGACTCTTTCATCAGACGAGTTTATGGGCAGAATGCCTTTCACAATGGGAGAGACGCTCTCAATCAATTTTCTTGCTCAGGAGCTCCAGAATATTGGCTTTGAACCTCCGTTCAGCGGAAGCTATTTTCAGGCTGTGCCAATGGTCAAGGTAACTTCTGTAGTACACGGCCCTGCTTTTTTCAATGTTGCTGGTGAAAAGATGATTTTTGATGCCCCGGACCAGATAGCCATTAACTCTCCACAGACAGCTGAAGAGATGAAACTGGAGAAATCTGCTCTTGTATTTGCCGGTTTTGGAATAGACGCACCTGATTACGGCTGGAATGACTTCGAAGGGTTAGATCTTAAAGGCAAGACTGTTGTTGTTATGATAAACGATCCCGGACTCTATACCGGTGATTCAACTCTGTTCAAAGGCAGAGAGATGACCTACTACGGCAGATGGACATATAAATACGAAGAGGCGGCCAGAAAAGGAGCCTCGGCAATCCTTATTATTCACGAACCTCTGGGTGCAGGCTATGAATTCAATGTTCCCCGCAGCAGCTCAATTTCACCAAGATTATTTATTGATGACAATGGTAAAACAGAGAGATGCATGGCAACCGGATGGCTCTCTGCAGAGAGCGCAGCAAAGATCTTCAGTAAGCTTGGCTACAATATAGATTCTCTTAGGGCAAGTGCCGTAAAGAGGGGGTTCAGACCATTTGAAATGAATGCAGATTTTTCTGTAAACATAAAGAATACAATCAAAAGAGAGGTCTCTACAAATGTGGCAGGGATACTTAAGGGTTCCAAAACTCCGGACCAGGCAGTTGTTATTACGGCGCACTGGGACCATTTTGGAATAGGTGAGCCACAGGATGGCGACTCAATATACAACGGCGCCGTAGACAACGGCACAACAATGGCCTGGGCACTTGAAATTGGAAGGGCCTTCTCAAAACTTGGCAAAAAACCTGAGAAATCAATCATACTTCTCTTTCCAACCTCAGAAGAGCAGGGATTAAACGGAAGTGAGTATTATACAGAGCACCCAATTATTCCTATGAGCAGCACAATTGCATGCCTAAACAACGACATGATGGTGCCCAGAGGAAGAATGCTCGATATTACAATGATAGGATACGGCTATTCTACTCTTGATTCACTCTATCAGGAAGCTGCCGCAAAGAGGGGAAGATACCTTCTTCCAGATCCCAATTCACATACAGGTCTCTTCTTCAGGAGTGACCATTTTCCTTTCTTCCGCAAAGGTGTTCCATCAATCTGGGCATACGGATGCTACGATAGCAGAGAGCATGGAAAGCAGTGGGCTATGGATACATGGGATGATTTTATTAAAAATGTTTACCACAGACCGGCAGATAACTATAACCCCAATTGGGACTGGAGCGGAATCGCCGAGGATACTGAGATTGCCTTTGAAATAGTTTACGAATTAACTTCCGGGAAAGGTGAAAAACCCGTGCTAACAAAATAACAGAGAATGCATAATTCAATTATAATAGATAACGCAAAACATTCAGATCTTCCTTTGCTTGTAGATTTTCAGATGAAAATGGCACAGGAAACAGAGGGTTTGGAGTTAAACAAAGCTGTTCTTGAAAACGGGATGGCTTCTGTTCTTGACGACCCGTCAAAAGCCAGATATTTTGTTGCCAGAAAAGGAGATGTCCTTGCAGGAATGCTCATGATTACCCTTGAATGGAGTGACTGGCGCAACGGATGGGTGTGGTGGATTCAATCTGTTTATGTGGCTCAGGACTTTCGCAAAGAGGGAGTTTTTGCATCTCTTTACAGCCATGTTAAGGAGATCGTGACTAAATCTGATGACATAAAGGGAATCCGCCTTTATGTAGATAAAAGAAATACCCGGGCTCAAAAGGTTTATGAGGCTATTGGGATGACAGGTGAGCACTATGCCACTTTTGAGTGGATGAAGGAGTTCTAGAATATGCTTTCGAAAATCAGGAAAATTCTGCCTTTTGCTGCCGGGTGCGGCTCTCTGGTTGTGTCATATTATATAGGTATGGCCCTGAGTGCCCTGGCATCTGGCTATATATCTCCATCGGTTGCAGGTATGGTTGTATTATTTGTTCTTCTAAAAACCGGCGTAGTTAAGGAGGATTGGATTAAAGCTCCCGCTAACCTTCTTCTTGACAATCTGATGCTATTTTTCATTCCGGTTACGGCAGGAGTAGCTCTGATATCATTCAGCTCGCTTAAGGCAGATGTGATTTCAATCATTGTAGCTGCTACAGCCAGTACCTGGTTCGTTTTGTGGATTGTTGGAGTTGTAACGGAAAAAATTGAGAAACGATGAGAGAGACTGTTTTACCAGAGGTTCTGTTTGCAATTCTTACAGCTGTCGCATACTTTGCGGGTAAGTACATTTATAAAAAAATCAATCTTGTATTTCTTCATTCCGTAATTACTGCTACTGCTCTTGTGGTATTGTTCTGCTACTTGGCTGACATCGATATGAAATATTACGAAGAGCATACAAAAGGCTTAAGATATTTGCTGAATCTTTCGGTAGTTGCTTTTGGCTATCTTCTTTATAAACACTATGAGTATATAAGACAGAAGGGTGCTGCCATATTTGCGGCAACTTTCACAGGAAGCCTTGCAGCTCTTGTAACCACAGCTGTTCCCGCCTTCATTCTTGGAGCAGATTATCAGACAATAATTACATTGATGCCAAAGTCTGTTACTAATCCAATTGCTATTGTAATCAGCGAACAGCATGGCGGACTTGTCTATCTTACAGCTGTAATGGTTATTATTGCAGGAATTTTTGGTGCTGTTACTGGTCCGTGGTTTCTCAAACTTACAGGAATAAACTCTCCGCTCGCCAAAGGGCTGTCTCTGGGATCTGCTTCACATGGAATAGGAACAGCCAAGGCTCTGGAAATGGGAGCGCTTGAAGGAGCTGCAGGCGGGTTGGCAATAGCTCTTATGGGACTCTTCTCCTCACTGCTCGTTCCATTGTTTGCAATGCTGCTGAGGTTGCTAAAAGATGCCTCTTTGTTGCCTTTGTGGCAGTAAGCTACCAGTCATTAGACTTCTGTTTCCCCGTAAACATATTTACAAAATTGGTAATTAACACATCTTCTATGTTATAGAACATAAGAAGCACACCTTTGTAATAGTGACTCTTGATGTTGTTGCCGCTGCGCCATTTTTCAGCAAAGATTTCTGCCTTGACCTCATACGAAAATAATGATGCATCATTGAAAATTGCTCCCTTTGCATAGTGAAGCTTAATATCGGCAATTGACATCCTGGCCTTACCATCCTTAACTCTTACAAGCAGATCAAAGAAAATATAACTGCTGAAACGTCCCTGATCTCCGGAACCTACAATGAGCCTCTTGACCATTATTGAACCACTCTCTTTATCTTCAATGAGAGTTTTCTGTATCTGGTCAGCAGTCAGAGACATTCCCATAATAAGTGCGCTCCTAGCCATTGCATAGAGTTCATCTTTGGTTTTACCGGGAGCCTCTACAATTGTGTCGAATATAATTTTTCCATCAATATACGGGATTTTTCTGGCATGCCATGTAGTGTAATCTGTGCCGGAAGAACCAAATTTTTTTACCTCGTTATACTCTATTGTAACTGGTTTTTTATGCTTTGGAGAAGTGTAGGTAATTTTTAAATCTTCATACCTGGCCATAAGATTATCGTTGTATACATTAACGGTAAACTGAACGAGCTTCAGCGGGAAGGATGTTATCGTAATACCACTTATGGTTTCGTCTTCTGTTGTTATGATATAATCATTCTGGCCATAGATGGCAGAAAAAGGAAGCACGCATAACAGAAAAAACAATGACAGTGCAAATTTTTTCATAGCAATGGAGTTTTTAGTTATTTTCTATTCGGTCTATAGACTTGTCGTGGAATGATCCAAAAAGCAGAATCATTGTTAGCCCGCCAATTAAAGCCCAGAACATATCTGCCTGAGTATCCCAGACATATCCCTGGGTCCCAAGAAAATCGTCTGCAACTGTATTTGTTGTAAGCGCTACGAGCCACTCGATGATTTCATATATAGCACTGAATGCCAGTGCGAATGAGACAGCTGCAACAGAGCTCCAGGGCCCTTTAGCCATGATTCTTCTCCTGATTAGGAATTCTCTTGCTACCAAAACGGGTGTAAATCCCTGTGCAAAATGTCCAATTTTATCGTAACTATTTCTTCCGGTTTCAAATATCTCTTTAATATAATCGAACAAGGGTACTCTGGCATAAGTATAATGACCTCCAAAAAACAGAATAAGACAGTGCAGGAATATTACAATATAGGCCATATCTGTAAACCTGAGCTTTTTATAAGTCAGGCCAAAGACCATCAGGGCAATTACTCCCGGCACTACCTCCAACGCCCATACACGGTAATCATGCGGGTTTATTCCGGACCAGAGGAGAACTGCAAAAAAGATGATAATCATGAACCAGTATCTGTTCATAGCAGATTTATTTTTAGAGTGAATCTCTACACAATTTTACATAAAAAAAACGGTGTATCAAAATACTTGATACACCGTAAACTTATTGAGATATACTCTTAGTAGCTTCTTCTGTTTCCACCGCCGAATCCACCGCCGTTTCCTCTGTCGAATCCACCGCCGTTGCTTCTGCCGTATCCGCCGCCTCTGTTACCGCCGCCGAAACCGCCACGACTTCCGCCGCCGCTAGGTCTGCCACCTCTGTCTTCACGAGGTTTAGCAACGTTTACAGTGATAACTTTACCATCGTATTCTGCTTTGTCAAGCTCTTCGATAGCTTTCTTGCCCTCTTCTTCATTAGGCATTTCAACGAAACCAAAACCTCTTGATTTACCGGTTTCCCTGTCAGTGATTACTTTAGCTGATGAAATCTCGCCGTACTCGGCAAACAATTCTCTAAGATCGGCATCTTTAATTGCCCAACTCAAATTTGAAATAAAAATGTTCATTAAATAAACTTAAAAAAATAATTAATAATTCCGGGGTTGCTTGTTATATCAAAAGTCTACTTAACGAAAATTTCTACGATAAAAGTGAGATGTTTTGAATATTGATCCAAAGAACTAAAGACCCCGGTGCGCAGCAAAGGTAAGCTAAGTTTTGAGATTTGCAATATTTTTATTGAAATCATTTATAAAATGGTGACTTTCTTTTATTTTGGTTTATCAGTTTATAAGGCCTAACTTTGCAGAATTATGATTAAAGATGTTCATAGTAAGGGAATTGAACAACTGTTCAGAACTCCCATATTACAACAAACAGCCTATTGGTCAAAGGTAAAAAGCCATTTCGGTTATGACTCCGTAGCCTTCAATTTCAGGATAAAACACTCGACTCTGGGTGTTGATGGCACTCCTGATTCATCTGAATATGCAATTGCAGACCTTGTTGTCTTTCTCAGGCAGATTGATTCTCTCCATTATATCGCTTATGTACCCTATGGTCCGGAAATTGAGCCTGGCGAGGAGTTTCAGGGGGCGGTTCTGGAAGAGCTATCTGAGCAGCTGAGACTCTTTCTTCCTAAAACATGTATTATGATCAGGTATGACCTGGTATGGGAATCACTTTGGTCAAAGGACTCAGTTCTTCTTAATGAAGAGAATCACTGGCCGGGACCTCCGTCTCACAGGATCCAGGAGCAGAGATTTAATTTTAATACAATACTTGGAAATTTTAGAAAGGCATATTCAAACAACCTTCCTTCAAATACAATACTGATAGACCTTAAGAAAGACTCTCTGAAAATCATATCTGATATGAAACCAAAGACCAGATATAATATTCAGCTATCCCAGAAGAGAGGTGTAAATGTTAGGTCAGCCGGGATGGAGAGTTTGAGCGTATGGTATGATTTATATAAGGAGACTGCCGTAAGAAACAATTTCTATCTTCATTCCGAAGAGTATTTCAGAATTGCATTTACAGAACGTGCACATAATACTCAATCTCCGGCAGAAGTAACACTGCTCATTGCTGAATATGATAAATTACCACTGGCAGCAATGTTTCTTGTGATTAGCGGAAACAGAGCCATCTATCTTTACGGAGCTTCGTCATCTCTTCACCGAAATCTTATGGCACCATACGCATTGCAATGGAAAGCAATTTCTCTTGCAAAAGAGAAGGGGTGTATACAATATGATATGTTTGGCATCTCGCCCGGCAATAACCCCGATCATCCCATGTATGGGCTTTATCGTTTTAAGAAGGGATTCGGCGGCTCGCTTTTCCATAGTATGGGCTGCTGGGATTATCCCCTTGATCAGAAAATGTATCTGCTCTATACTGCCTCCGAAATTGGAAGACAGGGATATCATCTTGCCTGAATGAGCATTTGTAAACAAAAAGGCAGAACTTTGAGAAATCTTAATCTCTGGTTCTGCCTTTTGATATATGGATATTAACTCTCTGTTAACTGAGCTTGTGAATTGCCAGTCCGCTGCGGAGTTTAGGTTCGAACCAGGTAGTCTTTGGCGGCATGATGTTGCCTGTATCGGCAATGTCAATAAGCTGTTTCATTGAAACAGGATAAAGAGCAAAGGCTGCTGCCATCTCTCCTGAATCAACCCTTTTCTTAAGTTCTCCAAGACCTCTGATGCCCCCTACAAAATCAATTCTCTTGTCTGTGCGAAGGTCTTTTATACCAAGGAGTTTGTCAAATACAAGGTTTGAAAGGACAGTAACATCAAGAACTCCAATAGGATCATTATCATTGTATGTGCCCTCTTTTGCAGTTAGTGAGTACCATTTTCCGCCAATATACATTGAGAAGTTGTGAAGAGAATCAGGTCTGTAAATCTCAGAACCTTTCTCCATAACTGTGAAATCCTCTTCAAGTCTTACCAGCAGCTCCTCCTTTGACATACCATTAAGCTCTTTTACAACTCTGTTGTAGTCAATAATTTTAAGATGACTTTCAGGGAATACAACGGCAAGGAAGAAATTGTACTCTTCATTTCCGGTATGGTTTGGATTGTTTCTCCTCTTCTCTTCGCCAACCAGTGCGGCCGCAGCCGTTCTGTGATGACCATCCGCAACATAAAATGCAGGGACCTGTGAGAAAATACCGGTAATTCTTGAAATAAGAGCATCATCTTCTATTGTCCAGAAATGATGTCCGAAGCCATCTTCCGCTACATAGTCATACTCTGCAGGTTTGCTTTTTACAACACTTTCAACAATTGCGTTAATCTCATTATTATCTGGATATGCGAAGAAAACAGGTTCAACGTTGGCATCCTGGATTCGAACATGAATCATTCTGTCCTCCTCTTTATCCTTGCGGGTGAGTTCGTGCTTCTTAATCTTACCTGTAAGGTAGTCTTCTACACTGGCTCCAAGAACAAGTCCATACTGAGTTCTGCCCTCCATGGTCTGAGCATATACATAGTACATCTCTTTCTTGTCCTGAACAAGCCATCCTTTACTCTGCCACATTTTGAAATTCTCAACAGCCTTATCGTAGGCCTCCTGGGAATGTTCGTCAATTATGGGAGTGAAATCAATTTCCGGCTTAATGATGTGAAGAAGTGACTTTTCGCCTGCTTCTGCCTTTGCTTCTGATGAGTTGAGTACGTCATACGGACGGGAAGCAACTTCGTGAGCAATTGCCTTTGGCGGTCTTACGGCTGCAAAAGGTTTAACTTTTACCATTATTCAATTATTTCAAAAAATAAATACTATTTGTTAACCTGGAAAGTCTTGTCGCCTGTGGCGAAGAATTTCACTATCTGATTTGCTGATGCAAGCCCTGCATTAACATTGGCCTCTCCTGTCTCTGCTCCCATTTTCTTAGGAGTAGAGAAAACCCTTATTCCAAATTTTTCGTTAAGAGCGGTCTGATTGTCTGCTGCAATGTCAGTTACATATTTTAGGTCAGGACGCTTCTCAAGAATCTCCATAAGCTCATCTTCATTAATAACCTCCTTACGGGCGGTATTAATCAGACATGCGCCTTTTGGCATTCTTGACATAAGTGCTGTTCCCACAGATTTTTTTGTCTCTGAGGTTGCAGGTATATGCAGCGACAAAAAGTCAGATTTTTCGTAAAGTTCTTCAATTGAAGAAACTGGAGTTACTCCATCTGCCTTCACTTTTGCATTGTCAACAAACGGGTCGAATGCAATAACATTCATATCAAAACCTTTTGCAAGTTTTGCTACAAGACGGCCTACGTTACCATATGCATGAATGCCGATTGTCTTTCCCTTAAGCTCGCTTCCGGTACCGGGATTAAAGCAATTTCTGGACATGAAAATCATCATGCCAATTGCAAGCTCTGCAACAGCATTTGAATTTTGTCCCGGAGTATTCATTGCTACAATGCCTCTTGAAGTGCAGGCATCCAGGTCCAGGTTGTCATAACCTGCTCCTGCTCTTACAACTATCTTAAGGTTAGATGCAGCATCAACTACCTCTTTTGTAACCTTGTCTGAACGAACGATCATTGCATCTGCATCTTTTACAGCTGCAAGAAGCTCCTGAGGAGTTGTATATTTTTCAAGGAGAGCCAGAGTGTGCCCGGCTCCCTCAACAATATTTCTTATTCCATCAACCGCAGCCTTTGCAAAAGGTTTGTCGGTTGCAACAAGTATTTTCATCTTGATTTGGTTTTTGGTAAGTTATGCGTTGAGCTTTTCGAACTCCTGCATGCAATCAACCAGAGCCTTAATGCTATCAACAGGACATGCGTTGTAAACAGATGCGCGGAATCCGCCTACAGAACGGTGACCTTTAATACCCACCATTCCTCTCTCTTTGGCAAATGCCATGAAAGCCTCTTCCTTATCCTTATACTGCTCAGTCATTACAAAGCAGATGTTCATTAGTGAGCGGTCTGCAACGGCAGCCGTTCCTTCAAACATTTTGTTTCTGTCAATTTCGTTGTAAAGCAGATTTGCTTTGTCGACATTCATTTTGTGAACAGCCTGAAGTCCGCCGTTTGCCTTAATCCACTTAAGAGTTTCGTTCATAACGAAAATTGAGAATACCGGAGGAGTGTTGAACATAGAGTCCTCTTTAATGTGAGTTCTGTAGTCCAGCATAGTAGGAAGGTACCTTGAAACCTTTCCAAGGATGTCTTCACGCACAATTACAAAAGTAACACCGGCAGGGCCTACGTTTTTTTGTGCTCCGCCATAAATAAGGGCATATTTGCTAACATCAACCGGGCGGCTCATAATGTCTGATGACATATCGGCAACAAGATTTACAGGGCAATCCATGTCCTCTTTAATCTCTGTGCCGTAGATTGTGTTGTTGGTTGTAATGTGGAAGTAGTCAAGATCAGAAGGAATCTGGTATCCCTTAGGAATATAGCTGAAATTTTTGTCAGCAGATGATGCAATTGCAACTGCCTCTCCAAATCCTTTAGCCTCTTTAAGTGCCTTTTTTGCCCAGACACCTGTTTCGAGGTAACCTGCCTTCTTCTCAAGAAGGTTCATTGCCACATATAGAAATTGCATGCTTGCTCCGCCTCCCAGGAATAGTACCTTGTATCCTTCAGGAATTCCAAGTATCTCTTTCCAAAGAGTACGGCACTCTTCCATAACGGCTTCCCACTCTTTAGATCTGTGAGAAACTTCAATAACAGACATTCCTGTACCTTTGAAGTCCTGAAGAGCGTCAATGGCGGCTGCTACAGCCGGTTTTGGCAGGACGCAGGGTCCTGCGTTAAAGTTATGAGCAACTTTCATGGTAGTATATTTTTATTTATTAAGTTCTGAGACCAAAGGTAACTCAAAAAATATTAAACCCCAATAAAATTTAACCAAAAAACGCCCAAGTGTTAGGAGATTGTTAAAAATTGCTAATAATCTTTAAGTTTTTCTCGTCTGTTACCTTTTCACAATAATGACAAAGCAACTTAAGTTCATCCGAGCCTTCAACTGTTGTGAAAATGGTTTCAATAGGCTGATGATTTGTTATACAGGCAGGGTTCATACACCTGGCAATTCCCCTTATCTGCGAAGGAACCGACAGTATCCTCTTCTCAACAACCTCGAAGTTGTGAATTATGTTGATTTTTGCCTGTGGTGCAATTAGGGCAATTCTGTTAATCTCGTAATCTTCGAAGTATTTATCAGAAATTTTTATGATCGATTTCTTTCCAAGCAGTTTGCTCTCCAGGTTGGTGCCAAATGTAATCTGATTTTCGCTTTTGCTCAAACCCAAAATGTCAATTACCTTGAAAAGCTGATCTGCCGGAATATGATCAAGGACAGTTCCGTTTTTGATTGCACTTACTTTTAAATGTTTTTCCATAGCTGGCATCTGTTGCATGTTAAAGTTGATTCACTCCCAGAAGCATTGTGATAATTGCCATCCTGGTATAAACACCGTTTCCGGCTTGTTCGAAATAATATGCATGTTCGCTGTTGTCTACATCCTGAGCTATTTCATTGATTCTTGGAAGAGGATGCAGAATTTTCATATTGGGCCTTGTCTCTGTAAGCATATTCCCCTGAAGGCTGTATATGTTTTTTACCCGCTCATATTCTATTGCATCTGTGAATCTCTCTCTCTGAACTCTGGTCATGTAAAGTATATCAGTGTCTGAGATTCCATCCTCAAGGTTTGAACTCTCTTCAAACGGGATTCCCTTCTCATTAAGATACTCCTTGTATTCTGCAGGCATTCTGAGCTCTTCGGGAGATGTAAATCGAAATGTAGGATTAAAATGGCTCATTGCCTGAAGAAGAGAGTGTACAGTTCTTCCGTACTTCAGGTCCCCCACCATATTAATTTTTAAATTATCAAGCCTGCCCTGCGTTTTCAGAATTGAGTAGAGGTCCAGCAATGTCTGCGAAGGATGCTGATTTGCACCATCTCCTGCATTTATTACCGGTACTGAAGAAACTTCTGAGGCATATCTTGCGCTCCCTTCAAGCGGGTGTCTCATAACTATAAGGTCTGCATAGTTAGAAACCATCTTAATTGTGTCTTTAAGTGTTTCCCCTTTGGTAACGCTTGTATTCCCTGCATCAGAAAATCCTATAACTCTTGCTCCAAGTCTGTTTGCGGCAGTTTCAAAGCTGAGTCTGGTCCTGGTTGAAGGTTCAAAAAAGATGCTGGCAATTACTTTGTCTGAGAACAGAGGCCGGGAGGGATTCTTTTCGAATTCTGCAGCAAGAGAGAGAACCCTGAGTATCTCCTCTTTTGAGAAATCGTGAATTGAGATCAGGTGTTTTGGCATATATCTGTAAAAATAAGTTGTTTAATAATCTTCGAGTGATACCCCGTCTGTCGCGGACAAAGCGTCAATGAAACGCAGCTTGTCCCTGAGTCTGATATTCACTTTCATCCTGCACAGGTTGTCAAAGTTCTGCTCCTTAACCAGAGGTGCAAACTCCCTTGTAAGCTTCATCACATCATTCATCTGAAGATAACCAAAGGTAAAGGTCACATCATCTCCGGCAATTTTTTCAATAACCTCACCATTTTCAATTGAATCTGCCGCTGCGCTTCGGTATGCTCTAATCAGCCCGGGAACACCAAGCTTTGTTCCTCCGAAATACCTCACCACAATAATGAGTATATCGCTCAGTCCATATGATAAAAGCTGACCAAGTATTGGTTTGCCTCCGGATGAAGAGGGCTCCCCGTCATCATTTGCTCTCCACAGCTCACCTGAGGCTCCAAGTCTGTATGCATAGCAGTGGTGCCTTGCATCAAAGTGACTTTTACGAATTTCGGCCAGTAAATCTTTAATCTCCTCTTCTGAGGATACCGGAAATGCAAAGGAGAGAAATTTGCTGCCAAGCTCCTTATAGATGCCTGTTGATGGCTTTGATATTGATTTATAAGTGTCTGAGGAGTTTATTTCGCTCATGCAGTCTGTGGAAGCTTTTCGTAAAATTAGCCCCTTTTTGCTAATTTTGCAAAATGTATTGCGAAGTTTTCATAAAAGACTTTACCCGGCTGGGCCAAATTGCAGCAAAACAGCTGGAAGAGAGTCCCTTTTTCTCCTCCCTTGGCAAAGCAATGCTGCTCTCTTTTGAGGCAAACCCCATGTTTACTTTAGAAATGCAGAATGTGGCAATAAAGTCAATCCTTAAAGAGATGCTCACACGAACAGCTTTACGAAGCTGGATTGAACCATACAGAGAGAGAATAAGTGTCAGAGATGAGGTTGCTGGCATCCTTATGGCCGGAAATATTCCGCTTGTTGGTTTCCACGATTTTCTCAGCTGTATTGCCGCAGGCTACAGAGCAGAAGTTAAATTGTCGTCAAGAGATGGGTTTCTGCTACCTGCTCTTGTTGCAATCCTTTGCGAAATAAACCCATTCTGGAAACAGAGAATACATTTTGTCAATTCACTCTCTGAAGGAATTGCAAAGCTGATTGCTACCGGTTCGGATCAAACGGTCAGGAGCGTTGGCGGAAATTTCAGAGAGACTCCCTCTTTGCTGAGGGGCACCCGATCCTCGTTTGCAATTCTTGACGGGTCCGAGAGTAAAGAGATTCTGGATAAACTCTGCGACGACATGTTTCTATATTATGGAATGGGGTGCAGAAGCGTCAGTACTCTTATAGTGCCACCCGAATACAATTTTGAACCATTATTAAATGCAACGGTCAGATATGAATACCTGGGCAGTAACCCTGACTTTTCTGCCTCCTGCCGCTATAGCAGAGCAGTTCTTCAAATGGAGAACCTAAGTTTTATTGATGGAAAGTTCTTCCTGCTTCAGAAAGGAGCTGCATTTCCACCACCGCTTGCCATAATTGGGGTCCGGGAATACAACACACTTAATGATATTAATAGTTTCATTAAAGCCAACGAAGAACATATTCAGGCGAAGGTGTCGGTGATTAAAATGAATGGCTTTATAAAGCCCGGAGATGCGCAGCATCCGCAGCTTGAAGAGTATGCAGACAATATAAATACATTGGATTTCCTGATGCAGAATATTTGAAAATACCTATCTTCGCAAAAAGTTTCAGACAATGGTTTACAGATTCAAGGCCAGCATAGACGGCAATAAGATATTTATGAGAGAGTATGAAATTAAAGGAGAATCCTCTCTTTATGCTTTCCATAGATTCCTGCAGAACGACCTGGGATTTGCACCTGACCAGATGGTATTGTTCAGAGGTGTTTCAAAAGCAGGAAAGGTTAAGACTGAGTATGGTCTCTTTGATCTGGGCGACGGAACTATTGATAAAGTATCTGTTGAGAAGGCCGCAGGGAAGGGAGAGATTACTTTACAATATGTATACAATACATTCAAGGATAAATCAATCAGACTTGAGTACCTTGGAACTGAAGAGCCTTTGTCAAGGCGGTCATATCCAAGACTCGTAGCCGAAAGAGGACGCAATCCCGATCAGTTTTCTGACGATTACGACGATTTCGAGCCAATACTGCCGGGAGCAGAGACTGAGCCAATAATTGACTCAGATGAACTGCCGGAAGGAGTGGAGTAACATTCAATCCAAAATGAATAAAAAACTGATAATGGTTCTGGGGCCAACGGCTTCAGGGAAAACCGACTACAGCGTTTCTCTGGCAGAGAGGCTGGGTTCTCCCGTCATTTCCTGCGACTCCAGGCAAATATTCAGGGAATTGAAAATTGGGACAGCTCCTCCGTCGCCGGAACAGCTGCAAAGAGTTAAGCACTATTTTATTTTCAGTAATTCAATTCATGAGCACTATACTGCCGGACAGTATGAAACAGACGCTCTTAACCTTCTTGACGAACTTTTCAAAACCCACGACACTCTCGTTGTAACTGGAGGATCAGGACTCTATGCAGATGCCCTTAGCAAAGGTCTCGACGATTTTCCTCCATCGGACATGGAGTTAAGGGGTCATCTTATGAGCAGGCTGGCAAATGAAGGAATAGAGACTCTTCGTGAAGAGCTAAGGGTGCTTGATGCCGAAAGTTATAATCAGCTTGATACAGCCAATACTCAGAGAGTGATTCGTGCTCTTGAGGTAACTCTCCAGACAGGCAAAAAGTTCTCCTCATACAAAAACAATACAGCTAAGCAGAGGCCTTTCCAGATAGAGAGAAGGCTGATGGTTAAACCTCGAGAGGAGCTTTACAGGAGAATTGATCTTAGAGTGGACATGATGATGGAGGCCGGTCTTTTAAAAGAGGCAGAATCTCTTTTTGATTTCAGGCATCTTACCTCTCTCAAGACAGTTGGCTACAGGGAACTTTTCGATTATATGGAGGGGAAGAGCACACTTCCGGAGGCTGTTGAACTTATCAAAAGAAATACCAGGAGATATGCAAAAAGACAGATTACCTGGTGGCGGCGCTATGACGACATGATTATCATCTGATTGCAGTATCGCAGAAACATAAAAAAAGCCGGCTTCACTGAAGCCGGCTCTTTGTTATTAATCAATCCTCCTAGAAAGGAAGATCATCCTCACCGGCTTCGGCCGGAAAATCACTAGCGTCGGACAAAGATGACGAAGCTGTATCCTGAGATGCTGCCTGTGCGTCCATACGTTCAATTTTCCATGCGCGAACATCGGTATACCATCTGTTGTTGAATTCACGAGATTCGATATTCACAGAAACCTTAAGGTTCTCGCCAATATTAAATCTTCCCAGTTCATCAACTTTGTCTACTCCCCAGACGTTCATGCAGATTTTTTTAGGAAAACTGTCCTGAGTTTCAAGGATGAACTCCTGTTTGCTCCAGTTTCCTCTTGCGCTAACGCCTGACTGAACGGGAAGTTTGTTGATAATTTTTCCGATTAGTTCCAGTGCCATTGTTAGAGAGTCTTTGTAGTGTCAGCAACTGGAGCTTTGGCAATCTTTACAAGTTCAACATCAAAAATAAGAGTTGAGTTAGGTCCGATAGTTGGTCCTGCTTGCTGAGCACCGTATGCAAGCTCAGAAGGGATGAAAAGTCTTATCTTTCCGCCTTCGCCAATAAGCTGAATACCTTCGCTCCATCCTGGGATAACAGCGTTAACAGGGAATTTAACAGGCTCAGGGTTGCCCATTGAAGAGTCAAACTCTGTTCCGTCAATCAAAGTGCCTCTGTAGTATACAGATACTGTGTCAAGAGCAACTGGCATCATTGCTGAACCCGGGTTGATAATTTTGTATTGAAGACCGCTTGCAGTAACCTGAACGCTGTCTTTGGTTTTGTTTTCTGCAAGGAATTTCTCGCCTTTTGTTTTGTTCTCTGCTCCGGCAACTTCTGCTCTTTGAGCAAGGTATCTCTGGATAACCTGATTTGCTGCCATTTCGTTAACTTTCAGCTCTTTTCCTTCAATGACTGCTTTGATTGCCTTTGTCATTTCAGCATAATTAAGTTCGCCGAAGTTTGCATTTTTAAGCATAGAGCCGAAGGATACACCCACAGCGTAGCTTGCAGAATCGGCAAGCTCCTTGGAAATTTGAGGTACTCCGGCCTCCTTCTTCTCTCCGCAAGAAGAGATCATAATTGCAGCAAGGGCTACAATTGCAATAGATTTTAATGTTTTCATGTGTTTTGTATTGAATTTTATTGGTTTATTATCTTTTTGTCTTTTGTTGTAATGTAAATGGCAATGAGGCCAAGTACAGCAGCAGCAAATGAAGTTACAAGTATAGTCGCTTTTCCCATATCAATCATTGCGGCATCTGTGAAGGCCAAATTATCGATAAATATAGACATTGTAAATCCAATTCCAGCTATAATGCCCGCAGAAAAAATTTGCCCCCATGATACATCTGCCGGCAATTCTGCGATTTTGAACCTCACAGCCAGCCAGCTGGCCACAAAAATGCCCAGAGGCTTGCCTGCAAGAAGTCCAAGAAATATTCCCGGAACAATTGGCGGAAGAGGAGGAGTGAAGAGTGACAGATTCATTACAACTCCTGCATTTGCAAGTGCAAACACCGGCATTATGAAGAACGTAACCCAGGGATGCAGCCCATGTTCGAACTTTATCATCAGAGGATGTACCTGTTTGAGCTTATTGTGGAGGTGATGAATAATCTGCTGCTGCTCCTGGTTTGCCAGAACCTGTACTTTGTGATTACTTGCAGCGCTGAATTTATTTAGCAGATATCTGCAACCAACAAGAAATCTTACTTCGTTGATTGTGTTTTTTCCGGGTATTGTCATTGCGACAAGTACTCCTGCGATGGTCGCATGTATTCCTGATCCAAGAAACAGAAACCACAATACAATTCCTGGTACGATATAAAATGCCGGTTTCCGGATATTGAGCGCATTGAAGGAGATGAGCAATCCAAGAATCAGCCCAGCATACATCAGAAGAGTGAAGTCAATTGCGTGTGTTGGGTAGAAAATAGCAAGCACTACTATTGCACCAAGGTCATCAACAATTGCGAGAGCTGTTAGAAAAATCTTCAGAGATACCGGTACTCTTTTTCCCAAAAGGGATAGGATTCCAAGTGCGAATGCAATATCGGTAGCCATGGGTATTCCCCAGCCGTTTGCACTCTCTGAGTCCCAGTTGAACCCTACATAAATAAGAGCAGGGATAACCATTCCGCCTACAGCGGCAAAAATTGGAAGCGCTGCTTGTTTGATAGATGATAATTCACCTACAAGGATCTCCCGCTTAATTTCAAGACCAACTACAAGGAAAAAGACAGCCATGAGGCCATCATTTATCCAGTGCATGATTGACATCTTGAATTCATACCCGGCAAAACTGAAACCTGCGTATTGTTCCAGATAGCTGTGAAGATGTGAAAACGCAGGTACATTTGCAATCATAATGGCCGCAATGGCGCATATCATCAATACAATACCTCCGGTTGACGAGTTCTTGAAAAATGTGCTGAAAACATTTCTGAGTTCCAGCCGCCTGTCGGCTCTGAATAAATTGGTCAAAATACCCATCGTAAACTATTTTCCGGTTTTTCTTCTGTTCAGTCTTGTATATAAGGCCAGCTTGTAAAGAAAGCGTGCTCCAACATTTGCATCCCATTCATCATCTTCGCCGGGAGCGACTTCACAAAGATCAAAGCCTATGATTCTTTTATTGGAAGAGGCCAGAAGATGAAGAAGATAGTCGACTTCCCTGAAACTAAGGCCGCCAGGCACCGGGGTTCCGGTGTTGGGACAAAGTTCAGGAGAGAGGCCATCAATGTCAAAACTGATATAGACATTAGCCGGAAGACTGGCTATAATCTCTTCGCACTGTTTTCTCCAGGTTTTCCCTTCAAAGAGGTTTCTTTTAAGTTCAATGTCTGTAAAACATCGGATTCTTGAATCTGTATTAATAATTTCAGCTTCGTCTTCACAGAAATCCCTGATCCCCACCTGAGTAAGCTGTGAAAGTTGAGGGATCTCGTTAAGCGCGTTGTACATTATTGAAGCATGAGAGTAGGTAAACCCTTCGTATGCCTTGCGAAGATCTGCGTGTGCATCAATATGGAGAATTCCAAACTCTTCACATTGTTCAGCAACTGCTTTCATGTTTCCCAGAGGCACACTGTGATCGCCTCCTGCTACGCCAGTAATTTTGCCGGCAGCAATCTGCTCTTTGCAGATTTTGTATACCTTTTCGTTAAGCGATGTACTTGCCTTGTTTACCTTTTCAAGTTCAGATTTCAGACTCTCAGGGTCAACGCCGTTTTCTAAGCCCTCGATAATTTTTTCTGCAATTTTGCGGTATTTTCTGTTATCCTTAAGTATCTTTTCGTCTGTTGGAACAGTTCCGATTTTTGTTTGCCATGCATCAGGAACCAGCGGGTCGTACAAATCTACCTGTACAGAAGCCTCAATTATTGCTTCCGGACCTTTGTGTGTGCCTGGTCTGTATGATGTTGTCACATCCCATGGTACAGAAATAAGGGCAATTTCCGACTCCTCGAGGCTGTAAGGAAGTGCAAAATAGTTTCCATTTGCCATTCCAGGATCGTTGGGGTTGAAATTTGTCATTGTTATGCTCTTTTTCAATTATATGGTCAATTTATTCTAAGCTAAGCCACCAAATAAATCCAAAAAATTTTGAGATGATGAAACTTATAAATAACTTAGAGGTACAAAGGTAACTTTTTTTAACAAATTTTTGGAATATTTTCGGATAGACAATTTCATATGCTAACAACTTCTGAGTATCTGCATAATCAGTTAAAGCAATTTTTTGGCTTCGACGCGTTCAAGGGTCAGCAAGAGGAGGTTATAAAGAATCTCATGGAGGGGAATGACGCCTTTGTACTTATGCCAACAGGAGGAGGAAAGTCACTTTGCTACCAGCTTCCCGCATT
>PHDT01000005.1:0-82620 GCA_002842695.1 Bacteroidetes bacterium HGW-Bacteroidetes-10 | reverse complement strand
AGAGGATTCGTGATAGAGAAGGATGGAATTGCCCACTTTCTCAACTCTTCTCTGAATAAGGCTCAAATTCAGGAGGTGAAAGAAGATCTTCTCTCGGGTCAGACAAAACTTCTTTATGTAGCACCCGAATCTCTTACAAAGGAAGAGAATATTTTATTCCTTCGTCAGCTTACAATATCCTTCTATGCCGTTGATGAGGCACACTGTATTTCAGAATGGGGGCACGATTTCCGACCTGAATACAGAAGAATATATCCTATTGTCCAGGAGATAGGCAAAGCTCCTGTTATCGCTTTGACTGCAACTGCAACTCCAAAGGTGCAGAATGATATACAGAGAAATCTGGGAATGATTGACGCTAAGGTTTTCAAAACATCGTTCAACAGGCCAAACCTCTACTATGAAATTCGTACCAAAGCAAATACAGAGAGAGAGATTATTAAATTTATCAAGAACAATCAGGGTAAATCGGGTATTATCTACTGCCTGAGCAGAAAAAAGGTGGAGGATGTTGCCCAGCTTCTGGTTGTTAACGGAATTAAGGCTCTGCCATATCATGCAGGGCTTGATGCTGTTACCCGGGCGGGTAATCAGGACAAGTTTCTTATGGAGGATGTTGATGTAATTGTTGCAACAATTGCATTTGGGATGGGTATTGATAAACCGGATGTACGCTTTGTAATTCACTACGATATTCCAAAGAGTCTGGAAAGCTATTATCAGGAAACAGGCCGCTCCGGAAGAGACGGAGGAGAGGGTCAGTGCATTGCTTTCTACTCATATAAAGATATTCAGAAACTGGAAAAATTCATGCAGGGCAAACCAGTCTCAGAACAAGAGATAGGCAGACAGCTTCTAATGGAGACAGTATCCTATTCTGAATCAAGTCTGTGCCGGCGTAAAGTTCTGCTCAACTATTTTGGTGAGGAGTATACTCAGGAAAATTGCGGCTCTTGTGATAACTGTCTGTTCCCAAAAAAACAGTTTGATGGTAAAGAAGCTGTAGCACTTGTTCTTGAATTGCTATCTACAATGAAAGAGCAATTCAAGTCTGAGCATATTGCAAATATTCTGGCCGGTATTAACAACTCCATAATCAAATCATATAATCACCACCATCATGAGTTGTTTGGAGCGGGCAAATCAAAAGGAGTGAGATTCTGGATGGCAGTGATAAGGCAGGCTCTTATACACCATTTACTGGAAAAAGATATCGAAAAGTACGGACTAATCTCAGCAACACCCGCAGGAAAGGAGTTTCTGGAAAATCCGCATACAATAATGTTAACGGAGGACAGAGAGTTCACCGATACAGAGGACGATGACGATGTGGCTACTCCTGGTCATTCAAAGAGCGCTTCTGCCGGCGACGAAACTTTGCTTGCAATGCTGAGGGATCTGCGTCAGTCTGTTTCGAAAAGACTAAAACTTCCGCCTTTTGTGATTTTTAATGATCCTTCTCTGGAAGATATGTCCATTCAGTATCCTGTTACTCTGGATGAATTAAAGAACTGTCAGGGAGTAGGAGAGGGAAAGGCAAAGAAATTTGGAAAAGAGTTCGTGGATCTTATTTCTAAATATGTAGAAGAGAACGAGATTGACAGACCAATGGATTTCGTTGTGAAGTCTGTTGTGAATAAGTCTGCCATGAAGGTTCATATTATAAATGGTATAGACAGAAAATTGCCTTTTGAGGACATAGCAGATTCCAAAGGAATTGAGCTTGAAGATATTTTTAATGAACTTGAGGCAATTGTCAGTTCAGGCACAAAAATAAATATCGACTACTATATCCGTCAGACTATTGATGACGATAAGGTAGACGATATTTATGAGTACTTCCGTACCGAAGCTGTTTCGGACTCCCTAAAAGAGGCTTCTGATGAACTTGGCAAAGGCTATTCAGAAGAGGAGATAAGACTTGTAAGAATTAAATTCCTCTCTGAAATGGGCAATTGATTTTGCCCTGTCCTTTTAATTATCCGCAATGATAGAACTGCTCAACAAGGTCATTCATCCTTGACGGATTGTCCTGCAACTCCTTGCGAATGTTCTGATCTTCGTATGATCTTAATTTTCTGATAATCCCATCAATAAGTCCCGGCGCAAATACTCCCTCTTTTTCGTAGAGAGCTCTCTTTGCTTCCAGTTCGTTTGCAGATTCGTAGCATGAGGCAGGCAACTGCTCAAGTGCGGTCATTTTATCCTCATGCTGCTTGTCGTGAATATTCACACCTACATAGCATCTCTCTGCAATTTCAAGGGCGTTTTCGGTTTCGAATCCTGTCCTTGCTGCCACAACAAGCCCTGCCAGCATTTGATAAATATCGGTAGAGCCGTCAGGTGAACGCATTTCAACTGTTTGCTTGTCCGGCATATGAAAATCAGATTTATCTTCAAGCGGATTTGCTATTGCAACCATGTTGTTATCTCCGGTCCATCCCAGCGGAACCCTAACCAGTACAGATCTGTTGCGATCTCCCCAGCAGATACTTGTAGGAGCTTCCTGATGCGGAACCAGTCTGAAATATGATGTTGGATTGGTATTGCCAAACGCAGTGAGTGATGCTGCGCACTTCATATATCCGGCAATAGCTCTTTTTGCAGTGTCAGATAGTTTACCATTCTCAGTCATAACAGATTTACCATCCTTCATCATCCTTGTATGGAAGTGAAGACCGCTGCCTGCCTTTCCAATGGTTATCTTTGGTGCAAATGTTACATCAAGTCCGTACCTGAAAGCGAGTGCACGAATCACCCACTTGGCAATGACCAGCTGGTCTGCGGCAGATTCAACAGGTGATACGAGGAACTCAATTTCGTTCTGTTCATATATCTTTCCATCCAGAGTGAAGTTTCCAACCTCTGAGTGGCCATATTTAATCATTCCGCCCGTCTGGGCAATAAGTTTCATTGCCTCCGTTCTGAATTGCTCAAACTTTGTAAATGGCTCAGATTCATGGTAGCCTTTCTGATTTGGAGCAGGGTAGAGCTCTTCTGACTTGTCAGTTATATAAAATTCCAGTTCTCCCATTGCCTCGAACTTAAGGCCTGTTGCTTTTGTGAATGAACGAGAGGCTTTAAGTAATGTATATTCCGGTGAGCTTTCAAGAGGTTGGCCCTCTTTTGTAAAGTATGAACAAAGCATACCTATTGCCGGAATTTCCGAAAAGGGGTCAAGGTATACTGTTGAAAATCTAGGTACTACATATAGGTCGCTGGAGCCTGCCTCAATGAATGGAAAGAGGCTTGAGCCGTCTACCCTTTCGCCATAGGTAAGAATTGATTCCAGGTACTGATAGCTCGTAACAGGGAAATTGAGAGTCTTTAACCTGCCGTCAGCTGCAACATATCTGAAGTTAACTATGCGGATATCTTTATCAAGTACATATTTAATAATGTCTTTTTTGGTAAATTCAGCAGGAAGCTTATTAAGATGAGCTACTACAGGGTTGATGTTATACTTTAGGAGTGAATCCATAAAATTGAAAGTTTATTTCTCTTTTTGACTATAATTTAATATCAAATTCTTATGCAAATATATAAAATTTTAAGTTTACAGCTCAAATTATACATTTTGACATATTTCATATTTTTAATAGCTTTGTGGGCTTATGTCTCTAAGTAAAAAAGCATACATTATAACTGCAATCACCGCGACACTTCTGGCTGCTGCGGGCATTGCCCTTTTTTTATCCCATAGGGAGAAAAATGAGGAGGCAGTTACCTCTTCTGCAGCAGAAAGCAAATCTCTTTATGCAGTTCCTGTTGACGCTGTAGGAATATGGTTGTTTGAATCTCCTGTTGAAATAGGTGAATCTGTTTTTAAGGCAGACAACATCCTTTCAGGATTGGTTCAAAGGGAGAACCCTCTCTACAAAATGATCAACAGAATAAATTTCCTTGCGAAGAGCGAGTCGTCATTTGGAAAGATAGCATCTGCAGATGCTCTTACCTCAATACACTATTCAGGAAAGAATGAGGTCTCTCTCCTTTTTTGTTTAAACATCTCCTCGGAAGATGCCGGTACTAAGGAGCTGCTTCTAGCAAAACTTACAGAGGGTCAGTCTGTCAGCTCAAGGACATTTAACGGAGCTCAGCTTGTATGGGCATCGGGAGTTGAGATATCTTTCTACAAGGGATTTCTGCTTGCATCTACTTCTCCAATTCTTGTTGAAGCTTCTGTGAGGCATCTCAATTCAGGAACATCAATAATGGATAATGCAGATTTCTCAAAAATTGCCTCATCAACTCCATTCAGCAGTAATCTCATCTTTGTTAACCACCAGCAATTAGGCAAGTTGTTTTCGGGACTTGCTGCTTCCAAATACCTGGGATACGCAGATTTTGCATCAAAACTTTCAACATGGAGTGTTGCCTCCGGAGAGTTCCGGAATACACATCACCTGTATACAGGGCAGTTTGCAAACCTCAAGGGCGTTGGCAACTTTGCCACTGCAGTGACTCCGGGCGAGAAAGGCGATATACGGGCGCATACGATTGCTCCTGCAAATACTTTTGCCCTCTTCTCCTTTACTCCTGACAGCTGGGATAATATGATCCGGTCTGTAAGGGCATACAGGGAACTTCACAAAAAACTGAATCTTGAACTAAGTATGAGCGCCGCTGAGTGGATGATATCGCAGAATCCCCGGGAGATATCAATTGCTGCCATTCCGTATGCCGGACACATGGAGTGGGTAACCATGTTCCGCAGAGGTAAGTCAAATCCGGTATCTGCTTTTTTCTCGGGAATCTTTTCGGGAAAAGAGAAATTGATTCAGGACTCTGTAATGAAATTCGAAAACGGTGGCAGGATTAAGGAACTTGTTGGATCGCTGTTTGAGAACAACAAAGAGGAGTATTACCTGAACCGTAATGAGTGGACAATAATTGGCTCTGCCGGTATTCTTGAAGAGTTCTCAACAGGAAGAAGCGAGTCCTTTTCAATGGATGATTTTCTAAGTCAGACACCTGTTTCGGGTTTGGCTGAGTTTGGGGGCAGCCCGTTTACACTCTCTGTGAACATGACCAATATGCAGGACACACTGACATCATTCTTCAAAAAAACAATTGCGGATGATATTGCGCCTGTATTCAGAAAGGTTAATTTTGGATTTATACAGTTCAGAATGATTCCGTCGCCAAAAGGGTCGGAATTTGAATTGTTACTTTATGCCAGGAATCTTGAAAAATTGCCCTCTCCGCCTAAACCGGAAGAGAACAAAGGCCCTGCCGGATGGGAACAGGACAGCATAGTAAAAGTTCCTGCCGGTCCGTTTGAACTTAGGAATTTTATGAATGGTGAGACAGAATATCTTGTACAGCTGAGCAATTACAGACTTCAGCTGGCAGACAAAAACCTTAAGGGAATATGGGCTGTACCGTTCCAGACACCTCTGAGAGGATTTGTTGAACAGATCGATTACATGAATAACGGCAAACTGCAGATGCTGTTTGCCAGCGGAAACAAGGTCTTTCTTCTTGACAGAAACGGGCGATTCGTCAATCCTTATCCCAAAGAGGTTGATGACCTGATAATGCTTGGTCCAAAGGTTTACAAGATAGACGGGGAGTATGCCATTATGCTCCTCCATATGGATAACAGGCTGAGACTTTATGACAGGCAATGTAGGCCTTATCCTGCATGGAGTGACATATCGGTGAAAGAGACAATTAAAGTGTTCCCGGAACTTCTCAAACTGGGCAAGAACCATTACTGGATCCTGAGGACTCAGCTTAAAACAAGAATTTATACAATAAATGGAATTGAGGTTACTGCCTCTCTCAAACAAAAAGAGCTCATGCCCGAAACTCCCGTGAAGCCTTATTCAGACGAAGAGGTTATCGTTAAAACCGTTCAGGGCAAACAGATAAGACTCAACCTGGAGACAGGAGTTACCAAAAAAGTTAAATAGATGGAAGGGTTTATAAGTTTTATATTTATTACAGTTATAATAATATGGCTGATTGGCCGTATAGCACCATTTCTCCTGAAATGGTGGATAAGAAAGAAATTCGGGAACTTTGCAGATTCCAGCGGAAGCAGAGCTCAGCAGGGAAACCGAGTAAAGGAGGAAGATGGTACAATTGTGAGTGATAATGTAAAAAGAGATAAACTTGTCGACGACAGCGTAGGTGAATATATAGATTACGAGGAGAGCAACGAAAAATGAATACATTCAAAAGACTGCTGGCTTATGCCAAGCCTTACAGACACTATTGGCCTTCATATCTGAGCCTTAGTATACTTGCCCTTGTTTTCAGCATGGTCAATTTTGCTCTTTTCAAACCCCTTCTTGTAGTTGTATTCGAACCAGAGAGTGTTAGCACTGTAGGAATTCTTCCTGATTTTACCCTCTCTGTCGACTATTTTACCCAGCTGTTCCAGCACTATCTCAGCAAAATAATGGTGAATAACGGGACACTCAGGGGTTTGGCCTTTGTCTGTATAATGCTCATAATTTTCACATTCCTCTCCGGAGTTATCAAGTACCTTTCTCAGAGAATCATTGTAAAGATGAGAGTTACAATTATGCAGAGAATCAGGGAAGATCTCTTCAGGAAGATATCTGCTCTTCATATCGGATATTTTTCCGACAAAAGAAAAGGTGATATACTCTCAAGCATATCCAACGACGTTACTGAGGTTCAGAACAGCGTTGCAAACAGTTTCCATGTAGTCTTCAGGGATCCGCTGCAGGTTGTGGGCTTTCTGGGGGCATTGATCTATATGTCTCCAAGGCTGACTATTGTAACCCTTGTTACCTTACCGGTATCTGCATTTATAATTACCAGAATTACAAGGTCTCTGAGAAAAGGGGCAACAGATACCCAGATGTTCATAGGGAGAATTCTCAGCCAGTTTGAGGAGGCTATTTCGGGTGCCAGAATAATCAAGGCTTTCAATGCCCAGGGATATGTGAGAAAGGCATTCTCAAGTACAAATGAGTCTCACAAAATGTCCAGCAAAAAAATGTTTTACAGACAGGAGATGGCCAGCCCTTTCTCTGAATTTATGGGTATTTCCATTGCTGTTGCAATACTTTTCTTTGCCGGATTCATGCATCTCACCGGTCGCCTTGGAATGGACCTGCCAAGCCTTATGCTCTACATAGCTTTTTACTGGAAGGTCCTTGAACCGGCTAAATCAATATCCAACACATACGCCCTCATCCAGAGAGGTCTTGTTTCAGGGGAGAGAATCTTTGCAATTCTGGACGAACCGGTTGCTATTAAAAAGTCAGACAATCCGGTCCCAATAAAGGAATTTAGAAAGGAGATCGAATTCAGGGGAGTGAGCTTTAAATATAATAATGAGCCTGTCCTGAGGGATATTAATCTGACTGTGGGAAAAGGCAGGATGATTGCACTTGTAGGGCCTTCAGGGGCCGGAAAGACAACTTTGGTAGACCTTATTCCTCGTTATTATGATGTAACTGAAGGTTCAATTCTGATTGATGGTACAGATATCAGGGATTATTCTCCTAAGGACCTGATAGGACTTATGGGTATAGTTACCCAGGAGGCAATTCTTTTTAATGACACAGTATATAACAACATTACCTTTGGACTTGAAAATGTGAAAGAGGAAGATGTTATAGCTGCTGCAAAGATTGCAAATGCACACGAATTTATCTCCCAGATGGAGAACGGATATCAGACCAATATTGGAGACAGGGGAGGAAAGCTTTCTGGCGGACAACGTCAAAGACTTGCCATTGCCAGGGCTGTCCTCAAGAATCCGCCAATACTTATTCTTGACGAGGCTACTTCTGCTTTGGATACAGAGAGTGAAAGACTGGTTCAGGAGGCATTGACAAATCTGATGAAAAACAGAACATCAATTGTGATTGCCCACAGATTATCTACAATTCAGCATGCAGATGAGATAGTAGTTCTTAAGGAGGGAAGAATCGTGGAAACAGGAACGCATAACGACCTCTTACAGCAAAAAGGTCTATATTCGCATCTGTGCAAATTGCAAACATTTGAATAATTAACCCTCATTAATAAATGGAAAGGTCTTTAAATAAGCAGCTGGAGAACAGTTTCCGCGCAAACTGGGACAATCCGGCTCTTTCGGATTATAAGGGCATAACTCTCCATTACAGAGATGTTGCAAGAAGAATTGAAAAGTTGCACATTGTATTTGAGTTGTGTGGAGTCCGAAAGGGAGACAAGATTTCCATATGCTCCAGAAATCAGGCAAACTGGGGAGTAGTGTTTCTTGCTACCATTACATACGGGGCTGTAGCAGTTCCAATTTTGCACGAGTTCAAACCTGGAAACATTCACCATATTGTTAACCATTCAGAGTCAAGAATTCTCTTTGCCGGTGATTCAATATGGGAGCAGCTTAACGAATCAGAAATGCCATCCATTGAAGCTGCAATTCTGGTTTCAGATTTTTCGGTACTCTATGCAAAGGACCAGATAGTACATGAAACGCGAGCACATCTCAATGAATACTTTGGGAAGAGATATCCGAAAAATTTTCGTTCTGAACACATCAACTATCACAAAGACTCTCCTGAAGAACTTGCAATTATTAATTATACTTCTGGCACTACAGGGTTTTCTAAAGGAGTAATGCTACCTTACAGAGCCCTCAAATCAAATGTAGATTTTGGGATTGAGGTTCATCCTCAACTTGGCAACAAATCAAATGTAGTGTCAATGCTTCCTACAGCTCATATGTACGGAATGATGTTTGAGTTTCTGTTCGAAATGGCAGTTGGAGCTCATGTCCATTTTCTTACAAGAGTGCCAAGTCCCAAGATAATCATGGATGCATTCGCTGAGATCAAACCGGATATTATTATTGCTGTTCCTCTGATAATTGAAAAGATATACAAGAAGAAACTTCAGCCAATAATCAACAAAACAGCAATCAGAATTTTTCTCAGGCTTCCGGTCATTGACCAGAAGATTCAGAGGAGAATTCTTGGCGAGCTCGTTAAGACATTTGGCGGGCGTTTCAAAGAGGTAATTATTGGCGGAGCAGCTTTCAACAAAGAGGCTGAAGCATTTTTCCGCAAGATAAATTTTCCTTTTACTGTTGGATACGGAATGACCGAATGTGCCCCAATAATTACATATGCACCATGGGACAATACCCGCTTATTCTCATGTGGCAAAGCTGCTCCCAGGATGCAGATCATGATTGATTCTGCCGACTCGCAAAATATTCCCGGAGAGATCCTCTGCAAAGGAGATAATGTCATGCTTGGATACTTCAAAAACCAGGAGGCTACAGAGGCAGCCTTTACCGGTGACAGATGGATGAGAACTGGTGATATGGGAGTTATTGATTCAGACGGCTATCTCTATATAAGAGGACGCTCCAAGAGCATGATTCTGGGACCTTCCGGTCAGAATATCTATCCTGAAGAGATTGAAAGTATAATTAATAACATGCCTTATGTTGTTGAGTCACTCGTTATTGAAAACAAGGGGGTTCTTCATGCTCTCATATATCCCGATTTTGAACAGGCAGAGGCTGATGGAATTTCTGCCTCCGGCCTTGAGAAGAAAATGGAAGAAAACATTGCACTTGTAAATGAAGAACTGCCAAACTATTGCAAAATTGCCACAAGCAAAATATTCCCTGAAGAGTTTGAAAAGACTCCAAAGAGAAGTATAAAGAGATTCCTTTACCAAAGTATAGAAGATTAATATGGACGAAAAACAGATTCAGTTCGACAAAAGCTACCTGGAAATGGCTCAGGTGTGGTCAAAAAATTCTTATTGCAAGAGAAGGCAGGTAGGTGCCCTCATTGTAAAGGACAAGATGATAATATCAGACGGATATAACGGAACCCCGTCGGGGTTTGAGAATGTCTGCGAAGATGAAAACGGGCTTACAAAATCCTATGTTCTCCATGCTGAGGCTAATGCTATTACCAAGGTTGCCAAGTCGGGCAACAGCAGCGAGGGCGCAACTATGTATGTTACAACAGCTCCGTGTATAGAGTGTGCTAAGCTTATCATCCAGGCGGGAATAAGGCGTCTTGTCTACAAAGACAACTACAGAAAGACTGAAGGGATTGATTTGTTAAAAAGGGTAGGGATTGAAATTACAAATTTATCAGATTGACCATGAGTATGCTGAACGAGAAGATTAAAAAAAATCCGTGGCCACTTATAATTGTCCTTCTGTTGGCTGTTCTTATAGGAATCAGATTCTGGCAATATCAGAGCCGGAGTGGTGAACTTCAGGTTAAAGCTCAAAACTGGGATAAACTCATGCTCATTTTAAGCGAAATTGACAAAAACTATGTTGATTCAGTGAATTATAAGGATATCACCGAGAGTGCGATACCTATGATTCTTGAAAATTTAGATCCGCATTCTGTTTATTTGCCGCCCCGCGATCTTAAGGATGCAGAAGAGGAGCTTCAGGGCAATTTCGACGGAATAGGGGTTCAGTTCAACGTGCCTAATGATACAGCAATTGTTATTCAGGTTGTATCAGGAGGACCATCTGAAAGGGCTGGTGTTCTCTCCGGCGACAGAATAATGGAGGTCAACGGAAAGAAGGTGGCAGGAATAAAGTTAGATCAGGATTCACTTGTAAGCATGCTGAGGGGCAAGTCAGGGTCTCATGTTACAGTGGGATTTAAAAGGGGAAGATCAAAGGAGATTCTTAATATTGACATTAAAAGGGATAAAATTCCGGTAAAAAGTGTGGACGTTAGCTACATGATTAATGATACACTGGGTTATGTCAAGCTTTCGAAGTTCTCAAGAACAAGTCATGATGAGTTCATGGCAGCGGTGAAGGAGCTACGTAAAGGAGGCATGAAAACACTAATCTTTGACCTTAGGGGAAATACCGGAGGCTATCTGGATCAGGCGCTGCTTCTTTCAAATGAGTTCCTGGGTAAAGGAGAGCTTATTGTTTATATGCAGGGACTCCACAGGAAAAGGGAGGATTTCCATGCAGATGGCAGAGGAAGTTTCAGGGACATCGGATTAAAGGTACTTATTGATGAAGGATCTGCATCTTCAAGCGAGATTTTTGCCGGGGCAATTCAGGATAATGACAGAGGAACAATTATTGGCAGACGCTCTTTTGGAAAGGGGCTTGTCCAGGAGCCAATATATTTTTCTGACAAATCCGGAATCCGCCTTACAGTAGCCAGGTTTTACACTCCTACAGGGAGATCAATTCAAAAGCCATACAGCAAAGACTACAGAAATGACATAATGGAGCGTTTCCGTCATGGTGAGATGACATCTGCAGATAGTATAAGAACCAATGACTCTCTCAGATTTACGACTCCTAAAGGAAAAATTGTATACGGAGGGGGGGGGATAACACCAGATCTATTTGTCCCGCTGGATACAGTTGGTGTCAACAAATTCCTTATTAAGCTGGGTGAACAGGGCCTTGTGTTCAGATTTGCCTCGGATATGGCAGATATTCACCGGGAAGAGTTAAGGAAAATTACTGATCTTGGAAAACTTGATAAATTTTTTGAGTCAAAAGGATTTGAGAGCAGATTCCTTGGCTATGCTGCTACCCGGCAGATTGTTCCTTCATCAGCCGAATGGGCTGAATGCAAGTTTATTGTCTCTGCACAGATAAGGGCGCTTATTGGACGTTACTCTCCTCTTGACGACAAAGCATTCTATCCGATAATGTCCCGGATAGATAATGTTATTGAGGCTGCAAAAAAATAGAAATTTTTATTTACTGGGCTACAAACCGGTAGACTATCTCTCCGGTCTGTTTTTCAGAAGCTGATGATGAGGCGGTAAATCTTGATGATTTTGCCGCCTTAATTGCATAATCCCTTAGACAATTATCGGAAGCAGAGGCATTGTCAATTACAGTGGCGGCAACTACATAGCCTTTTCTGTTAACCGAAATAGCAACACTCACATCTCCTCCGGCTACACATTTATATACCGGAATAGGCAGAGAAACGGCCTTGCGACCCTCCAGTGTATAGGAAATTACAGAGGGACCTCTGTAAGGCTGAGCCTCTTTTTTGACTTCATTCTGTTTAGCTGAGACATCATCAGAACCCTGCTCCCTCTCAGCATCGCGTTTAGCTGCGTCCAGCTTTGCCTGAAGTGCTTTTGCCTCGTCATAAACCTGATTGGGATTTTTAAAGCGGTCGTCCCTGAGTGCTCTGTTGCGTGAGCCTGCGTCAACAACAACATTCCTCACAGGAGTTCTTCCTGCAATAATGTCATCAAGTTCTTTGCTTATTTCCTCTTTGAATTGCTCTTCCTTTTCCTGCTTTTCAAGCTCCTCTTCACGGGTAAAATCGAGCACAAACGCATTCTCCTCCCGGATTTCAAAACCTATCCTGGTGGAAAGCAGTACGATAAGGACTACAAGATGCACTGCTATCGTTAAATAGAGCCCTGCATTGTTATCTCGTCTGAACATTATCTCTTTTTAAGAGCTTTCTCTATTGTTGCAAGAAGTATATCAATAGCAACGCGGTTATGACCTCCCTGAGGGACAATTATATCTGCGTAACGCTTACTTGGTTCAATGAATTGAAGGTGCATCGGCTTTACAGTCTTCTCATATCTTTCGAGAACTTTGTCAATGGTTCTTCCTCTTTCAATGTTGTCCCTTGTAATTACTCTGCCAAGGCGGTCATCTGCATCTGCATCGACAAAAACCTTAATGTCAAGAACATTTCTCAGCTCGGCACAGGTGAATATCAGAATTCCTTCAACAATGATTATGTGAGCAGGATCAACATGAACAGTCTCAGTAGATGATCTGGAGCAAGTAAGATATGAATAAATTGGCTGCTCTATGGCCTTGTTTGCCTTGAGATCCTTTATCTGTTTTACAAGCAACTTGAAGTCAATAGATTCAGGATGGTCAAAATTGAGCTCCAGCCTCTCTTCCAGCGGAAGGTGACTGTTGTCTTTGTAATATGAGTCCTGAGGAATTACGACCACCTCTCCGTCTGACATGGCTTTAGTAATCTCTTTTACTACAGTTGTCTTTCCGGAGCCGGTGCCGCCGGCAATACCAATTATAAGCATATATTTTAAAATTCTGCGTTTTTAGGAGTTCTTGGGAAGGGGATTACATCGCGGATATTGGACATTCCTGTAACAAACAGAAGAAGTCTTTCAAATCCAAGTCCAAATCCTGAGTGAGGTGCAGTACCAAAGCGGCGTGTATCAAGATACCACCACATTCCATCTTTCTCCATTCCCATCTCTTCGATTCTAGCCTCAAGCTTTTCAAGCGACTCCTCTCTTTGCGAGCCCCCAATTATCTCTCCTATCTTAGGGAATAGAACATCCATGGCGCGGACTGTTTTTCCATCTTCATTCTGCTTCATGTAGAATGCCTTTATCTCTTTCGGATAATCTGTGAGAATTACAGGACGCCTGAAATGTTTTTCAACTAGATATCTCTCATGTTCGCTCTGCAGATCTGCTCCCCAGTATACCGGGAATTCAAATTTAACCCCGGAATTCATTAAGATCTCGACACCCTCTGTATAAGAAAGACGGACAAAATCTGTTTCAACAACACTCTGAAGTCTCTCCAGAAGCTCTTTGTCAAACATATCATTGAGAAACTTAAGGTCGTCTGAACAGTTGTCAATTGCGTACTTAACAAGGTACTTGATAAACTCCTCGGCCAGGTCCATGTTGTCCTTGATTTCATAGAAAGCCATCTCCGGCTCAATCATCCAGAACTCAGCAAGGTGGCGCGGAGTGTTTGAGTTCTCTGCGCGGAAAGTTGGACCGAAAGTATATATCTCGCCCAGGGCCATTGCTCCCAGTTCACCCTCAAGCTGACCGCTCACGGTCAGGTTTGATGCGCGTCCGAAGAAATCCTGAGTAAAGTCTATCTTGTTATTCTCATCTCTGGGGATGTTGTTCAGATCAAGTGTTGTGACCTGAAACATAGCACCTGCTCCCTCAGCATCAGATGCTGTGACAATAGGTGTATGAAGGTAAAAGAACCCCTTATCGTTAAAGAACTTATGAATGGCAAATGCCATTGCATGTCTAATTCTGAAAACACATCCGAATGTATTGGTTCTTGGACGCAGGTGACCAATCTCTCTGAGGAACTCCATGCTGTGTCCCTTTTTCTGGAGAGGATAAGTATCTGAATCTGCAGTTCCGTATACAAGAAGTTGCTCCGCCGATATCTCTACTGATTGTCCGCCTCCCGGAGAAGCTGTCAAAATACCTTCAACTGCAATACAAGCGCCGGTAGTAACCGGTTTTAGTTGCTCTTCTGTAAACCTGGTCATGTCGAATACAATCTGAATATTGTTTACAGTAGACCCGTCATTAAGCGCAACAAACGCTACATTCTTATTTCCTCTTTTTGTCCTTACCCAGCCTTTAACCAGAGTTGATATACCCGGCTCACTTTTGAGAAGCTGTGCAATTTTTATTCTTTTACCGCTTTCCATTTTCGTTATGTGCAATTTATCCCGGCAAAGTTACGCAAATGATGCCAAAAGTCAATATATTAATTTTAGTATGAAGATGTGATTACTTTTGATGGCAGACTCTCGTTACGGCAACGGTCAATTGCTGTTACCACATATGTGTAACGAATTTTCTTCCCGCTCTGTTTCTCCAGTTTGAGGGAATTTGAATCTACAATCTTAAGCAGATATGAAGAATTTTCAATATCAGCAGCCTGACCTTCGGGGAAACGGTAAACAGCAAAGAACTGTGGCTCCTGCATCTTGTCAGCACCGGAAACCCTGTAATGCGGATGACTCCATGTAATAGAACCTTTCTTTACAGTAACTTTTGAAACCGAGAGAGGAGCAGTTGAGTCGAGTGAAGTATAGGCAGGAACAATAGCCGGATATTTTTGATATGTACTGGAAAGAGAATCTGAAAAGCCAAATGGATTTGCATTGATGCTCCATCCCGGCCACCAGACATTTCCATGAACATTAGGAAGGGTCCTTACCATTTTCATTTTTGCCTCGAACTGTGTCTTGAGGGGATTGTCAAGATCTGCATCTTTAAATGTAGAGATGTTTTGACCAATGTAGAGGTGACCTCCAAAATTCTTTTCACTCCACCACTCTATGAGGGTTTTGTAATCAGCAGCAGGATGTCCTATTTTCCAGTAAATCTGAGGGACATTATAGTCAACCCAGCCCTTCTGAAGCCAGGCAGGAACATCTGCATAGAGCTGCTCATAGTTGGAGAGTCCGTTTGTTTGGCTGCCGCTCCCATCCGGAGTGTCCTTCAGATTTCTGTGAATTCCAAAGGGGCTGATTCCGAATCGTACCCATGGTTTAATTGCTTTTATCGTATCGTTTAGCTCTTTTATAAGGGTTGCAACATTATTCCTTCTCCAGTCTGCCTTCTGCCAGTATTCAAAACCTTGTTTCTGTGCGTATTTCACAAAAGAGGCGTCGTCATGAAACTCTTCAAATGCAATTGGATAGGGGTAGAAATAGTCGTCGAAGTGTATAGCATCCAGATCATATCTGGATACAATATCTGCAATTACCTTAACTGTGTGCTCTATAGCCTCCGGTTCACCCGGATCGAAATAGAGTTGTGTCCCGTATTTCCTGAAAATTTCCGGTTTTTTGAAGTAGAGGTGTCCGGGATGCAGTTGTTCTGTATCGTTTGAAGTAACCCTGTATGGATTGCACCAGGCATGCAGCTCCATACCTCTTTTGTGAGACTCTTCAATCATAAACTGCAGAGGATCCCACTCCTCTGCCGGAGCAATACCCTGGGTACCCGATAAGAACCGGCTCCATGGTTCCAGCTCAGATTTGTAGAAAGCATCTGCCTGAGGTCTAACCTGAAAAATTACGGCATTGATGCCGGCTTTAGCAAAGTTGTCAAGAGTGTTTATGAACAGCTGTTTTAGAGAGTCGGTGCTCATATTCTTGAATTGCTGATTCCCAACAGTGTGAATCCACGCTCCCCTGAATTCACGTTTAAGGGAGGGCTGGGCTATAGCAAATGTAAAACTAAGTACCAGCAACAGTGTCATTATTTTTTTCATATCAGAAAGGAATATTCATGCTTTTAAAGATGAGTTTTGGAATATCTGTGTTGTCGTAGCGGCCTGTAAAATTGAGGCTGCCTGCACCCACAGAGTATACAGGAACTGCTACACCGGAGTGAGATGTAGTTGTCCATCCGATTGATGCCTTAGTGTTCATCTCTTCGTATTTTTCAAGATTCTCCGGATCAATGGCCATTGAAGCATTTTGAGGATCTAAAGCCTTCAGGTTAAGGTTGTATCCCTTTTTCGCACCAACAGAGATTCCTCCAGTATCATGATCTGAGGTAACAATAATTAAGGTCTCATCTGGATGTTTCAAATAGAATTCATATGCCTCATCAATCGCCTCTGCAAAGTCGAGGACCTCCATAATAGTTGTTTTACCATCGTGCGCATGAGCACTCCAGTCAATTTTACCGCCCTCGGCAACAATAAAGAATCCTGCTGGAGAATAGAGATGGTCAATTGCAGATGATACAATTTGTTTAAGGCTAAGATCTCCCTCCTTACGGTCTATGGAGAAGGGGAGGTCACCCTCTTTTCCCTCAGACTGAACAAGTACAACTTTCTCACTTTTGGATACACCCTTCATCCCTTCATAACCGCGGACAATCTTATATCCTCCGTCGGCTACCAGCTTATAAATGTTAGGCTGATTGTTGTCAGCTCCGTTAGGACTGTTAAAACCTCCGCCTCCAAAGAAGTCATGACCGCTTAGAGGGAGCTGGACAGCTATATCGTAATAACTGTTTCTCTTAAGACTGTTTGCGTAGAATGCAGCAGGAGTTGCCTGATCAAGAGTAACGTTTGTGACTATTCCAATTTTATAACCTTTAGACTTTAGCTTATAGGTAATACTTGTAAGTTTATTACCGGCAGGATCAACACCAAGCATCAGGTTGTTTGTCTTTGTTCCTGTAGATATTGCAGTTCCTGCAGCTGCAGAACAGGTAATAAATGAGCTTGCAGAGTATGTAGATGACATACCTAAAACAGGAAACTTGGTAAATGAAAACGGTTCATTTCCGATAACCCCTTTTTGAGAAGATAGGTATGCCTCAGTAAGTGAAATATGAGCCTGACTCATTCCGTCACCAATAAAGAGAAATACATATTTGGGAGTTTTTGGCGCTTTTTGTTGCTGCCCATAAGAAGCCACCGGCAAAATAATTATAGCCAGGGCAATTATAATTGAGTTGAATAGAGTCTTTTTCATTCTTGTGTGGTTACTGATACATAGGTTATACAAAAGAGGGTGCCTTTTTGTTTAAAAAGGCACCCTCATCTTGTCAATTTAGCCTTGACTTAAAAATCCGACGGAGTAGATTTTCTTGCTGCATACATTATCTTCAGAGCCGAAGTTCTTCTAAGCTCTTGTTTAATGTCTGTAACAATACCCATACGAACGTTTTCGTCTGCTTTGATTGATACTGTCATGAACTGGCGGTCTGACTCGCTGAGAGTTTCACGCTCCGCAGCAATAAAGTCGCGGATATCGTCAACTGATTTGAAAGAGTCATTCAGCTGTATACGTGAGTCGGTACCATACTGGCCCTGTAAGTGTGCCATAGGTGTTCCAACATATACATAAGCTGCAAGGTCTTTCCTCTCAAGCTTTGCAATCTCAGATGCTGCAGGCATCTTGATAGCCACCATTCTGTCTGTTTGTCTCATACTGGTAGTAACCATAAAAAACAACAGAATCATGAACACAATGTCTGCAAGTGACGAGGTACTCAGTTCGGGAGTGCCTCCTTTTCCTTTTCTAGCGAATTTTGCCATTGTTTTCTGGTTTTTTATTATTTTTTTCTACCTGTATCTTTAGGATCTGCCTCTGAAATGTTCTGAGGTATAGCATCTCTTACAATACGCTGTTTTTCTTCATCAAGGCTGATATAAACCTTGCCGAAGTTTGCCAGTGCAAATTCATCGCGAATTTCGTTCACTGCCTTCACAAGTTCGTTCTGAACCTTGAGGTATGCATTATAACTTGTACCGCGTGTATTTTGAAGAGATATAACACCTTTTGAAACAGGATAAGAGCCCAAACCCTCAATCATCTTCTCCTCTCTCTCCGGAAGATTTTCATCATTCGTAGGATTAAGAAGGAATTCCTTTGCCTTGTCCTTCAGCATGCTTACATCCATTGGGGAACCTCCCGCAAGAAGACGGTCTGCATCGTTGATTTTAACAACCATAATGTTACGGCGTTTAATCTGAACGTCGTCAACTTTTTGGTTTGGATCCGGCATAGGAGGCAGACGACGCTGCAAACCCATTTCCTGGTCCATTGTTGATACCAACAGAAAGAATATGAGAACCATGAAGGCAATGTCAGCCAAAGAAGATGACGGTAGTTGCTGTGCTGGTCTAGCCATATCTTTATTATTTTTTATTCAATTAATACTAGCGGTTTCTAACCATCTTAATAATACCGCCTGACAAAATTGCAATAATAGCTCCGGCAGAAAGTATGTAAGTAAGTATCAGACCTGCGTCTGTTAGTTTAAGCGCGCTTTCGGTAGTTTCAACATTTACTTTCACAACAAGCGGGTCGCTTGATGCAAGAGCATAAGAAACTCCTACAAATACAACTGCAAGCACGAGTGTCATAAGTATTCTCTTCAAACCTTTTGGATTACTTCCAAGGTTCATAAGAGGCAGAATCAGAATTGAAAGGACAGCTATTCCTACAAGCACGTATGTGTAGAATAGGAATGAATCAAGCATTGCATCCTGGTCAATAAAGAATCCTACGATAAATACCAATGATACTGCAAACAGTATGTATAGTAAATATTTAGCAAATTTTGACATAGTTGTTATTTTTTAACTTTTACCAGGATATCAATAAGAGAGATAGATGCATCTTCCATTGAGATAACGAGAGAGTCGATTTTTGATACGATGTAGTTGTAAAGAATCTGGAGGATAATACCTACTACCAGACCACCTACAGTTGTAATCAGAGCGACTTTCATACCACCTGCTACTACGTTTGGTGAAATATCACCTGCTGCTTCGATAGAGTCGAATGCCTGGATAAGACCAATAACGGTTCCAAGGAATCCCAACATCGGAGCTGTAGCAATGAAGAGAGAGATCCATGTAAGACCGCTTTCCATCTGGCTCATCTGAACACCACCATAAGATACAACTGATTTCTCAACAACTTCGATACCTTCGTCCATACGAGAAATACCTTGATAGAAAATAGAAGCAACCGGGCCTTTGGTGTTACGGCAAACATCTTTAGCTGCCTCAACTCCGCCTGTAGCAAAAGCTTCTTCAATTTTCTTAAGGAGCTTATCTGTATTTGTAGTTGCCAGGTTCAGGTAAATAATTCTTTCAATGGCAATTGCAAGACCCAGAATAAGAACGATAAGGATAGAAGCCATAAAGCCGGCGCCTCCCTCAATAAATTTGGCCTTGAGTTGTTGGTGGATCGGAATCTCCTGCTGCGCTGCTGCCGACTGGTCAACAGTTTCGGTAGCGGCTGGATCCGGTGTTTGAGCAGCAACATACTGTGCAGAAATGGTCATGAAACCAACTACTGCCAAAAACATGAAAAGTTTTTTCATAAATTTTTGAATGATTAAAGTATTAAACAATGTATTTTAAATAGTTATTTGTTTTCTATTATCGTCAAATATCGTGCAATTTAAAAAGATTTTTTTAATTCGCACTAATTGATTGTAATTTCCCCTCTCAAATTTTCTACCAGGATATTTTTAACAACTTGAGTTTCTGTTTCATGTCCCAGTAAAAAAAATAATTTGGTTAAAGCAGCCTCTGTGGTACTGTCAAAACCGCTCACTACCCCTATCTTCTTGAGAAGTATACCGGTTGAGTATGCGTCCATGTCAACCTTGCCTGCATGGCACTGTGATACATTTAAAATTATTAACCCTCGGTCAATTGCTTTCCTGAGTGAATTAATAAACCAGCTGGCAGTTGGAGCGTTCCCTGAACCATAAGTTTCAAGTATTATAGCTCTGAGACCCTTCATGTTAAGAAAAGACTCAACGAATTGCTCTGTGATTCCGGGGAATATCTTAAGAATTGCTACAGAAGTATCCAGTTTATCATTTACCTTAAGATTTGCCTTTTTACTTTCCGGATAGCTTATGGACGACCTGTTATATCTTATATGAATGCCGGACTCTGCCAGTACAGGATAGTTTGCCGAACGGAATGCCCTGAAATTTTCTGCATTGTATTTTGTAGTTCTGTTACCCCTGTAAAGCTGACTCTCGAAATAGACGCAAACCTCCGGGACCATTGCATCTCCTTTTTCATCTTTTGCAGCAGCGATTTCTATTGAAGATATGAGATTCTCCTTTCCGTCCGTGCGGAGCATCCCTATGGGAAGCTGACTGCCTGTGAAAATTACGGGTTTTCTGAGATTTTCAAGCATGAAGCTAAGTGCAGATGCAGAATATGACATAGTATCAGTGCCATGAAGGATCACAAAGCCATCATAATTATCGTAGTGACTTTCTATTAGTCTGGCTATCTCAATCCAGAATCCTGTCTGGATATCGGAAGAGTCAATGGGTGGCTCGAAGGAGTAAGTGTCTATTTTATATCCGAATTTTTTCAATTCAGGGACCTCATCGAGTATCTGATTGAAATTAAATGGCATAAGAGCTCCGGTTTCCGGATCTTGTTTCATGCCTATTGTGCCTCCGGTATATATTAGGAGTATGGATGAATTCATAGTGTAAATGATTTCTAATGCAAATTAAACAATTTTACGGCATTTGCAGTAGAAGTTGCTGCGATTTCCTCCTCAGAAACCTCAAATATCTCTGCCAGCTTGCCGGCAACTATGGCAACATAGGCCGGTTCGTTGCGTTTTCCCCTGAAAGGAGCCGGAGTCAGCCATGGAGAATCTGTCTCAAGAATGATGTTTTCAAGACCTGCCTCCTTAACTGTTTTAGCAACATGTGCGTTTTTGAAGGTGACAACTCCGCCTATCCCAATTTTAAAGTTACCGTATTTGCTGATTCTGCGGAATGTCTCAATACTCCCTGAGAAGGCATGGAAGACACCCCTTAAGTTAAGGTGCCTGCATTTTTCCAGAACTTCAAAGATCTCTTCAAATGAATCCCTGGAGTGGATTATTACTGGCAAATCCATTGAAGATGCCAGCTCCAGCTGCTTGTTAAATACGTGAGCCTGTTCTTTCATGAACTCCCGTGACCAGTAGCCGTCCATGCCAATTTCCCCAACGGCATAATACTTTCTTCTGCTGCTCTCTTCAATAACAAAGTTCAGTTCACTCTCCCAGTCGCTTCCCACAGATGTTGGATGCAGACCAACGCAGGGATAGAGAAAGCCGGGCATCGAGCCGGCGCACTCAAGAAGCCTTGAGTGACAACTGCTGTCAATTGCTGGCAGTACGCAGGCAGCTACACCTGCCTCTTTTGCCCTGGCGGCAACCTCTTTCAGGTCTTCACTGAATGCTTCGTCGTAGAGATGTGTGTGGGTATCAATTAATGCAGACATTTACAGCTTTGGTTAAACCACCGAATACCGGTTTCCGGGCAGGGAGCAGAGATAACCTTCAATTTCAAGCTCAAGCAGTCTTGCTGTAAGCTCATGAATTTTCTGCCCCGTAATTCCGTGTAACTCATCGATATTCAGTTCTGGATTCAGCCTCAAAGCTACTAATATTTTTTCTTTGTCCGGGTCGCCCTCGTAAAACAATTTCCTCTCGTCCGTCTCACCAGCCGGCTTCTCTCTGTCCCATCCAAGAGAGGCAAGAAGTTCATCAACAGATGTGTAAATAGTGGCAATATTCTTTGCTACCAGATTGTTGCATCCTTCGGAGCGCAAATCAGATATCCTTCCCGGTACGGCAAAGACCTCCCTGGAGTATGAATGTGCAAGTTCTGCAGTTATCAAAGCGCCTCCTCTTGCCCTTGATTCAACAACTATGGTTGCCGATGCAATTCCAGCAATAAGTCTGTTTCTCTGAACAAAGTTTATCTTGAATGACTCACTGCCTCTGGCAAACTCTGTAATGAGAGCACCCTGTTTAACTATCCGCCTGGCATGAGAGGTGTGAGATACCGGATAAATCCTGTCAAGAGGATTTGCCAGAACGGCAATTGTGTCAAGACCGGAGTCCAGAGCAGCAAGATGTGCCGTGATGTCTATACCAAATGCAAGTCCGCTTGCAATTACGGGTTTTAAACCAGACTGAGAGAGCTCTCCGATAATTTTACGGCAGCTATTCTCTCCGTATGAAGATGCAAGTCTGGTACCTACTACAGAAACAATTTTCTCTGTGTTTAAACTGCAGTTTCCGAAAGAAAAGAAGACAACAGGAGCATCGGGGCAGTTTCTGAGCTTTGGCGGAAAATCCTCATCATCCCGGTGATGAATGCGGATTCCCTTCTCCCTGCACCACTCAATTTCTGCCGACGCCTCTTCAAGATTCTTGTGATTGAGTATTTCATCAATACAGACCTGACCAGGGTTAAAAATCTCTCCAAGCATCTCCCTGTTCATTTCAAAGAGAGCCTTTGCCGAGCCAAGATTATCAATAATTGAGACCGGAATGTTCACCCTGTATCTGAAAATTTTGCTCAGCGCTATATCATATAATAAATCATCGGGATACATGTTTTTATCTCAAAGATAAAATCAAGTATCCCGATGATTGTCAGAAAAAATACAGAATCAGGGAAATTAAATCCAGAATTCTGAATTTCTGCAGATTTATCAGATTATGAGCATCGCATCACCGTAAGTTCCAAATTTGTAGCCCTCTTTTATTGCTACATTATACGCTCTCATAACATTGTCATAACCCCCGAATGCTGCAACTGTCATTAGCATTGTAGACTGAGGGAGGTGAAAGTTTGAAATAAGCGCATCAGGGATTGAGAAGCTGTAAGGAGGGAAAATAAATTTATTGGTCCAGCCTGAGTAAGGTTTAATTTTACTCTGAGTTGTTACAGAAGTCTCAACAGCTCTTAATACTGTAATTCCAACGGCAAATACTTTTCTTCCCTTCTCTTTGGCTTTGTTGATTTCGTTTGCAGACTCTGCAGAGATGTTCATCTGTTCAGAGTCCATCTTGTGTTTTGAAAGGTCCTCTACATCTACGGTGCGGAAGTGACCAAGACCCATGTGAAGAGTAATCTCGGTAGTATTAATACCCCTTATTTCCATTCTCTTCATAAGCTCTCTGCTAAAGTGAAGTCCGGCAGCAGGTGCTGCTACCGCTCCCTCATGCTGGGCATATATGGTCTGATATCTTTCTGTGTCTATGTTTTCTGCCTTAGAGCGGATCCATTTAGGAATGGGCATTTCTCCCAGGCGGAACAATGTTGCCTTAAACTCGTCGTGAGTTCCGTCAAAAAGGAATCTTAAAGTTCTGCCCCTTGAAGTTGTATTGTCGATAACCTCAGCAACCAGACTGTCATTCTCCCCGAAGTATAGTTTGTTGCCTATACGGATTTTTCTTGCAGGATCTACAAGTACGTCCCAAAGTTTCTGTTCGCTGTTTAATTCCCTGAGAAGGAATACCTCAATCTCTGCGCCGGTTTTTTCCTTGTTTCCATAAAGTCTGGCAGGAAATACCTTTGTGTTGTTGAAGATGAATACATCCTCCTCCTGGCAGTATTCAAGGATGTCCTTGAAGTTCTTATGCTCAATCTCACCTGTTTTGCGGTGCAAAACGAGAAGTTTAGATTCATCCCTGTATTTGGCGGGATATTTGGCAATTGTATCTGCTGGAAGGTTGTAGTTGAACTGCGATAATTTCATATATGCGTTTTATAAAAAGTTGACGACTCTTTCTTATACGCATTTTTGTCACAAATGTTTCAATTATTTGAAATATTTTTCAGATTTTGAAGATTTCTTCAACATCTGCCATCGATAAGCCATTTTCAACCCTGAAGCATCCCGAGGCACTTCGTATCAGACCTGAGAGGTGGGCTCCGCTTTGGGCAGCAACTCCAATATCTCTTGCAAATGATCTTATATAGGTTCCTTTACTGCAGCTGATGGCGATTTTCAGATCCGGAATTTGCCAGTTGATAACCTGAAGGTCATATATTGAGATCCTGGATGGCTTCATCTCTGTCTCCTTTCCCGCACGGGCCAGTTCATATGCCCTTTTGCCGTCAATCAGCTTGGCAGAAAATACAGGAGGTATCTGGTCAATTTCACCCTTCATTCCATCAAGCAGGCTTTCAATCAGCTCCTTAGTAATATGTTCGTGAGGATAGGTCTGGTCAATCTCCTTTTCCAGGTCATAAGATGGTGTGGTGGCTCCAAAACGGATATCGGCTATATACTCTTTTCTCTCTGCCTGAATTGATTCTGCAGAACGTGTTGCCTTGCCTATGCATATAAGCAGAACACCTGTTGCAAGCGGGTCTAGTGTGCCGGCATGACCTACCTTGATATTCTTCAGATTGAAGTATCTCTGGAGGCGGAATTTGATCTTTCGTACTGCATCTGCAGAGGTCCAGTGCAATGGTTTGTCAAGCACCAGCACGATACCGCCCGGATATGATTCCAGATCTCTTGACGGAGTTACCGGGAGCGATGTTTTATCAAGAATCAGATAGGTTTTGTTACTGGTCATCGGCACCCGATTTTATTAACCCTGTTTGCATGTCTGCCGCCTTCAAATTCAGATGTGAGAAATGCCTCAAGAATCTCTTTAGCCATTTCTTCCGAGATAAAACGTGCCGGAAGTGAAAGGATGTTTGCATCATTATGGTTTCTGGCAAGCTTTGCCAGCTCCGGAGTCCAGCATAGTGCTGCCCTGATTCCAGCATGTTTGTTTACAGTCATGCTTATTCCGTTGCCGGAGCCGCATATGGCAATGCCTTGCGGAAGCTTACCGCTCTCCACAGCAGATGCAAGCGGGTGGGCTACATCTGGGTAGTCCATGCTTTCAGCAGAGTGAGTTCCAAAATCTTCAACTGTATATCCTCTGGCAGCCAGCTCTTTTTTGAGCAGCTCCTTGAGTTCGTATCCGGCATGATCGGATGCAATTCCTATGCTTTTTGTCAGTTTATTCATGGCGGCAAAGTTAACATTTTATTTTATTGGCTCAAGGAGGATATTTACTACATTTGTTGTCCAAACAACCGATTATATGAACATTCAGATGTTGGACCTCAGGGGTCAGTACCGCAATATTAAGGATGAGATTGACAATGCCGTTGCATCAGTGATTGAGGAAGCTCACTTCATTAACGGCAGTGAAGTTGATAAGTTTGCCGGAGAGCTGGGGTCATATCTTGGAGGTAAATATGTTATCCCGTGTGCCAATGGCACCGATGCACTTCAGATTGCGCTCATGGCCCTGGAGCTTAAGCCCGGCGATGAAGTAATTCTGCCTGCATTTACCTACGCTGCCACTGCAGAGGTAGTCGCACTTCTGGGACTTGTTCCGGTTCTGGCAGATGTATCTCCAAAAAATTTCAACATTAATCCGGAAGAGATTGAGAAAGTTGTTTCAGAAAAGACAAGGGCCGTAATGCCTGTCCATCTCTTTGGTCACTCTGCAGATATGGCGGGTGTGATGGCAGCTGCTCAGAAACTGGGCCTTAAAGTAATTGAGGATAATGCTCAGGCTTTGGGTGCAAAATTTCATTTTTCAAACGGGGAGAGCAAAAGCTGCGGAACAATAGGGGATATTGGGTGCACATCATTTTTTCCATCAAAAAACCTTGGGTGTTACGGAGACGGGGGGGCAATCTTCTCTTCGAATGCATATCTTGCAGAGAGACTTAAAATGATTGCCAACCATGGTCAGAAAGAGAAGTACAGGCACGATATTGTAGGTTGCAACTCGCGACTTGACACTATTCAGGCAGCTGTTCTGAGGGTAAAGCTGTCAAGACTTGACACTTATACTGCCGCAAGGCAGGAGGCCGCTTCAAGATACAGAGAGATGCTTGCAGATGTGGAGGAGATAACACTTCCGTTTGAGGAGTCCTTTTCTACGCATGTATATCACCAGTTTACCATACAGTACAGGGAGAGGGATGCTTTGAAAGCTTATCTTGCCTCAAAGGGAATTCCTTCAATGGTATACTATCCTCATCCAATTGAAGCTCAGCCCGCTTTCAGAGAGAGGGTTGTTAAAAGATCTTCAACAGATGTATCCGTACGGCTTGCAAGGGAGGTGCTCTCACTACCGATGCATACAGAGCTCACCTTTGAAGAGCAGAAATATATTGCAGAAACAATTAAAAGCTTTATAGCAGGAAACAAATAGATGAAAAAGGCAAAAATTCTGGTTACAGGAGGAACAGGATACATCGGGTCACATACAGTTGTTGAACTGGATGCCGCCGGGTATGAAGTTGTTGTGGTTGATAATTTTTCAAACTCAACTCCCGAAGTCATTGATAATATTGAGAGTATTCTTGGTAAAAAGATTACGTTTCTTGAACTTGACTGTGCAGACAAGGATCACATGAGAGTGTTGTTTGCGAAACACCCTGATATTTCGGCCGCAATACATTTTGCAGCATATAAGGCTGTGGGAGAGAGTGTGGAAAAACCGCTGGAGTACTATCATAACAATCTCTCATCACTGTTGTGTCTGCTGTCGGAAATGAGCGCAGGCGGCAGGAGGGGATCTGTGGTTTTCTCATCCTCATGCACTGTATATGGTCAGCCTAAACCGGAGCATCTTCCTGTAAGTGAATCGGCCCCGCTGCAACCGGCTACCTCTCCTTACGGAAAAACAAAGCAGATGAGTGAAGAGATTCTTGCTGATGCTGCCCTGGCCCTGAATGGTGCTCTTAAAGTGATTGCACTCAGATATTTTAATCCCGTAGGAGCCCATCCCTCTGCTCAGATTGGGGAGTTGCCAAGAGGCGTTCCTCAGAATCTTCTTCCTTTTGTTACTCAGACAGCAATTGGACTGCGTGATCATCTGAGTGTATTCGGAAATGATTACAACACTCCTGACGGTTCATGCATTCGCGACTATATTTATGTATGTGACCTGGCAAAGGCCCATGTAAAGGCAGTTGACAGAATGCTCGAAAAGGCAGATGAAATGGATGGTAATATTGAGTATTTCAACCTGGGTACAGGTCGCGGGTTATCTGTTCTTGAAGTTGTGAATATGTTCAAGGAGGCTACAGGAGTAGATGTAAACTACAGGATTGCAGGAAGAAGGGCAGGAGATGTGGAGCAAGTATGGGCAGATCCTTCGAAAGCCAACGCTGTTCTGGGATGGAGTGCTGATACACCTCTGGACGAGGTTTTCAGGTCTGCCTGGAAATGGGAGAAAAAAATAAGATCTAAATAGCAATCTGACATAAAAGTAAAACACCGGAGCTGTTCATGCAACCCCGGTGTTTTTTGTTTAATATTTAATCAGTTGGATTCTTTTATCTTTTCAGATTCAGCTTTTTGCAAGCTTTTCAATTCTGGAGATTGTCTCCTGTTTGCCTGTAAGTGCCATTATATCTGCAACCCCGGCTCCCCTGGATGCTCCAACCATGGCAAGCCTGAGCGTATTCATTACAGCACCCATCTGCCATCCATTCTCTTTAATGAAAGGGGAGAGGCTATGCTCAATATTCTCTTTTGTAAATGGTTCCAGAGATTCCAGCATTTTAGCAATACTTTCAAGAACAGAAGGGGTCTCCTCCTTCCAGAACTTGTTTTTTACTGTCTGGTCGTAAGTGTCCGGTGCTGTAAAAAAGTAATCTGAGAGCTCCCAGAAATCCTTCACAAAATGAGCTCTTTCTTTGATTAACTCTACAACTTGTTCAATATATGCAATTGGTCTTGATATACCTTTTGTGTTAAGCAGTGCCGCAAATTCATTTGCAAGAGCAGAGGTATCCCTCATTCTGAGATACTCCTGATTGAACCATTTTGCCTTGTCGGGATTAAACTTTGCTCCTGATTTTACAACTCTGTCAAGTGAGAATGCCTCTGAGAGCTCTTCAAGTGTAAAGATCTCTTTTTCAGTGCCTGGATTCCATCCCAGGAACGCAAGCAGATTAACAAAAGCTTCAGGGAAATATCCCTCTTCGCGATAACCGCTTGAGATTTCGCCTTCGCTGTTTTTCCACTCCAGCGGGAAAACCGGGAATCCAAGTCTGTCTCCGTCGCGTTTACTCAGTTTTCCTTTACCGTCAGGCTTGAGAAGAAGTGAAAGGTGTGCAAAATTGGGCTTTGAACCGGCCCAGCCGAAAGCTTCATAAAGCATATAGTGGAGAGGGAGGGAGGGAAGCCACTCTTCTCCGCGGATAACATCGGTTATCTCCATCAGGTGATCATCCACAATATTGGCCAGGTGATATGTTGGCAGCTCATCTGCAGCTTTCCACAGAACCTTATCATCAAGGGTGCTTGAGTTGACCTCAATATCTCCCCTTATAAGGTCAGTCATTTTTACGATTCTGTCAACAGGCATTTTGAACCTTATAACCCAGTGGTTGCCCGAAGAGAGTCTTTCGGCTGTCTCCGCGGGAGATAATTTAAGTGATGTTGCCAGTTTCTCCCTTACCTGATAGTTGTAGGTAAAGGTATCTCCGCCTGCTTCTGCCTCTTTCCTGTATGCATCAAGCTCCTCTGATGTGTCGAATGCGTAGTATGCAAACCCATTTTCAATAAGTTGCTCGGCGTATTTTCTGTACAGAGGTTTTCTCTGAGACTGTCTGTAGGGGGCGTGCGGATGCTTTTCGGATGGCGTTTCTGCCATTTTCCCGTTTTCCACCCCTTCATCCGGAGAGATACCGCACCAGGCAAGAGCCTCGATAATGTACTCTTCTGCTCCGGGTACGAATCTCTGAGAATCTGTGTCCTCAATTCTTAAAATAAAATCTCCCCCTCTCTGTTTTGCATAAAGGTAGTTGTACAAAGCAGTACGCACGCCCCCCATGTGAAGAGGGCCTGTAGGGCTTGGCGCAAAACGAACTCGTGTTCTTCCGGTCATCTCTTTTAATTAGTCTTGTGTTTGATGAAGGTATGAGTTATCTGACATAAGGTGCTGCTTGCCATCTCTCTCTTCAATTCTTAGAGATCCGCTGCCCCTGTTCTCGGCAGGCTGCTGAGGTGCAGGCCTCTCCTCCTTGTTAATCATAACTCGTCTTCTAATGTAAGCAGGTTGTGTCTCCAGCTCAACTATATTATCCTCTGCACCCATAATGAGAGCAGGTTTTTCTCTTGGTGTATCTGAAACTTGTTTAGGAGTAAAAGTTGTCTTTGCCCTCTCTGGCCTGTTAACAGGAAGTTCCACTCCGTGATTTTTAAGGTCAATCACAACCTGTGGTTTGTTTGCAGGAATCTGGTAATCTTCGCCAAGTGTAACAGTCTCTACAAGTCTGTCCCCTTCTGTGGAAATCTGAGGAAGCGAGTGCATGTCAAAGCCTGTAGCGACTACAGTAACACTAATTGCTTCTCCAATTTCCGGATCATTTACCACACCTCTCTTGAACTTCATTACACGGTCACCTGTGTACTCCTTGATGTAGTCCATTATCTGAGAGAGCTCAGCCATTGTAAGACCATTATTGTTGCTTGAAGTGATGTTAACAAGAACACCCTTTGCAGTTTTAAGGTCATAATCGTTAAGCAATGGAGATGAAAATGCCTCTTCAACAGCACGGATTGCTCTGTTCTCTCCGGAAGCTGTTCCTGTTCCCAAAAGTGCCATTCCGCTGTTTGACATTATCATTTTAACGTCTGCGAAGTCAACATTTATGAAACCTGGTCTGGTGATGATCTCTGCTATACCTTTTACCGCCGAACTCAAAACAGAGTTTGACTTTGGAAATGCATCAAAAATGTTAAGCTCACCAAATATTTTGTAAATTTTCTGATTGTCAATAATCAGAAGGCTGTCTACATATCTCTCCAGCTCTTTAATTCCCACAATTGCCCTCTTGAGGAACTCCTGGCCTTCGTCACGGAAAGGAAGAGTAACAACTCCAACTGTCAGAAGACCCATATCGTGGGCAATCCTGGCAATTACGGGAGCTGCTCCCGTGCCGGTGCCACCGCCCATTCCTGCTGTAATAAAAACCATCTCAGTATGACCGGTCAGAGACTCTCTGATCTGATCAATTGATTCCATTGCAGCCGCACGACCTCTCTCAGGATCACAGCCGGCGCCCAGCCCTTTTGCAAGGGAGTGGCCAAGCTGTACCTTTTCGGTAACAGGGCTGTTTTTTAAAGCCATTGTGTCGGTATTGCAGATCATAAAGTCTACATCCTTTATCCCCTGCTGATACATCTGGCTGACTGCGTTTCCGCCGCCGCCCCCAACACCTATCACTTTAATGATAGAGTTATTGGATTCCCAGTTTACCGGAATTATATCTTTCATTTCCATTGTTATGCTTCGTTATCTCCTGAATCAAAAAAGAAGCTGATACTATCCTTTATATTGGATATAAATTTGCCGCCTCCCTGTCTGGCAGCCTTTGGCTGTTTCTTCTCCTCTTTAACAGGAGCAGCTTCAACTGCCACAATCTCCTCCTCAGGGAAGAGTGTAGTATTTACCATTCTGTTACCTTCATTTTGTGGCAATGCAGCATCACTTTTGCTGTTTTCAATGCCATAAATGAGCAGTCCTACAGCTGTTGCAGAGCTTGGTTTGCTCACAGCTTCCGGAGAGTCAAAGGTAATATTTATTTTTGGAGAGGCAATTCTGGTTTCGTAGCCTGTCTTGTAACTAACATAGTTACAGATATGTGCAAGCTGAGATCCCCCTCCTGTAAGAACAATACCTGCTGCAAGTTTTTCCTGATATCCCGAGCGCTCTATCTCATACATTATTGCCTCTACAATCTCTGCAACCCTTGCTTCGATTATACTGGCAATAACCTTGAAGGAGACCTCCCTTGAATCACGGCCGCCAATCCCAGGTATAACTACAGTCTTGTTGTCCGGAGCATAATCAGTGATGCAAGAGCCGTACTGAATTTTCATCTGCTCTGCATTTCTAGAAGATACACCGCATCCCTGTTTCAGATCCTCTGTAATTGAATTTCCACCAAAAGGAATAACTGCTGTATGTCTGATAATGTTATTTTCAATAATCAGAAGGTCTGTTGTGCCACCTCCAATATCAACCATTGCAACACCCATCTCCATCTCCTCTTCAGATACAACTGCCAGTGCAGATGCAACAGGCTCAAGAACCAGCTCCTTAAGTTTAAGCCCGGCACGGTTGATAACAGATTTACTATGTTCTGCAGAGTTTGTTCTGCCAATAAAAATCTTATAGTTACCCTCAACCTGGCTGCCTACCATTCCAACAACCTCTGTCTGTCCAATGTGGTCGTCAACATTATAGCTCTGAGGAATTACATGCAGAATTTTTTCACCGGCATTAACCCTTGTTTTGTACATCTCTTCACGCATATCATCGATCTCCTTCTGGGTAATCAGCTGATCTGGATATTGCCTGTTCCTTTTGCAACCTTCATCTGTACATCTGATGTGCTGACCAGCAATACCTACGTAAACCTCCTTAATCTCGATATTGTTCTCGTTTTTGATCTCCTCGAGAGTAGGGTTAAGCGACTCAAGGACATTCATGATATTAACCACCTCACCTCTCATGATGCCCTTTGACGGAGCCTCCTTAAAGGCAATGATTTTGTATCCAGATTCGCTCTTTTCACCAACCAGGCTCACAACTTTTGTAGTGCCAAGGTCAACGGCTGCCGTGTAAGTTTTCATATGTTCAGGTTTTTATTATTTTTTGTTTTATTGTCTCTTTTTGTGCAAACTATCTGATTGCTGTACTGCAGGCTGATTGTTTTATACTTGTCCCATCCTGCATTAGGTATTACATGATTATAGAAGGCCATCAGTTTTTCGAATTTTGCCTCTACATTGTCCGGCTTGCCGAACACAATCTCATGTTGCCCTACCCGGGGTATTATGTGAAGGTCTCCCTTTTCGTCTATGAATATTTGCTCTACCTGAGCGTTAAGCAGTTCGTTTTTATCTATAAAGAGGCCCAGTTCCAGCATTCCCTCTGCCCACTCCCTGTTCTCCTTTATTCTTCCTCTGTAACCCGGAACAAGATTCAAAGGAATGAATCCTGTTACAACAGGCACATAAGATGTAAATGTCTTTACCAAAGGAAACATGTATGCTGTCTCGTCCATGTAGAATCCTCCGTTTTCGGTCTCCAGCCTGAGAACAGGACGCCTCTGTTCAATTCGTACATGCAGAATTCCCTGCCCGCTGTAGTTGACTATTGAGCGTCTGATTGCAGTTCTGTTATTCAGAATGTTTTCAAGCTCGTGAAGATTAATATGTCTGAGCTTGCTTTCGTTAACATTGATTCCCTCCTCCTGTATAAGTCCGCGGATCTCTGCTATTGTCACAAATCTGTTCACGGCGCTGTCAAGAACAGTAATTTCAATTCTTCTGCACTTGACCTTGGAGCTTTCCTGCTTCTCCAGCATGGATGACAAGACAAAATATGCCGCCAGTGAAGCAAACAGTATGGTATAGCCGGTATATATGAGTATTTTTTTAAACATTGAACCTCTCCTTTATCATGTTGGTAATTGGTGAAATAAAGCGGTCAATGTCTCCGGCCCCGAATGTAATAAGGATGTCAAGGTCTCTGGATTTAAGTGTATCCATCAGCTCTTCCTTTTTAATAAGAACCTTATCTTCCAGTTTAACATTGTCGAAAATCACAGCTGAGGTTATCCCTTCAAGTGGTAGTTCTCTTGCAGGGTAAATGTCAAGCAGTATAAGTTCATCCAGAGCACTGAGGCTCTCTGCAAAATCTGCTGCAAAGTCCCTGGTCCTTGAATAGAGGTGTGGCTGAAATACTGCTGTCAGTCTTCTTCCCGGGAAGATGTTTCTGATAGAACTTATTGCTGCTGAAATCTCTCTCGGATGGTGAGCATAGTCATCAATGTATGAAATAGCTGGCGTGTTTATGTGAATGTCAAATCTTCTCTCCACTCCGCTGAATGCTGCCAGGGCCTCTCTGAGTTCCTTCTCGCCGATTCCGTTAAGAAGTGCTGCTGCAGATGCTGCAATGGCATTTTCTATGTTTACCCAGCCCGGAATACCAAGTGTACAATCTTTAATCTCTCCGCCAGGATGTACTAGAGTAAAGTTGAAGTATCCACTCTCGTTAAGTTCCAGATGTTTTGCGTAAAAATCTGCAACAGAGTCAAAGCTGTAAGTGAATTGTCTTACTCCCCCGGCCAGGTGAGAATCCAGAACAATACCCTTTTTCAGGATCAGCTTGCCGCCCTCTTTTACTTGCGAGGCAAATGCCGCAAAAGCCTCTTTTATACTTTCGTGGTTGTTGTAAATGTCAAGATGATCTGCGTCTGTTGATGTAATAATTGCAGTATCAGGATACAGCTGCAGGAAGGAGCGGTCGAATTCATCGGCCTCAGCAACCAGATATTCGCTGTTTGAGAGAAGCAGGTTTGTATGGTAATTTTTTGAAATTCCGCCAAGAAAAGCTGTACACCCTTTGCCTGAAGAGGTAAAGATATGTGCCAGCATTGTTGAAGTTGTTGTCTTTCCGTGAGTTCCGGCAACACCCAGGGTCTTCTTGCCAGCAGCAATCACTCCAAGTGCTTTTGAGCGCTTTACCATATGGTATGGGCGTGAACCGAAATATTCAAGTTCACTCATATCTGCAGGTACTGCAGGTGTGTATATAACCAGAGTCTCCTCTGCCTCCTCCCTGAATGGCTGAGGAATCAGATATGTATTGTCTTCGTAATGTATTGCAATTCCTTCGTTCTCCAGCTCCTGTGTGAGTTTGCTGGGTGTTCTGTCGTAGCCGGCCACATTTGACCCGGCATGTCTGTAGTATCTTGCAAGAGCGCTCATCCCTATGCCGCCAATGCCTATCAGATATACATTTTTCATTCTCTCCCTCCTGTAAGTTTAAATAGTTCGTGTACAATCACAGATGCAGAGTCTTTGTATCCCATATGACCAATTTTCTCTTCAAGCTCTTCAATTCTCTGAGGGTCTGTAATAAGTTCTGCCGCAGTTGACATTAGGTATTGATGTGCTTCGTGATCTTTCACCATAAGAGCAGCACCTTTGTCTACCAGTGACCTTGCATTATGAGTCTGATGGTCTTCTGCAACCATTGGTGACGGAACAAAAATACAAGCCTTTTTTGCTATACTTAACTCAGAAATTGTTCCTGCACCTGCTCTTGTAATAATCACATCTGCCGATGCAAACGCAAGATCCATCCTGTCAATGAATGCAAAGTTCTTAACCCACTCTCTGGGATTCCCGGCAACAAAATGGTCAATCTCCTCTTTGTAGAATTTACCGGTTTGCCAGATAATATCCATGTCGCATTCAGCATGGGTTTTTATCCACTCCTGAACGGCACTGTTGAGAGTCCTCGCTCCAAGACTTCCTCCAGTTACAAGTAATACCTTTTTACCGGCAGCTATTCCAAAGTGTTTTCTACCCTCAAGCTTCATCTTCGGTGTTGTCATTTTGATTCCCTCTCTTACCGGGTTTCCGGTAATGAGTATCTTCTCTTCAGGAAAAAACTTTCCCATTCCGTCATACGCAACGCATATTATTCCTGCTCTCTTTGCAAGAATTCTGTTGGTTAGTCCTGCATATGAATTCTGTTCCTGAATCAGATATGGAATCTTTTTGTTTCCTGCCATCCAGAGAAGGGGAGCACTTGCATATCCGCCAACACCCACAACCGCGTCAGGTTTGAACTCATCAAGAATTTTCCCGGCCTTTCTTACACTTCTGAGTACCTTGAATGGAAGAAGCAGATTTGACAGTGACAGTTTTCTTCTTAATCCGGCCACAGGCAAGCCCTCAATCTTGTATCCCGCAGCAGGAACTCTCTCCATCTCCATTTTGCCCAATGCACCTACAAAAAGGATTTCAGCACCAGGTGATACCCTCTTTATCTCATTTGCGATTGAGATTGCCGGGAATATATGTCCTCCGGTACCTCCTCCGCTGATTATTATTCTTGGCTCTCTATTCATAGTTCGATTGCCTCCTCTCTATTATTTTCCGATAACTCACCCTCTGCAGGCACAGGTGACTTACACTTGCTGTTCTCAACACTGCGGCTGACTGCAAGTATAATCCCGAATGCAGAACTCATGATAATGAGCGAAGTTCCCCCGAGGCTAATGAGCGGGAGCGTGTGCCCCGTTACCGGAAGAATACTCACATTTACCAGTATATGCAGCATCGCCTGTGAAACGATGAGCAAACCCAGTCCAATTACAGTTATTGCAGAGAACATTTTAATACATCCCCGCGCAATAGCTATGCACCTGTAGAGGAACCAGAGGTAGAGCAGAAGAATTACAGTTCCTCCTACCAGTCCCCACTCCTCAACAATGATTGAATAAATAAAATCTGAATAGGGGTGAGGCAGTACATAACGCTGTGTACTTTTTCCCGGACCCTTTCCTATTATGTTTGCAGAGGCAATAGCTATTTTTGCCATATCTGCCTGAAATGTCTTATCCAGTTCCCGCTGCTTTTCCTGTGGAGTGAGGTTTTCATCCAGAGTCTTTTCAACTGCGAAATTTTTTACCCTCGATACCATTGTCGCAATCCTTGGAAAGAAGCCGAACGCGAAGTGCATCATAATTACAACCGCAACTATACCAGTTGCAATACCAACTGTTTTTACAAGATGGCCTGTTTTGATACCTCCGATTATAAGCAGCAGAAATGAAAGCCCCCCAAGAACCAACGCAGTTGAGGCACTTCCGTTAAGAATCAGCAGAAGCTCAATTCCCAGAGGAATAAGAATCCATAGGGTAAACTCCTTGAAAGACTCAAATTTGTGGTCTTCCAGAACTTTGGCAAGATAGAGCATTGTAGTTATCTTGGCTATTTCACTTGGCTGGAAGGAGATTCCAAATATGGTTATCCACCGTTCGGCATCGTTAATTGTACTACCAAAAGCAATAGTCGCGACAAGAAGTCCAATTCCCAGAAGCATTCCCAGATAGGCAATCTTGCGGTACCATCCAAGTGGAACTCGCGAGCAGATATACAGAGCTGTAAGGCCGAATATTACGAAACGCAGCTGCTTGAGAAGATAGAAAAATGTGCTCTTCTCCTCTCTGAAGGCCAGCGAACTGCTTGACGAATATACTGCAGCAATAGAGATAAGCGACAGAGCGATAACAATCACCCATATCACCTTGTCTCCCTTAAGTCTGTTTATAAAGCTCTCTCCCATGATTAAAGTGCGGCAACTGCCTCTTTAAATTGTTTTCCTCTGTCTTCGTAATTCTTAAACAGGTCAAAGCTTGCACATGCAGGAGAAAGAAGTACTGTCTCTCCCTGCTTTGCACACTTGTATGCAATGTTTACTGCTTCAGCTGCCGATCCTGCATCGTAGATTTCATCTACCATCTCTCCAAATTCGCTGTGGAGTTTTTTGTTGTCAACTCCCATGCAGATGAGTACCCTCACCTTATCCTTTACCAGATCATAAAGTGGAGAGTAGTCGTTTCCTTTGTCTTTTCCCCCGGCAATCCATACTACTGAGCTCTTCATACTCTCGAGTGCATACCAGGTTGAGTTTACGTTGGTAGCTTTTGAGTCGTTTATGTATAAAACATTTCTGACTTTAAGCACATTTTCCAAACGGTGCTCAACTCCCTTAAAGCTCGACAGACTCTCCCTCACAACTTCGTTACTTATCTTAAGAACCTTTCCGGTTATGGCAGCAGCCATTGAGTTGTATATGTTGTGTTTACCCTGGAGTGAAAGTTCATTAACAAACATCTGATAGTTGTCGTTATTATAAACAACATGCATTTGCTCCTCCTTGAGAAATGCTCCTTCTTCTACCTCTGTTGTCTGGCTGAAAGGTAATTTTTTGGCCTGCAGGACAATTTTGTTGAGGTGCGAAATGCTTATCTCATCGTCTGCGCAGAAAATAAAGCAATCATCTGAAGACATGTTTCGGGTAATCCTGAATTTTGCCTTGATGTAATTCTCCATATTGTTGTCATAACGATCCAGGTGGTCCGGAGTTATATTGAGAAGTACCGCTATATCTGCCTTGAAGTCATAAATGCCGTCAAGCTGAAAGCTGCTCAGTTCGAGAACATAATAGTCATATTCCTTTGTTGCAACCTGAAATGCATAACTTTGACCAATGTTTCCCGCAAGACCTACATTAAGACCTGCGTTTTTCATCAGAAAATAAATAATTGAGGTTGTAGTGGTCTTTCCGTTGCTGCCGGTTATGCAAATCTTTCTTGATCTGTCAAATCTGCCGGCAAATTCAATTTCGGAGATTACAGGAATTCCGCATGCGAGTATCTCCTCTACAATTGGAACACTATCCGGAATTCCCGGGCTTTTGATTACTTCATCTGCATTGAGAATCTTCTCCTTGGTGTGCCCTCCGTCTTCATATGGAATATTGAATCTGTCAAGCATTGCCTTAGCATCGTCCTGAAGCATATTGCAGTCCGAAAGGAATGTTTCATATCCCTTTACAGATGCAAGTACAGCTGCTCCCACACCGCTCTCTCCGCCTCCAAGAATTACTATTCTAGACATATTTTATCTGATTTTTAACGTTACTATTGTTACAACTGCCAGTATTATTGCAATAATCCAGAATCTTGCAACAATTTTGGCCTCAGGAAGAGCTCTTTTCGGAAACTGAATGATTGCCGGAATTCCCTCTTTCTGAAAATGGTGGTGCAGCGGTGACATCTTAAATACCCTTACACCTTCGCCGTATTTCTTTCTTGTGTATTTGAAATAGAGTCTCTGTATTATCACTGAGAGGCTCTCCACGAAGAATATGCCACACAGGATTGGAATGAGCAATTCTTTATGAATCATGATAGCTGCAACAGCAATAATACCTCCTATGGCCAGTGACCCTGTATCTCCCATAAAGACCTGGGCGGGGTAGGAGTTATACCACAAGAACCCAACCAGTGCTCCAATAAATGCTGCCAAAACAATTACAAGTTCTCCGGTATTGGGGATGTACATTATATTAAGGTAGTTGGCGTAAATGATATTGCCGGACAGATATGCAAGTACAGCAAGTGTAACGCCTACTATTGCCGAGACACCTGTTGCCAGACCGTCCATGCCATCTGTAAGGTTTGTGCCGTTTGAAACTGCTGTTACAATGAAAATAACCATGAGTATGTATATTACCCAGCTGATTTTTTCGCCAAGCTCACCTCCCACAGGAGAAAGCCATGCATAATCAAACTCGTTGTCCTTTACGAACGGAATTGTTGTTATTGTACTTTTTTCATCCCTGAAGTATCCAACCTTATCTGAAAATCCCTCCTGGCTTATCACCTCTGCGTGCGACTCAAGAGCATCTGAAGTTGACGGCACTCTTACTACCGCCTGATCACTCAGATAGAGGCTGACGCCAACGATAAGGCCAAGACCTACCTGGCCTACAATCTTGAATTTTCCCTTAAGACCCTCTTTGTTCTTTTTGAAAACCTTAATATAGTCATCAAGAAAACCTATGAAACCAAGCCATATGGTTGTAATAATCATTAATTGCACATAAATGTTTGTAAGGTCCCCAAGAAGAATTGCAGGAATAAGCAATGATACAAGGATGATTATTCCGCCCATAGTAGGAGTGCCTTTTTTTTGCATCTGACCCTCAAGTCCCAGATCTCTTATGCTTTCACCAATCTGTTTTTTTGCCAGTTTGTTGATAATCCTTTTGCCCAGAAACAAGGCTATGAGCATTGACAGAATTATTGCAGAGAATGCGCGGAACGAAATGTACCTGAAGAGGCCCAGTCCCGGGAAGTCTACATAATCCTTTAGATAGTCAAATAAATTGTACAACATAGCTTTAAATGTTTTGATCAAATACTCCGGTTATTACCTCTTTGTCATCAAAGTGATGTTTCACCCCTTTCACATCCTGATAGTTTTCGTGTCCCTTTCCGGCCACCAGTACGATTGACCCGGGATTTGCCATTATCAGGGCGGTTCTTATTGCCTCTTTTCTGTCAGTAATAAAGAGTGCTTTTGCTCTCTCTGTAACTTCAAATCCGGCCTTTATCTCTTCAATTATTGCCTCAGGCTCCTCAAAACGTGGATTGTCTGATGTGACAACAACTTTATCTGAATATTTTGCGGCAACCTTTGCCATTTCAGGACGTTTGGTTTTGTCTCTGTTTCCGCCGCATCCGAATACTGTTACTATCTCTTTACCGTCTGCACTGTCCTTAAGTGTTTTCAGCACATTTTCCAGCGCATCTGGTGTGTGGGCATAATCAACAACTGCTGTAAGTTCCCTGAATCCCTTGATGTACTCAAGTCTTCCTGCAACACTTGTTAGTGCGCTAATCTGAACCAGCACCTCCTCAGATCCGGCACCCAGAAGGATCGCGGCAGAGTAAACGGCAAGCAGGTTGTATGCATTGTGAACACCAATAAATTTTGTCCAGACCTCCTGGTTGTCAATTTTAACAAGCATACCATCGAGTCCCTTCTCGATAATACGACAGTTGAAATCGGCAGGGGAGATGCAGGAGTACCTGTATTTTCTGGCAGGTGTGTTTTGAAGCATTACCATGCCGTTCCTGTCATCAATATTTGTAAGAGCAAAGGCATCTTCTCCAAGATTGTCAAAGAAGCTCTTCTTTGCTTTAATATACTCTGCAAATGTTTTGTGGTAATCAAGATGGTCGTGGGTAATATTGGAGAAAATGCCTCCGGTAAAATGAATCCCTGCGGTCCTTTTCTGATCAAGTGAATGAGAGCTTACCTCCATAAAGCAAAATTCACATCCCTCGGCAGCCATTCTTGCCATAAGTGAATTCATCTGTACGGGATCTGGTGTTGTGTGAGTTGCCTCAACCTCCTTGTCACCAATGTAGTTTACAATTGTGGAGAGCAATCCGCATTTATACCCCAAGCCAGTAAAGAGTCTGTGCATAAGCGTTACAGTGGTTGTTTTTCCGTTTGTACCTGTAATGCCTACAACCTTCATTGCTTCTGATGGACTTCCGTAGAAATTTGATGCAGCAACTCCCAGGGCCAGATGACTGTCAGGAGTAACGATAAGAGGTGAATTTTTAAATTCAGCAGCAATCTCTTCGCATAGAACTGCAACTGCTCCCTTTTCAAGAGCCATTCCTATATACTGATGGCCATCTGATGCACTTCCCCTTACGGCAATAAACAAATCACCGGATTTAATACTCCTCGAATCAAAGCAGATTCCGCCAATCTCGGAATCCATCCTGACTGCCTTTCCCTTTTCACCTGTTGTTATGCCCTGCAGTAATTTATCTAGTTTCATATTCCTCAGAAAGTTGAATGTTGATAATTGAGTTTTTTTCTGCCCAAACTCCGGGAGCAGGTGTCTGAGCAATAACTCTTCCCCTGCCGGTAAATTTCACCCTGTATCCTTGATTCTCCAGTATATACAAAGCATCTCTGAGCCCCATATTGAGAACTCCGGGCACGCTGTCCCTGTCAATATGATACTCTTCTGCCACAACTCTTTCAAGGGAGTCGCGGCTAAAGCTGATCCACTCTCCCGAGGCCTTGCCGTATTTGTCGGCAGACGGGAGTGAAGCCATAAGTTTTGAAGTCTCCTTAGCACGGCCAGACATGATATGAGGCTTGGTCAGAGTAACCTTGCCCTTACCCTGTACCGGCGCGCTCCACTGAGGATTGTTTGCATAAATTCTGTCTGCAATCTGTTTGAAAACAGGTGCTGCCCAGGATCCTCCGTAGAAGTTTGCCCTTGTCTTGTTTGTATAAAGAATTACAACCGCGGTGTACTTTGGATTGTCACTCGGGAAGAAGCCGGCAAAAGAGGCCTGGTGTTTTCTGTATCCCTGCGAGTCTATGTACCTGCCGTCGAAAGCAATCTGTGCAGTACCGGTCTTGCCGGAAATTTTATATCTCGGATCGTTGATTGTTTTGCCTGTGCCATGTTCAACTACACCGCGCAATGCCTCATGGACAGCCTTAATTGTAGATTCTGAACAGATTGAACCACTCATCTCCTGAGGTTTGAACTCCTTCTCTGTTACTCCGTGTTTTTCCAGCCTCTCAACAAAATATGGCTTCATCATTTTACCTCTGTTTGCAATTGCATTGTAGAATGCAAGAGTATGAAGAGGTGTAAGCAATGATGCGTAACCCATTGCCATCATTGGCAGAGTTAGTTTAGACCAGCTAGGATCGCCCGGAGAGTGTATTACAGATCTACCCTCACCCATGATATCCAGACCGAATTTCTCACCCAGCTTCATATTGTGAAGCCTGTCTACATATTTCTTTTCGTTGTTTGCGTAGTATTCAACTGCGAGTTTTGCAAATGCAACGTTTGACGATTTCTCAAATGCCTTTCTTACATCAATCTGGCCATATCCCCCCTTGGTTACATCGGTAAATAGCTTTGTACTGTATTGCCATTTCCCGTTTCCAGCATCTACCGGAGTGTCAAGAGTTACATATCCGTCTTCAATCAGAGCAACAAGAGTTGCAAGCTTAAATGTTGAACCCGGTTCTGTTGCCTGTCCAATTGCATAGTTGAATGATTCATCAAACATTCCGTTTGACATCTTTTTCATATTTGTGATTGCACGAATGGCTCCAGTCTCAACCTCCATTACAATTGCGGTTGCGCCTTCAAACACATCTGAGAGTGAAAGCTGATTCCTTAACGCATTCTCTGCCGCCTCCTGAATATCTATATCCAATGTTGTTTTCACATCCAGACCATCCTGAGGCAAAACTGCCTGGTCTACGTTTACCGGCATCCATTCACCGCCCAGAAGCCGCTGAACAGTTTGCTTACCCGGGATACCCTTGAGGTAGTAGTCAAAGCTCCCCTCAATACCCACACTTACTCCGTTTGAGTTGGTAAAACCTATTGTACGGTATGCCAAACGTCCGTATGGATTGTTCCGCTTGCTCTTTTGTTCGCTTATAAATCCACCTCTGTTCCCCTTAAGTCTGAAGAGCGGGAAGTTCTTTATCTCCATAAGCTCTGCGTAATCAACGAGGCGGTTTCCAACAGCTTTGTATCTGTTCCCTTTTTTGCGTGCAGCCACAAGCTCGCTCTTATATCCTCCGGCACTCTTATCTCCGAAAAACTTCGATAAATAAAATGAGAGAGAGTCAATATTGTTGTTGAATGTTGAGTCTTCAGGGAATTTGCAGTCCATCCTTACCTGATAGTATGGAACTGAACTTGCGAGGGAGCGTCCGTCACTTGCAAGGATACTTCCTCTTACTGCCTCAATCTCCTCAATGCGGAATGAAATCTCCTCAGAACTAACCGGGAGCTTGGCAAAAAACTGGAGATGCACTATCCTGCCAATAACCAGTATGGCGGAGAGTACCATGAAGAAGTAGATTATTCCTACTTTGGAAATAATATCTTTCATAATCAGTCCAGTTCAATAATTGAAGGAGGATTAACCGGAGATTTCAGCTCCGAGTTGTATTCCACCAGTTTCTTTTCAATCTCAATTCGCTTGCTTTGATAAAGCAGTCGAGCCTTAATACCCGTATAGTGTGCCTTCAGGTTTTTAATTTCCCTCTGATTGTGCCTTTCGGTCACCAGTCTGTTCTCAATTGTAAAATTCAAAGAGATGTACAGTATCACAAGTAGGAAAATGTAAAGAACAAATCCCATTTGCTGCATGATTCCGCTGCTTATGAGGATTTGTCCGCCCATTATGTCCGATACCCATTTCTTCTTTGCCATCAGTTACTCCTCCTCAATCTTTTCTGCTACTCTTAATTTTGCACTTCTTGCCCTTGTATTGGATGCTATCTCGCTCTCTGCGGGAAGCACCGGTTTCTTGAAAACAAGCTTCAGGGGCGACTCCTGTTTTCCGTAAAAGTCTTTTTCAATTTTTCCCTCTGTGTTCCCGGAGCGCATAAAATTCTTAACCATCCGGTCTTCAAGAGAGTGATATGTTATTACTGCCAGTCTTCCGCCGGGTTTAAGGGCCTTAAGAGCGCCTGTAAGAAAACCCTCAAGTGCCCTCATCTCTCCGTTAACCTCAATTCTGAGAGCCTGGTATATCTTAGCCAGATATTTGTGCCCGTTAGGTTTTGGTGTCAGAGGCTCAAGAATATGGTTAAGCTGATATGTAGTCTCTATCTTTTCATTCTCTCTCGCTTTACAGATAAACTTTGCCACCTTGCGGCTGTTGTCTACCTCTCCCAGCTCCCAAAACATTTTGGACAGAGCCTCCTCTTCATAACTTTCCAGTATCTCTGCCGCTCCCATTTTGGTAAGCGGATTCATTCTCATGTCCAGCTTTGCATCAAACCTGAAGGAAAAACCTCTCTCTTCTGTATCGAACTGATGAGAAGAGACTCCCAGGTCTGCCAGAATTCCGTCAACCTCACCATACCCTGCGTTCTTCAGGTGGTTGTGTACAAAGCGGAAATTATTGTTTATAAAAATCAGCCTTTTGTCATCAGGAGCATTAAGGATAGCATCAGGGTCGCGGTCAAAGACTATCAGCCTTGACTTTTCTCCCATCTGCGACAGGATCTCCCTGCTGTGACCGCCTCCGCCAAATGTGACATCCACATAGATGCCCCCGTCGTGTATAGCCAGTGCTGATACACTCTCTTTTAACAGAACCGGTGTATGATACTCACTCATATCTATACCTCCCTATCCTAAAATGTTTTCTGCAAGTGTCAGGTAATCGCTGTCGTTGAGCTTGTTGTTGTCAAAGGCCTCTTTTGCCCAGATCTCAATTTTGTGGTCGTTGCCTGCAAATACCACCTCTTTTCCAACTCCAATTTGTTCAAGCAGTCTTTTGGGAACAGAAATTCTCCCAAGTTTTTCATCGGGCTCAACTGTTGCCCGGTCGCGCATATATTCACGCCAGAAGCGTGAGTGGTCTCTGTTGAAGAAGTTGAGCCGGGATTTAACCTGCTCGCTCTCCTTCGCCCACTCTTCGTAAGTGTACATCTCCAGACAATCGGAGAAGAGATCCTTTTTGATTACCAATCGAAGGTCGCCGCCGGGCAATATGGCTGCCTTGAACGGAGAAGGAAGAATTAGCCTTCCCTTGTCGTCCACTTTAGCAGTATATTCTCCTATGAATTTGACCATGTTGCGTATTCCGGCCTCTCTTTTTTCGACCTATGCAAAATTAAAAAATGTTTTCCACTTGTTTACATTTTTTTACAAATATTTCCACAATTTTATCAACACCCTCCCCTAAATTCTATATCTTTGGATTAAGAAACTTTTGCATATGAAATTTTTAGCCCCGTTAATCGCTGTTATTCTGCTGGTTGCATGCAATAACAATAATACAGAAGAACAAGTAACATCACAAACGGAAGCCCCGGCTCAAGAGCTCTCTGAATTTGGAATTCCTGTTTCTGAATTTCAGATGAGAGAGGGTACTGTAAAAAGGGGGCAGTTTTTTACCACTTTAATGTCTGAACTTGGTGCGCAAAGTGCAGATGTATACTCCCTTACACAGGCAGCAAGAGGAACTTTCGACTTAAAAAAACTCAAAGTTGGCAATGAGTATAAGGCATACTATACACTTGATGAGGAGCCAAAACTTGCATATATGGTATATCAAAACTCAAAGACTTCATATGTTACCTTTGGTGTCCACGACTCTATTTTTGTAAAAGTTGATGAAATTGCCGTTACGGTTCGCACAAGGGTTGCGGAAGCAACAATTAACACATCACTCTGGAATGACATGTCAAAAGCAGGGATAAACCCAATGCTTGCCCTCAGATTGTCTGAGATATATGCATGGACTATTGACTTCTTTGGTCTTAGGAAAGGTGACTCGTTTCGTGTAATATATGAAGAGATACTTGCGGGAGACGAAGTTCTTGACATAGGCTCTGTGCAGGCAGCATACTTTATGCATGGAGGAGTTATGTATGAGGCATACCGTTTTGTACAGGATGAGGTTCCGCAATACTGGAATGAAAAGGGGGAGAATCTCAGAAAAGCCTTCCTCAAGGCTCCGCTCAGTTTTACCAGAATTTCATCCGGTTTTACCTATTCCAGAAGACATCCTGTTACCAGGATTGTTAGACCGCACACGGGTATAGATTATGCGGCTCCAAAAGGAACACCGGTAATGAGTATTGGTGACGGAGTCGTAATTCAGAAAGCCTATGCCGGAGGCGGCGGAAACACAGTTAAAATCAGACACAACTCAACCTATTCATCTGCATACCTTCACCTTTCTGCTTATGCAAAAGGACTGTCAAAAGGGAAAAGAGTCAGACAGGGAGAGGTGATTGGATATGTAGGCAGTACCGGACTCTCAACAGGTCCGCATCTTGACTTCCGGATATGGAAAGATGGTAAGGCAATTAATCCGCTAAAGATGGAGGCACCCCCTGCAGATCCTGTAAAAAAGGAGAACAGAGAAATGTTCAATATGCAGATTATGAACATTAAACATGTTTCGGATTCTGTTAAATCTATACAATATCTTGACTCACTCGTTCTCAAGTTGGGAAAGCGGTAATCTAATGTTATCTTTGCCGCAAATTAATAATTTATGGCAGACGAGAAGATAATATTTTCAATGAACGGGGTGGGCAAAATTTTGCCTACAAACAACAAAGCAATTCTTAAGGACATTTACCTTTCCTTCTTTTACGGAGCGAAAATTGGAATCATTGGTCTTAATGGTTCTGGTAAATCTACCCTTTTAAAGATAATAGCAGGTGTTGAGACAGCAATCGAAGGTGATGTTGTGTGGGCACCGGGTTATACAGTGGGATATCTGGAGCAGGAACCTCACCTGGATGAGAACAAAACAGTTCTTGAGGTGGTGCAGGAGGGTGTGCACGAAGTGGTGTCTCTGCTTAAGCAGTACGAAGAGGTGAACAACAAGTTCATGGAGCCAATGGATGACGACCAGATGGCAAAACTTATTGATCTGCAGGGTGAACTTACAGACAAAATTGAGCATGTAAACGGCTGGGATATCGATTCAAAACTTGAAAGAGCGATGGATGCTCTTCAGTGTCCTGAACCTGACGCAATTATCAAACACCTGAGTGGTGGTGAGAAGCGCAGGGTTGCTCTTTGCCGTCTTCTTCTCCGCGAACCGGATGTGCTTCTTCTTGATGAGCCAACCAACCACCTCGATACTGAGAGTATCCAGTGGCTTGAGGCTCACCTTCAGCAGTACAAGGGAACTGTAATTGCAGTTACCCACGACAGGTACTTCCTGGACAATGTAGCCGGATGGATTCTTGAACTCGACAGGGGAGAGGGTATTCCATGGAAGGGTAACTACTCTTCATGGCTTGACCAGAAATCCAAGCGTCTTGCAACAGAAGAGAAGCAGGAGAGCAAAAGACGCAAAACGCTCGAGCGTGAGCTTGAGTGGGTGAGAATGTCCCCTAAGGCAAGACAGGCAAAATCAAAAGCACGTCTCTCTGCATACGAAAAGATGCTAAATGAGGATGGACGAACTAAAGAGGAGAAACTTGAAATCTTTATTCCAAACGGACCAAGGCTTGGAGATAAAGTAATTGAGGCAATTGATGTCACAAAAGGATTCGGGGACAGAATTCTCTTTGAGGGACTCAATTTTAAACTTCCTCCTGCAGGTATAGTGGGTGTAATCGGGCCAAACGGAGCCGGTAAGACAACACTTTTCCGTCTTATTATGGGGCTTGACAAGCCAAATTCAGGAACCTTCTCTGTGGGAGAGACAGTAAAGACAGCTTATATAGATCAGCAGCACAAATATATCGATGCAACCAAAACTGTATATGAGACTATTTCTCAGAATTCGGAATTTGTGAAGCTTGGCAATAAGGAGGTAAATGCCAGGGCGTATGTTTCCAGGTTTAACTTCTCAGGAGCAGATCAGGAGAAAAAATGCGGAATCCTTTCCGGTGGTGAGAGAAACCGTCTTCACCTTGCTCTTGCACTTAAAGAGGAGGGCAACGTTCTTCTTCTTGACGAGCCTACAAATGACGTAGACGTAAACACAATACGAGCACTCGAAGAGGGTCTGGAGAACTTTGCCGGATGCGCAGTTATCATTTCGCACGACCGCTGGTTCCTGGACAGAATAGCAACTCACATACTTGCCTTCGAAGGCGATTCAAAGATTTACTTCTTTGAGGGTTCTTACAGCGAATATGAAGAGAACAAGAAACGCAGGATGGGTGATATCACACCTAAAAGGTTTAAGTACAAGAAACTTATGGAGTAACAGAAAGTTGCGGCTAGCTGTTTAATTCAAGCCAGCGGTCGCTCTTTAAGTCAATAAGAGAAATAATCTCTCCGATTCTGAGCGAAGCTTTAGTAAGCTCATCTGAAGAGAGGTTTCCGGAAGAAAGGGCAGTCTCAAGGCTGCCTTTTTCTTTTTCAAGAGAGGCAATCTCTTTCTCAACCGTCTCCAGCTCTCTCTGCTCTTTCCAGGATAGTTTTTTACCGGAAGTATCTGTTCCCTTTGCAGGCTGATTCTCTCTCTCTGCTGCTTTTAATTTCTCTGCCTCCTTCTCTTTTCTGCCCCTCTCTGCCAGTTCTGCCTCACGCTCCTTATCCTTCATCAGCTCACGGTACTCTGAGTATTTTCCCACATAATCCTTAATCATCCCCTCACCTTCAAATACGAAGAGGTGGTCTGCAAGCTTGTCCAGAAAGTATCTGTCGTGAGAAACTATAATTAGACATCCAGGGAAGGTCGATAAATACTCTTCCAGAACATTAAGGCTTACAATATCAAGGTCGTTTGTGGGCTCGTCAAGAATCAGAAAGTTTGGACTCTTCATCAGAACGGTAACCAGATAGAGTCTTCTCCTTTCGCCACCGCTAAGTCGCTCAATTTTTGTGTTGTGAGAGGAGTGGGGGAAGAGGAACCTGCTCAGGAACTGAGAGACAGGCATAACAGAACCATCTGCCAGCGAAACAACCTCCGCAATTTTTCTTACCGCCTCAATCACAGTCTCCTGAGGGTCAAAATCGAGACCCGATTGTTTGTAATGACCTATTACCAAAGTCTCTCCCCATTCGATATCGCCGGATGCAGGCTTAATATCTCCTGTCATTATGTTCAGAAAAGTTGTTTTGCCGGCGCCGTTGGCACCAACAATTCCTATCTTCTCTCCCTTGGCAAAATTGTATGTGAAATTGTCGACAGAACAATAATCTCCCCAGTAGTGGCTTATATTTTTGCAGTTTATGATTTTGGTTCCAAGCCTTGAGCTGCCCACATCAATCCGCATACTCTTCTCTCTAATAGTGCGCTCTGCCTTCTCCTTTAATTCATAAAATGCATTAATTCTGTACTTGGCCTTGGTTGCTCTTGCCTGAGGCATCCGTCTCATCCATTCAAGTTCACCCCTGAGCAGGTTTCTTGCTCTTTCAGTTTCTGTGTTAAAGTTCTCTACCCTCTCTTCTCTCTTTTCAAGAAAGTATGAGTAGTTTCCCTTGTATGCAAACATCTTTCCGTTGTCAAGTTCAAGAATATGGTTGCAGACCCTGTCCAGGAAATACCTGTCGTGGGTAACCATAAGTACAGATGATGAGGTTCTCTTAAGATATTCCTCAAGGTATTCAATTACCTCCAGGTCCAGGTGGTTTGTTGGCTCGTCAAGCACAATAAGGTCTGCATCATGAATCATCATTGAGGCCAGTGCAACCCTTTTTCTCTGTCCGCCTGAAAGAGCAGATACAGACATATTTATCTCAGTAAGATCAAGCCTTGTAAGTACCTGTTTGACCTTAATTTCGTACTGCCATGCATTTCTGGAATCCATTTCATGAATTGCCTTTTCCAGTCTTGCCTGATCGTGCGAAAGCAAAGCAGCTTCGTACTCCATAATTGCAGAAGAGAGAATGTCAGATGCGCCAAATACCTCCTCGAAGACAGTATTCTCCGGGTTTAATTCCGGCTCCTGCTCAAGCCAGGCAACTTTAACTCCCGTTTTAAGCTTTACCGTTCCCTCACCATCAGAAAAATCCTTGCCGGCCAGAACACGAAGCAACGTGCTCTTGCCACTTCCGTTGGGAGCTATAAGGGCAATTTTATCCCCCTCATTGATGTTAATATCAAGGTTTTCAAATAGTGTGCGAATGCCGTAGGATTTTGAAAGCTTTTCTGCCTGAAGTATACTTGCCATGCTGCAAAGATAAGAAAAAGGGCAGTTTTAAGCTGCCCTTTTATTGTGTAGTTTGCCAAACCGTCTGGTTAGATTGAAATCTTAACCGGTCTGATCATGTTTTTAGGATCCAGAATCTTGTCAAGCTGTTCCTTAGTAAGTATTCCCTTGTCAAGAACAAGCTGATAAACACTTCCGCCAGTTGCCAGAGCTTCGCTTGCTATCTCTGTACTTTTTGCATATCCGATGAAAGGTTTGAGCGCTGTAACTATACCAATTGAATGCTCCACCATTTCGCGGCAATGCTCAGGATTTGCCTCAATTCCGTCAATACACTCCTTGCGGAGGGCATCCATTCCCCTCTTCATCCAGTCGCTGGATTCAGTAAGGCTGTGTACAAGAACCGGTTCCATCACATTAAGTTCCAGCTGAGCTGCCTCAGATGCCATAGTAATTGTAAGGTCATTACCAATCACCTTAAAGCAAACCTGATTCACAACTTCCGGAATAACAGGGTTCACTTTTCCCGGCATGATTGATGATCCCGGCTGTTTTGGAGGAAGCTTAATCTCTGCAATGCCTGTCCTTGGTCCTGATGAGAGGAAACGCAGGTCATTGCACATTTTTGAAAGCCTTATGGCAATCGATCTCAGAGCAGCAGAGTATGCCACCATGCATGATGTATCGTGAGTCGCTTCAATAAGATTGTATGAAAGTTTCAGGTCCCAGCCTGTTATTTTTCTGATATGGTAAATACATGCCTCTGCATAACCAGGCTCAGCAGTAATTCCGGTCCCGATTGCTGTTGCACCCATATTAATATAGAGCAGTTCCCTGGAGGCCTTGTCCAGCCTTCTGAGTTCATGTTTCATTGCAGACGCAAAAGCTCCGAAACTTTGTCCCAGTGTCATAGGGACTGCGTCCTGAAGCTGGGTTCTTCCCATTTTGATTATGCCGGCAAACTCTCTCTCCTTTGCTTCAAGAGATGCAATCAGCTTTTCCAGTGACTCTCTCACTTCAAAATGTTTAATAAAAAGTCCGATATGCATTGCACTCGGGTAGGCATCATTAGTTGACTGAGCCATGTTTACATGGTCGTTGGGGCTGCAGAATTCGTACTGCCCGTGCTCTTTGCCCATAATCTCAAGTGCTCTGTTGGCAATTACCTCATTTGCATTCATGTTCACAGAAGTACCCGCTCCACCCTGAATCATGTCAATTGGAAAATGCTCCAGATGTTTTCCGTCGATAAGCTCCTGACAAGCTTCCACAATTGCATCCTTAACCTTATCTTCAATAAGGCCAAGTTCATGGTTTGCCAGAACGGCTCCCATCTTTACAATTCCAAGCCCCTTGATAAACTGAGGATACTGTGAAAGCAGCTGCCTGCTTATGTCAAAGTTCTCAATACATCTGAGAGTCTGAACTCCGTACAGTGCTTCTGATGGCACCTCTCTGTCACCCAGAAGGTCATGCTCAATTCGCATCTTTCCTTCTGGTTTGATACTGGTTTTGCTCATAATCGCAATATTTATGATTAAAAATGTCCGCGAAGGTAATAAATTATAATCTCCATTGTACAAAAACAAGAAAAATTATAATCAAACTGAATCATTTTGGTAATAATTCAGAGCAATAAATATTATTTGTGAGAAAATCAGGCGAAGAACTTGTTCACCTTTGTAAGTGCGCTTGGAAGAGCGAATACGACAACCCTGTCGTAAGGCTTGATTTCAGTATCGCCAAGTGCAATAAAACTGTTTGTACCTCTTATTACTCCTCCTATGATTGCATCTTTGGGGAAGCCAAGATTACGAAGTTTGTCCTGAGTAATTTTGCTGTTTGGATTAACAATAAATTCAAGAATCTCTGCATCAGATCCGTTAAGGCATTTTATAGACTGAACCTTGTTGGAGAGAGTGAATCTGAAAATACGGCTGGCAGTGATGAGCTTTTTGTTGATTACAGCATCAACTCCCATTCCCTCCGCCAGTTTAATGTAGTCTATGTTTTCGACCTCTGCTATTGTTTTTGCGACCCCCATCTTTTTAGCCATAACGCATGAGAGAATGTTTGTCTCGGAACTGCTTGTAACAGCAACAAATGCATCGAAGTCATTTACATCCTCCTCAATGAGCAGGTCTGTATTTCTTGCATCTCCGTTAATGACAAGCGTCTTGCTGAGGCTTTCATTCAGAACATCGCACCTTTCGCGTCTTCTCTCAATGAGCTTGATATAGTCAACAGAATTCTCAAGCTTTTTTGCCACCATTTCGCCAATGCGGCCTCCACCAACAATCATGAGTCTTTTGACATCAATGTTGTTTTTCCCTGAGTAGCTCATAACCTCCTGGGCTCCGGCTCTTTTTGAAATCACAAACACAATATCCTTCTCCTTGAACTTTGTTGAAGCCCGGGGAATGATTGTCTGACCATCCCTCGCAATTGCTACGGCTCTGTACATTGGTTCAACCCCGGAAACAGAGTAATCGGAGAGTGTTTTGTTAATCAGAGGCGCACCATCATCAAGACGAAAAACAATCAGCTGAAGTTTTCCGCCGGAGAAATCCATAAATTCAGATGTTCCTGTCTGTTTAAGCAGGTCAATAATTTCATGCGAAGCAATCTTTTCAGGATAGAAAAGAAGGTCAATACCCATCTCAGTAAAGAGGAGCTTGTTTTCGTTTTTTAGATACTCATCATTATTTATCCGGGCTGTAACTTTGCCTGTTCCCATCTTTTTGGCCAGCATGGCACTAATGATGTTAACATCCTGCTCCTGAGCGGGGCTAACGGCAATAAAGAGATCGGATTTCCTCACCTCTGCCTTTTCAAGTGTGGCAATAGATGTGGGAGACCCGAATATTGGAATGATATCTGCTACTTCGCCGACATGGTTAAGTCTGAGCTCATCGTTGTCAATTACGGTGAGTTCATGATCCTCGTTCCCGAGCATTTTGGCAAGGTGTGTACCGACATCACCTGCGCCGGCGATGATGATTTTCATAATTTATAATTTAGTACTCCTCCTCGTTGAAGAAGAAGTCCTCTTTGCTTGGATAATCAGGCCAGATGTCTTCGATGCTATCGTAAACTTCGCCATCATCTTCCAGATCTTCAAGGTTTTCAATTACTTCAAGTGGTGCACCCGATCTGGTTGCATAGTCTATCAACTCTTCTTTAGTTGCGGGCCATGGAGCGTCTTCGAGTTTTGAAGCAAGTTCTAGTGTCCAGTACATAGTTGTAAATAATTAATTATTAAGTACTTGGGTTAATTTTTTGGAAATAGTGTGCGAAGATACTCAATAAAATTTGATTTGCAATCTATTGTTGCCAAAAATCATCGGCAACACCATTAATCATGGCCAGATAACGAGCATAGACAAAGAGATAATCTGAGAGCCTGTTGATATACTTTACTGATATTTCGATTCTTGGCTCCGTCATTAATGAAATGCATGAGCGCTCGGCTCTTCTGCAAATTGTTCTGGCAATATGACACTCAGCTGCAACCCTGGGCCTTTCCGGAAGGATGAATGCTGTCTGTTCAGGCAGCTCTCCCACCATTATGTCTATCTGTTTTTCAAGAAATTCTGTTTCTGCAGGGTCAAATGGCTTTAGTTTTTTTGCTCCGTGATCGTCTGCAGCAAGATGCGCAGCAACCAGCATCAGATTTGCCTGTATGCGACGAAGATTTTCGTGAAATGGTGCTCCAAATGCATCTGCTCTGAGAAGGGCAATGTGGGAGATAAGTTCGTCAACATTCCCGTAAGCATTTACTTTTGGATTGTCCTTGCTTACCCTTGCACCTCCAACAAGCGAAGTTGTTCCCTTATCACCTGTTTTTGTGTATATATTCATCTCTTTCATCTCTGTAATATTTGGTGACGGCGGTTATGAGTGTACTACAGGATTGGTGTTTCTTTCATCTGACTCTATTTTGCCGTCTCTCAGACGAATAATCCTGTGGGCATGTCTTGCAATATCCTCTTCGTGAGTTACAACAATTATTGTATTCCCCTTGTTGTGAATTTTCTCAAAAAGTTTCATAATATCTATTGATGTCTTTGAGTCGAGGTTTCCGGTTGGTTCGTCCGCAAGTATTATCGAAGGGCTGTTAACAAGCGCCCTTGCAACTGCAACCCTTTGTCTTTGTCCACCCGAAAGTTCGTTTGGTTTGTGGTGCATACGATCGGTGAGGTCGACGCTCAAAAGGGCCTGTTCTGCGCGCATATCTCTGACGCTTTTTGGTTCTCCGGAATAAATGAGAGGCAATGCAACATTCTCCAGAGCAGAATATCTGGGTAAAAGATTGAACGACTGGAAAATAAATCCAATCTCCTTGTTCCTTACCTCTGCAAGATCATTATCTGCCATCTGGGATACATCAATTCCGTTAAGCACATATGAACCATCACTTGGACTGTCAAGGCATCCCAATATGTTCATCATTGTAGATTTTCCTGAACCTGAAGGGCCCATTATTGCGACATATTCATTTCTGTTAATCGTAAGGTCAACTCCATCCAGTGCTCTTACTTCCTGGTTGCCAACTTTATAAATCTTTTTAATGTCGTGGATTTTAATAACTGCGTTGCTCATCTCAAGATGTTTTAATCGGTAAATCTACAAAATAAAGAGGTCATCTCTGAAAATAATTTCCGGACTAACCTGTGTGAGTTTTCTGAAGAGAGCATTAACAGCTCTCTCTCCATCTACTCCAATATCGATACTGTAATCGTTAACGAAGAGGTCAATATGCTTCTTCTGTACCAGGGGATCCATCTCCTGAGCATGACATGTTACATACTCCCGGGACTTCTCAGGATTTTTCATTGCAAATTCTATGCTCCTGCGCAAAACTCTGTTAATTTTCCTGGCTGTATCTGCCGGCAGCCTTCTTGATATTGCAATTCCACCAAGTGGGACAGGCAAACCTGAAATATTTTGCCAGTGCTCTCCAAGATCTGTTATAAGCGTAAGTCCCTTTTCCCTGTATGTAAATCTTGCTTCATGAATCAGAACTCCCGCGTCGAATTTTCCTTCAAGTAATTCTTTTTCAATGTCTGAAAAAACAATAGGAGTTGCCTCTTTTATTGTAGGGTAGGCAACCTTGAGAAGCAGTGCCCCGGTTGTCATCTTGCCGGGAATTACAACTCTGGAATTAGAGAGAGCCTTTTCAAGTTCTTCACCTTTAAGGTTGGCCAGAGGGTTGTTTTGAGCAGTGACTAAAAGGGGGCCATTATGATATCCCAAAGCGCTTCCTGAGCGTAGCATTACATAGCTGTCTGAAAGCTGGAAAAATGCATGATAGCTCAGTTTACAAATGTCGTACTTGCCTGATGCTGCACCCTGATTGAGTTGCTCTACATCTCCAAGAACAGTTTCGAATTCAAGGCCTTCTGTATCTATAAGGCCGTGAATCATTGCATGAAAAGCAAAGGTGTCATTTGGGCAGGGTGAATATGCTAGTTTTAGTTTCATTTCAACAGAGATTCAAACAATTTTTTGTTTGCATTTTTTAGTGAATCCAGAGCCAGCGGAATATTCCATTTGCTTCTGTCTCTCTCTCCAACTGCGTTTGAAACAGATCTGATTTCAATAAAAGGAATCTTCTCAAGAATACAAACATAGAAAAATGCAGCACCCTCCATGCTCTCTATCTGAGGCTCGAATCCCTTCAAAAGCTGAATGGTTTTCTCCGGAAGACCACTTACAGTCTGAACAGTCACTCCAGTTGCTTTTCCATATTGAGACATCGCATTTTCCACTGATTGTGAAAGGGAAGGAGAGTGAAGAGCACCACCCCTGTAAGGATGTGTGTCTGCATCAAGAATCTTGTAATCAAACAATGTCTGAAATCCTGTGAAAGTCTCGAAACCCAGATCTCCGAAGAACTCCTTCTCCACTCTTGCAACTGACCCGATAGGAAAATCGGCAGTAAAGCTGCCAGCTATTCCTATGTTAACGGCCAGGTCAAAGGGAGCTGATGCCGAGTTGAGCATCTTAGTCAGTCTGTAACTGGTAGAAGTGGTGCCGATGCCTGTAAGCATGTATGTTATGTCGAGGGCAAATTGCTCGCTTTTGGATAAGGAATTGAAAGCCTGACGGGCTGTGATGATCTCCTCCTCCTCAGCTGCAGTCATCAGTATTCTCATGTTGTATTCTCTTTTTTTTTGTAATATTGCACGAAATTAGACATTTATTATGGCATATACAAAGATAGAGCAGTACGACGAAGAGACAACTCAGAAACTGGCTGTAAACTATAAGAATATACTAGATTTGATAGGGGAGGATTCATCTCGGGAAGGGCTGGAAAAAACACCGGTAAGAGTAGCAAGATCTATTCAGTTTCTAACTCAGGGTTATGACACAGATCCTGCTGCTATTCTCAATTCTGCTAAATTTAAAGAGGAGTACCAGCAGATGGTGCTGGTCAAGGAGATTGAACTTTATTCACTCTGTGAACATCATATGCTTCCTTTTTACGGAAAGGCGCATGTAGCATACATTCCAAATGGATATATAACCGGACTAAGCAAGATTGCAAGGGTTGTTGATGCATTTTCAAGAAGGCTTCAGGTTCAGGAGAGACTTACAGTACAAATTCGGGATTGCATACAGGATACACTAAATCCTCTTGGTGTGGCTGTCGTTATTGAAGCTTCCCATATGTGCATGCAGATAAGAGGTGTTCAGAAACAAAATTCTGTAACAACAACATCTGCTTTTACTGGAGCCTTTCTTAAAGATATTCGTACAAGAGAGGAGTTTATGCACCTGATAGGTGTTAAACTTCACTAAGATTTCAGATTCAGTCCTAATGTAAATTCGAATTGTAATCCCCCATTTGGATGATTACCTGCTTTAATTGTGCCTTTATGCAGAGTTACGGCATTCTTCACAATTGAGAGTCCCAGTCCGGAGCCTCCGCTTTTGCGGCTTCTTCCCTTTTCAACCCGGTAGAATCGCTCGAAAATTCTTCCTCTGTGCTCCTCAGCAACACCTTTTCCAGTATCGTAGTATCTGAATCCGGCAAATCCGGAAAGTGCAGAAGTATTTTCAATAAAAATTTTCACTCCATCGCCGGCGTGATCTACAGAGTTGTCTATAAGATTTTTGAAAAGCGAGTAAATGAGAATATAGCTACCCTGGATTTCCAGTTTTTCGTCAATCATGTTGTGAAATTCAATCCTTTTTTCTTCCAGCCTGAAAGAGAGGTCGCTTCTGATTTCGTCAATACAGTTATGAATATTTATTGTCTCAATTCCAAACTTGTCCGGAGCCTCTTCAATTTTGTTTAAAATTGAAATATCATTTATAATGGCAGATAGCCTTATAGTCTGTGCGTATGCTCTCTCAAGAAAAAAACGGGACTGTTCCTTTTCAATATTCTCCTGCTGCAACAGTGTTTCAAGGTATCCCATTATTCCTGCCACAGGCGTCTTTAGTTCGTGGGCAACATTATGGGTCAGCTCCTGTTTGTAACGTTTGGTCTCCTCCAGCTGGCGGAATGCAGTCATTATTTTCTCTCCTACCTCACCCAGTTCGTCGTCAGTGAATCTGATTCCGTTAAAATCGTCACCGCCATCTTTTACAACTCCCACGAACTCCTTAAGTGCCTTAACAGGACGGCTGATTCGTCTGATAATGATTACCAGGGCAGCAATGACTCCTGCGAAAACCATCAGGATGAATACCATATATCTGTTTTCGACAATCACAACCGGAAGTACACTTTCGCTGTATTCCAGGGCAATTCTAACGTATAAGCCGGGATAGTGTTTTGCCAGATAGAGGTACTCTCTCTTAAGTGTCTTTGAGAAGCGAATCTCAGATCCGGTTCCTGTCTTTCTGGCTTGTGCCAGTTCCGGTCTGTTCAGATGATTATCTGTTACAATATCTTTATCTGCGCTGTTGTCAAAGAGAACCCAGGCATCTTCAGACAGTACCGTTACCCTGAATGAAGATGGGACTACAGGTAACAATCGCTCCATAGCATCTGAGACCGCCTCTTTGTCAAGTGATAGAGAATCTGCAGATAAACTTGAATAGATAAGATCTGCATAGGGAGCCATAGAGCTCTTAAGAACCTCCATTTTAACAACTCTCTCGCGGTGTGTGTACATGAAAGCAAAGGCCAGTGACACTGCCGCTATAAGCAGAGAGAAATATATCAGTACCTGATACTTGTAGCCAATTTTCTTAATTCCCTTCATTGTATTCGAAACAATAACCATATCCGGAGCGATTTACTATAGAGCTTCCGTACCGGATCAGCTTTTTTCTCAGCCTTGCAATGTGAACATCAACTGTTCTTTCAAGGACATAGGCTTCGTTCTTCCATACCATATCAAGAATTTTACTCCTTGAAAATATTTTTCCCGGCTCATCTGCAAGCATAAATAATATTTCAAACTCTTTTTTGGTGAGTTTGATATTTTCGCCGTCAATTGTAAGAAGTTTTGATTCGGGATTAATAATCATCCCTCCGTGAACAAGAGCAGTGCTGTGGATTTCATTCTTTTCTGCCGATGTAATATCTGCAGCTGTTTCAAGCTCTCTTTTTCTGTATTCACTTCTGCTAAGAACAGCCTGCACCCTTGCAATAACCTCTTTTACGGAAAAAGGTTTAGGGATGTAGTCATCTGCGCCGGTTCCGAACCCCTTTAGTTTGTCCTCAACTGAGTCCCGGGCAGTGATAAAGATTATGGGAACATTGTTGTGATACTCCTCCCTGATGAGTTCTGCCAGTTTGAATCCTGAGATTCCCCCCAGCATAACATCCAGCAGCAGCAGGTCGTAATTGTTCTTGAGTTTTGAAAAAGCCTCTTCTGCCGAATAGGCGGTATCGGCAATATAACCTGCATTGTTCAGGTTGAAGCGGAGAATCTCGCAAAGATCCTCTTCGTCATCTACAACAAGGACTCTCTTTTTTTCCATGGTGCAAATTTAGTTTATTGTTTCATAATTATTACGAACTAGGCCCTCATGTAATAATTTCTTAATTTTTTTGACTTAACTGCTTAACATGGAGAGGATACTTTTGCCACATATTTCAAATATTAATGAAAGTGGAACAAAGAATCATCAAAGCTATTCAAATCATTGCAGCCGTTCTGTTAATGTTTGCCGCAGAAGAATCTGCAGCACAAGGCAGCGGCACTCTCAGGGGAACAGTAATTGAAAAAAAGACCGGTTTGCCGGTAATTGGAGCAACTGTGTATCTGGAAGAAATTCAGAAAGGAGCATCAACAGATATTGACGGTAATTATTTAATATCAGGAATTCCTGCAGGAAAATACAGAACCAGAATAGATTGTATATCTTATCATTCTATTTTAGTTAGTGACCTTTCTGTTACTTCCGGTAACAATACTTTTGATATTATGCTTGAGGAAAACGCAACTCAGCTTAATGAGATTGTTGTTACATCTGTGAAAAGGATGAATTCAGAAATAGCAATGGTTGAAGCGACAAGAAGTTCGGGTGCTGTTATGAGCGGAATTTCCGGACGCCAGATTTCCAGATCTCAGGACAGAAGTGCGGCAGAGGTAGTAAAGAGAATTCCGGGAGTATCAATAATTAATGATAGGTACATTGTTGTAAGAGGCCTTGCAGGAAGGTATAACAACGTATGGATTAACAACAACGCCGTCCCAAGTACAGATTCAGACACCCGCTCTTTCTCATTTGATATGCTGCCAGGTTCTCAGCTGGAGAGTATAATGATTGTTAAATCTCCAAGCGCAGAAATCCCGTCGGATTTTTCTGGAGGTTTTGTGAAAATCATGACAAAGAGTATGCCTTCTGAAAATGAGACAGTCATTACATATGGAATGAACCTTAATAGTGCAACTCATTTTAATGACCATTTCTACAATACAGCATCAGTTACCGACTTTCTTGGTTTCGATAATGGGGCCAGAGGGTTGAAACCTGTTGTTCCCCTCAGAATGGACAACGATAATAAGGCTTTGGTAACTCAGATAACAAAGGAGGGCTTTAGAAATGACTGGAGGGTTAAACGTCAGCAACCTATACCTGATCAAAGGCTGAATGTTATGGTAAACAGACACTACTCATTAAAAGGTGGCGCAGAGCTGGGAGTTGTGGGCGCCCTTAACTACTCACACGGATATCAGACATTTGGAGATATGCAGAATGCCAGGTTTGGGGTTTACAACTCAGTAAGTGACCAGTCTGAATATATTTATAACTATGTAGACAACCAGTATACAATTGACGACAAAATTGGAGCCATGCTCAATATCACACTCCTGAAGGGAGAGAGCAAGATTGAATTCAGGAATATCTTTAACCAGCTTGGCAAGAACAGGTATACAACAAGGGAGGGATGGCAGAACATCAGCTCAAAATATATACAGGAGAAGCAGGAGTATATCTACTCGGCCAGGACAACCTACACAGGTCAGTTCAGCGGAAGCGGCAAAGTGGGAAGAGGAGATTATGACTGGAATGCGGGCTACTCCTATGCGGGGATGAATCAGCCCGACAGGCGCATAATAAACAGAGAGGAGAATAATGTAGCCGGAGATGAATATTTTGGTCATATGGCAATTGATCAGAATGAGATTACAAGAGATTTTTCAAATCTTGATGAGCACATTTTCTCGGTGTCGGGAAACTACACTCTTCCTGTTGCACTGGGAAGTGACATCCTGAGTGAGGTTAAGGCAGGTTTTTACGGAGAGTATAAAACAAGGGATTACAGCAACAGGCAGTTTTTCTATCGCTTTAACAGATATGCTGTTCCTGCTGATTTTGTATATCGTGAGGTGGTTGAAAAGATTCTTCTGGATGAGAATTTCTCTGCAGACAAACTCTATATTTACGAAGATACAGATAACCGGAACAGTTACAAGGGAAGAAACATGGCCGGCTCTGCATATATGTCATGGAAAATTCCTGCCGGCAGATTTAATATCATTGCCGGTCTGAGGGCTGAGACGGGCCAGATGAGGCTTACCACTTACGATAAGATTTATGAGTTTTCTACAAAGGATAAGGATTACAACCACTTTGATCTCTTCCCTTCACTAAACGCCTCATTTAATCTTGACAAGAGAAACCTCTTCAGAGTGGCATACGGCTCATCTGTAAACAGACAAGAGTTTCGTGAGGTCTCCCCGTCAGTTTTCTACGATTTCAACCTCTTCTCAGATGTTAAAGGTAATCCGGATCTCAAACAGGCAAAGATTCACAACTTCGATCTGAGATATGAGTACTACCCTTCAGCTGGTGAATATGTAACATTTGCCCTGTTTGGCAAATACTTTATCAATCCTATTGAGTGGACATATCTGGATGCAGGTGGTTCTTACACATATACATTTGAAAATGCACTCTCTGCAACAAACTACGGAGTCGAACTGGATATTCGTAAAAATCTCGGTTTTCTGGGTGTGAAAGAGCTTACTCTGGGACTTAATGCTGCAATGATTTCAAGTACAGTAGATTTTGACCAGTCTGTATCGCTTGAAAAGGACAGGGCAATGCAGGGGCAATCGCCTTACATTGTAAATGGTTCGCTTTTCTACGATAAACCTGAGGCAGGCCTGAGTGTAGGGCTCATGTATAACAGAATTGGACGCAGAATCGTGGGTATAGGCAGGGTAGATACCGGTTCAGGTGCAAGTATCAATAATGATGTGCCAGATACTTATGAACTGCCAAGAGATATATTAGACTTAGTTATCACCAAGAGAATAGGAAAGAAAACAGAGCTGAAGGCCTCTTTTCGCGACATCCTCAATCAGCCAGTAGTTTTTGAACAATATCCAAGATATATAGACGGGAACGGAGAGGTTCAGGAGAGGAGTCAGGTTGCCAAGAGCTTTAAACCAGGAGCAGGGCTCTATCTGGGAATACAATACAAATTTTAACAACCAACTAATTCATTATAATTAAGATGAAACGTAAAATTTATCCGATTCTTGCTGTAGCATTTCTAATGATAGCAGCATCATGTGAGAAGAACCCCGCTCCGGTAGTTCCGGAACCGGAAGAAGAACAGGTAATATTCAATACAAATGAAATCGGAAGTGGTGTTCAGGAGTTTGAAATTACTAAGGACTACACACTTAAAAAGGGAACTTATCTTCTAAAGGGATGGGTTTATGTAACCGCAGGTGCTACCCTTACAATTGAGCCGGGAACGATAATTAAGGGAGACAAGGCCACCAAGGCAGCACTCATAGTTGAGAAGGGAGCCAAAATCATTGCAAGGGGAACAGCAGACCTTCCCATTGTTTTTACATCTGCTCAGCCGGCTGGCCAGAGAAAACCGGGTGACTGGGGCGGCGTTATTGTTTGCGGAAACGCAACCAACAATAAAAGTGAGATGATTATTGAAGGAGGCCCAAGATCTAAACATGGCGGAAACAACGATGCCGATAACTCAGGAGTTCTCTCTCACATTAGGATTGAGTTTGCTGGTTACCCTTTCAAGGCAGACCAGGAGATTAACGGACTTACTCTTGGCTCTGTGGGCAACGGAACAACAATTGATCACATTCAGGTATCATACTCAAACGACGACTCATTCGAGTGGTTTGGAGGAACAGTGAATGCAAAGTACCTGATTTCATACCATGGCTGGGATGACGATTTTGATACAGATGCGGGATTCAGGGGAAACATTCAGTTTGCCCTTGGAGTAAGACATCCAAAGATCGCAGACAAATCAATCTCAAATGGTTTTGAGTCTGATAACAACAGCGATGCCCCAAATCAGCTACCAATAACCAGACCTGTTTTTTCAAATATCACTCTTATTGGAGCTGCTGCTCAGGATTCAAGGTTCGAGAACACAACCGCATACATTGACGGGGGTGAATTCAATCCTAACAATGGCTCAAAATTGGGACAGCATCAGGCAGCAATACAGATAAGAAGAGGATCAAATCTTCACTGCTTTAACTCTGTCGCTTCTGGATATCCCGTTGGAATTATGATATGTAACGATAAGGGTTCACAAACACAAAGCGCAGCCACAGACGGAAGACTTGTCCTTAAAAACATAATCATCGCCGGCATGAAAATATCTGGAAGCGATAAGGATGCCTCATTCAAGGACTCACTTTCTGTAAACTCATCCACTTTTGATAAAACGGCTTCAGAATCATTCTCCTCTTCATATTTTAAGCAGGCAGGCTTGACTAACCTAAAGTTAACAACATCTGCAGAGTTGTTGCTTAAGCAGCCGGTATCTGTTGCAGCAGGAGCTAACTGGGGCCCTTCTGCCGGCAGCCCGCTCACCGGCAAGGAGAATCTCTTTACTGACAACATTCTTGCATCTGCATTCTTTGACAAAGTTAATTTCATTGGTGCCTTCAGAAGCGATGCCGCAGCCGACAACTGGACTCTTAAATGGGCCAACTTTGACCCTCAGAATACAGCCTATTAATATCTTTACACTGCCTTCGGGCGCACCAATAATCAGTAAAGAATTTTTACACAAATCCAGAGCAGGACTTTTCCAGACTCTGGATTTTTGTTATTCATCAGAGATAAGAAATAGACCAATCACACCAATTAGCAGAATCGATGTTTTTTAGCTTCTTTTCTGTAGTGTTTTCAGGAAAAAGGCTGAGGACTGTTTGACGAGCGCAGCGAGGAGTCCCGCAAGCCCCTGAAAACACGAAGAAAAAAGCGTAAAGAAAAACAGCGCTGCTATTTGGTGTGATTGAGCTATCTATTGTGATGAATTACAAAATATTTTGTAAATTTCGGAAAAATAACCGGTGTGGGATTTGATTCATTAATTCATAATCTGAGCAAATTCAATACCTTCGATCCCGAAGGCAGTGATATTAATATGGCTGTCAGGAGGGCAAACAACCTGGCCATTTACATTGCTGTTGCGGTACCTTTTCTGCTGGCATTTTTTTTTGCAATTAAAAATTTTACACTCTATTCAAATGTTGTAGTTGTCCTCGTTATCGCTGCATTACTTGCAGGTGGATGCCGGCTTTTAAACATGAGGGGAGGGGTTTTTATCTCGGGTTTTCTTCTTAACCTTATTGTTTCCGGAATTTTTATTCTGTTGTCTGCTCTCTGGTTTGGTCCCGGTCCCGGATTTCACTACTATCTGATACTGATGTCTGTTGTACCTCTGCTGACATTTAAATCAACAAGGTTTTTCTACACAGTCTTTTTAATGCTGTTGAGCCTCATCTCCTTTATTTATGTTGAGTACTTAATGCAACCTGAATGGGCACTCTACATCTTTCCGGAAAATGCTGTTTCGGAATTCAGAATAGTTTCTGCTGTTTTCCTCTTTCTGATGATGCTTTTTGTCATTATTGTCAATCAGAAGGTTCTCCGAGACAAAGAACAGAAACTTATAAGGCTGGCAGATGAAATAACCCGAAAAAACAAGGAACTTGCAGACAACAACCGGGCGAAGGATCGTTTCTTTTCAATTATTTCACACGATCTAAAAGGTCCCGTTGGCACAATGTCAACTTTTCTGGAGTATTTGTCCGATAACACAGAAGAGTTTACACCGGAGCAATTTTCTGAATCCCTTCTGGCTCTGAAACATTCTTCACACGATGTGTACGCCCTTCTGGACAATCTGCTTGCATGGTCAAGAGTTCAGTCCGGAAATATGAAGATGAATAAATGCAGAAACAATCTTTCTGAGGTGATTAATTCAAATGTTGAACTTATGAAGACTCTCTTTTCACAAAAAGAGGTGAATATTTTCAACAGGGTTAAGGATAATAACCTTGAAGCATGTTTTGACCGTGAAATGATAGATACTGTTGTGAGAAATCTGTTGAGCAATTCTCTGAAGTTTACTGAAGAAGGCGGAGAAATCTGGGTGGAGGCTAGAGATGAGGAAGATGTCGTAACTGTGTCCGTTGGCGATAACGGAACAGGGATGAATCAGGAGACTGTTAACAATTTGTTCAGAATAGATGTAAAGCAGAATACTGTTCTTGGTACAGGCGGAGAAAAGGGAACCGGTCTGGGGCTTATTCTCTGCAAGGGGTTTATTGAAAACCATGGTGGAAGAATAGATGTAATAAGCACCCCCGGAAAGGGATCAATTTTTACCTTCACAATTCCCAGAGTTTGTCTTTAGAGGACTTTTTTAAGCCCCATTTCTGCAGCTTTGTTCTCCATTAGCATTCGTGCCTCATTAAAATTGTTTCCAATAACTCCATCCAGAATTGAGTTCTTGATAAACTCTTTTATCAGACCAATTTCCCTGCAAGGCTTCAGTCCGTATGTCTCCATGATATATTCACCTGAGATTGGATTATGGAAATTTCTAACTGCATCCTTCTCCTCAACTTCAATAAGTTTAAACCTCACAAGTTCAAAGTTATTTCTGTGCTTTTTTACCAGCTTCTCATTTTTAGAGGTGATGTCTGCCTCGCAAAGCATCATCAGATCTTCAATGTCGTCTCCGGCATCAAACAGAAGCCGCCTTACGGCCGAATCTGTAACCTCTTCCTGAACCAGGGCAATAGGCCTTAAGTGAAGCTGCACCATCTTCTGGACATATTTCATCTTTTCGTTTAGTGGCATCTTAAGTTGCTGAAATATTCTCGGCACCATCTTTCCTCCAACAAAGTCGTGTCCATGAAAGGTCCACCCTATACCCGGTTCGTAATTTTTTGTGTTTGGCTTTGCGATGTCATGCAGGAGGGCACTCCATCTAAGCCACAGATTGTCGCTTTTATGTGCAAGATTATCAAGAACCTGAAGAGTGTGCGAAAAATTTTCCTTATGCCCTTTTCCCTCAACCGACTCCACACCCTTTAACTTTACAAGCTGCGGCAGCATTATTTCAAGAAGTCCCGTCTGGTCCAGAAGATAGAACCCAACAGAAGGTTTCTTTGAGAGCAGAATTTTATTGAGTTCGTCTGCAATTCTCTCTCTTGAAAGAATCTTAAGCCTCTCCCTGTTTCTGCTGATTGACTCAAGGGACTCGGGGACTATTGAAAATGAAAGCTGGGAAGCAAAGCGGATAGCCCTTATCATTCTCAGTGGGTCGTCGCTGTAAGTTGTATCAGGATCAAGCGGAGTTCTGATAAGTCCCTGCTGAAGATCGCTTACACCAGTGAATGGATCGACCAGATTCCCAAAATCCTCTTTCTGAAGACTAAAAGCAAGTGCGTTTATTGTAAAATCACGTCTTTTCTGATCGTCTTCCAGAGTCCCGTCCTCAACTACCGGTTTTCTTGAGTCAGATCTGTAAGACTCTTTTCTGGCTCCTACAAACTCCACCTCTATACTACCGGATTTGAGCATTGCAGTGCCAAAGTTTTTAAAAACAGTTAATCTTACCCCAAGTCTGGTTGCGACCTTTTCTGCCAGCTCAATGCCACTTCCCTCAACAACAATATCAATATCCTTGCTTTTTCTCCCAAGCAGGCAGTCTCTTACAAAGCCTCCAATGACAAACGCCCTTACGCCTGATAGCCCGGCCTCTTCGCTTACGATTGTGAATATTTTATTCTTGAGAAAGTTCATTGTAGTCTGGTATGTCGTTTTTATATATATAGGTGCCGCTCTCTTTGCTGAATGAGGCAAAATAGGTCTCCGGGCCGTTGGTAAGCAGAATATGTCTGATTCCTAAATTTCTGTTGTATGTAAGAATCTGTTCAAATACCGCTCTGCTTATCTTTACGGACGGGGCCTTGCACTCTGCAAGAAGTATCGGTTTCGCATCCCTGGAGAAAACAACAAGATCTCCCCTGAATTTGTTCTCGTTAATTACAATTGAATATTCACAACTCATAAGATGGAGCGGAAATCCTTTTGAAACTGAGAGCATCCCTATGAGCTGTTGTCTGACCTCCTCTTCGGGAGTGAGCGCAACCCTCTTTTTTCTTACGGGATCAAAAATTGTATCTCTCATTTTTAACGGCATAATTGAGTGTGCAAAGATATAAAATTTGCCGGTTATACCCTTTTTATCTATTTTAGCGCCACAGGAACTATGGCTAAATCATCATCTCAAACCACAGCAGGAAGCTTCGATAAAATCCTTGCCGAAATTAAATCGGGAAGGTTTCGCCAATTCTATATTCTTGCCGGAGACGAGCCATACTATTCAGATGTAATCTCAAAAGAGATAATGGAGAGGGCGCTCACTCCTGAAGAGAGAGGCTTTAACCAGCTGCTTCTTTACGGAAACGAGACCGATACTAGACAGATTGTTGAGGCCGCCCGCCGCTATCCGATGATGTCAGCAAGACAGCTTGTTGTTGTAAGAGAGGCTCAGTTCCTGAAAAATCTGGAATTGCTGGAGACCTATGTTCTTCAGCCTTTACCTTCTACAATTCTGATATTATCATTTACGGGTAAGACACTCGATAAAAGAACCCGTTTTTATAAAAGTGCAGTTGCCGCAAAAGATGGCTTTATGCTAGAATCTTCTGCCCTAAGGGAGTGGGAGATTGCCGGCTGGATTGGAAGTTATCTTTCTGGCAAGGGGTATTCTATAGAGGAAAAAGCTTCTGCAATGCTGGCAGAATTCAGCGGAACCGAGTTAAGAAAGCTGGTTGTTCAGCTGGATAAAATACTTGTGAACTCAGATGAGGGTAAAAAACTTGTTACAGCAGAGGATGTGGAAAGGAATGTTGGAATCAGCAGAGAGTATAATGTGTTTGAGCTCACTAACGCTCTTTCCTTTAAAAACAGCGAGAAGGCCTTTAAGATAGTATTCCATTTTGCCTTAAATGATAAGCAGTATCCGATAATAATGACTCTCGCTGCAATCTTCAGCCATTTTACCAAAATTCTGAAATTTCATGCACTTAAAGCTGCCGGAAACGGCAGGGTTAATGAGGGAGACGCAATGTCTGCAGGTATATACAGGTTTGCATTTGCAGAATATGATACAGCATCAAAAAACTATCCTCTGAGAAAATGCATGGCTGCAATGGCTCTCATTCGTAAATATGACAGAATGGGGAAAAGCAACGACAGGGGAGAGGCAACAGACGGAGAACTGCTTCAGGAACTTGTCTTCAAGATAATGAACTAGATTAGATATCTATTCAGTAATTTTCCTGATTATTCTGGCAGGTACAGAGGTAAAAACTTCGTATGTAATTGTTCCCAGTTTCTGTGCGATTTCAAGAGCAGTGGGATTCTCTCCAAAGATTGTTACAGTGTCACCTGTTTTTGCGTTGCACCCTGTTACATCAAGCATAAACATATCCATGCAGATATTTCCGATTGTTGGAGCTGGTTTACCGTTTACCATAAATGAGAAATTACCCCTTCCCAGATGGCGGTTAACACCATCTGCATAGCCAATCGGGAGTGTGGCAATTTCTCTCTCCTCAGACCCAACCTGTCCGTGCCTGCCGTAGCCAACGCTTGCCCCCTTAATTTTTTTAATATGCACAATTGGCGAAACCAGAGAGGCAACAGGTTTAAGCAGATCGTTTCCCTCAACATAAGTAGATCCGTAAATGCCAATACCCAGTCTTACCATATCAAACTGATATTGAGAAAACCGCTCAATTCCGGACGAGTTAAGAATATGTTTTATAGGTTTGGTACCTGTTACGGATGATATCTGGTCGTAAGCCTCTGAAAATAAATTTATCTGGTCAAGAGTAAACTGATCGTGCATTTCATGTTCGGCAGATGATAGATGCGAAAACACGGACTTTACCTCTATTTGCGAGTTCTCCGAAAGGAAATCAGTGAGCCATTGAATCTCTTCTCTTACAAATCCCACACGGCTCATTCCGGAGTCAATCTTAATATGTGCCGGCCACGAACTTTTTCCTGCCTTTTTTACAGCATTTGCAAAAGAAATTGCAGATTCGGGACTAATTATACTCGGCTCGAGATCATGTGAAATTATTTCGTCAAAATTGTCAATACCGGGTGTTAGGATTATAATTGGTAACTTAATACCTGCTTTTCTCAGTTTTTCACCTTCAATTGGAAAGGCTACACCTAAATAATCGGCACCAAATTCTTCCACGAGCCGAGAGATTTCCGTATCTCCGTGACCATAGCCATTTGCCTTAACCAGTACTAGTAATTTAGTTGATATTGAGAGTTTTGATCGAAAAAAACTAAAGTTGTGAAGTAGGTTCGACCGACTGATTTGGAGAGTAGAATGTTGCATTTAAAATAAATTTCAAAGACAAAGTTACAAAATGTTTAAAAAAATGATTGTCGTATCAAAAAACTTTCTACATTTGCGGCCGAATTAACAAACAAACCTAAAACATTTTATAAAATGAAAGTTAAATCAATTCTCGCAGTTGCTGCCCTTGGCGTAGCACTTGTATCATGCGGAACTAAAGAAGCTCCGGTATCAGAACAACTAGTAGGTCAGTGGTCAGGTGTTGACTCAATTACTGTTACAGTACTTGACTCAACTGGAACTCCTTCAACTCAGACTTTTGCAGCTCCAATCGAGCTTGAGTACCTTGCAGACAGCACTTTCACAGCAGTTATCATGGTTAACGACAGCACAAACGTAACAGTTGGTGGTATCGCTACAGTAGCTGATGCAGCTGTTAACTTTACTGGCTCAATGACTTGCGCTCAAACTCTTGAGCTTTCTGGTAACATGTCAGTTGCAGCTGATACACTTTACGTAAACTACACTGGCGTTAACGCAGAGGCTGGCATTACCCACGAAGGTAAAGCTATGGTTATCCGCAAAGTTGTAGAAGCAGCTCCAGCACAGTAATAGCTACTTAGCTATTGCATTGAAGCAGTGGCGGCAAATTGGTTCGTAGGTGTCTTTTTCACCAAGTACGACCAGTTTGTCGCTTTTTTTTGTCCTGTGAGAATGGTGCGCAAGATTTCCGCACTTTACACATATTGCATGAACCTTGGTGACATATTCGGCAACAGCCATGAGAGCCGGCATGGGACCAAAAGGTTTTCCCAGATAATCCATATCAAGTCCGGCAATTATTACCCTTACTCCACTGGCTGCCAGTTGCTGGCAAACATCAACAATAGATTGATCAAAAAACTGAGCCTCATCTATCCCTACAACATCAACATCTCCGGCGTAGAGCAAAATGCTGGCCGGTGAATCAACAGGAGTAGACCGGATTGCATTGGAGTCATGAGAGACAACCTCTGCAACAGAGTATCTCACATCAATCATAGGCTTAAAAATCTCAACCCGTTGGTTTGCAAATTTCGCTCTCTTTAGTCTTCTGATAAGTTCCTCGGTTTTGCCGCTGAACATGGAGCCGCAGACCACCTCTATCCACCCGGCTTTTTTTGCGCTTTCTAAAAACATTTTGCTTACTTTTGTATCTATACAAAGATAAAAAGAAGGATGTTAAATATTGACAAAGTTTCCGAAATTAAACTGATAATTTCCGGATTATTACAAGATCTTAGTGCTGTTGAAAGAGATGAGCAGATTTCACCACTAAAATGGGAGGAGATTTTCATAGCTGCCGATATGATAAGGCAGAAACTTGTCACACTAAAAGATATTTCAGTAAAAGAAATCACAGTTGCATCGCCTGAAGCAGAGGAGGTAAGAAAGCTGACTCAGTCATTCGCGGAGCTTAAAAGAGCTTTTGCAGATGTTCAGCTGAATGTTTCAAGATCAATTATTCCCGCACCGGCTTCTGTTGCTTCATCCAGACCACTTTCCAAATCTGCCGGGACAAATGAGATGGTTACTGAAATTGAAGAAGAACCGGTTATTGTCAAGCCTGTTGTAAGAGTTCCTGAAAAGCTGGCAGTAAGTGATAAACCACACTCTCTTTTTGCAGATGACGACGAAGAGGAGCTTGAACTGTTCGACGACTCAGTCCCAATTCTTGACGCGGCAAGAAATGCAAGACACTCGTGGAGAACAGACCTGCCAGGCTCTAAGGTGGCTGATATCAAGCAGGCCATCACTCTTAATGACAAACTTTTTTACATAAAGGAGCTGTTTAATGATGATGAGGAGCAGTACAGGCTTAGTATAGAGCGAATTAATGAGATGAATAATCTCGACGAAGCTGTGGATTATGTGAAGGGTGCTTTTCCTGAGTGGGATGAGGACTCAAACAGTGTATACAGATTTTTAATGATACTGAGGAGGAGGTTTGATGCCTAAGCTTTATATAGTACCCACACCAATTGGCAACCTTGAAGATATGACATTCAGGGCGGTGAGGATATTGAAGGAGGCAGATCTCATTCTTGCAGAGGATACCCGAACAAGTTCTGTTCTTATGAAACGGTACGAGATTACAACGAGAATGGAACCTCACCACAAGTTTAACGAACACAGGACCATAGAGAAAGTCGCAGAGAGAATTGAGGCCGGGCTCAATATAGCCTTGATTTCAGATGCCGGTACTCCAGGAATTTCAGACCCGGGGTTTCTCCTTGCCAGAATTTGCAGGGATCGGGGTATTGAGGTTGAAACATTACCTGGTCCCACTGCTTTTGTACCGGCACTTGTAAATTCAGCTTTGCCTATGGACCGGTTCTGTTTTGAAGGTTTTCTTCCGCTTAAAAAGGGCCGTCAGACAAAATTCAGAGAGCTAAGTACAGAGGAGAGGACAATGATATTCTATGAATCGCCATACAGACTTGTGAAGACTCTTACACAAATGGCTGAGTATTTTTCTGAGGAGAGAATCGCATGTGTTTCAAGAGAACTCACAAAAATTCACGAAGAGAACAGGCGGGGGACTCTGGGTGAACTCATTGCCTGGTATACGGCCAGTGAGCCTAAGGGCGAAATTGTTCTGGTGGTGGCCGGGTGTGACCATAAATAACAACAATTTTTTTAATGGAGGAGAGAGATGAGAAGCAGGGACGGAATGACAAGATCACACGCAAGAGGCGTAGTGGCTTTAATTTTAATTGTACTGGCAGCAGAGGCTGCAATTTTTATTGCAGGGACTCTCAAAATATCCGTTTCGGAGGCCGGGTCTGAACCCCTCTCAGAGGAGCGTTCAAATAACTTTTCCGGGGAAACCCAATCTGCCGAAATGAGGCAATTTGCACAAAAAGAGATTAAACCAGACAGAAAAATCAGACTCTTCCGCTTTGACCCAAATATAGCTGGAAAAGAGGAGCTAATGATGCTTGGTCTAAGCGCCGGAGAGGCCTCGGTTATAATCAGCTACAGAAATAAGGGCGGAAAATTCAGAAAGGCATCTGATCTTGAGAAGATCTACACTCTTAAAAAGGAGAGTTATCTGAGAATTAAGGATTGTGTAATGATACCATCTGTGAAGTCTCTCTCACAAACAAGAGCTGAACTTTCAGATAATAATCCCTCAATATCTGACAATCTGCTTCAATCCGGGGACTCATCCCAAAACATGGCATATGAACCCGTCAACACCAGGGAACTGGTGGCTCAGAATAAACTTGAACTAAACAGTGCAGATTCGGCAGAGCTGGTTTCGCTTCCCGGCATTGGGCCATTTTTTGCATCCAGAATTTTGGAGTATAGAAAAAGATTGGGCGGATTCGCATTTTGTGAACAGCTTATGGAGGTTTATGGGATTGATAATGAGAGATATTCAATTTTCAACAATCGTATCTGGGCAGACAGTACAAAAATTACTCGTTTAAAACTTGCAGATGCAACGGCAGAACAGCTGTCGGCAAATCCATACATTGGAGCATATGCTGCAAGATCAATTATTAAATTCAGGGAACAGTCCGGAAAGGGTGCAATGAGCGTTGCCATCCTGGTTACAAACCGAATAATCAGGGCAGAACTGGCAAAAATTCTCAAATATTATTTAGAGTGAGAATTGTTTATATATCTTTGTTTCATTAATAAATCCCATAATTTTTTTTACTAATGAGTATTGTCAGTTGTAACAATGTGGTTAAGAAATTTAACCAGTTTACTGCACTTGACAGCGTTTCTATTGATGTGCCGGAAGCATCCATTTTCGGCCTGCTGGGTCCTAACGGAGCCGGTAAGACAACGCTAATCAGGATTATCAATCAAATTACTGTTCCGGATACCGGAGAGGTACTATTTCGCGGAAAACCCATCAAACCATCTGATATTGCTTTTATAGGCTATCTGCCAGAGGAGCGAGGTCTTTACAAAAAAATGAAAGTTGGTGAGCAGGCTCTTTATCTTGCACGTCTTAAAGGATTAAGCCAGTCGGATGCAAACAGGGAACTCAAACAGTGGTTTGTGAAATTTGGCATTCAGGCCTGGTGGAACAAAAAAGTAGAGGAGCTCTCAAAGGGAATGGCTCAGAAAGTGCAATTTATAACAACAGTACTTCACAAGCCCTCTCTCCTTATACTGGACGAACCATTCAGCGGATTTGACCCGGTAAATGTTCAGCTTATCAGAAAAGAGATTCTGGATATGAAGGCAAACGGAGCAACTATAATACTTTCGACCCATAATATGGAATCAGTTGAGGAGTTGTGTGATAACATTGCTCTTATAAATAAATCAAAACTAATTATTTCCGGCGGGCTTGATCAGATTCGCCGTGAACACGGAAGAAACGAGGTAGAGGTAATTTACCGTTCAGAATCTCAAACTCAGCTTGCAACAAATTCTCACTTTAATCTAATCTCGGACGAAGTTTACAAGAATGAGAGAAGAGCAGTTCTTGAAGTTAACAAAGATGTAGCTTCAAGAGCAATACTGGGAGAGCTGGTAGAAAAGGTGGATATTGTTTCCTACAGGGAACTTATTCCAAGAATGAATGATATTTTTATTAAACTGGTAAGCTAAATTCAAGGACATGAAACTGGATAAATTATTTCTAATCATATCAAGGGAGTTCATGATAAGGGTCAAAAAGAAATCCTTCATCTTCCTGACAATCCTCACCCCCATATTTTTTGCGGCTCTTATGATTCTACCATCTGCCATTATGCTTATGTCAGAGGGAGAGAAGGGTCAGAAAATGCTGGTCTCAGATCCATCTGCTGTAACTCAGGGCTTTTTTAAGGATACAGATGCTCATACATGGACCTACGACAACGAGACCTCTGCAGAAGAGCTCAAAAAGAGCTTCTCAGAAAAGGGATACATTGCTCTCGTTGAGATCTCTGCTCCCGACTCTCTTATGAATGTTACTGTTGCGGCGTACTCATCAAAGCAGCTTAATGTGGACACAAAGGACGAAATTGAAAAGGGCGTAAGTAAGGCTGTAGAGAAAAAGAAACTGGATAAATACAATATTGAAAACCTGGACTCTATTCTGAAAGATATAAAAACCAACATCTCTGTCAAGACATTTACACTCGACGAAGAGGGTGAGGAAAAGCGATCAGTGGTTGAAATTTACATGGCAATTGCATATATAGCAAGTATCCTCATTTACATGTTTATTTTTATGTTTGGCTCAATGGTGATGAGAGGTGTTATTGAAGAGAAGACCAACAGAATTGTGGAAGTTATTGTCTCTTCTGTAAAACCGTTTGAACTTATGCTGGGCAAGATACTTGGTGTAGGATCAGTCGCTCTGGTTCAGTTCCTTATATGGATTCTTCTCTCTGTTGGAATACTTGCAGGAGTGCAGTCGTTTATGGGAACAGACACGCTTGTTCAGTCAACACAAATGACACAGGGAATAGCCGGAGCTCAGGGCGAAGAGATTGCTCAGTTAACAAGTTCCCTGCAGGAAGATTCATCTCCATTCTCAGACATTATGGGGGCTCTGGGTGAAGTGAATTTCACTGAGATTATTCTGGTATTCCTTGCATACTTTATTCTGGGCTACCTTTTATATGCATCACTATTTGCCGCAGTAGGCTCTGCAGTGGATAACGAAGCAGATACCCAGCAGCTTGTGCTGCCGGTAACACTGCCTCTCATAATAGGATTATTCCTTATGATGCACACATTCCAGCATCCGGGAAGTTCGCTCTCGTTCTGGGGCTCAATTATTCCATTCACTTCGCCAATGGTAATGATGGCAAGAATTCCATTTGGCGATGTACCTGCGTGGGAGCTGGCACTCTCTCTGGGACTGCTCATTGGCACTTTCCTTTTCATGACATTTGTGTCAGCAAAAATTTACAGAGTTGGAATTCTTATGTACGGAAAGAAACCAAACTGGAAGGAAATTGTTAAATGGTTAAAATACTAACACACCAAAAATGACATTTATCTCAAAAATACTATTTGCAACAATTGCCCTGGCTATTTTTATCTCGTCGCCTCTCGAGGCTCAGAATCTGAGATACAGCTACAAGGCAGAGAGGGTACTTATGGACAAGAGCCATGACTTACCCGAGGAGCCGGTTGTAAAAGCAATAATTGCCAGATATAAACCGGAAATGGACAGAAAGATGCAGGAGGTAATTGGTGTTTCTGATTCAGAAATGCGTTCCGGAAGACCAGAGTCTTTGTTGTCCAACTTTGCGGCCGATGCACTAGTGGAGTTTGCTGCAAAAAGGTCCGGAGGAAAAGTTGATTTCGGGCTGACAAATTTTGGCGGAATCCGTGCTGCTCTTCCGGGAGGAAACATCAGGCTGTATGATATCTATTCAATTTTTCCCTTTGAGAATTATGTTGTAATTCTGGATCTTCCCGGCAAATCTGTACGTGCTCTTTTTGAATCTTTTGCAAGAAACAGGGTAGAGGCACTCTCCGGAAATGTCAAAATTGTTATTGATGAAGATGACAGAGAGATTGAAGAGCTCTTCATTAACGGAGAGAAGCTTGATGATTCAAAAACCTACCGGATTGCTACAATTGATTTTCTTCTTAGCGGCGGAGATAATGTTCTTGCCCTCAAGGATGCAATAAAGGTAGAAGAGACTGGGTTGCTCATCAGGGATGCAATAATTGAAAAGATTGCCGGTTTTTCTGCAAAGGGGCTTAAAGTCTCAGCAAAACTGGATGGAAGAGTTAAATATGAAGATTAACAGGGGAGGAGAAGAGATGAAATATAATACAGAACATGTAAAATACTTAAGGCTTGCAGCGGTTGCATTTGTTATCACTGCATTCTCCGTAACACTCTCCGGGCAGGATCTCATTATTTTGCACACCAACGACACCCACAGCAATATTGAACCTGCGGCAAGCGGCAGAAATGCCGGGCTTGGGGGATTTCAGAGAAGAGCCAACTATATTGAGAAGGTAAGAGGCGAACACAAGAGTGTACTGCTGCTTGATGCAGGAGACTACAATCAGGGAACTCCATATTTTACCCTCTTTAAGGGTTATGCAGAAATTGAGCTCTATAATGCCATGAAGTATGATGCTGTTTGCCTTGGCAACCATGAGTTTGATAATGGACAGCAACAGCTGGCCGAGAGGCTTAAAAAGGCAAAATATCCTACTTTATGTGCCAATTATGATTTTTCCGCAACTCCGCTTAAAGGGATGATTAAGCCATATACCATTATAAGAAAGGGTGGAAGGAGAATTGGCATCATAGGTGTACTCATTGACCTCAGAGGATATGTTGCAGAGACATCAAGGACAAATCTTGTTTATCAGAATCCTGTCCGGGTTGTTAACAAACTTGCGAAGATGCTTAGGGAGAAGAAGGGTTGCGACCTTGTAATAGTACTTAGCCATATTGGTTTTGACGATGGTTCTGAAAAGAATCCTTCAGATACGGAACTTGCTAAGCTGACATCAAATGTAGACATGATTATTGGCGGTCACTCACACACATTTCTTGAAGCTCCTGTAACTATGAAGAACAGGGAAGGAAAGGATGTTATTGTTGCTCAGACAGGGGCTGCAGGAGTATATGTGGGCAGGATAGATGTTACATTTTAATATGTTACCCCTCTTCTGATTTCAGACAGATGTACATCACTGGTTTTAAGCTAAAAAAAACATCTCCGGCAATTTTGCCGGAGATGTTTTTTTTAGGGAATTTAGAACGCAATTATTTCTTCTTTTCCATATAGAGATATCTCTTTATTTTCTGAGTAGCTGTCTTTTCGAACTGGTGGGGCTGGTCCTTTACAGCAGAGATTTTTGAGAACTTGTTAACCCTTGTGTTAACATAGTCATATACCTCTTTCTTAAGCTGTTCAATTTTTTCATTGAAGATTTTTACTGCGGCATCCTTGGTCTCTTCATATGAGTGAAGCAACTGCTCTTTTGTCTCTTCAAACGAATGCAAAAGCTGCTCTTTCTTTTCGTAGTATACTGCAATGGCCTCCTCTTTTGCCTCTTCGAGGGCCTTTAGCTTATCCGGGTTGAAGTGCACAAGAGCAACGAGCTTTCCTTTGTACTGAGTAACCACAGATTCGGCAACCATAGGGTGTTCATTGATAACCGACTCAATCTCCTCCGGATAGATGTTCTCTCCGCTCGGGCCCAGAATCATGTTTGAAAGTCTCCCTTTAATGAATAGCCTTCCGGTATGGTCAATTATTCCAAGGTCCTTGGTGCGGAAGTATCCGTCTGCAGTAAATGCCTGAGCTGTAGCATCTGGATTTTTGTAGTATCCCATCATTACGCTTGGGCTTTTAGCCACGATTTCCCCCTCTCCGTTTTCAGGATTTGGATTGTCAATTCTAAGAGTAACACCATGCATTGCAGGTCCTGTTGATTGCCATTTGACCTGCTTTCCAACTGCTCCGGCCAGTAGAGGAGCGGTTTCAGTAAGGCCATAGCCAATAGCATATGGGAATCGTGCTTCAATTAAAAAGCGTTCAACTGTTCCGTCAAGCTTTGCTCCTCCAATTCCAAAGAATCGTATCCTGCCTCCGAATGTCTTCATCAGCTTCTTTCCGGCAACCCTGTTGAGAAGCTTTCTCCCCGGAGTTGTACCGTAAATAGTTTTCATAAGCGCAGAGCCGTTAAACTTAGGTAATATGCTGTTGCGGTATATCTTCTCAATAATGAGAGGCACGCTCAGCATAGTTGTGGGTCTGACTTTGGCAAGTGCCTGTACAAGTAGCGATGGGGTAGGGGCCTTTTCCATGTAAAACACAGATGCACCTGCTGTCATTGGCAGAAGCATGCTAAGACTGCTTTCCATTGTATGAGAGAGTGGAAGTACAGATAGCCATACATCCCAGTCGAATGTTGGCCTTAGTATGTTTACTGCATATACCTGAGAGCAGAGGTTTTTATGGCTTAGCATTACTCCCTTTGAATTTCCGGTAGTGCCGGAAGTATAAATAATTGCTGCCAGATCGCCGGTGGCGGGATCTGAGGTAATTTCTGCTCTTTGAGCGGACTTGCTTCTGATTACCCTAAGAGTATCCAGATCAATTACAACATTAAGGCTCTCCATAAGATCTGCGGGAACCTTAGCTGCAAGTCTCTGCGATACAAACAGAGCTGTAGATTCTGAGTGTTCTATTACATTCCTGATCTCCGCTTCTGCGAAGTCAGGCAATACAGGTACGATTATTCTGTTAAAAGCTACAGCAGAAAAGTATGCGACAGGCCAGTTTGGCATGTTCTGCCCAAGAAGAGCCACTTTAGCTCCGGCACCAATTCCTGCTTCGAGAAGTAACTCGTTTATTCTTATGGTCTCCTCTCCAAGCTGGCCGTAAGTGTAAGATTTACCGTCTACATATGCGAAAGCGTTATTGCCCTTGTATTTATCTATGCTGTAGTTAAATAAGTCCTTTAAAGTATTGAATTCTTTTGATTGCATTTTTAAATATTAATGAGTCAAGTGTAATCCTGCAACAATCATTCCAAATCTTTGCCAGTAGCAAAGTTCTCATTGAACTTCCCCCTGACACCCTTGTTCACATACCATTGTCTTATTCTTTTCAGGTCACCCTGAACGTCATCTGTAAGTTCAAATTTCTCACCTCTTCCTACCTCTTTTCTGCCCCAGTCGAAATAACCGAGATAAACCGGGACATTTGCAGCCCTCGCTATAGTGTGAAAGCCGGTTTTCCACTTTTCATTGCGAGCTCTTGTTCCCTCAGGCGCTATCGCAAGGTGCATAACCTCTCTCTTTTCAAACTCTTCTATCATTTGTCTGGCAAGAGTTGCACCCTTCCCCTGATGTACGGGAATTCCGCCCATTGATCTGACTATTTTGCCAAAAGGCCATCTGAAGAAACTCTCTTTGACCATAATATTTGCAGTATGTCCTTCAGATTGATAGTAAAGGTAAGAGACCACAAAATCCCAAGCAGAGGTATGCGGAACGCCAAGGATTATACACTTTGGCTCGGGAACAGGAGGCTCCATAACCTTCCATCCCATCATTTTAAGTATAAACTTTGAAATTGTTTTCATCTATGTTCTATTTAAGAAGATCGCGGAGCTGGTTGCTTATCACAAGTTCTTCCTTTGCCATTTCATTAACCTTGATTTTTCCGGTGTCTGATAATGTAAATATCATTTTTCTCTTGTCATCTTTGCCCATCTCTCTCTCAATCAGTTTTTTTGCCTCAGATGTGTTGATAATTCTTGAACCCCTCGAGTTGGAGAGACCTATGAATTCACACAGTTCATTTGCACTTCTTGGCTGACCATCCTTGAGTGCACACAGTAGCATAGCCTCATTTATGGTTATTCTGTATTTCTGTTGAAAATCTTTCTCAAATATGTACAATGTCCTGTACAAATCCTTAATTCTACAAATCTCATCCATAACTAATTGCTAATATAAATAATTCAACAAAATAAGTAATTATAACTCAGATTTCAAATAAATATTTTCCTATGGAAATTTGTTTTAATGGAAATTATATTTAATTTTGCAAATGTAAACAAAGAGAAATCAAATTTTTTATGAAACTGAAACATTTTACAATATTATTGTTAACATTGGCAATTGCAGTTCCTGGATGCAGTTCTGCAAGCAGCAAAAACGGAGAGAATCGGCCTGCCGGATCAATTTCAGATGCGGCCGAATCGGGAAAAAACTCTGCAGTTAAGACAATCCATCTTACAAAAGCACAGTTCCTTCAGAAAGTAGTTAACTACGAAAAGAATTCAACTGAGTGGAAATATCTGGGCGACAAACCTGCAATAGTAGACTTTTATGCATCATGGTGCGGCCCGTGCAAGACACTTGCCCCAATTCTTGAAGAACTTGCAGCAGAATATCATGGTGAGATTTATATATATAAAGTAGATACAGAGGCAGAGACAGAGCTTGCTTCGGCTTTTGGAATCAGAAGTATTCCCACAATGCTTTTTATACCAATGGGTGAAGATCCTCAGGTTGCTCAGGGTGCACTTCCAAAGGATGTGATCAAGAATGCAATTGAAAAGACTCTGCTTAAAAGATAGAGGAATAATTATGAAAAAGCTATGCGCAATAAGGGATGTATGCCGTTCGATAACAGATTTTGAAACAAAATTTCATAAGGAGCACGAGATGTGCCTGAACGAAGGTATGGTTCTTTGTTGTCTTAAAGATAAAAGACTATCTTCGGGAGAGATAGCAGAGGAGATAAATCTCACCTGCTCCAACACATCCAAATTACTCCGGTCGGTAGAGGAGAGAGGGTACATTGAAAGAGTACTCGGTGAAAGAGACAAGAGACAGATGTATTTTGTACTCACCAGTTCAGGACACGAAAAACTGTCCGAGATAGAGAGTTCAGATATTCAGCTAACTGAGCCTCTTGAGCATTTTGTTAAACAAATAATCTGATAATCATGGAAATGTTTATAAATAACGAAAGTAAATACAGCGTAGAAGAGACTGTGGAAAAAATACTGGCAGCACTTGAAAATACCAAGTGGAACGTGCTGCATATGCACCATCTCCATCAATCTCTTGCAAAACACGGATATGATGTGCCACCTGTTACAGTTGTAGAGGTTTGCCGTCCGGACTATTCTGTTCAGATGCTAAGCCTGGACGAACAGAGAATATACTCTTCCCTTATGCCGTGCCGTATTTCTGTATATGCAACTACAGAAGGTAAAGTGTATATTTCAAGAATGAATTCCGGTGTTCTCGCAGCTCAGGCCGGAGGAGTTACCGAAAAGGTGATGACCCTGGCATTCAATGATATTGAACATATTTTGGAACCACTTGTTAAACAGTACTAATTCTTAAATCTATCACAAGTATGATTAAATTTTTACTTTACGGTGCTCCGGCAAAAGAGAAGACTATTTCTCTCGCTTTGCTCATTATCCGCGCAGCTGCAGGTCTGCTGATGATGACCCACGGATGGTCAAAAATCCAGAACTTCGACAATATGGTTGCAGGCGGATTCGACCCGCTTGGAATTGGAACATCATTGTCTGTGATTCTTCTTATTGCAGCTGAATTTGTTGCTGCAATTATGATTGTTCTTGGTCTGCTTACCAGACTCTCTGCTATTCCGCTGGTTTTTGCCATGGGTGTTGCAGTATTTGTTGCACACGCGGCAGATCCTGTTGCAGTTAAAGAACTGGCAATTATTTATCTGGCTATCTTTGCCGGGTTATTCTTTACAGGTGCAGGATCATTCTCCCTGGACTATCTGCTTTTCGGGAAGAAAAAGTAATAATCTGCTGCAGAAAAAATTAAAAAAAGGAGCCTCATGAGAAGCTCCTTTTTTTATTTCATATTAAGAACGGATTACTGAAAAAAGTTATACCCAATCCTCGCTCAGAACCTCGCCTTTGATTGACATAACAATCTGCTTTACCGGGATGTTTCTTGCGGCCTTAGTTCGCGCCGCCTGCGCAATTTGAATAAGACCTCCGCAGCAGGGAACTTCCATTATAAGAACAGTGAGAGTATTAATCTTTGACTCGTCAATCATCATTGCCAGCTTTTCAACATATGACTCCTTTGCGCTGTCGAGTTTAGGGCATGCTATAGCCAGCGTTTTGTTCTTCAGAAATGTCTCATGGAATGACCCGTGGGTGAATGCAGAGCAGTCAGAGGCAAGAAGCACATCTGCACTCTTAAAGTATCCCGCAGCAGGGTTAAGCAGGTGAAGCTGAACCGGCCACTGGCGGAGTTCTGACATACCTGAAATCTGAGGAGCCTTTGCAGGTGTAAATGCAGGGGCCGCTGCCCTGAAGTCCCTCTCCATAGAGCCGGGGCATCCGCAGGCCATTCCTTTACCCTCATTTGAATGTACTTCAGGAGCATGTTTGTGAGCATGTGCATGAGAGTGAGGAGCCTCAACCTTCACTGCCGGGTGGTCACCAATTTTTGAAAGATCCAGTTTGAAGTTGTTCTCTTTGCACCACTCAACTCCCTGATTAAACCACTCCATCTCTCCGTGATTTTTAAGATGCTGAAGGTGTGCGAGCACAACTTTTTCACCTTTGGAAGATATTCTTTCCATTACGGCAATTTCATTATATGGCTCAGTCTCTTTTTCGATTAGCTCTATAGCTCCCACCGGGCACTCGCCTATACATGCTCCCAGGCCATCGCAGTAGAGGTCGCTTATCATTACAGCCTTTCCGTCAATAAGCTGAAGGGCACCTTCGTGACATCCCTCAACACAATTGCCGCATCCGTTGCAAAGCTCTTCATCTATTTTAATTACTGTTCTTTTCATTTTTATTGTTAATTTTATGATGCAAAAGTAGTTTGTCTGAAAATTATAAAGTGTAACAGTTGCAACAATTCTTAAAAATAATGAAGAAATATATTTTGGTTATCGCATCACTCTTTGGCTTCTCCTGTTCAGCGCCGCATCTGGTTCTCGATACCCAGGAGAATTTTGAGATTAAAAGGTATATGGGTAAGTGGTACGAGATATCACGCCTTCCCAACACATTTGAAGAGGGACTTGAAGAAAATACTGCATTTTATGAGCTGCGTGACAACGGAGATGTGACGGTAATCAATCAGGGGCGCGTAATTGCAGAGAAGAGCCGCTTCAAGGAGGTTAAGGGGCGCGCGTGGGTTCCCGATCCGAATGAGCCGTCAAAGCTCAAGGTGAGCTTCTTTTGGCCATTTGCCGGAGATTACTGGGTGTTGAGTGTGGATAAGGATTATTCAATTGCACTAGTAGGTGACCCGGGAAGAAAATACCTCTGGATCCTGGCCCGTGAACGGAACCCTGATCCAAAGGCAGTAAGTGACCTCAAAGCCTATGCTTCAAGTTTAGGATTTGCTGTTGAAAATATGATCAGCGGTCTTGGCGATTAACTCATCGTCTGCAATATTCGGTATAGTAACAGTCAGCAGGGGTGTCCTCTCCATTTCTCTTTTAATGGCAAAGATGGCACCCTTGTTTCTTGCCCATGCTCTTCTTGAAATTCCGTTGTTCACATCCCAGTGAAGCATATTTTTTATTCTTCTGTCTGCATCCTCGCTTCCGTCAATAACCATTCCGAATCCGCCATTTATTACTTCTCCCCAGCCAACACCTCCGCCATTGTGTACAGATACCCATGTTGCACCGCGGAACGAGTCCCCGATTACATTCTGAATTGCCATATCGGCAGTAAATGAAGATCCGTCATATATGTTTGATGTCTCCCTGTACGGAGAGTCGGTTCCTGAAACATCGTGATGGTCTCTGCCAAGAACAATGGGAGCAGATACTCTTCCCTCCCTTATTGCCCTGTTCATCTCAAGGGCAATTTTCATACGCCCTTCAGAATCGGCATAAAGAATCCTTGCCTGCGAACCCACCACAAGCTTGTTTGCTCCAGCCTCCTTTATCCAGTG